>JAIXZA010000139.1 GCA_027489965.1 Verrucomicrobiaceae bacterium
CGGTAGCCGATTGAGTCAAGTGAGGTGTCAGACCCAATGCCTAGGAGACCGTAGTTATTCAGGTTCCCACCGACGGCGAAGGTCTGGTTGGTCTGGACGTTGCCTGTGCCGTTGATGAGGAGACGGGCATTTGGATTGATGATGACCTGACCGCCTAGCTTGGCCGTGCTGCTGAGGTTGACGCGATTGCCGTCCATGCTGCCGAGGTAGGTGGTGCCGGCGTTGCCCAAAACCGTACCGCCTTTGTAGCCGGTGGTGTTGTCCGCATTGATGAAGAGGTCAGTTCCACCGCGCTTCACAAAGGTGCCGTTGCCACTGATGAGTCCATTCAGCGTGAGACGTACGTCATTCTGGAGATACATGTCACGAGTAAATGTGGTGGTGCCTTGGAACCAATGGCTGGCAGCATTGCCACCCGTGGTCAGCATATAAGGGCTGCCCAGCACGCCACCGACTTCGAGGTTATTTAGAACGACTTGTTTATCGTCGTTGTTGGCCAGAACGCGGTCTGTCTGCAAACGTCCAAGACCACTGGAGACAAATTCATTGCTGGAGATGCCAAGAGTAGAACCAAAACGAATGCTGGTATCTGAGAAAGTCATGACGCGCTCTGTCGCGGCCGTGCCGTCACCATCGGTGGTGAGGAAGAGGCCGGTCCCGGTCGCACCGGTGTTGATTTCGACGGTCTGATTGCTGCCAAGCGGGTTAGAGGCCCCGTCAGCCACGCGTGGAGTGAGTGTTCCCCCATAGATCTTCCAAGCGCCGACGCTGTTTTGACCAGCACCTGATTCCGTGTGGGTGAGGACGAGGTCATTGGCACCTGTCTTTGTGAGTGTCCGGCCAGCGGCATTGACTTGGCCAGCAAGGAAAACACGACCACCTGCGGTGCGGATAACGGTGTCTTGGTTGAAGGTCGTGGCTCCGTTCACTTGGATGATGCCAGCGGTTGAGGTGATGATCGGCGCATTGACTGTGAGGGTACCGATTCCTGCGTTCTGTGTGGCTGCATTAAGAGTGGAGGTCACGTTGGCTGGAAGGGCGACACCCTGCGCGAAGGCTGTGGCAGAGACCGTGAGGTCATATCCATTTCCACCGCCCCAGAGGTTGTATTCAAAACCATCGGTAACTTCAGACGCCGTCTGAGCACCATTCAAATAGGTGGTGGCATTTAACGTCAGAGTACCGCCCTGAAGGGTGATCGGACCTGTGCCAAGAGATGTCAGCTTCTGAGCTTCGAGGCGTCCGTTAGCGGCCGTGCTACCGACGGCGTTGGTCACACGTCCAGATTCGACGGTGGTGCCGCCGGTGTAAGAGCCGTGGCCGCCGAGTGTGAGAATACCATTTCCAGTCTTGGTGACCGCAACAGTGCCTGATCCATTGGTGATGGCACCTGAGAAGGTCGGATCAACACCGAAGCCATTGGCGATACGGAGATTGACTGCGCCCGACACATTGCTGGTGACGGTTCCGTTGCCGGTGAGACCGCCGAGCGTTGTGGCTAGGCCGTTCATATCGAAAATACCGGCTTCGTTGACGTTCAGCACGTAGCTGCCGAGAGTGGTGTTGAGATCAGTCGGACGGAATTGATTGGTGAACTGAGCACCTGAAGTGGCAAAACGGAGAGTGCCGTCCTGAACGCTGACCACTGGGAGACGAGCACTTGGGGTAGCTACGACGTTGCTGGCATTCAGCAGATTGGCGTTGCCGGAGATTTCAAGAAGGCCGGGGCCGGTCTTGGTGAAATCACGAGCGGTGATGCCGCCGGCGATGACAGAAGCTCCGGTCGTGTCGGCCACATAGGTGATCGCCTCCGTGAGAAGATTTGAGGTGGATCCGGTGCCAAAAACGAGCGCCGGGCTGATGGTCGCTGGAGCGTTAGCTGTTCCTGGGTTCATGATCAGGCCACCGTTACCAATATTGAGGGTGGCCTGAGTGCCGACGGCAATGTTGCCAGCGGTGCGGAGGGCGTAAACACCTGTGGCAGCGGTATTCAGTGTGTCACCAGCCGCAGTAACATCAATGAGGTCATTCACTGTAAAGGCACCCCCGTTCAGAGTGTTTCCAGTGTAGGTTACTGCGCCGAATCCGGTGAAGGGAGCGCCAAAGGTTACAAATGTTGCGGCCTGATTGGCTCCACTGAGGCGTGCGAAGACGGACGGTGTAGCCAGGGTGCCGTTCGTGACGGTCTGTGCTGTTCCGGTGGTCACCTGCTGGTTTGCGGCTGTGCCGAGAGCTGCAAGCGAGGACGGCTGGAGAACAAGGGTGCCGTAGTTGATCGAATTGAACGCATTCCCGCGAGTGAGAGCGGTAGCAGTAAGAATGTCGGCACCGTTGGTGGCGATCTGACCGGCTGCACCATAGGTGATGGTCGGGATCGTCAGGACTTGTGCCGCAGCATCCGCCAGGGAGAGGGTGCCGCTGTTGATCGTCACCGAGGTCGTGGCAAACGGTGTTCCTGTCGTGGCAGTTGTAGAAACGGTGCCGCCGGTAGCGCTGAAAAGGCCAACATTCGGATTGATCTGCTGCGCACCGCCGAGAGTGAGATTAGTGATAGTGTTGGCGCTACTATTGAGAGCCAAGGTACCCGGGCCCGTTTTTGTGATGCCAAAGGCTCCACTCGTTGCCGTCGAGATTGTCAGCGTCTGACCGTTGGCGACGTCAATTCCACTGTTAACGGTCAATTGCATCTGGCGGGCTGTGGTGAAGCCGCTGGAGATGGAAAGGACACCGCCGCGGAGGCGCACATCAGCTGGACCTGCAATGGTGTGGGGTCCGGCCGCAGCCAAAACTGCCGTGCTGCCGAGCGCTGCATCCGAATTCACGCGAAGGATGCCGGCATCAATGAAGGTACCAACTCCATAGTTGGCTGCATCAGTCGCGACAAGATTTGCCTGCGTATTAGTGCCTGTTAGAACCAGCATGCCTGTACCATTTTTGACAAAATTGGCACCTTGTGCGCTGCTATTGGAAAGACTTCCCGAGAACGTGATGGGCTGGTAATAATTGTTGGTCGTGAAGGTACGATTGCGAACCGCCGTGGCTTCGGACTGAATGTCATAGTTGCGAGTGAAGGTCAACGCTTCACGGCCCGAGAACGAGCGGAAAGTATTGCCATTCGTGCTATCCGCGCCAAGCGCATTAACGATGGTGCGAGGGCCACCGACTGCTTCGATGGTGCCACCGCGATTGGACTCGCCGCCCAGGAAGGTAAAGGTGCCGGTTCCGAGGGGGCCGCTAAGGATGGTCGGTGCTGTGGCCAGACCCGTGAAATAGGTATCCGAAGCAATCTGAAGACGACCACTTTGAAGCTGGGTACCACCAGTGTACGTATTCGTGCCGAAGCCATTCGAACTGGCTGAAAGCAGAACTGTGCCACCAATGGCCGGCGCGACCGCCGCTGTTCCAATTTGAAGGATACCTGCACCACTGATCGGACCCTGGAGGTCGATCATACCACCGCGCCAGTTGACCACGTCCACAGCAGCTGAGCCGACCTGTAGAGTCGTGCCAGTGAGAAGGGAAATGCCTCCTGTGATTTTGGCGATTTCATTGGTGCGACTTTCGAGCAAGCTGACGCCCGTGCCGTTGACCTGAGACACAAGGATGTCACGGCCAATGGTGTATTTACCACCAACGCTCAAACCGCCGCCCACGTTTGTGGCCGAAGCAGCAAGAATGATGGCAGAGGTGCTGTTGCCGAGAGGACCCGCAACACCTGGAAGGACATCACCGACCGCGACGATGGAGCTTTGGCCGATTTGGGTAAATCCTTCGTAAGTGTTCACGCCACGGAAGGAAACCTGTTGTGCACCGATTTTGATGAGGTTCGAGCCGTCGAGTCCGCTGATGACGCCATTGGTAGAGGAGCCAGCAGTGAGGCCGACTGCCATGGCACCCGTGCTGCCAAGGTTCCAAGTGCGGGTGGCACCGGCAGCGCCGCCGCCGTCCATGTCCACATTACCATTGAAGACGAGTTCGCCACCGTTGTTGGTGCCGAAGTCGCCCTGAAGCAGGACATTGTTATCAAGGGTGACGTTGGCGCTAACGGCGTTGTTTGGACCGAAGTCAGCACGCAGGTTGCCGCCATTGAGAATGAGGCGACCGGAGCCGAGGGCGAAGTTGTTGCCGATGGCCAGTGTGGTGTTTGTGTTCACACGCGTGTCACCGACGAGACCGGTGTTACGCGTAACCATCACCATGTTGGTGCCGTTGCCATTGACGAAGGAGGGACCGTTAGCAAACAGGTCTGCGGTGAGCGCGCCCACTTCCACGCGAGTGGTGTTGGCTGTGCCGCCGGTAAAGAGGTTTTCAAACAAGGCGGTGCGGCCGCCACTGACGAGCACGGAGCCGAAGTTGACACCGTTCTGGCCACCACCAGCACCGATTTGGTATTTGCCATTGCTGTTGGCGCCGAGTGTGTCGTTGAAGTAGAAAGCTTCAGCTTGAGTGGAGTTACCCAACCACCAGTCGCCATTACCGATTGTAGCGAGATTAATATTCTGGCTAAAGTAGCCGTAGTCGAGTCCGAGCACGCCGCCGAATGGGCCGGTGGATTCGATTTTTACCTGACCTGCCGTTGGTGTTCCGGTCGTGATGATGGTAGGCAGTGCGCCATTGTAGGCGATGCCAAGACCTGCGAGACCGATACCGTCAGACTTCAAAGTAACTGCGTTGCTGGCGATGTTAGCCGTGTCTGCGATGCGGATCATACCACCAGGATTGACAGTGATGGCTCCCGAACCAAATGGCGTGCCTGTGCCACGGAACCCAGAGGCTACGGTGCTGGTAGCGGCATTATTTGTGCTTCCCCAGATGGTCGTGCCACCCGAGTAATTGTTGGTGCCGTTGAGCAAGGTCATCGTGCCATTACCAAATTTCTCAAGGTCGGATGTACCGCTCTGAGTGATCTGGCCAGCAAACGTGGACTGCGTGCCGCTGTTGACCGTCATGTTAAACGAAGCCTGCGGAATGAGGGTGGTGGTGCCACCGACCCAGACACCGCTTTGGAGGGCCAGGGCGATAGTGCCATTGCCGTCCATGGCCACTGCGCCGCCGCCATTTTCAAAAGTGAGGTTTGAAATGCGTACCAAGGTAGCCTGGCCGTTGTTGTTTAGGCCAGCATTGCCGCGCACGAAGATGTTGCTGTCGAAAATGGCAGAGGCGCGGATATCGGACGCGATGACCGATGCTGTGCCTGAGGCGTTAGCGAGGAAGGGATCAAGCTGAAGGGTGCCGCCGTTGAGGATGATGTCCTGGCCGCCGAAGACGCCGTTGCCAGCGCCGAGCGGTGTGCCGGTGCCGCTAAAGGGCACACGGGCGACAACAATGCCCGCGTTGATGGTAACTGCAGAGTCAATGCCGGGGTTGATTGAGTTAACCGTTAAGTTGCTGCCCCCAAATTTGGTTAGCCCCTGTGCGGCGACCATTTGCGCCTGGATGATCATGTTACCAGCATTGTAGAAAATGGCTTCACCAGCGCCAGCGGTTCCGAAATTGATCGTCATCGGGCTGACGACACCTGGTGTGATGGAGCCCGTCGGGTTGATCGTCGGAGTGCCGGTGTTGATGATACCACCACTGCCAATGGTTAGCGTATTGAAGGAAGCGGTCGGGCTGATGTTCTGGTTGAAACGCAGAGCATACATCGAGGTGTTGGCAGCCAGGGTCTTGGCGGCCGTGGTCACGTCCACGATGTCATTGGCACCCAGTGCACCAATGGTCGCACCGGAAAGAATCTGGTTGTAGGAGATTTCGCCCGCTCCTGGAGTCAGTGAGCTGACAATCGGCTGGAAGCCTGTACCTGTCCCGGTTGGGTTGTAACCAACGAAGGTATTGGCCACTTGGTCCACGATCCAGGGTGCGATCATGCCGCCGTTGACCACGGTCGCGCCGTTGTTGGTCGTGCCGCCCAAGGCACTGGCGACGGCGGTGCCGTCGATCTGCGTGGCGGTCAGGCGTTCGAAGCTGAGCGGGGTGGTCAGGTTGGTTCCGAGGAAGCCCGTGTTGTAGTTGATGGTGACTGTGCCGCGGTCGATACGGTCGATGTTACCCACATTGAGCTGGGCACTGGATGCACCGGTGTTACGAGCAACGGTCAGGATGCCGCCTTTGCGTGCCGTGACGTCGCCGATGGTTTCAACCGCGTTGATATTGACACCTCCATCATAACGGAACTGGCCACCATTGAGGTCGATGCCCACGGCATCCCCCCAGCGGCCTTGATTTCCTGCGACGAGGTTCCCGCCATTGCCGGCAATGTTGGAATCAATCAGACGAACCAGACCACCTGGGCGGAGGTTGATCGTATTGGTTGCGGCGGATGTATCCGCCTTCCAGTTGGAACCGAGAGAACCCTGATAGATGAGGGTACCATAGACTTCAACTGCGCCGGTGCCCAATGCACGCTCGCCCACAGGTGATCCACCCGTTTCAACGGTAAGGCCGGTACCAGCGGTCACCTGAGTGCCTGCTGTGAAATCGTTGGAGTTACGGATGAAGACCGTGTTACCGGAGTTGGTGACGGCACCGAGCACATTGTTACGCTGAGGCCCGATCTGAAGGTAGTTGGACCCTGTGAGCACGTTGTTCGCACCGTCAAAGCCAAAGTTATTCACCCCACCGACGAGGCGATAGACGCCCACACCCGGATTCCAAGCATCGGCCACGCCGGCACCCAATGTGGGTGCCATATACTTGACTTCGGCGCTGAGGCCTGAGCCCAAGAAGGTTTTACCGTCGGCGATGGTGGACAGATTCAAGGCCTGGGTAAAGATGGCCTGAGACAACTGGAGGGTCGTACCATACGCGCTGCTGAAATTGCTGCTGGTGAGGACGGTGGGGTTGAAGTTGTCATCCAGGGAAACCGCACCCAAGGCGTTCACGCGGCTCATGACAGTGAGGTTGGCACCTGTGACACTGCCATTTCCGGCGATGCGGAGCGTGCCATCTGGGAAGACACGAACCGGGCCACTGCCGAGCGCATTGGTCAGGGAGGTGACCTGCACGTCACCACCGATGATGTTGGTACCGCCGGAGTAGTTGTTGGTCGTATTGGAAATGACAATGCCGCGCATGGCACCGTCACCCAGCTTGTTCAGAGCGCCTGAACCCGTGATTTGTCCCGCGAGTTCGAGAGCCCCACTTGGACCGTCACTGTTGGTCTGGAAGCTGGCCTGAGCACCCTGGATGGTAGTCGTTCCTGCAACGCGGACGCGGTAGAGATTACCACCACTCAGGTTGAGGGTGTTGTTGCTCATGTTCAGAGCACCCACCTGCATGATGTTAGCCTGACCGAACTGTGTGTTGCTCGTAACCGTGCCCTGGTTGACGTTGATCTGGGCCGGGCCTTTGACATTCACCGTGTAGCCGAGACCTGCCTCAGCGCCGAATTTGACGACCTGATTGTTGAACTGCTGGCCGAGTGTATTGTTGGAGGAGCCGGTATTGCCGTTGCTGAAGAGGAGGCCAAGCGTACCGCTGTAGAGATTCACATCACCAGCTGTGCTGCCATTGGCACCACCAAGACCAAAGATGGCGTTATCAAGATTGATGCCGCCGGTCGTGTTGAGACCATACAGGTTGGTCGGGCCCGTAAAGGTGTTCATGCCGGCATCAGGCGTGCTGGCGCGGTAGCCGTCAATGTTGAGGACGCCGGTTCCGTTTTTCTGAAGGGTAAGCGATCCATTAAGAACCCCTGTAAAGGTGGAGGTCGCAGGGCCGTCCATGCTCAAAATGGCCTGTGAACCGGAGTTGGTGATGGTGCCGCCCACGTTGATGACGCCACCGACCTGACGATTGTTGCTGCCAATGGTCTCAAAACCGAAGCTGTTGCCATTCAAATCGAGAGTTGCCCCAGCATTGACATTGAGGTCGGTATTTAACCGGCTGGCTAGACCACCTGTGCCGAGTTTTAAGATGCCTTCCTGGATGCTCAGATCGCTGAGAATGGAGGTTCCGCTGGCAAGGGTCAGGGTGCCTGCGCCAAATTTGGTCATTGCATTGGCGGTGACATTGCCGGTGACTGCGGCGTTTTCGCCCGTTTTCACGTAGATCAAGGCTTCACCAAGGGTGCCTGTACCTGCGGCGGTGGCGGAGGTAATGTCATAAATCAGGTTGCTGCTGATCGTATTGCTGCCGTTGATGAGAATGCCGCCTTCGTTGACGTTATCGATGGCCTTGATGCTAAGGGAGCCGCCGCTGACGTTTGCCGTGGTGCGGAAGGCATAGATGCTATTGGAACCGGTGAGGGTCTGGACCGAGTTGATATCGCCGATGGCCGTTGGGGCAAGGCCGGAGAGCGTGGTGTTCACCGCTCCAGCGTAGGGAGCGACACCGTTGACACTGTTGGTCGTGAAGTTGGCCACTCCAGCGGAGTTAGCTGTGATTAAATGCGGTGCGAAGATGCCGTTGTTAACGGCCGAGGCAGCAGCGAGACCACTGTTGATCACGTTGGTGGTGATGACGCGGGCCGTATTGGCACCTGTGGCTCCAAGGGTGGTGCCACCCGCCGTCTCGATAATCATTGTGCCCTGGTTGTTACGCACAAGATTGTCACCTGCAAACTCAGCCGAGAAGGCTCCGCCGCTCTCCAGACGCAGGTGACCACCGCCACCGTAGTTGTAGTTCGTGGTGCTGGCTGCATTGGCCAGGGTGATGTTTGCACCCGTATTCACGGCACGCACGGTGCCACCGAGGAAGTCAATGTTGGTGTTGTCAGCTGCTGTGGCCGTGCTGTTGGTCCAAGGAGTGCTGGTGCCAAACTGGTAGGTGCCCCCGATGAAGGCAAGCTGACGAGCGGTATTATTGGCCGTGGTGATCAACGTACCAGCACCGGTTTTCATGCCGGTGTCGAACTCAGTTCCCTGGGAGATCACACCGCCAAGCGTCAGGGTATTTCCCGCCGTCACGTCAATGCCACCGGAGAAGGTGGTGTTGCCGTTGTTATTAAAGGTAAGGCCGCGGTTGGTGGTGAATGTTCCATCCACGCGGAAGGTGCCACCAGTGTATCGCGTGGAGTTATTGGCACCGCCCACATTGAAGTCACCACCGATCTGAATAGCTGCCGTTGAAGCTGGGTCACCAATGTTAGCGAGCGCACTGACCCTGAGGATACCATCCGCCACAATGAGATTGGTCTGGGCATTGGTGCCATTGAGGACCAAGGTGCCGAGTCCGCGCTTAATGATACCTCCGCCACCGTCGAAAGTCGAAGTCGCTGCCTGGGTGAGAGTAAGCCCACCCATCACATCTAGCGCACTATTGCTCGTGAGCGAAATATTGCGGCTGGTGGTAAACGAGTTTTCCAATACAGCAAGACCGCCACCCGCGAGGATGATTTGACTGGAACTAGCCAAGTCAGCATCTCCATTGATGCCGAGGAAACCACCCGTCACAGTGGTAGTGCCGGTGTAGGACTGGGTGCCCGTGAGCATTCCCAAGCCTGGACCAGCCTTGATAAAGTGGTTGCCAGAAGCACCGCCAGTACCGTTGGAGATTCCACCGTCGAAGTAAAGAATGCCCGCGTTAAACACCTCAGCACCGATGTTATCCGAGGTGACAAACAACTGACGCGCCACGCCAGATGAGCCATTGGCAAGGTTCACAGCACCCGCAAGACGGATCGTGGAGGCGTTATTGCTAAAGGATACCCCGGAGTCGCCAGTGAGGTTGATGGTGTTGGGAAGCGAGAGAGGGGCATTCATCCTGACCTCACCGATGTTCGCCTCAACACGAAGGTTGCCACCATTCAGGGTAATGGCACCAATGCCTGTGGCCGCATTATTGGCACTGAAGCGGAGGTTGGCGTTGGTGTGGACGATCGTATCCCCCCCGTAGGTCATTGGCACATCATACTGAACCGTACCACCACTGTTGTTGACGGTCTGGTCAGCACGCCCGACATCACCAGTCATGCTGGTGCCAACGATGACTGAATTACTGCCGCCCGTGAGGGGCGCCGCAAGACGAATCGTACCTTGGCCCGTACCTAGAAGGAATTTGTTGCCCGTCGCAGGAGTCAGGGTACCCGTGTAAGTTCCGGTGTCGCCGACGGTGGCACCTAGGTAAACATTGCCACCCCAAAGAGTGGACTGATCGATGTTCTGACTGAATCCAGGGGCGGAAATGCCCACATAAGCACGCCAGTTAGGTGCAGAGGTGTTGGATGTGATAGCCGGAAGCGCAGCAGGATCACCGACATAAGTGAGGGCGATACCCGAGATGGCACCGAGATCGGAATTCAGAGTGACCTGACTGGCATTGATGTTGGTGGAGGCCGCAAGGCGGATAGCAGCACCTGGATTGATGGTGACGGCTCCCGTGCCGAAGGGCTTAGCAGTGCTAGTGGCATTGATGCTGGCCAAAACACCCGAATTAACCGTGACAGCAGCCGAGTAACCTGAGGAATCTCCGCCCAGATACCAGCGCTCATTGCCATACTTTTCCAGCGTTCCCGTTCCACTGATGGCACCGTTGGTCTGGAAAATATGAGTCATGTAGGCCTGCGTCGGAGCATTAAGAGTCACGGCGCCATAGCTGGTAGTGACGTTGTTACCCGCCTGATTGCGGATATCGAGCACGATGGGGGCCGTGCTACCGGTGCGAGCATTCACAGTCAAGTTGTTGAAACCTGTTGCCCCAATGTTCATGTTACCAAGACGAGCGTCATTGTTGAAAGTGATGTTGTTGTTGTAACGCGCGTTGGCCGTCGCAAGGTAAACCGAGCCACCCCAGAGGTCGATGCTGTTGGCAGCTGCTGGATTGATGGTTCCGCCAGCCGCTACCGCTGCACCCGCACCACCCTGTGATATACGAGTTTCACCTGAGTTGATGGTCAGTGCGCCAGTGAAGGTGTTACCCGTGGCCGCAGCAGGTGCTAAAGACAAAATGCCGGGCCCAAAGCGCGTGATGCCGTTGCTGCCAGTGATTGTGCCCGTAAGATTGACGATACCATTGGTTCCACCCGTCGTGGCGGTGTAGATCAGACCTTCTTGGGTGCCAAAGGCGAAATTGGCCGTGTGAGCAACTGTGTCATTGGCTGTATGGACGAGATAAAGGCCCGCCCCTTGTCCAGCGGTTGCGGTGGTTCCGATATTGACGGTAAAGCCGCCGTTGGCGAGGATCTGAGTGTTCGCAGTGGTGCGAAGGCGGACTGCCTGGGCATTGACGTTTGCCGTCAGGGTATTAGTGCCAGTGATGCCGTTGATGTCGAGAATCGTCGAGGCGGTGGATGTGTTGATACCCGTGACGTTGGTCGCAGTGACTCCGAAGGCAGCGGCCTCAACCCCATTGGTTGCGTTGTAGGTCGTGAACAGCGGAAGACTCGTATCCTGCATATTTGCACCACCAAGGAGAGCAATGTTGGCTCCGATCATGCCATTGTTGACGGCAGGAGCCGATGTGAGCAAGATTCGCGACGTAGCGCTGGCAGTGCCCAGGGTCGCCGCCTGTGCATCCAACTGACCAAGGACGAGCGTGCCGCCGTTGGAACGAGACAAGCCAGCAGTGACGGTCAAATCTGCACGGGAACCCGCTGTCGCTCCGTCGCGACCGATGTTGATGAAGCTACCACCACGGTAGGTCAGACTCCCGATGGTCTGCGCCGAGATGCCAGCAGCACCACCATCGGAAGCATAACTGAGAGTCGAGGAGATGAGCGCAAGGGAAGTCGTATTGATCAGACGACGATCGGTGCTGGCACCCACGACGCCACGGTTATCAAGGGTGAGCGTACTACCACCGAAGAGGCGGAAATCGGTATTGCCAAACTGGGCGGCTGTCGCGTTATCGGTGGAGAGCGCTCCACCAAGGGCTGTCACGATGCCTGTACCGAGGGGGGTCGTCACCGCTCCATTGATATTGGCAGTGACACCGCGATTGACCGTAACGGCACCCAAGGTGTTCGCATTGTTAGCGCGGACCGAGACCGTGCCGCCCGTGCCGTGAGTGATGGCTGCGCCACCTGCGAAAAGAGTAGGCGTTGCCCAATCAACCCCGAATGTCAGAGCACTTGTTGCACCAGCCCCACCGAGCTGGTTCGCAGTGCTGAGGATCAAGTTATTCGTTGCGGAAGCCAGGCGTATCGCACCAGCAGAGTTAGCGGTAACAACGCCCGTGTAGGTCGAGTCAAAGCCAAGGGTATTGCTAAGATACACGCGGGTGTTTCCTGTGCCACCCACCTGACTGAGGTCGATCGCATTAGCGATGGTGTCCACCTCAAGAGCCATCCCATAAGTCGGCACATTGACGGCGAGCGGGTTGGCACCGTTGATGGTAAATCCTGTGTTAACAACGGCCCCGAGACTTGCACGCGAGGTACCCATTTGGGATACAAGATTCAAACCACCCGCGAAAGTGGAATTGGTCGTCGTCGTTGCCTGAGCGGCGCTGGTAAGACCGATCGCACCACCATTTACAATCGTAGCACCAGAGCCGAGATTGGCACCCGCACCAACTTGAAGAATACCATCCTTGACCGCCGTCACACCATTGTAGGTATTTGCGACATTGGAAACAATCATGCGTCCAGCACCTTCTTTAATAAGAGCGCGGCTATTGGCACCGTCTGTAATGACACCCTGAAGGGTGAGATTGGCAAAACCGGCAGCACCGTTAGCCGCCACAGAAAAGACACTGGTATCACCCACAAGGGTTGTGGTGCCATCAAAACGAAGGCGATGATTGTTTGCCTGCTGGACCACCAAAACACCGCCATTCATTGTGAGATTATCCAGGATATGAGTGACACCGTCATTGGCACCACTCACAAAGTTACGACGGACATCAATCGTCGCAGAACCATTGACGATGACATCGTTGTTTCCGCCCCATGTCGCCGTGCCGTTTGCCCCAGTTCCATTGGCTTGAAGGCTGAGAATCGTGAGGCCAGCCGAACCGCTACCATTAAGGGTAATACCACCCGTTCCCGTTCCGAGAGTGGTGGGAGTGGTGTTGTTAGCGCCCGCACCCAGATCGATCGTACCCAGGTTCAAGACCCAATTCCCCGTGTAGGATGCGCTGTTTGGGTTAATTTGAAGGCGTCCTGCGCCGTTTTTGATCAAGTTACCTGATCCACTGAGAGCAACCGGAGCGTTAGCAGCACCGTTCAAGGAAACCGTACCTGCGTAGATGTTCGCATTGAGATTGTCATTGAGCGTAATTCCAGTCTGAATGACGTCCGTATTGCCATTGAAGTGATTGAGGCTGGCTGCGCCTGAAGAGACATCAAAGATCAGACCACTACCCGCCACCCCTGGTGCGATGGTCATCGTCTGAGTTCCCAGCAGATCTCCAAAACTCAACGTTCCAAGGGTAATATTACCCGCCGCCCCTGAAGCCAAATTGACGGTCTGATTTGCTGTGACGTCGGACTGCAGCAGGGCAATAGCATCAATGCCATTCGGCACCGAGGCAGGCGTCCAGTTCGCAGCAGTCGTCCACGTGAAAGGTCCCGCGCCGGTCTGTGTCCAAGTCTCACCTTTCACCTGCACACTCCAGAGAGCAAACTGGGCAAGAAGGATTGAAGAGACCGTTTTCTTCCAGAAAGGTGTGCGGAGACTGCGAGTCAGGCGCACTGGGAGAGAGAGCGGTTGGGTGGTTGGGGTCTTCATAGGGGCTGGTGGGACGAGTTAAAAAAGCGGTCGGGGTGCGGAAAGGGGCGGAAAACGATCAGGCGATGCAGGCCATTGGGCTCAGCGGCGTAAAAAACGCATTAATCCGAAAATCAATAAAACGAGGACTCGTGTCGTCTCGAAGACTGGCACGATGCTTGCTGAGTTGAATGGATGATTGGTTAGACATGCTAATAAAGCCTTATTTTTCAATGCCTAACGAAAGGCGCGAAAAATAAACTTTGGCGTTGGTTATTTGGCTGGCTGATGAGACTAACAAACTGCTAGGACTGGAAGGTTGGAAATGATTGAATTACAAGCTCATGTAATCACATAGGAATGACAGTTGCCAAGACAATTCTTATTCTTCTCCGGCAAATTTCATGTCACATCTGGTAGCACTGCAGCCTGATTCCCAAAGCTTTGGCGGCACCTTGATATTTAAGATCATCAAATAATCAATTACACTCATCAGTTCAATATACTTAAATATCACGCATCTTCACCTTGCAAGAAAGTCCATAAACTGGGCTTATGCGTAAGCGTGGAGCTGAATGGCTTTTCAATCTCCCGTCCCTATTCTCTTGTCGAGCTGGCTCCTCCCGTTTCCTGCTTGGCCTGACTTTTCAGAGGTGCTTCAGGATGCTGGTATCTACTGGAAATCACAAGTCATGGTACCAATCTGGACTTTTGTAAGTCATGAACCAGAAATAGGCAAGAGAGTGGGGGTGAAAAATGGATTCCTATAGGGTTCAGAAATTGACAGCACCATTCCCCTGCACCCATACCCCTGCAAAAACACACTCATTCAGGCAGATCAATGATTGGCAAAGGGGCAAGGGAATAAAAAACCGCCAAAACAAACGGAACCACGTCCCGAGAGACGTGGTTCTGAAGTATCTCATTCAAATTCTCCCTCTTAGTCCTGACGACGGCGTCGGTAGAACAGGGCCATGAAGCCGAAGAGCAGCAGCAGAGCACGACCTGGTTCAGGAACGACAGCGATAGCTCCCGTGGTCACAAATCGGCTGGTATCCCAGGCGAGGCCACCGGTAAGGGTCGGAAGATTAAAGTCCACTGCGCTATCGAAGGTGCCACCAATGGCACCACCACTGAGGTTACTCCAGTCAAGCAGGTTGAAGACGTCACCTTGGTTCCATGAATAGGCTGAGCCGATCTGATTGAAGCTAATCTTAGCACCGGTATTCCAACTGAGGCTGGTGGTAGCCGTGAAGTTCAGCAAATCATTGCTCATGCCATTGGTACCAGTGAGGAAATCACCGTTATAGCTGGACCAAGTTGCAGGTGTGAGGCCTGGAACATTGCCCGTTGCATTGGTGTAATCAAAATTGAGGCGAGTTTCTGGCACACCATTTCCGGCGATCACCACCGTTGAGCCACCGATGGTCAAGGTACCTGCCGTAGCAGCAGAACTGCCAGGAGCGATGAGGGCGCCCGCATTGACTGTTAGGTTGCCTGCGATTGTGCCACTACCACCCAGGATCGTTCCTGAATTAGAAACGATAACAGCGCCTGTGCCGGTTCCTGAACCCGTGGTGTTATTCACCAGAAGTGTGCCGCCATTGACCGTCGTTCCAGCCGTGTAGGTGTTTGCTGCCGTGACCGTTAGAGCGCCAGCACCCTGCTTGTTCAAGGAACCACCACTGCTGGTCAGAGCCGTCGCGAAAGTGACATTTTGGCTATTCGTATCAATACTGACAGCTTGGTTGACTGCGGTGCTGAAACGACCGGAGTAATCGTTTTGATTAGCGGCCGAGTATTGGAGTGTGCCACCTCCGAATGTGATAGAACCAGGATTGCTTGCAGCCGAGTTACCTAATGGACCTGAGGTGCCGGGAGATTCCGCCGAACCAACATTCACAATACCACCGTTGATGCTGCTAACACCTGTGTAGGTGTTGGACCCTGTGAGGGTCAGCGTGCCACCACCGGTCTTTGTCAGTGTTCCTGTAGTGGTTTGGATAGCGGCTGAGATGGCCGTATTGCCGGTGCCAGCTACCGTGAGGTTGCGGGCCGCGCCTGTGACCGTGCTGCCACTGACTATCAGCAGACTTCCGCTATTGTTCGTCCACGACTGGTTCGCACCGAGGACCACGTTAGTGGTGACACTGTTCGCTCCAGACCCAGACTGGACAGTGATACCGCTGGCACCATTAAGTGTCAGACTATTGGTGCCTGTGCCTGAGGCAATGATGGAGCCAGCAGTATTGGCCGTGCCAGTGCCAGTGAAGGTCAGACTGTTGATAGAAAAGTTCTGGTTTAAATTAGTAGTCGCGAAGAAGTTCGTCGGCGAATCGGCGGTCATGAAGATATTCGTGCCGGGTCCTGGAACCGTCGCAACGGTGGTTCCGGCAGCGCTGGTCCACCAGTTGGTGTTCAGGCCAAGAACATCCGTCCAGCTATTCGATCCACGATTGCCACTCCAGTAGGCGGTGGCATCAGCAGTTGGCACGATGGCAAAGGTAGAGAGTGGAGCGGTGACCTGGAGGCCTTTACCGATGAGGTTGCCGGCGTCATTGGTGAAGAGGAACTGTTGCAGAACCGTATTTGCCGCAAAACCAGGATTGGTGGTGAAGAGGAGACGGTCCTGGGTCAGGTCACCACTGTCCGCCGTGGCACTGAGCGGGTAAACGCTGCCGGTCCAGTTGGCCACCGATACGCCATTGGCGGAACCGGTGAGGCTGGTGAAGGTAAGGCTGTTGGTAGTGCCGGTGCCGAAGTCGAGCGTTCCTGGGGAAGAAGCTGAGAAAGTGAGGGCACCAAAGCGCTGATTGTTCCCCGTCAGCGTGTTAGCGAGGCTGAGGGTGGCACCCGTGGTCTGGAAGTTCACCGGTGTGAACGTGGACGGGTTGGTGAAGCTCACCACATTGTTAGTGGCGTTGGAGATGCGGAAGTTACCACCGGTATTCAGGTTCAGGGCGCTGGTGCCGCGCAGGCTGCCGCCCGTGCCAATTTCCAAGATGCCGCCGGTGACGGTGGTGCTGCCCGTGTAGGTGTTCTGATTGGTGAGGACCTGGGTGGAGGCACCGAGCTTGGCGAGGTTCAGGGCGTTAGTGCCGTTGCTGATGACGCCGCCGAAGGTGGTGCTGCCAGTGGTGTTGCTTACCGTGAGGGTGGCAGCAGCACCAGAGTTGGTGATCAAACCGCCAGTGGTGGCGCTGCCGCTGGAAAGGGAGGCAACGGTTTCAGCGAAGGCATTGAGGTTGAAAGTACCGCCGGAGTTAACGACCAAAGCTGAGGCATTAGGAATGACGCCGGCAGCACCTAGCTGGAGCATACCGCCGTTGACGGTGGTGGCACCTGTGTAGTCGTTAGCTGTGCTGGAAAGGACAAGGATACCGTCGCCTGACTTTGTCAGGCCAGACCCTGCGCCACTAGTTAATTGGCCATTTAGGGTAGCCGTGACTTGTGGGCTGGATACGGAGATCGCACGAGGCGCAGTGCCTAGGCTGGTGACTCCAGTGAAGGTCAGGTTGTGAATGGCCGCTGTGCCACCGAACGTGAAGTCGCCGTTCAAGGTCACTGCATTGCCGATTATGCGCGCGGCAGTGCCGGCCTGAACGGTGGTGCCACCCGCAATGGTGAGAGTTCCGGTGCCAAGCGGACCTGCCGTGATGGCTGGAGGCGTGCCCGTGGAGGCGGCATCAAGAATCAATGTGCCGCCGTTGAGGGCCAAGCCAGTGGTCCAGTTGCTGTTAGCGTTGGTCAGGATGAGCGAACCAGCGCCGGTCTTGCTGATGGCGTTGGTGTTGCCTGCGTTCTGGGTGATGGCAGCGGTAATTGAAAGACCCAACGGAGAGAGGCCACTCACGTTGATGACAGGGCTGGCATTACTGAACTCGAGTGATGAGAACTGAGTGCCGTTGGTAAACGTGCCGCTGATCGTCGGTGTGCTGGCGTAGTTATCATTCACGGCGGTGATGGCATTGGCATCACTCAGGATTAACCTAGAAGTCGTAAATGCGGTGGTTGGACCACCAAGAGCAACTGTCGGTGTTGCTGTGCCGCCATTGTTATTGAAGTTTAACGCGGCCAGGGTGTTGGTGTAATTAATCTGATTGACTGCGGAAGGTGTCGTGAAGGTATTGGTGTAGTTCGGCAAGGTCAGCGTACCACCACCGTTGATGGAGACTTGGTTGGCCGCAGCGATTAGACCAAAGTTGTTCGTGCCGCCGAAGTTGACAGTGCCGCCGTTGATCACGAGGCCGTTTGCCGGTGTGGCAGCGGCGGGGACCACCACCTGACCCGTCGCAGCGGGGGTGAACGTGAGGGTTGCACCGTTGTTTACTGTCGTGCCGCCGGTGTAGGTGTTACCAGGCGTGCCAACAACCACCTGCCCCGAGGTCAAGGCGACTGTGGATGCGTTGCTAAGAGTAACCGTTGTGCCCGAGATGCTCGAAATGGTCGTTCCGGCTGGAATGCCTGCGACTGTGCTGAAAACGGGCTGGCCGACATACATTGTCGCTGCCTGCGCAGCCGTCACACCTTGAAGCACTGCATTGGTAGCGAGAGTGGTGACGCCTGTTGTGTTGACCGACCCAGAGCCACCAAATGCAAGGAAGTTTGTGCCAGTGGCGGTGACAGCCGTATTGGACAAGGTGACCTGGGTGGCGCTGTCCACGGATGAGATCGTGGTATTCGCTGGGATGCCGGGGCCCGTCACACTCTGTCCTACAAACAGTCCAGTCGTGTTAACCATCGTGACCACACCCGATGATGCGGTGAGGACACCTGGTAATTGCTGGGTGCTGGTTCCATTTGCCAGGATTGTAGTGCCCGAGCCAGAAATCACAGGGCGGGTTAGAGCGGTCGCTCCATTGTTGACGAGGCGAGAGTTGATCGTCACACCTGGGCTGGTGTTGGTAGTCACAAAGAGATTGTAAGTGCCTGCGGCAGCACCCGAAGCGCCTGCGGCGAGACGACCGAAGTCCACGTTCTGACCGATGTTTGCCGTTGCACCGCTCTTGATCAAGCCTCCGCTGCCGATGAACAATTGGTCGGAGGATAACGTGGTGCTGACCGTAAAGGCACCAACCACGTTCAAGCTGTTGAGCGTGTAGTTGGAGACTGTCGGAACAATTCCCGCCGCAACGATGCGGATGTTCTGCGTTGGTTGGGTAGCGGCAGGCAGAGTCGTGGCACTATAGTCGGCGAAGCCGCTGTTGATGTCGCCGAGCGCGCCGACGCCAATAGCTCCCGTGGTGGAGGCAGCAGAGAGATAAGTTAGGAACTCTGTATTGTTGAACGTAGCCCAGCCGCCGATGATGCTGTTCGTCAACGTCGGAGCACTCGAGAAGGTCAGCTGCGGGCTCTGGCCTGCCGATGCGGCAATACCGCGACCAATCTGGCCGGTGGCACTGGTGATGTTCAGTGTTCCGGTGCCGGACTGAGCAAGCGTCGTGCCAGTCACGTTGACGCTACCTCCATTACCTGCTTGGGCGGCGAAGGCGAAGGTGCTGGCACCGCTGGCTGCGGTCAATGCCCCGATGGTGGCGCTAGTTTCACCCTCAGTGCGAGGGGTGATGGAAAGCGTACCACCATTGAGGTTAATGGCGGAGGTGCCAGTGCGGGCTGCGATGTGCGAGAGGCCACTGTTGACCAAGGAGAGGGTTCCGTAGTTGGCGTTGATCGCGCCGTTGCCAGTGATGGCACCGCTGTCTTGCAGGACGAGCAAACCGCCGCGGATGGTCGTCGCGCCAGTGTAACTGCTGGAGCTGAAGAGGGTCTGCGCATTGGCACCGACCTTGTCGATATTTAGGTTACCGGTGAGCATGCCGGAAAAGTTGCTCGCCGGGGTGTTAATGAACAGAGTCGCCGCAGTGCTGCTGCTGTTAGTAACGGTGCCCGCACCGGCGGCGAAGTTACTGGCCGTGGTGTTAGTCAGACGGGCGACGGCCTGGCTGTTGCCGTTCAGGTCGAGAGTGCCGCCGTTGACCACGAGGTCGGCCACCGTCGCGGTAGTCGCCGTGGGTACCACGAGCAGGGTGTTATCGCCAGCGTTGAGCGTCACAGTGCCTTCGTTCACGAAGAGTTGGGCCGTGTTATAGCTTTTTTTGCTAAGGGTCAGAGTGCCAGCGCCGTCTTTGACAATTCCGCCCGTGCCCAGTGTGTAGGCCGTGGTCGTGAGGTTGCCTGTGGTGTGATACTGGAGCAGGGCACCGCCAGCCGTGACGGCACCACCGGTGATTCCTGTATTGCCGGTTTCCGCCAGAATGGCACCGCTCGTCAGCGTGAGGGTATTGAGCGCTCCAGCCGCATTGAAGAGAGTCGTCGGGCTGGTAGCGAGGGCGACACCGCCGCCGATAGAGGTGAGACCACCGCTGGAGGAGAGATTGAGGCTGTTGACCGTCGTGCTGGCGTGGAGACCGATAGCAGTGGTGAGATCCACATTGGACCCTGCTGCCGCGTTGCCCACGTTGCCTGCCGTGGCGGTGATCGTCAGCGGGGTCGTTGTTCCGAGGTAGGAGGCGGGAAGAGCAGGCGTCGTGGCAGGGTTGAAGTATAGGAAACCTGCACCAGTGTCCGCCGAAGTGAGAAGACGGAAGCCATTGGCGTCATGGGTGACGAAGCCTGTGCCACTACTGTCGATACCGATCATGTCGGGGCGGATGCCACTGACGAGGTTAGCGTTTGCGGCGGTCGTGGCGATGACGTTCACACGGCCAGCACCGGGGGTACCGCCGAGAATGCTACTGCCTGCATTCAGGGTCAGCGAACCACGGTTCGTCGTGCTTGAAGCGAGCACACCGTTTGCGGCACCTGCCGTGCTGTTGGTGATATTGAAGACCGTACTGTTGGTGCCACTGGCCGTGAGATTCCACCGGCTGGCACCTTCCAGCAATGTGAGGTTGTTGATGTTCTCGGCGACATTGCTTGCACCGCCGGTGTAGTTGAGCAAACCACCTCGCATGCTGATCGCGCGATCCGCCGTGGCAGATTGGATGCTGGTGTTACCACCAAGACGGTTGCTGAGGACGTTGGTACTATTGTCCAGAGTCAACGTTCCTCCTTCAGCAAGGATGGTAGTCACGAAACCAACGCGGGCAGTCGCACCATTGAGGGTGACGGAGCCGTTGCTGACTTGCAGGGTTCCTAGAATATTAGCGCTGTTGTCGAGGCTGAGGTTCCAGTCGCCCGTGCCGATCTTGGTCACATTGAGTGCGCCAGTGGTGTAGTCGGAGGCAAGGATACCTGCGTAGCTGGTGCTCGCGACATTGTCGGAACCAGTGACAAGCGTTCCTGCGGCTGTTGGGCTGAAATTCTTGATGACAGCCGTCGGGAAAGTACTGGTGACGGAGCCGACCTGGAGGTTGGTGGAGGCGCGGGTGTCAAGAATAGTGCCAGCGGCGAGAATGATGTTAGCGTTGGCGTAGTTAGTGCCAGCTCCGAGAACCAACGAGCCTGCGTTGACATTGACAGTGGTAACACTGGTGCTGGTGCCGCCGAGCTGTAGGGCACCATTGCCGAGCTTAGTGATCGCTGCGCCGCCGGAGACGCTGGCGTTGAGGGTCAGGCCGATCTGCTCGTTGAAATCACCGCGAGTGCCGAGAACTCGGGTGCCAGTGACTTGATCCACGGTGATGGTGGTGGCGGCTGCAAGGCCCAGGTTGCCGGTAATGGTCGGCACGGCACGCACGTCGTCGAGGTTGGTGGAGATGATGTTGCCGGTGAGGGTCAAGCGTCCGGCTCCGGTCTGCACGAGCGGGCCACCGTCGGCGTAACCGCCTTGGCTGTTGAAGGTCAGGCTAGCGATGGTGTCGTTGAAACCATTGAGGTCGAGTTGGGAGCCGCCGCGGACGGTGACGTTGGATGCGTTGTTGATCTGATTGTCCGCATTGAGAGCAACGCGGGAGTTGGCGATGGCACCAGAGCCAGTGCCGTTCACGTTGCCGCCAGTAATGATGAGGTCACCGGTGATGGCATTGGTTGTGGTGGTGGCACCGATGGTGCCGAGAGCGAGGATCACGCCGTTCACGTAGGCGGTGCCGACGTAGCTGTTGGCGTTGTTCAGTGTGATGACCGAGCCGCCATTGACGCCGCCGGAAGTGAAGACTGGGTTGGTCGTTCCGGTGATGTCCGAGTGGATGGTCAGCGTGTTGGCACCGTTGTGGATGAACAATTCGGAACCGCTGGAGGTGATGCGACCGCGAGTGTTAGCGTTGGTGATGGCACCGATGACACGATTCTGCGCGTCTGAGCCGGCGAGCAAGCCGCCGCTAGCCAAGGTCAAGGTATCCAGCGTGGTTCCGGTGAAAGAAACGGTGGTCGCGCCATGGATGGTCAGGGAGTTGATCGTCTGGCCACCGTTGTTGATAGTCGCGTTGGCACCGATGCGGAGATTCTGAGTGGCACTTGTAAGCGCAAAGGTGGCAGTCTGTTCGACATTGTTGAGCTGACGGATGCCAGTGATAGGGTCATAGCGTGCAAACTCAAGGTTTGCTGCAGCCGTGGTGCCATCAAAGCTGCTGACCGTGGCCCAGCCGCCGAGGATACCGTTGGTGTTGGTGTTCAGGCCAGCCGCAGAAGCGGTGACGTTGGCACCGGCACCAAGGATCCCCACTGTGGCGGAAGCGCTGGTGAAGTTCAGTGTAGCGCCCGTGCTACGGCTAAAGGTACCGCCGAGGTTCAGGGTGGCGACGCCGAAGCCGCCATTGCCTGGGTTCACGCGGAGGGTGCTGGAGCCGCCTGTGAGGCTGAGGTTGCCCAGGGTGATGCTGTCGGTCATGGCACCGCGGCTGGTGTATTCGAAGGCACCGCCGTCAAGATTGATGGCCACAGTGCTGGCGATGCGGTTGTTCAACTCTTGGATGCCTGAGTCGTCCCAGCGCAAGAGGGAGTTGCGGATGCTGATGGTGTCGCCTGCGCCCATACCGGAGAAGGTGCCTTGATCGACGAGGGCGGTGACGCTACCCATGAGGGTAGCGTTGCCGGTGAAGGCGTTGTCGGAACGCAGTGTGAGCTGTGCGGTGCCGGTCTTGACGAAGTTCAGGTTGCCGTTGATCGAACCCGCGAAGTCGCGCGCCGTGCCGACTGTGGTGGCGTAGGTCGCGAGGGTGCCGCTGGTGTTCGTGATGATGCCGCCACTGCCCGGTAGGGTGCCGCGACTGAGGAGGTCGCCTGTGACTTGGGATTTCCCATTGAGGTCGAGTGTGCTGCCGGAGTTGCTCACGAGCGCGTTGCCCACTTGAGCGGAGGCTGTGGCATTGATCGCCGGGCCGGTGCTGAATTGGTAGAAGAGCGCGTTTTGAGGAGCCGAAGCACCCAATTGGACAGTGCCGAGGTTCAGTGTAGTAGCGCCCGTGTAGCTGTTGCCGTTCGCTGCACCGAGGATGAGTGTGCCATCGCCAGACTTGGTCAAGCCGCCCGTGGTCGGAGCGACCGCGCCGCCCAGTGGCGTATCGATGGTCACGGTGGTGCCAGCGCCGTAGGTGTGAATGATGGCTTCACGATTGCCCGCGACGTTCAGCATACCCGAGCCACCGATGGTGTTCGAGGCAGTGGCGAGGATACCGCCGGAGTCGAGCGAGAGGTTGACGTTCGCATTCAGCGTGATGCCAGTCGATGCCGCATTGAAGGTCAGCGAGTTCACGCCAGTCGTCTGGAAGCTGTTCGGCGTTGCGTTGACCAAGGTGGCAGCCGCAGCGAGGCGGACGTTCTCATCCGTAGCGCTGTTCGCGACCACGCCGGTCGGCAGCGTCGTGCGGAAGTTGCCAGCAGCCATCGGTGCGAGTCCGTTGGCAGCTGTATAGTTGGCGAAGGTGGCATTGGCACCGCCTGTTGCTCCAGCACCGGCCTCAATCACAATCCACGGGATGATGCCAGTGGCGGTCGTCGCGCCGAAGATATCTGTGCTGCCCGTAGTTCCGGGTGCGGTGCCGAAGATGATGTTGGTGCCTGCACTATTTGAGCCCGGTGCGGCGGCACCGATGGCATCACCGCGGATGAAGGCGGTGGCATTGAGGGCGCGGGTGATGGTGCCGGCGCCGGTGCTCAGCAATTGCACGTTGGCACCGATGTTGTCCAAAGTCACAAGGCTGTGCTGATTACCAAAGGCGAGGGTGCCAGTGGTCAGTGTTTCTGTGACTGCACCGGACGCATGGCCACTGAGGACCAGGGTGCCGCCATTCAGGGTGATGGTCTGCGCATCGGCAATACGGCTGGTGGCAGAACCGGCTGCGTAATCGAGAGTGAGAGTGTTCGCCGGTGTGATGCCGCTGACCACGCCAGTGCCGATGGTGACCCCGCCGAGACCCACCGTGCCGGCAGCACCGTTCACGAGGACACTGCCCTGAGTGATGCTGAGGCTGCTTTGTTGATTCGATGCAGCGAGAGTCAGGGTGTTGCTGCCGACCTTCGTCAGGGCGAAGGCACCACTAACCACGCCGTTGAGCGTGATGTTGCCGCCTGCTGAGCCTCCGCTGGTGGAGTTGATCCAGTCAGAACCCATGCTGGAAGCCGCACCGAGGACTAGGGCACTGTTCACCGTGGCCGCGGCAGAGGCGGTGTTGACCAGGGAGCCTAGCGTATTTCGGGCCGCTGTAAAGTTGGCACGACCGATGCCGTTGATCTGGAGGAATTCCGAGGTGGTCTGGCCGTTCAGGTCAAGCACCGATCCTGCGCTGAGTGTGGTCCCATCAGCGACTAGGGAGGTCGCAGCACCGAAAGCGTTGGTATTGCCGATCTGTACAATGCCGTTGGTAATGGCGATTGGGCCGAGCAGGGTGGTGTTTGCCGTATTGAGGAAGAGAGTGTTACTACCGACCTTGGTTAGGGTTTGGACTGCGCTCGAGTTGATAACGCCCAAGGTGAGATTGCCAAAGCCACCGACGGAGGCATTGCTGCCTAGCGTGAGCGCGCCAGTGAGGCTGGCCGCGTTGCCGCTGCTGTTCCAGAGGGCTGCGTTGCTTGTGGCTGCGAGGGCGGCTGCGCCCGTTCCGTTGATGGTGACGTTACCCGCGACACCGGTCTGGCCGTTGAGGTCGAGGGTTGCGCTGGCGGTGCCGACCAAATTGGTAATAATTCCAGGGGCTGTCGCGGCCTGAGAAATCGTGATTTGGGAGACACTATCAACACTCACAATGTAAGAACCAGCTGGGATACCGGTTCCAGTGATGGCCATGCCCTTCTGCATGTTCAATGTGGAGGTGATTCCAGTAATCACAGGAGAGCCAGTGGCAGTCGTGGCCGCAGCTTGAGCGGTCAAAGTGGTATTCGATACTGTGGTCACACCTGTGCTACCCGGAAGTGCAGTGGCACTATTCAACTGAACAAAACCGCCTTGAATAGCAAGGTCACCAGTGAAGGAAGTGGTGTTGTTCCCGCCGAGGACGAGAGTACCCTGGCCAGTTTTGATAAGCGCGCCGCTGGTGCCAGTGCCTGACTGGGTAATGTCTCCGAGCAACTGCAGGGTGCCAGCGCCTGCGGAGGCGGTATTGGTGGTAGCGAGGATGGCACCATTGCCGATGGTCGTGGGTGCGGCGGAGCCAAACCAGCCGGTGCCGAAGCTACCAAAGGTGCCGTTGATGACATTAAGGACCGAATTGGCACCCAAGGCGAAGGATTTCGAAGGATCAATGACCGCACCGAACTGGCTGCCTGCCGTGTCGATCGTAGCCGTGGTGGACGCGGATAGGGCGTAATCGTTATTGATGATGGCCGCACCATTGAAGCTGTTACCAGCCGTGGGGAGGGCTGTAGTCGCAAAGGTCTTGCTGCCGCCCACGGTCTGGAAGGCGTTGCCAGTATCCGGGCCTGAGTAAAGAACGCGGTAGCCACCACCACCGGCGCTATTGGCGAACTTGTAAACGATCGAATTGTAACCAGCGGTGAGTGGGACGGTGACCGCCGCCGAGTCTGTAAACGCGTGGCCAAAGGCATCAGTGGCTACCGCGTTGCCGTTGATGAAGAGCGTCATGCCGTCATCTGTGCCGGAGCGGAAGGTGTAGTTTCCGGCAGTCGTGACTTCCAGGAAGCCTGAGAAAGTAGCCAAGGAGCTCGCTCCAGTTCCACTGATGGTGTTTGGGCGATTGCCAAAGGAGCCGTCGCCAAGGTTTGCGACGGAGAAATTACTGCCAGTGAAGCCAATGCCCGCTGCCTGAGTGGTGAGCACAGCACTGGGGGCGCCGGACAAGGCGGCAAAATTCCCAGTTAGGCCGCCCGCGCTGTAGCCGAAGGAAGTCATGTTTGCTCCGGTGAGCACAGCATTGCTAACGCTAAGCGGATAGGTGCCAGCGAGGTTGATGGGGTTCGGGGTCAACGCAGTGGTTTCGCCGATGGTAACGATGTCGGGGAAGATGAGCGTGCCCTGGCCGACGTTGAGAGGCTTGTAACCTGCCGTGAAACCGAGGATGGTGACGGAGGCTCCGGCGGCCACATTGATCTGGGGCACTCCGGAACCGGCCGATGTGATGTTAAGCAAGCGCAGATTGTAACCGTTTTGGCTGCTTACGTTGAGGATCTGGCCACCGTTGATAGTTAGATCGGCGATTTCGATGGCATTACCGGTGTTTACCCCGCCGTTGTTGCCCACGAGTAGGTTGGACACGGCACCGGTGGTAACAATGTTGTTCGCGTAGGAAATGAGGCCGTTGCTGCCAGTGCCGCTGTTTTGGAGGGCGAGCAAGCCACCGTTGCCGATCGTGGCGGTGGTGCCAGTGAACACTGGCGCGGTGGAGCCGGCGTTGAGACCGGCCAGGGTGAGGGTGCCCGCGTTCACAGTGACGCCGCCGGTGAAGGTGTTGCTGCTGCCCAGGAGGAGGGTGCCGAGACCTTCCTTGGTGATGCCGTAGTTCATGCTGGCGTCATCAATGAGGCCGTTGAGGGTGAGGATGGCCTGCGGGGTGTCCACGGTGACGATGGTGTTGCCGAAGAGGGTGGCGGCTCCATTCAGGGTCAGGCTGTTGGTGCCCCTGAGGGTGATGTCGTTGCCTGCGAGGGTGAGGCCGTTGTTCAGGGTGTTGGCGCCTGTGGAGGTCAGGTAGGTTCCAGCGACACCCAGGGTCAGGTTACCCGTGCCGACGGGACCACTGACAAAGGCATCCGCGATGCCGGTGGTGGCGTTGCGGGTGGTGACGTTGGTGCTGCCACCGATGGCGAGGCCGCCTGCGGTGACGTTGACGCCTCCCGCGAAGGTGCTGGTGGTGCCGCTCATCTGAAGCAGGCCGTTGCCGGTTTTGGAAATGCCGCCGTTGGCGACGAGGCCGTTGACGTTGAGCGTTGGGGTCACGTTGGCCACGGTGGTGTTGCCGTTAACCGTGACCGGGGAGATGTTGAAGGTGCGGGTCGCGCCTCCAAGGTCCACGGAACCGACTCCGGTAGTGGTGATGGTGGAGACGCTGCCAACGTTAGAGGAGGTGGCGGTGATTCCGCCCGTCAGGGTCAGGATGCCGGTGCCGGTGGTGACGGAGGCGGCGTTGCTGGAGCCGTTGTTGTTGAAGGTCAGTCCGGCGAGGGTCTGGTTGAAGTTGTTCAGGTTCAGTGTCGAACCACCCATGAGGGTCGGGACCACGGAGTTGTGGATCTGGCTGCTCGCGTCGAGGCGGACGGTGGTGCGTTCGATGAGGAGATCGCCATTCGGGATGGCGACGGTAGAGCCGCCGTTGGCTCCGTTGACGTTCAGGGCGAGAGTTCCGGTGTGGGTGTCTCCCCCGTTAAGCTGGGTACCGCCCGTGTAAGTGTTGGCTCCAAAAAGGGTGGTGACGGCTGTGGTGGCCGGGGTGTAAACGAGGCGAGTTTGACCGACGCCGTTGTTCACAATGGAGGAGTTGATGGCAGTAGCACCACTGTTGACAAACAGATAAAGCGGATTGACCCCGGCACCCGTGCCACCGGAGGTCAGGAAGCCGTTTCCGACAGCGGAACCGACGCTGCTGGTGAATGCCCCGCCGAGCACTAGCGTGCCGGCCGTGAGATTCAGCGTATCGGCGTTGTTGGCGAAGGCAAGATTCTGCCCATTGACGGTGCGAATGAAGGCGATCGCATTGGCGGCGTAGGTTCCAGCGGATTGGTCAGGCACCGTGAAGGTTGCCGCGGTCAAACGTAGGTTCTGCGTGGCCGACCCGACTCCCACCGGGATGACCGAGGCGTCGTAGCCTTGATAACCCACGCTGTTGAGCAGACCAATACCGCCCGCATCGTTGCCGGCCGTGGGTGCGACATAACTTGCTAGGTCTGTATAATTGGTCGCCCACGGGATGATGCCGTTGACGAGCAGAGAGCTGCCATTGGCGATGGTGAGACGGGCGGCACTGCCCATCTGTCCCGTGTAGTTGGTCTCCAAGGTCGAGAAGTTTGTGTTAGTCAGATTGCCAAAGGAAAGTTCCGAGCTGCGCACGACACCATTGGCGGCCAAGCCAGCGACGAGGCGGTTTTGGCCCCCGGCCAAGGTGAGAGTTCCCAGAGTCTCGCTCGAATTGGTGGCGTCGCGACTCGTGAAGAGGATGGTTCCACCACGCAGGGTGATCGGGGCAGCATTGTTAACCCGGTCTGCTAGGTCAGTGGTACCAGCATTGGAGATGTTCAGAGCCGAGTAGTTGATGGTTATGGCCGAGGTTCCCGAGAGGCGACCTTCATCTATAAGGGTGAGGGCACCCCCATTGATCAGCGTGCCACCAGTGTAGGTGTTATCGCTGTAGAAGGTCTGGGTGCTCGCGCCGGACTTGTTGTAGAAGATAGCACCGGTCCCTGAGGAAATGTTACCGCCCCAGGCTGACCCAGCGTTCACGCTGATAAGGGTGGCAGTGCCGGCGATGCCATTGACGATCGTTCCACCGGTGCCCGCGAAGGCCGTGCCATTGGGCGAGCGCAAATCACCCACCATTTGCGAGTTGCCATTTAACTGGAGCGTGGCACCCGGACCCACCGCCAAACTGGCTGTGAGCGTGGCACTGCCCTGTGCTCCGTGCCAAAGAGTGTTCTCTCCACCGGCGAGGGTGACTGTGCCACCATTAATGGTGAAGTAACTGGTGCCCGTGTTGAAGAATTGCTTCGTGTTGAAAGTGAGATTTCCGTTTAGGCCCTTGGTCATGTTGACGGTGCCTGCGATCGCCGCATTCACTGTCAGATCCGCTCCGCTATCCACGAGCAGGCCACCTTCCACAGCACCAAAGTTGATGACCGGAGCGGAGTTCAAGAGAACCAAGGCATTATTACCGATGGTCTGACCCGCCGCTGTCGAAAGCAGGTTCCCTGAAGTCAGGGTGAGCTGATTGCCACCTGAGGTGCCGAAGGTCACGTCCGTGTTGGCACCAGCGATTCGGAGGGCGTTAAGCGTGCGTCCGTTCAGACCTGGATTGCTCAGCGCGGCAGTGTCGCCGGTGACGTTGTAGGTCGTGGTGGCGCTGAAGACACCGGCCGAATTGGAGGCATTGATGCCGTAAGCGGTGCCGCCGTTGACGTTGGCAAAGGCCAGATCGCCTCCTGTGCCCGTGCCGTTGGAGAAGGTGTAAGCGGAGAAAGCGGTGACGGCTGCACCTGCAACGGACTGAGTGGCAAAGTTCGTGCCAGCGCCGTCTTTGATGACAGTGCGTGTGATGATGCCTGCGGTTTGTGGGGCCAAGGCGGTAAAGATCAACTGGTTCGTCGTACCGTTGAAAGTTTGGTCGCTGTTGAGGCTGAGCACCGAACTGCCGCCAATAGCCGCGAGGCTGGCGAAGGTCAGGGTGGCGTTTGAGGCACCGCCGTTGTTCAGAGTCACCGTGTTGCCACCCCATGAAGAGGTTAGTGCACCAAAGGCTTGGGTGGAAACCGCAGCGCCGTTGGCAGTGTAGGTCAGATTGCCATTGGTCAAGCCGACCGTGCGTGCGCCAGCAATTCGAGTCACGGCAGTGCCTGTGTCGTCGATGTTAAGCAAGGCGTTGTTGTTGACGGTGATGTTGCCGGTGGCACCTGTGAGCTGGCCTGCGCCGCTGATGTTGAAAGTGCCCTGCGCAATGATTGGTGTGGCCGTATTGGAAACAGCTCCAGTTACGTTCATGGTGCCGGTTCCAAACTTGTTGAAGGCGGCGGTATTGGCTCCAAAGCCGGCAAGGTTAATGACGCCGTTGCCCACGGTGTTAAAGAACGGGCTGTTGGCGAGGCCGTTGAAGGCGGTGGCACCAAAGTTCAGCGTGGCTCCGTTGGCGACCCCGTAGGTCTGGTTGAATGCGCCGGAGTTGGTGATGGCACCGTTGATGGTGTTGTTGCCGCTGGCGGAGAAGATGCCGCCCGTGCCATTGATACCCCCGACGAGGCCGTTGGCCGTGACCGTCTGAACGATCGGATTGGCGATGGTGATGTTATTGGTGAGCCAGAGAGCGGCGCCGCCTTGGGCCACGCTGTTCACGTTTATCTGACCGGATCCGAGCGCGTTGGCGTTGCTGATCTGGAGCACCCCGCCGTTGATCGTGGTGGTTCCGGTGAAGCTAGGTTGAGCCACGGTGATGGCTAAGGTGCCGAGGTCGTTCTTCTGCAAGGGAGCGCCAGGGGCGAGTGAGACGTCAATGGCGCTCGCAAGCGTGAGTGTGGCACCATCGGCAACTTCGATGCGGCGAGCAGAGGCGGAGTCGAGGGCGCCGAATTTGAGGATAGTCGTGGTCGCATCATCCAGGGTCATGTTGCCCGTCGCGCGGAAGGTGGCGACGAGACCAGCACTCGGATTGAGGAGGATGACATTGTCTGCATCGCCAAGTGAACCGACGTTCGGCACCGAAAGGACGCCGTTCTGGATGTCAATGGTGGAACCACCGCTACCAAAGGTGTTTCCCGCACCGCCAGTGAGGGCGAGTGTACCAAGACCGGCCTTGATGAAGGCCGTGCCGCCTGCGACGCCGCCGGTCAGGGAACCAGACAACGTAAGTCCCTGGACGACGTTGGAGTTCGTCGCATTGAGGACGTTGAAGGTCGGTGTGCTGGCAGCAGGCAGGGCATAAGCGGCGGTGAGGTCAAGACCATAGCCGCTGCTGTTGGTGAGGGTCAGCGTCTGGTTGGTAAGCCCAGTGATGGTCCCGGCACTCTGAATGGTCTTGTTGCTGGCCGTTTGGAAAAGCAGCGGCCCCGTGCTGGTGCCATTGCCAAGGCGATCAACCGTGATGCCGCTGTCCACTCCTGCCGCCATCGTGATGACAAAGGACGGACCAGCGAGCACCTCATTGCGGACGGTGCCGTCGCCGTCGAGTGTCAGGCCGAGGCTACCACCCGCCAAGGTCACGCCGAGGTTGTTGATCGCGGCAGCGGAGTTGATGCCGAGGGTGCCCTGGTTGACGATGATCGGGCCGGTGAGATTGCTGTTGGCGCCCGTAAGTTTGAGGATGCCGGGACCGGACTTGGTGATTCCACCCGTAGAAGTGAGATTGCTGGAGATCGTCACTCCGCCTGCGGCGAGGTTGTTCTGGTGAAAGACATATTCCCCAGAGGTGGTGGTGATCCCATTGTTGAAACCGCTAACGGTGACAGGCTGAGGTGTGGCTGAGCCTGTGAACAGGAAAGCACCACTGGCGACAGAAAGAGAGTCCCCCGCGCCAGAGCCTGCAAAAGAAAGATTCGTGCCAGGTGTCGCTGAGGTGTTGTCCAAGAGAAGGGAATTCACAGTATGAGCAGTGCCTGTAAGTTTAAGATTGGTCGCACCGGAATAGCGTGCATTGTTTGCCAAGGTGACACCGCCTGCGGCGACGAGTTGCTCGTATTCTGTGGTGAGGCTCAGAGCGCGGAAGCCATTGCCGAACCCACCGAAGGTGCTGTAAGTGACGAAGGTGTTGCCGAGAGAACCCGTGGCAGCCGTTGCTGATCCAATAGCGTAAGGAAGGATGCTGATGTTATTGACGCTGGCTGCGGCACTACCATTGATCGTTGCACCACCGCCGATGAGACCGCTGATAAGATTAGTGGCGTTGGTCACCATGACATCACCACGTTGGGTAGCGAGTGCAGTATCCAGATTCGAACCAATGACCACAAGGGTGGAATTGTTGCTGCGAGTCAGGCTGGCAAGCGTGAGGATTGGATTGGTGAGGGCGGCCGTAGCGCTGGAGCGAAGAGTGTTGTTACCGCCCGCTAGGGTGACAGCACCGACGCGCTCATTACGAAGGGACTCAGCGAAGACTGAGGCCACATCCGTGTTGGTGGATAGACCGACCGTCGTTACCGTGGCGCTAGGTGCCGTGTTGAGAAGGGTAATAGCAGACGCGTCGTTGATACGGTTGGCCAGATTGCCAGTGTTGTTGTTGATCTGGAGACCGCCGCCGTTGCTGATGGTGATAGCTCCGACGTTGGTAAGATTCCCCACAGCATTGCCTGTGGCCAAGCCGCTGCCGTCACCCACTGAGACCTGGGCATTGTTAATGGTCAGTGAACCTGAGAAGCTATTGGTAGCGGTCGCGAGGGTCAGTGTGTTACCATTCGATCCAGGCAGAACACCCTGGACGATCAAGGCACCATTTCCAGTGATCTGGCCGGCGTAAGTTGTATTACCGCCTTGATTGATAGTGAGGGTGTTACCACCAATGGCGACGGTGCCACCAACTGTGGCTGCGCTGGAATTCGCAACCGCAAAGCCGCTACCTGGTGCCGGAGTGCCTCCACCGAGATAGCCGCCACCAGCAAGCGAGCCGATGGCTTCGTTGCTGCCATTCAGGTCAAAGACGGCATTGAGCTTGTTGGCCAGAGTCACTGTCGAGCGGTCGCCGATGGCGCTACCGCCGGAGAGCTTGATGGTGCCTTCGTTGATGTTCGTGCCGCCAGTGAAGCTGTTGTTCGTGCCGGAGAGCAAAAGGGTGCCAGCACCCGTCTTGGTCAAGGCGACGGCGGTGGAGGTGGCGGAGTTGTTGAAAGCGTTTTCAATGCGGGAGGAGATGGTGAAGTCAGAACCCGTGTTGTGTTGATGCACGATCAACTCACCCCCACTGGACGTAAGGACGCCACCGGAGATGGACACCGCGTTCGCTGCGACAGTGGGGGTGACGAGGATGCCGCCGCCGGTGCTGACACCACCTGTGAGATTCAGAATTGAACCGGCATTGACGGCAAGGGTAGAAGTTCCAGCGAAATCAAAACGGACATTGTTCGCAGCAACCGTGCCCGCAGTATTTGTGTAGGTGCCAGTGTAGCCTGTGGTGTCAGTAGCGTTTTCTGTCACCACACCACCAAATCCGAGAGCCGAGCGATTTGTGGTGGTGACTGCAATGATGTTGTTCGAGCCATTCTTAGCTGCGAAGTTGTAAGTGCCTCCAAGATTCACTGTGGCCCAGTTGGCGAAAGTGGTGGCACCGACGTTGATGTTATTCGTCGCCGATTGCGTGCCGGAGAAGTTAAAGGCCAGGGTGGAGGCCGCGCTGCGGGTGATCGTGCCAGTGGAGGTGAGCAGGTCCGTGCCGCCTCCTGCGCTAGCCTGGGTCAGCGTTGAGGATGTGTTCGCTGTGAGCGCGGTGCTGGCGAAGGTCTGGGTGGCCACGGTTGCGTCAGCTTTGCTGAAGCTCAGCGTGCCACCGCCGAGGGTGAGGGCACCGGAACCGTATTGGTTGGCTACGGCAGTCTTGTTGGTAGCTGCGAGCGTACCGGCATTCACGGTGAGGGCGTTGGTGGCTCCCGGCGTGGGGTTCAAGGCGTTGTTACCCGTCGTCGGATTCAGGGTCAGCGTACCGCTGCCATTTTTAACCAAGGTCGTGGAGCCAGTCGTGGCGGTCGAGCTATTCGTAATCGTGTTAGTAATCGTGGTGTCCGTGTTGCCGGTGAAAGTGAGCGCACGCACGGTGGTGGAGCCACCGCCAAAAATGAAGGTACTGCCGGAGAAGGTCGCGCCGCCGGTGTTGCTCACATTCAGCGTGCTGTCAGCATCCGTTTGGGTGGTATTTCCGCCAAATTCGATCGCCTGCGCGCCGATGAGCTGGAAGTTTGAACCGGTCGTGGTGACACCGATGGAAATTGGGTTCACAATTTTAGAAGTTCCTGTCATCCCTGTGGTGGCTTGCAAGAAGGCATTGCCGTTCGTCCGCAGGAGTCCACTCGGTCCGAAAGGATTGAGATTCCCGCCCATTCCCAAGCTCGTAGTGCCAGCCGTCAAGGTAGTGGTGCCCGTGTAGGTATTGGCGGCTGTCCCGTTGAGATTCCATGTGCCAGGGCCGTATTGCACGTTACCGGCTATGTTAATGGTCATGGAAAGCGTCCCCGTAACGGCCGTGTTGTCCTGTACTACCCCAGTAAAGGTAGTGGTCCCCGTGCCAGTGAGGGTGAGCGTTCGGCTATTGGCCACTTCTCCTTGCGAAACCGTGCCAGTGAAGGTCAGGCTCTTGCCTGCTCCCGTGATGAAGTTGGCGACGGTGTAACTGTTGCCGGATGTAGCGTTAAGGTTCGCAAAGGTGAGCGAATTCGTGCCGGTGGTCGTGACTGTGGTGTTGTTCGTCTGAAGCCAGTTGTTGTTCAGGACGCGGTCCCCACCGACGGCTTGAATCACTGAGTTATTGTTGGTCGGGGTGAAGGTACCAGTGCCGAGCGCTGTATTGCTTCCGATGCCAAGCACGCCGCCGTTGTGAGAGACGCCGCCGGAGAAGCTGTTATTGCCCGTCAAGGCCCAGAAACCTTGATCGTCCTTGGCGACGGCCAGCACGATGGCACCGTTGTTGGCCAAGACACTGGAGACTTCGTTAAAATCCGTGTTGAGTCCGCGCAGATTTAGTGTGCGGGTGAATGCACCCGTGAATGTGCTAGTCACGTCCGTGAGCCTGAGCGGACCGCTGCCGGCGCTCTCAATGCGGACCGTGCTGGCAGCCGTCTGCGCACCCGCGAGTTCGATACGGCGGGTGACAGTTTCACCAGCTCCGTTGTAGATGAGGACAGGCGTCGTAGAAGAAGTGGTCGTCATCAGCAAGCGACCGGTGGTGGTCGGTGCCGTGGCATTGCCCAAAGGTCCGTTGGAGGCCAAGGAATTCACGACGACCGCGCCATCTTGAAGGCTGAACGCCGCCCCAGTTCCAGCACCGACGAAGGTATTGTTCTGGTTCGTCAGATACAAAGTGCCTCCGCCGTTTTTACCAAGTGCCGTGACGTTGTTATCCGCAGTCCCAGTGATCTGACCAGATAGCGTGGCAAAGTCGGTGTTGGTCGTGCCGTTATCATTGACCGTGATTAGTCGGGTAGCACTGATGGAGCTGCCTCCGGCAAGAGAGATTGGGTTGGTGACCTCGACTTCCGAAAGTGCTGTCGTGGAGTTCAGGATCAACGCGCCTGTTCCGTTGCCGATGCCGCCCGCACCCCAGTTCAACGTGGCGTTTGCACCGCCAATATTGACAGTGAGCTTGGACTCAGCCGCAGCGAAACCACCACTAAGATTGGTGCCAGAGCCTGCCGCGTCAGACCAGCGGAAATTCGAGCCGAGTGTGCCGATGCTACGTGTGAAGCTACCCGAGGACTCAAAAACACCACCGCCGAGGCGCAGGTTGCTGGTCGTCGGCAGAGTGACTAGCCCGTTGTAATTTGCACGGAGCTGACCACCAGTGATGGTGGTCGCACCAGAATAGGCATTCGAGGTGTTGCTCAGCACCCAGAGGCCGGCGTCGGCCTTGGTGAGGGCTAGCGTGTAGCCGCCGCTTTCGATGAGCTGGATGCCCATCTCGTTATCTCCCGTGGAGGTGCCGCCAAGAGTCAGCGTGCGGGCACCTACCGTGCCGGAGAAGGCCAGCGGATTGGCCGCGTTGTTAAAAATGAGTGTCGCGCTATTCGCGGCCCCGGCTGCGGTCACCACGTTGTTACCATAGGTGCCGGATGATTGGATGATGCCATTGCCCGCCAAGGTGAACAGACGGTCCGTTGTGACTGAAGGCGTCTGCGTGGCCTGGGAAAGGTTGGTTGCTGAGCCGGTGTAAACCAAGGTCCCACCGTTGAACACGAGGCTGGCTGCGTTGGTAGCTGCGCTGGTGCCATCACCCCTGCCTATGGAGCTGTTCGAGCCGATATTGGCCAGCAAGTTGGCCTGCAAATTTACCACGCCTGCGCCAGTGTTCGAGATTGTAGTAGCACCCGTGTAACTGTTAAGCCCTGCCAGTGCTTGATTAACGACTAAGACACCCGTTGGCGCACCAGTAATAGTAACATTGGTGGCCGCACCACTGGCGCTGTTAGGATTCGTAATGGTGCCGTAGAATGAGCTGTTGGTGGCGGCGGTGATGCCGTTGCCAACGATAATAGTCGCAGGAGTTGTCAACGCAGTATTGGTAATCGTGCCCGAACCGTTAAGAGACCCCACCGATGTGCCTGTCGTCAATCCATTGAGGTCCAAGGTGCCACTCTGGCGAATCATCAACGGACGGCTGGAGCCACTGAGAGTTCCTGCACCAGAGAGTTGTACAACGCCTTCGTTGATGGTCGTGGTGCCAAGTTGCAAATTGGCCGCACTCAGGATCAAGGTGCCAGCACCGTTTTTGGTCAGGCCACCTGTGGTTGTGCTAGTGATGGGGACGGCGAGAGTAAAGGTGTTCCCACTGCCATTCACATTGATCGCTAAGTCACCGGCACTGTTGGTCGTTACCGCGCCACCAGTTCCCTGAGCAAGGCCACCAGAGCCGCCGGCAAGGAGGATGCCACCGCCTGTCGCACCACCCACCGTCAGCGTGCCGGTCAGGCTCAGGGTCGAAGCGCCCGAAATCTTCAGTGAAGTGACCGCAAGGGCTCCGCTACTTGCATTGGCATTGATCGCCACATTGGTCCCTGGGGTGAGTGTATTGACCGCTGTGAAAGTGGCGTCCGTGCCATAAACGGGAGCGCGCAGTACTGCATTAGCCCCGCCAGGTGAGAAGGCGAAGTCAGCACCATTGTAGTAGGCGTGAGCGTTGAGCAATCCCGCCGTCGTGCCCTTGGTGATGGTGACACTGTTGGTGCCGGGGCTGACCGGAATGTCGAAATTTAAGCTCGAACCCAGCGCCGGAGCCGTAATGGAACCAAAGGTAAGAGCATTGGTGCCAGCAGTCGGGGTAAGCTTCACCGTGCCTGCTCCTGCGGTGGTCGTTAGCACACCGAAGGTCTCGGAACTGCCAGTGCTGAATGCGCGGTAGTCAAGGGTGCCTCCCGCGACACCGTTGCCTAGAACCGCCGCTTCACTGTTAAAGATGATGTTGCTGCCGTTGTTGATGACATTTGAGCTGGCCGCTGTCGGGTTGAGACGAACGGTGCCTCCTGCGATGGTCA
>JAIXZA010000128.1 GCA_027489965.1 Verrucomicrobiaceae bacterium
CGAAGAGTGGCATGGCCAAAGAGATCATGATGCCGAGAATGCAGACGAAAGTCATCATTTCAAACAGGCTGAAGCCTGAGGTGCGGCGGCTAGTGGATGTTGTGGTGAAGTTTTTCATGCTGTTCTTGGTGTTGAGAGGACTTTATGCGAAGTAAGAATGTTGTAAACTTAAATTATAGAAATTATGATAATTTTATCAATAATAGATTATCAGATTTAAGAACCAATCATTGATAACATCTTTTGTTTTTCGAGCTGACCCATTCATGAATCCTGCAAAACCTAGGGAAAACCGCAGTGGCTAAGTCGGACAGGGTTTTGAAAACAAGTGATTGAATCGCATGAACCTCTGAACCAACTGCAAAACTCTTCCTTTCTCAGCAGCACCTGGATTCTGGCGAATGAACCTACACGCGCTAAGGCAAGCACATTTGGCGCAACGAGAAGTCTGAGAGGGCTGGAGCGAGGCTCGCCTTATACCGATATCGCAGCATAGAAGGCCTCCGTCTGCTCAGCATCAGGAATGACCTCCACCAGCATTGCACCATCAGGCAAATTCATGAGATGCTCAGGCTTCGTGGCGCGAACGTAACCCAGTCCCCACATCTCTGCCCAAGGGGCAAACGTAATCCGATGATTATTTTCGATCACTTGCCGGGCGTCTTCAGGCAAGGAACGCAGACTGCTGATACGGGAGAAGATTTTTCCGCCGCCGTTATTAATCACCACTAATCGTCGATTCCCCTGAGGTAACTGCGGCATGATCCATGGGGCTGCTAAATCATAGAGTGCACTGAGATCTCCCACGACTAACCATGAGCTGCGTGAGCTGGCGCTGGCACCCAACCAAGTGGAGACAAGACCATCAATCCCGTTAGCACCGCGATTGGCAAAGAACTCAATCCCCTGCCCTATACCGTGCACCGCCAGATTCATTTCTCGGATGGGCAAGCTATTACCAATAAAAACGCGATCAGAAGAGCGCAGCTGATTCATCACAGCCCCCATCCAGGCAGGCTCGGATAAAGAGAACTCTTTGAGCCAATGAGACGTGAGGTGTGTTTCAGGTTTGATCAAAGCCGGCATGAGCTTGCGAGCTCCCAGAGCTTCTAAAGCGCTCCATGGTAGTGTTTGGACATTTTGCGTACGGGCTAAACCAGGAAAACTTAGCCGAGAGATATTCGTCACCCAGATCTGAGGTCGGTTTTCTAAATCACGCCACCAACGCGAGGATGGTATGCCCCCGATACGTATAACTTGCCCGATCTTCATGTTCCGAAAAGTGGATTCAGAAGCTGGGAGCAAAAGATGATCTATCGCAGGCCGATCTGACCACGCACCCCATAGATTTGAGGTGAGTTCGGCAATGACAGGCATTCCCAAAGAAGCCAACACAGGGGCTAACTCCCGCGCCTCAGTAGGGTGGAGTCCACTCACGAGAACTGCTGTGGCCTCACCAGAAAGCAGGTAGGGTGGCGGCTTGCCTGATCTGGATGGATGCGGCTGATGATGCGCGAGAAAGTCGATGCCTTCGTGCGTTGCATCCAAGGGCTCATCCAAACAAACATTGATGTGCAAAGGCCGTGCATCCAAACGTGTCGGCCAGGACATATGAGAACCCGACTCCACATCCAAACAAGCACTGACATAGGCACCAAAAAGATCCTTTTGCTCAATGGCCTGCGGGGCACCCGTACCACGATATCGGCGCGGACGATCGGCTGTCACCAGCACCAACGGAAGCCCCTGATAATAGGCCTCGATCACCGCGGGCAAGAGCTCGGCAGCAGCTGTCCCAGAGGTGGTCAATACGGCCACTGGCTGACGATCTGCCTGAATACGACCCAGGGCAAAAAAGGCCGCGCTACGCTCTTCAAAAAAGCTCCAAATTTTAATACCCTCACTGGCCATCAAAGCAGTGATCAACGGTGCGTTGCGTGCTCCGGCTGCTAGGCAGACCTCGGCCACCCCCATACGCGCCAGCGCGGTCAGCGTGCTGCGAATGATACGCGCATTCATGAGTTATTCGACCAAAGCATGCGGCTTCAATACGCGCAAAGCCGGAAGGTCGTGCATGATGTTGGTGCTGCGCATTAAAGTCTCACCCACCAACAAAGCATCAGCTCCATAGAGCGCCAAACGCTCGGCATCTTCGACGGTTTTGATGCCGCTTTCAGCCACAAGGATGATGTCATCTGGCACTTCTTCAGCCAGCGCTTCTGTCGTCGCCAAATCAACAGTGAAGGCTTTGAGGTTCCGATTGTTGACTCCGATAATCTGAGCATCTGTCTCCAGGGCACGCTCCAGTTCAAACATGTCATGTACCTCTACAAGCACATCCAATTGAAAGGTGTGCGCTGTATCGAGCAGTCGGACTAAAGTCTCCTGATCCAAAGCTGCAACAATAAGCAAAATGGCATCGGCACCAGCTACCACGGCCTCATAAATCTGCGCTTCGTGAATGATGAAGTCTTTTCTCAGACAAGGGATGTCCACCTGCTCACGGATGAGCGAAAGATAATTCAAATGCCCCTGAAAGTACTTTTCATCCGTGAGGATCGAAAGGGCCGTAGCTCCCGCTTTTTCATAACCCCGAGCAATCGTCAGAGGATCAAAGTCTTTGGCAATCGTCCCTGCGGACGGCGATCCCCGTTTCACCTCAGCGATCATTCCCAGTCGGGAGGGATCAAGCCGGAGTGCATCTGCAAATGAGCGGAAGTCATTTCGAAGTGTGGCAGCAGCACGCAGCTTCTCTAAGCGCGGCATTAGTTTCTCTACCTCGGTGCGCTTATGGGCGATGATTTCGTCCAGGATATTCATGGGCTATAAACATGCGGACGACAGCGCCCAGTGCAAGGACCAAGGGTTCTATAATCTGCTTTAATTTAGTCTTCCGATCTGACTCTTAGAGTGTCTTTTTGCCCAACATTGGCGGGCCAAAGCGAAGTTCGCCTTTTTCTAAGTGCACAAATAAGCTGGCTTCCTGGATGTCTTCCTCCGTCATGTTTGGGATTTTAAATTCACGGCCTTTCAGTGC
>JAIXZA010000159.1 GCA_027489965.1 Verrucomicrobiaceae bacterium
CCGTCGTTGTCGTGGCATTCGCCGGAGTCGGACCAGTCGGCGACGAAGACGTTGCCGTCGGGGCCGGTGAGGAGGTCGATGCCGCGGAACCATTTGTCTTTGGCCTTCATGAAGTCGGGTGCATGCTTGCCGGTGTAGCCGCAGCCTTCACGGACGAGCTTGTCCATGTTGATGCGGTTGCCGTGCAGGTTGCAGGTGAGCATGGCTCCTTCGTATTCCTTTGGCCAGACGCCACCTTGATAGATCAACATGCCGACATGGGCATGGCCGCCGCCGAGTTCGTCGGTCTTGCCTGAAACACCGAGTTTGCGAATGGCATCCCATTTTTCAGCGCCTGTGTCCCAATGAAAATGGTCGGCTGTTTGCTCAATCGTCTCATAGACATGTGGATTCAGATGAGTGCCGAACATGCGACGGTAATACGCACCGGGAATGACATGCCAGAGGTGGCCAATGACGGTGTTGATCATGAACAGCTCCCCATCGGCATTCCAATCATGCCCCCAGGAGTTGGTGCCACCATGGGCGACATTTTCAAAGATCTTTCGGGTAGGATGAAAGCGCCAGATGGCGCAGTTTAGCTTCGTGCGTTTGTCAGCAGCTGTGCCGGGAGCACCGACAGCGGAAGTGTCCGTGATGCCATGACGACCATAAAGCCAGCCGTCAGGGCCCCAGCGCAGGCCGTTGACGATGTTGTGGCCGATAGTCTTGGTGTTAAACCCATCCAGCAGGATCTCAGGCTCGCCATCAGGCACATCATCACCGTTTTTGTCAGCGATGAAGCTGAGGCTGCCGTTGTTTAATATCCACACGCCGCCGTAACCTACCTCCACACTCGTGAGGTAGCTGCCCTGATCCCAGAAGACCTTGCGCCCGTCGTGCTTGCCGTCACCATCCTTGTCCTCCAGAATGATGATGCAGTCGCGCAGACTTGTGTCCCAGCGAGCAGGATTTTCCGCATAGGTGTAGTTTTCCGCCACCCAGAGCCGCCCCTTGGCATCCCAAGACATGGCGATGGGCTGCTGCACATCTGGCTCCGCCGCGAACACCTGGCATTTAAAACCGGGCGGCAGCTCCATGGTCCGTGCAACCTCCTCGGCAGGCATGGGCGAGCCTTTTTCGGAATTGAAGGGCGTGGGGAATTCCCCTTCCTTCGCCAAGGCTAAGGAGGACAAGGCAGCGATAACGCAGAATATCAAAGAGGATTTAAGCATGAGTCAGTCTGAACCAACGCCAACCAGAGGACAAGATTACAACCGTTGTGCATGAGTCTTTTGACGGATTGGCCTGAAAAGCCAGTCCAGACCCACGCTTGCATCTGGGCAGGTTGCCTTTATCCTCGCGGCCCCCAATACATACAATGAATCAGCTCGATCAGCTCAAGCAGCATACCATCGTCGTCGCAGATACTGGTGACTTTGAGGCCATGAAGGCCTACAAGCCCCAGGACGCCACCACCAATCCGTCCCTTATTCTCCAGGCCTCCCAAAAGGCTGAGTATCAATCTTTGGTCGATCAGGCCATCGCTGAATACAAAAGCAGCTCACTCACCGGCCCAGCCAAGGTGGAAGCCATCATGGACCGCATTTTGATCCTTTTCGGGCTCGAAATCCTCAAGATCGTCCCAGGTCGTGTGTCCACCGAAGTGGATGCCCGTCTGTCCTTCGATACCCAAGGCAACCTGGACAAAGCCCGTCAACTCATTGGCATGTATGAGAAGGCTGGCATCGGACGTGAACGTGTTTTGATCAAAATTGCTTCCACTTGGGAAGGCATCAAAGCCGCTGAAATCCTGCAAAAAGAAGGCATCAATTGCAATCTGACGCTCCTTTTCAGCCTGGCCCAAGCCGTGGCCTGCGCCGAGGGCGGCATCAAACTGATCTCACCTTTTGTCGGTCGTATCCTTGACTGGCACAAGAAGAGCACCGGCAAAGACTTTGCCCCAACGGAAGATCCGGGCGTGCTGTCCGTGACTCAGATCTACAATTACTACAAGCACTTCGGCTACAAAACTGAAGTCATGGGTGCCAGCTTCCGTAACAAGGGTGAAATCACCGAACTTGCAGGCTGTGACCTTCTGACCATCAGCCCAGGTCTGCTCGGCGAACTTCAGGCTTCTGAAGAAGCTCTGACGAAGAAACTCGACGCCACGGCTGCTCAATCTCTGAAGATCGACCGTATCGGCAGCGATGAAAAGACCTTCCGCTGGCTCTTCAATGAGGACGCCATGGCCACTGAAAAGACCGCTGAGGGCATCCGTAACTTCGGCAAAGACATCGTGAAGCTGGAGAAGCTGATCGAAGCTGGTCTATAAAAAGCCGCAGACTCTTCGGTCTGCTTGAACTCACTCCAAAAGCGCGATTCTGAAAAGGATCGCGCTTTTTTGTCCTCTGACTTCAATGCACAATCTGCACCTCATCCCCCACACGGCAGATGCCAAAGAACTTCTGCGCCTTCTCATACGGAAGCCGAATACAACCGTGAGAAGCTGGACGACCCGTGACATAGCCACTGTGCAGCCCAATAGCACTACAATTCAGGCGCATAAAATAGGGCATGGAACAGTGATACAATGTGCTGGTCCAACTCCGATGTTTGTCCGTGATGACGTAGCGGCCGGCGGGCGTGTTATAGCCTTCACGTCCGGTGGAAACGGAGCAGGTGTCAATCAAGACACCCTCTTTGACCACCCAGACCCGCTGCTTGGAAAGGTCAATCGTGACCAAAATCTCAGGCTCAGATTCCGGCTGCCGACCTAGAATGATGCGCATGAGGAAAAGATAGCCTTGTTCAGCCGCGAAGTTGATCGGATAACGATGATAACGCGTGGTGCATTTGGAGGTGCTTGCCCCGGATCTGAGCAACTCAGCGGCTCCCTCGACGTCACCTCGAGAAGCACAAGCGATCAAGGGAGTCACACCTCGGTCATCTTCGAGACTGTTTTTGAGATCCTTGATGGTGACGCGATCCATCAAAGCCTTTGTGGGTGGCGAATTGAAACGCGTGTTTGGATCAGCCCCCGCAGCGATCAGCGCGCGATAGATGTCCACACCACGGCGAAGTGAAGCCAGCGCCAGAGGCGGTTGTTTCTCATAACCCAACTGCGTTACCTCCGCGCCGCTGTGGAGCAAAGCCCGCACGCATTTTGCGGAGCCGACACGCACAGCCGTGGAAAGAATCGTGTCACCGCCAGGAGTCGGCTCATTGGCATCCGCACCACGTGCCAGCAGATCATTGACCCATTCTTCATCATCCATCAGAACCGCATAATGCAGTAAAGGCAGCCCACCGATCTCAGGCAATTCAGTGCGGAATTTTTCAATCACGTCGTCTCGAAAAACCGTCCATGCCCAGGCTTCCGGTTTCGCCGAAAAAGATGCGGCTTTTTCTAAAATCGGCGCTGACGCATCATAGAGCGGTTTTGTAGCTGCCTTAACGTCTGTAAGCGCAGCTTTTGGCAAATCTGGCCCTTGATTTGGCAGCTCAATTTCAGACGCTCCATTTGATGATTTTGATTCCCTTTTTGGAGGGGTAACCCAATTCATCGAAGCCCCTGACATTTTCCGAACTCCTAACATAGGTGCCACGACACTCATCGACTTAGCAGGCGTTGTCGGCTCATTCCCATACAGGGCACAGAAGGCAAAAAGCACAGACAGCGCCCCAGCAGCCATCAAACAACCCTGTAAGATTGCTTTAAAAAAGCTGTTAGTTTTCTGAGATGTTTTAAGATTTCCAGACATTGCAACGAATTGACAACCTAACCCAAACCATAACTCGACTTCACTTTCCAGGAGCGAGAAGTTTGCCATTTTTGCAACTCATTCATTCTAAATACAAGCACAACATTTCTAGTAATTCGACACTCATGAAGACCAGCGACATCCACATCACCTCTGCCTCCGTTTATTTTATCCCTGTAAACATGCGCGTGCCGCTGAAATTCGGCCCAGAGACGGTGACTCGTGTCGTATGCCTGCGGGTGAAAGTCGGCATCCAAGATCGTGAAGGCCGTCAAGCCGAAGGCTGGGGCGAGACACCACTGAGTGTTTCCTGGGTCTGGCCAAGCACCATCAGCGTGGCCGAGCGTGCTCAGCGCATGGAAGACTTCTCTGTCCGCCTCGCCAAGCGCTTGATGAGCTGCGGACTTCAGGGACACCCCATGGAAATCGGATCTGACTTTATCCATCATCACCTTGCCGATGAAACCCGCGCAGCCAATGCAGCTGCAGGCGCACAAACAGCGGATGCTGAAATGCCCTATCTAGGATCACTCGTGGCTTTTAGCGCCTTTGACATCGCCATTCATGATGCTTTTGGCAACCTGCTGGGACGTGATGTGTATGAGACCTATGGGCCCGAGTTCATGAATCGCGATCTCAGCGCCTATCTTCAACCTGAAGAAGGCAGTGGCATCGACTTTGCGGGTCGATATCCACAGGATTACTTTGCGGCCAAAACGAAGACTTCCCTGCCCGTCTGGCACCTCGTCGGCGGCGTGGATGCCCTGGAAGCCACCGATCTGAACGGTAGCGAGCCCAGCGACCAACACCCCATTTTACTGGCCGATTGGATTCAGCGTGATGGCCTAAAATGCCTCAAAGTGAAACTCCGCGGCACGGATGCCGCCTGGGATTATGAGCGCATGGTCCGCATCGGTCGCATTGCTTTTGCCAATGGCGTGCGCTGGCTAAGTGCGGACTTCAACTGCACGGTCAAAGATCCTGCTTATGTGAATGCCATCAGCGACCGACTCCTGGCGGAGGAACCTGAGATCTACGCCCGCACTTTATACATCGAGCAACCTTTCCCCTATGATCTGGAAGCGCATCAGATCGATGTCCGCAGCGTCTCTGCCCGTAAACCGCTGTTTCTCGATGAAAGCGCTCACGACTGGGAATTCGTCCGCCTCGGTCGCCGACTTGGCTGGAGCGGCGTAGCGCTGAAGACCTGCAAAACACAGACCGGGGCTCTTTTGAGTCTCTGCTGGGCCAAAGCACACGGAATGCCACTGATGGTACAGGATCTCACCAATCCCATGCTGGCCATCATTCCGCACGTCAAACTCGCTGCCCATGCAGGCACAATTCAGGGCGTAGAATGCAATGCCATGCAGTTTTACCCCGATGCATCCATCCTTGAAGAGCGCGTACATCCCGGACTTTATCGACGCCGTGATGGTATCGTCGATCTCAGCACCCTGACTGGCAGCGGCTTCGGCTACCGGGTTGAGGAAATCGCAAGGGAACTTCCGAAACCAGCTTTTGTTTCGGCTTAAGGCGCTGTTTTGTTAGCAGGTGGGGCCGCCACCGAAAAAGGGCGGCTCGTTTCACCTGGAAAAAGCACCATCACTTTCGGCTCGGTCAGACTCGGATTCTTCAGCAAAAGAATCAGACTGACCTGAGCTGCCTGACCAAAACCCAACGCAAAAGTTCCTTGCCCAGGCGGCACGATGCTTTTGAAAGTGGCCAAAAGATGCACCTCAGTCGTCTCAGCTGTCAGCGGGAGATTTGTGGTGCCATCCATGGCCCGCCAAGTCACCTCAGGCAGCGGCACAACAACGGAACCAAACTGGAGCTTAAAATTCGCGCTGAGATAAGCCGCCGCTTTTTCAAAGGTGGCCTTCACCTGCTCTGGCGTCTGCTCCAGATACCAGGCAGCCACCACTGGCGGCAGCGAAGTAGGCTGATCGGATAGAATCACACGCGGATCCACATTCACTTTCATTTCAAAATGCCCCTGCGAGTCAAAATCAGCCTCAATGGTCATGTTCGGCACCTGATGAGCCTTCGCGGAAGCTGCGAGGAATAAGGTCAGGAGGAAGTAGCGAAGGGAATGTGGCATGAGGAGATAGCTGTGGGCCCGTAGACTTTTTATAGAATCTTCGCCAGCGCTTCCTTGGCCATCTGCCGCGCTTTCGGCTGATTAAACTTGGGATCGCTCACGGCTTTGAAGTCAGCCCTAGCACTCTCTTTATCCCCAAGAATCAAATGAGTGCGGCAGCGATTGTAGAGAATGTAGGCGTCTTCTGGGGCCAATGGGATTGCAAGGTTGAAGACATCGAGAGCTTCATCGGCACGACCTAAAACCAATAATGAGTCACCTTGACGGTTGTAGGCTTTGGCGAGCAGTTCATTAAACTGCGCATGATTTTTAGAAAGACATTCAGGCAAAGCTGCAATGATGCCCTCACAGGTCTGCAAACAAAGCGTGGCCTGCTCAGAGCTAATACGGGTGTTTTTTAAAACCTCCTTCACTTGATCCAAAAGCGCAGCCAAAGGCTCTGCCGCTTCATCATTTGGCCCATCGATATCAGCCCTGGCTTTGAGTGCTGCGATGGCTTCACTGGCTTTCTTCACAGAGACCAACCGCTTCACTTCTGCCAACGTGGGGGCGGTCAAAGGCTCGGCTTTCACTACAGATGCGGGTGCGGAAACAGCAGGCTCAGTCAAGTTCGCAGGTCCGGCAAGATAGATATCATCTCCGACCAAGCGCGAGTACTCAGCGGGAATCTGCTTCCCTTCCGAAACCTCCAGCACACCAGCTCGGGTCCGTTTAAAAACCTGCTCAATTGTCAGCCCCGGCGTCTTGAGATGTTTGAGGAGTTCCCCCGTGTAGAGACCATTGGTCGCATCACCATCCAGCGCCGTTTGACCTGCATCCGTGGCAAAAGCGATCAGCGATCCCGCTGGCGGCTTCATTTCAGCCAATCCACCAGCCTCACTCACCTCACGAGTGCGGCCGGTCTTGGCTAGAGCCGTGGTGCGGCAGGCATCTAGGATGATTAAATTGCAGCCAGCGCCGGCCGCCCTCATGTCGGCCACGGCTTGCTCCACATTAAACAAGCGTGTCTCTGCCAGCATCCGAAGCGTCACATCATCGGCACCTTGAGCACTGTAACCTGACTTGATGGGCAGAAGGTAGTTTGACCCGCCAATGCTTAGCCCATGACCTGCATAATAAAAGAGCCCCACCTCTTTTCCTGCCAGAGTGGCCCTAAATTCCAACACCGCCTTAATGAGCTGATCACGACTGACATTCTGCCGCTCAATTACCTGAAAGCCTAGCGCGCGGAGCGTCGCAGCCATAGCCTTGGCATCATTGACCGTATTTTTTAGCGGACCTGCCTCGGCCTCGTAGCGAGCATTGCCAATCACTAGCGCCGTGCGCATGGCCGCAGCCTCCCGTGATTGCAGGGAACCGCAAAGAAGGCAAAAGCTGAGAAGTGCCAAAAAGAGTCGCATTTTCAGAAGTGTTTGCGCGGAGCCGCTAGAAGGCAAAAGGATTGGGAACAAAAGATGACACCGACTTTCCCGCGAATTATCATCACCGCAGCCGCAATCATGGGGTTTGTCGTGAGCTGCAAAACCGTAGTGCCAAACGATACAAATGGAGAATCAATGCCGCCCGTTCTCGTCGCAGGAGATGCCGATGCACCCTCGCAAATCACCCCAAGTCAGTCTTTGCAGATCGCTCAGAAGTTCATGAATCATGAGTGGCGGCCCTTTGCGCGGAATATCCTCCACGGTGCTGATCAGAGAGGTATCGTCGTCAACACACCAGATGCCAGTTTTAAAGATCCCCTGGCCCGCAGTGGCTGGTGGCTGCCAGGAGAAGTTAATCGTGGGGTTCCTTATAAATGGGGCGGATTTGACGACACATCCTCCTTTGACCGCCAAGTCGCCACGGGTGTAGCTGCTGGCGATGTCTCATCACCGCAAAAAAGACGTGCTGACAATGCAGGCGTCAGCGATCAAGCCGCAGGCGTCGACTGCTCAGGCTTCATCTCTCGCTGCCTGAATCTGCCGACAGTGCATGACACCACCCAGCTCCCAAATATCTGTCGTCACATCGAGCCTCAAGATCTGCGCCCGGGCGACATCCTCAACATCCCCAGAGGCCATGTCATCCTCTGTGCAGGCTGGGCGCGACCGGATCAAAGCTGGATCTACTACTACGAAACTGGAGGCCCACCCGACTATTGGAAGCCCGGCCTCAAAGAAGCCCCACTCGCTGCCCTCTTAGAATTAGGCTACACCCCGCTCCGCTACCGAGGTATGGCCTACGAACAAAAAACCTCCGGCAAAGAAGTCCTCACTCGCAGCGCCATTTCAAAAGCTGAAACGGTAACTGAACCAGTGATTGGCGAGCCCTAAACAAGCCCGATTGAAACAAAAAAAGGCAATCGAAGTCGAGAAACGCATTCACCTGCTACTTGCGCGAGCGCGGGACGACTGCCAGTTTAATGTCCTACACCATGGCTAAGAAAGCAGCATCCAAGAAACCCGAATCCCTTCACCGTAAACACAGCGCCTGCGTCGTTGATGGCGTCGAGCGTGCACCAAGCCGCGCGATGCTCCATGCGGTAGGCTTCAAACGTGAAGATTTCCAAAAATCTCAAATCGGCATCGCTAGCACCTGGAGCATGGTCACTCCTTGCAACATGCACATTGACCGCTTGGCCAAAGAATCCGCCAAAGGCGTGGATGCAGCTGGTGGGAAAAGCATCATTTTTAACACCATCACTATCTCTGACGGCATCTCCATGGGCACAGAAGGGATGAAATACTCGCTCGTGTCACGCGAGGTGATCGCTGACTCGATCGAAACCGTTGTCGGTTGCGAAGGATTGGACGGCTACGTGGCCATCGGCGGTTGCGATAAAAACATGCCCGGCTGCCTGATCGCCATGGCGCGTATGAATCGCCCCAGCGTCTTTGTTTATGGCGGCACCATCCTGCCAGGCTGTGTCGGCCACGAAAAGAAGGATGCCGACATTGTCACTGTTTTTGAAGCCGTGGGTAAACACGCTAACTGCCAGATCAACGACAAAGATCTCATCGATATCGAAGAAAACTCCATCCCTGGAGAAGGCAGCTGCGGCGGCATGTACACCGCGAACACGATGGCTAGCGCTATCGAGGCTCTCGGCATGTCTCTACCCAACTCAGGCGCGCAATCCGCCGTCGGTGACGACAAGCTCATCGACTGCTTCGATGCAGGCGTCGCCGTCATGAACATGATCAAGCTGGGCATCACGCCCCGCGACATCATGACGAAAGAAGCGTTTGAAAATGCCATCACCCTGATCATCACGCTCGGAGGCAGCACCAATGCCGTGCTTCATCTCATCGCCATGGCCCATGCAGCCAATGTTAAGCTGAGCATCGACGACTTCACTCGTATCGGCAAAAAGACTCCTGTTCTGGGCGACCTGAAGCCAAGTGGCAAATACTTCATGAACGATCTGGTAAAGATCGGTGGCACCGTTCCGCTCATGCGCATGCTCGTCGAAGAAGGTCTCATGCACGGCGACTGCCTGACTGTCACGGGCCGCACGATGAAGGAGAACTTGAAAAAATCCAAGATCTTCTATCCGAAAGGCCAGACCATCATCCACCCGCTCAGTGATCCGATCAAGAAAGACAGCCACCTCGTGATCTTCCGTGGCAATCTCTGTCCTGAAGGTGCGGTGGGTAAAATCAGCGGCAAAGAAGGACTCAAATTTACTGGCAAGGCCATCGTCTTTGAGTCCGAAGAGACCGCCCTTCAGGCCATCCTGCACGACAAGGTGAAGAAAGGCCACGTCATCGTCATCCGCATGGAAGGCCCCAAAGGCGGCCCAGGCATGAGAGAGATGCTTTCCCCGACCAGCGCCATCATGGGCAAAGGACTCGGCAAAGATGTCGCCCTCATCACCGATGGACGTTTCAGCGGTGGCAGCCACGGTTTCGTGGTTGGCCATGTGACTCCCGAAGCCTTTGTCGGTGGTCCGATTGCCGTCATCAAAAATGGTGACGCTATCACCATCGACGCCGAGAAGCGTGCCATCACTCTGGGCATCTCAGCCAAGGAACTCAAAGATCGCTTGGCTAAATGGAAGCAACCCAAGCCACGCTACACCCGTGGGGTCTTGGCTAAGTATGCCAAGTTGACCACGAGCGCCAGCTTGGGTGCCGTCACAGACATGGGCCTATAATCTCCACCCTCTGGGGCAGGGCTTACGCATGAAATGAGGCTTTAAACCCAGAAGCTGGGCTTTGTTACAGAATTTACAAGATTATCAGGATGAACAGGATTTTTTCAGACCTGTTAATCCTGCCTTCTTGTTAATCCTGTAACATCTGGCACCCTATTTTTGGTGTGTAACCCCTGCCATCTGGAGCAGATGTCGCCGTCGTGCCGGCATCTGCGCTCTGAGAAACCCGCACTCTTACCCAAGAGCCTCGGCGAATCTGGCGATGAGATCCGCGCTATCTTCCAATCCGGCGGAAACACGAATCAGGTGACTTGGTACGCCGCAGCTAGCAGCCCAGTCGAGCTCGTCGTAATGGGCTAACAACGTGTAAGGACAGACCAAGGTGAAATTCGTGCCCAAACTTGGGCCTTTGCAAACCTTCAAGGCATCATAAACAGCGGGACTGGTCTGCTCGGCATCTTTGAGCAAGAAGGAGAACAGGCAGCCATAACCGCCATCTTCACGACGAATCAACTCGTAACCCGGTCCGCCCTGATGACGTGCATGCCAGACTTTTTCGACTCGGGGATGATTTTTCAGGAAATCAGCCAGCGCTAAAGCATTCTGGCTCATGATTCGGGCACGCTGAGCAAAATCACGACTGTTCATCTCCAAGGCAACGGCATCTCCACGCCAGAGAGTGTGGTCAGCATGAGCTGTGAGAAACGCGGAAAAGGCGGCGTAGTGCGGTGAGGCACGATTCAGAATGACACTGCCAGCCAAGACATCCCCTGCCCCAGAAAAACTCTTCGTCAAACTGGAGGTCACCGCATCTGCCACGCGCATGGCATCGACATGAACCACCGTGGAGATCGTATCATCAACGATGATCGGCACATCCGGCTGTGTCTCGGCACGGATTTTTAGCAATCGCGGAAGATCCACGCAACGCAGCAACGGATTGCTCGGAGCCTCACAAAAAAGACCTGCCAGGGGCTCATTTTGAAGCAAGCGATGAAGATCCACATACTCAGTCTCCGTGAGCATCGGTAGGAAATGCGCCCCATGGCCAAACATCTGCTGGAGCTTCAAGACATCGACATAAGGGAAATCTAGCTGCGCCGTTTTCCGACCTGGAAAGAGAGTCGTCAGCATGCGATGCACGGCAAAGTTCGCCGCCATGCCTGAAGGGAAAAGAAACACATCTTCAGGTTGTTGCCCAGAAAGCTCAGCGAGGCGCTGACGCAAGATCAGACTCGCAGCTGCGCCTTCGGCTTCGGTGACATCACTCTTGATGGTTCCAAGCACATCGCAGGCTTGGCGTGTGCTCACCACCTCACCACAGAAGCGCCAGAATCGGCGGGCAGTGACATAAGCATCCGCTGGAAAAATGACCACGCCCAGCGCTTCTGTCCAAACAACCGCACGGCCTGAAAAACCATGACGAGCGATGAACTCCACGCATCTCTCCGCATGCAGAAGACGGGGAAAAACCAGACAACGCTCACCTTCACCGGCGAGTTCTTTTTCCGCTGCAGCAAAAAGCGCACTCACGGCTGGCGGACAGCAAAAGCGCGGATAACCAGAACGGAATTTGGAAACGATGTCAGGATCACCTTCTTCGTAGCCAATCACATGTTTCCAGAGCGGCAGACTGACGCTGACGCCATACTCATCATCAGGAAGCGGACTGCCTAGACTATCAGCTTCCCAAAGTGGGTGGGTGAGAAGATCAGACATGCTCAGGACTTTGCATTCAGGGCTTGTTCAATGTCTGACCAGAGATCATCGACATGTTCGATACCGACCGAAAATCGGATCAAGCCATCTGTGACACCGGCCTCTTCTCGAATCTCTTTCGGGATAGATGCATGAGTCATCGTGGCAGGATGACAGACGAGCGACTCGATGCCGCCAAGGCTTTCTGCCTGTGTAAACAGATGCAACCGACGAATGAAAGCCAGGGCACCTTCTTGGCTATGGCCAAAGTCAGCCAGCAACATACCGCTACCACCGCTCATCTGTTTCTTAGCCAACTCATACTGCGGATGGCTTGGCAGGAACGGATAACGCACACTTTTCACCCCTTTACGGGCTTCCAGACGCTGTGCCAAAGTCAGTGCATTGGAGTTATGCCGCTCCATGCGTAGAGCCTCCGTTTTCACACCGCGAGAGGTCAGCCAAGTATCAAAAGGGCTCGGCTGAAGACCCAAGGCCTTTTGGGCAAAGATCATCTTTTCCTGCCACTCGTCTGAATTGGAACAAACAGCCCCGCCCAGAGCATCCGAGTGACCGTTGGTGTATTTCGTCGTGCTCAGCAGAGACAAATCAGCCCCCAAATCCAGCGGCTGCTGAAGCATGCTAGAGGCAAAGGTATTATCCACGACAACGGTGCTGCCAGCAGCGTGAGCCACATCCGAGATCGCTTTGATGTCCAGAATCTTCAGAAGCGGATTGGTCGGCGATTCCAGCCAAACAAGCGCCGGTTTGATCTGCGAAATGAGCGCGTAATTCGCCGGATTGGCCAAATTCACATACTTGATATGCACATCAAACTTCCGCAGCACACGCTCGAACAGACGATACGTGCAGCCGTAAATATTCTGCTCAGAGATGATTGTATCTCCAGCCTTCAAACCAAAGGCAATCGCTGTAATAGCAGACACACCGCTGGCAAAGACGGTGCAATGCTGTGCGTTTTCCAAGCTCGCCAGGGTGGTCTGGAGATTCCGAAAGTTCGGGCTGCCACTGCGGGTGTAATCAAAGTTCCCAGGATTCCCTGTCTCAAAGGTGGATGACATGTAGATCGGAGGAATCACCGCGCCAGTCTCGCTGCGATAGTCCTGACCGACATGGATGGCACGCGTCTCAAAGCGCGCGTCGTTGGGTACTGTTGGGTCGTCCTTCATGATAAGTCCGCATTGAACCACGACTGGACTCACTTGCAAGAGACCGTGCTAAAGTCCGTGCTCGTGGGTTTTGACCCGATTTCACCCTGAGCATATCTCCGCTTGCCTCCTAGCACTGCCTTCGCTGATTGTATTCCCTGTATCATGCCTACTGCCACGCACGCCCCCACCGTCGTCATCGAGAACTTTTATCCCTGCCTCGAAGGCGGGCGGCATCCCATTAAGCGCATCATCGCAGAGCCATTAACTTTGTGGTGTGACATCTTTACCGATGGGCATGTCGTGATGTCTGCTGTGCTTAAATGGCGGCTCATCGGAGCTAAGCGCTGGTTTGAAGCGCCCATGACGCCCATGGAAAATGATCGCTGGCAGGGCACGTGCAGTTTTGAATCCATCGGCCGTTGGGAATATGAGGTTGAAGCTTGGTCTGATTCGTTTCGCGGCTGGAAAAAAACCTTTGCCATCCGAGTGCATGCCAAAGATCCCGATGTGCCAGTCGAAGCGCTGGAAGGTGCTAGGCTACTGCGCGAGGCCGCCCAGCGTGCTCGTGCTGCAGGGGCCGCAGACTGTGGTGCCCAGATCGAAGATGTAGCAGATCTACTCAGCACACTCCCACCTGAAGAAGTGCTGGAGGTTCTTGTCTCTGATGATCTTCAGACTTTGATGGATAGCTATGCGGACCGCAGTCTCTCCACCAGCAGCGAGCCCTTAAAAGTCATCGTCGAGCGTGAACGCGCGCGATTTTCAGCTTGGTATGAATTTTTCCCGCGCGGTGCTGAAGGCCGCGCTGATAAACACAGTACCTTCCGCGACTGCTTGCCGCGTCTCGATGACGCGAAGGCCATGGGTTTTGATACGATCTACTTCCCGCCCATCCACCCGATCGGCACCACGGCTCGAAAAGGAAAAAACAACACACTGATTGCCTATGCAGATGATGTCGGCAGTCCCTGGGCCATCGGAGCCAAGGCAGGCGGACATCGCGATGTGGAGCCTGCTTTGGGCACAATCGATGACTTCGTCTGGCTCGTCGGCGAGGCTAACAAACGGGGCCTGGAGATCGCTCTCGACTTCGCCATCAATTGCTCGCCAGACCATCCGTATGTCAAAGATCATCCCGATTGGTTCTACCAGCGTCCCGATGGCAGCATCCGCTACGCTGAAAATCCGCCGAAGAAGTATCAGGACATTTATCCCATCAACTTCCACTGCGCCGACTGGAAAAATCTCTGGCGTGAGTTGATCGATGTCGTGCTCTTCTGGGTGGACAAAGGCGTCAAAATTTTCCGCGTGGACAATCCCCACACCAAGCCCGTCTCGTTTTGGGAAGAACTCATTAATGCTGTTCACCGCAAAGATCCATCCATCATCTTTTTGGCGGAAGCCTTCACGAAACCCAAAATGATGCAGGCGCTGGGCAAGATCGGCTTTACCCAAAGCTACACTTACTTCACCTGGCGCGAGGACAAGGCAGGTCTAACCGAGTATGCCAAAGAACTCACTCAGGGCGAGATGCGCTGGTATTACCGCGGAAACTTCTGGCCAAACACGCCTGACATTCACCCCTTTTACCTGCAAAACGCCCAGGCCAGCATGTTCCGTCTCCGCGCCGCTTTAGCCGCCACACTTTCCTCGACCTGGGGCATGTATGCGGGCTATGAGCTCTGTGAAAACGCACCGCTTCCTGGCAAAGAGGAATATCTCGACTCGGAGAAGTTCCAGCTCAAGAACCGCGACTACAACGGCCCCGGCAATATCAAAGGCTTCATCGCCCGACTCAACCACATCCGCCGGGAGAACCCAGCGATGCACCTCTACGACAATCTCGTTTTCCACAGCACGAACCACGAGCAAATCATCGCCTACAGCAAAAGCACACCCGATCGGACAAACCGACTCCTGACCATCATCAGCCTCAATGGCCACAGCACTGTGGCAGGGACGGTTCACGTCGATCTACACGCTCTGGGCCTGGATGCCAGCAAGCCCTACCGAGTCACCGACCTCATGCACGGCCACAGCTACGAATGGCATGGCAGCGACAATTACGTGTCCCTCAACCCAGATGGCACCTCCTTGCATCTCTTCAAAGTGGAACAGTAATCCATGCCACACTGGCTTTTAACTCTCCTTACGTTACGCGAGGATCAATTGATCCGGTGGGGGCGTGTGAATTTTTGGATTGCCAACTTTGCAGCTGTCTTTTTTGCCCTATGCGTAGGGATTTCTTACTATATGGTGAACGTTAGGCTTGCGACTGAGGTCACTTGGCAAGCCGACACTTTATTGCACGACGCAAGAATCCTTTCAATGGACTTACCGAAAGAGAAACCGCTTTTACTTTCGTGCCGTATGGTCGCCAAAACCTTGAACGGTAGCATGAACGTTTTGCGCACCGTTCCGATTGTGCTCACTTGCATGATACCCACTTTTTTAATATTAGGCTTACTCAGCCTTCGTCTGCGTAAACTCGGCTTGGAGCTTCAGCATTTGAAAAAAGACAACAATCCGCTCCCATTTGAGAGTTCTAACATGAACCAGCCAACCCATGAGTAAACACCACCATCATCACCATGCTGGCTGTGTCAGGCCAGAGCCTGAAAAGCTGCTGCAAGATGCTGTGGAACAGGCACGTGCATCGGGCCTGCGCCGCACCAAGGCATTGGAAAATGTGTTGTCTATTTTGATCCATGCCTGCCAGCCGCTCACTCTGGCAGACATCGCCGAGCACAAGGATCTGGATACGGGCGCAGATAAAGCCACGGTTTATCGTCTGCTCATGAAATTAGAGCAGCGGTCACTCATCCGTAGACTCGGTCTGCATGATCGCGCGGCTTACTACACCATGATCCTGCCGGGAGAACATAGTGATTACCTCATTTGCAATGAGTGCGGTCGCATTGAAAAGCTAGACATCGCCTGCCCTGTCCAGGCCTTGGAAAAGCAAATCGCCAAGAGCTCGGGCTTCAAAAAACTCTATCATGAACTGGAGTTCTTCGGTCAATGTCCAGACTGTGCGCAGAACTAGACCATCCTGTTCCTGACTTTAGCTTCATCTTATGTTCGCCGATCACTTCCAACCGGAAAAGCTGCTAGCCGTGGGACCTGCAGCCAAGGTTTATCGTGGAGCAGAACCAGCGACCGGAAGAAAAGTCCTGATCAAAGCCTTGCTGGCAGATCATGAAGCGATCCATCCGCTGGATCGAGAAAAGCTTCAGCAACTAGCGCCCTCCCTGATGCAAATCAGGCATCCGCAGATTGCAGGCCTCATCACCCTATTGCCCACCGAAGATGAGTTTGCTCTGATCTATGAGTTCATGCCAGGAATCAGTGGACGAGCCTTTCCCCAGGAACGGCAACTCAGCGCTGCGGATGTGAAAGCACTCGCCGTGCAGCTCATGAATGCACTTCTCGTCGGCGAGCATTTGCGTCAGCCTCATGGCGACTTAAAGCCCAGCAATCTGATCCTCAGCGAACACCCAAGGGGTGGCTTTTTCATTCAGGTGCAGGATTGGGGTCTCACCCTAGCCCGCCACAGCCAGTCCGCAGAGACACTCTGGTTCCGGGCACCTGAGCTTCACGCAGGGGGATTTTTCACCAGCCAAAGTGATCTCTTCACCGCTGGTGCCAGCCTGTTTTTCCTGGCCACAGGCGCCGCGCCAGCTCAGGGAAACACAACCGAAGAAATTCTGGCCGACCTCAGCACCTTTGATCTTCGAGGATCACTCAGCGTCATGCGTCCCGACTTGGAGCGTCCATTTGTGGATTGGCTGGCATGGCTACTGAATGCAACACCGCAGCTGCGCCCGGCCTCCGTCGCTCAGGCGCTCGATGTGCTGATGAGATCCATGCAAAGCGGCTTTGTCTATCAGGTACAGGAAGCACCACAAATGCAGCCTGGTGCTGCGACTGGGGTATTGATCGCAGGAGCCAGCTCCGGCCCCATGCCAAGACCTGTCGCCCCACCGAGATCGGCAGCGCCACGCACACCAAGCGCACCTTTGCCCAAACCCATTCAAGCGGCTAACAAAAAGCCTACCCCTGTCGCCGCACCAACCAAAAAACGCATCACCCAAAAGGGCGTGATTGGCGGCTTGATCAACGTGCTGACCTTGGCGTGTGTGCTCTGGATCTTCCGACCTTATCCCGACAATGCAGGCTGGAACAAATGGTGGTTAGCTTCAGATGCAGCCGCTGAAACAACTCCTGCAGCCGCAGCCACGCCAGCAGCAAAGACTTCGGGAATCAAAGGCCGCCATATTCGGATTTTCATCAAAGGCAAAGGCATCCTCAATCTAGCTGAAGTCCAAGTTTTCAGCGGTACAGATAATATCGCTTACCAAGGCACCGCCACTCAAAGCAGTGAAGAATGGGGTGGCACACCAGACCTAGCCATCGACGGCAATACCGACGGAATCTTTGATCATAAAAGCGTGACTCACACACAAGGAAACCAGTCAGACCCAAGTTGGCAGCTCGACCTCGGTCGTGAACTCATACTCAATGAAATCATCATCTGGAATCGAACCGATAAAGCCGAATACAGTGACCGACTAAAGAACTTCACCGTTCAAGTGCTCAATGCCCAGCAGAGCGTCATTTGGGAAAAGACCGTCAACGAGGTGCCCGCCCCCAGTGTGAAGTTAGCGCCAGGAGAATAAGTTGCATCTTAGCTGCCTTGGCTTTTCCAAGCACTTCAAATGCGTAAGCTTTGGCTGACGTGTTCTGCCAAGGCGCTTCAAAATTGCCTCGGATTCAGTTCTCGACTTCGGACCAATTCACACGGTCGTAGATATCGCGGAAATGAAGTTGGATGCCGATCTCATCCAGGGTGAGGACGGCATCCTCACCATCCAGGATCTCTGGCCACCATTGATTACTGCGTCGATGCACGATCGCGCGCATGGAGTCTTGATGAATCAAAATATAGGCAGCAAGTCCTGAGATTGCTTGATAGGCCAAGAATTTTTCGCCCTTATCGATGCGCAGAGTGGACTTGGATAAGACTTCGATGATCACCTTTGGATTGGTGCGGTGCTTAATGTCATCGTCTGCTGGATCACAGATGACCATGACGTCTGGGTAGTAGCCCATTTGGTCGTGTCCCAAGTCGATCTTCAGCTTCATGTCAGAGACAAAAGCTTCACAAGGCTTGCCTTTGAGACCTTGACGGAGTTCTCCAAAGACATTGCCTGCAATTCGGTTGTGATTACTGGTAGCCCCCGCCATGGCATAAACCTGACCATTGGCGAATTCGAGTTTCACATCGCTTTGTGCGTCTTCACGCTCGTATTCTGCCCATGTGTGAATTGGGGGTGGGGCTGGCTGAACTTTGAGTAAAGCTGACATACGTGTATTTTGCCTTATTGGGTGATCATCGTCAAATGCTGTGTGCTAACGCTGCCTTTGCAGAGGAACCCTTTTCATTTCAAGGTGCCAGTTGTATTCCTAACCGCTCTTTATCGATGAAAACGAGCCCTTGCTTTGGCGGCTCAAACAAACACATTGGACTACCTCAAACATCACGCGGACACTGTATTAACGGCATCTTATTCCCCTGTGCCAACGCCACCACCGGCCCCAGTGCCTTTATGCGCACAACTTAGATTGGATGGCTACTCGAATCTACATCCTACCACTTCTAGAAAGTGAGATGAGAAGCAATGCTGAGATCATTCTCAGGGTATTGTTGCTTGCACGGTCTCGCAGAGGTCGTGGATATTATAGAATGTCAAAATCCATTCTTCGACTTAAGTTGCTTATGATCTTCCTGTTTTGTAATCGGAGTGCACTAGCCCGATTGGGGGACACTGAGAGAGATTGCTTTATGCGTTATAGTAGCGCGGTTCAGCTGAAGCAGTTTGGACTCCCCCCCGAACCTTTGATCAAAGGGGCAAAGCACCTCACCTACCATTACCAGGGCTGGAAGATTCGCGTGGCCCTAGTGAATGGGAAAGTAGAGGCCCAACACTACCAAAAAATAGTTCCTCACCCAACAGGCTCAAAAATCCAGGAGGCTGAACTGCTGGCCATGTTGGAGGCGGAGAAGGCGCAACACATCTGGGAACGCCAGGTCATACTTCCAGACAGTGCCCTCAACTTTGGAGCCTCCATCATGCAGTTAACGAGTTTAGGTCAAAAAATTTGGAAACGCAGCGATGGTGCCGTTGCCTCGCTACTCCCTGGTCAGTTGGAGCTTATGTTTTTTAGCAAGAGTGCAATGGATATCGCGAGACAAGAAAACAAGGCTACAGAAGAAAAGAAAAAGAATTTAATACCGAAGTTCTAAGGAAATACTTCGGGTTGCCCATCGGTATAGGTTTCTGGGATCTTTCGGATCAGGATGCTGTCGTCGCATAGAATTAGGAACTGCCATATACCAGAGTTACTTGCAAAACATTAGCTTTGCAGCTTCGGCTTCCGTCGCTTAACCCGTATCTCTGATATTATACATGGAATGCTAACGAGATAAGCCATTAAATTGATTCCTGGAAACGCTACTCCTTCGCTTTGTCCAGAGCTTCACTCAGGCGGTATTCGAGTTCGGCGATCTTGTAGCCGTCTTCTCGGGCTTTCTTGCGTGATTCGGCTTCGACGAGATTGAGCTTGGCTTCGAGGTCGGTGATTCGTTTATCATCACTGGCAGGAGCCATGCGACCATTTAGGACAGGTTTATCAGGCAGCACTCCCACCGCACTCATGAACTCTTTTTGCACTAAGGCTGCCTTGGCCTCAGAGGCAGCAAGCTGACGCTGAAGATTGGTGATGCGTGTCTCTGACTGCTGGCGGTAGGATTCCAAAGTTTCGAACGCCTGTGCGATCTGACTTTCGGCCGTTTCCACCGTGATGGCATTGGCTTTTACGGTCTGGTCCAGTCGTGTGATATCAGCCTGCTGCTCACGCTCACGTTGTTCAGCCTGTTGGCGGTGCTGGGTCAGATCGCGATGAGACTGATCCAGCCTTTGTTGGAAATCATCTGCACGTTTATTGGAAACAAAGACGGTCTGCTCCATGGCGCTCAGACGCCCGCGCTCAGAGGAAAGGGCAGCTTCCAGATCGCCAATGCGGGCACGAGTAGGTTCTAACTGCGCCGCGATTTCTCGGGAGCTTGCCAGCTCACTGACCAGTGTTTCAATCCGCTGTGCGGCCTCATCCTCGCGACGCTGAGAAGCTTCACGCAAAAGCTCGTGGCGTTCCTCCAGCACTTGATAATCAGCTACACCTTTAGCCAATTGCTGCTTTAAGGCCGCGGACTCAGCCTCAGCTGCGGCAGAGAGAGACTTCAAGGACTCGGCATGGATCTTCGCATGCTCAGCTTTTTGCGCAGCAGTCTCCTCGGCCAAGCGTTTGATTTTTTTCTCCTGCAAAAACCAAGCGGCTCCTGTGCCGATGCAGAGAAGCGCGGTCAGCAGTATCCAATGCTCCATTGCCAAAGGAGCAAAACCGATCACGATGGAAAGCGGGGCTGCAGGGATCATAGAGGCAGAATGAACCTGAATTCCGGCCCGCTGTCGAGGACGGATACGGATCTCAGGTCCAATCCCGGTTACTCCTACTCAACCACCAGCGGGCCCAAAGATGACCGCATGTTGATCATACGAAGCCTTTGCACCTACGATTCTAGCCACATAATCAATGGCCTGCGTCAATGGGATGTCGGTCAGGGAAAGTGACAGTGTTTTGGTTTTCAGCGCCTGATCTGAGACGATGAAATTAGGCACTATTTTTCCCTGCGATGCGTTTTTGGACAGCACTCGCAGTCCATCCAGAGCCTCCTCCACGGTGACATCCGCGAATTCGATCTTGGTTATCTTGACGCCTTCATACTTCTTTTTCAGCGAGCTCCCTGTGGCCTTCAGCTTTGAGCGCAAATCCATGAGTAGGATACGCGTTTCCTGATGCTTGGGTGCCTGCTGCTCGACCATGCTGAGGAGCTGATGCGCCTGTTCCAAATCTCCTTTGTAATAGGCCGCTCGGCCCATCTGAAAGAGATTCTCGATGTCATCCGCTGCTCTAACGACTCCTGAACCTGCGCCCATCACAAGGATGAACGACAAACGAACTCCGATACGATTAAGATACGGTTTCATAGTTGGGGGGATTGTCGGGGTTGGTTATCCGACAGTCGAAATTCCACCAAAAAGCACCGTGAATGACAAGACCAAATTTTGACGCTTCGACACTTTTAGGCAGGCAGATCATCTGGCCAACTGATCTCCGTCTCCCCATGCATGACTTCGCCTAGCACTGGCACATCCAGATATTGCTGTAGCACCATGCGGTTAGAAATGCTGGCTGCATCCCGCTCATCATGCGCATAATTGAGGATGATACCCGCACAGGTAAGCCCACGCGACTGAATGTTTTTAACCGTTAGCAGTGTATGATTGAGGCAGCCTAATTTGTTATTCACGACGACAATGATTGGCAGGCCGAGTGTGGCAGCAAAATCGGCCATGGTCTCTTTACCGGTTAATGGGACCTCCCAGCCACCTGCACCTTCGACAATCACATGACGGTGCTTTGCCGTGAGATTGTAAAAACCTTGACGAGCTATTTCGGGATCGACCGTCGTGTTTTCCAATAAAGCAGCAGCAAATGGTGAAGCAGGAACTTTTAAAAACACAGGATTGATCTCATCCACCGTCAAAACACCGCCACTGGCCTGCTGAATCGCCAGGGGATCACGCCGATCCCCACAAGCAAAAGGTTTGAAGCCCACAGCATCTTTCCCTGCGAGGCGGAGTGCCTCAATCAGCAGACAAGTGACATAGGTTTTGCCTGCGTCTGTATCGGTACCAGTAATGAAATAGTGCATGTCATCCCAGTCAAAGCGGTCAAAAGGCCTGCGGTCAAGACTAGAGGCAGTGATTGCACTCAATCCAGTTTAGCTCATGATAGGGGCTCTATGCGAAATACGACTCTGCTACGTCCCCGCGAACGGCCTCAAAGAACGAAGGCCGAGATCGCTCGCTGGCGCGCTCAACGCACAGAATGGTTTGCCACACTGGAGCCGACCCTGCTTTCTCAACGATTATTCGACCACATCCCTGGCGTCTATTTCTTTGCCAAAGACGCCGAGGGGCACCTCATGTTTGCAAGCCAGGGCCTGCTGAATCGCTACCAGATGAAGGATGATACGGAGATCATTGGACGGACGGACTTTGATCTGAATCCTGGCAGCATGGCGCAGGCTTATGTCGATGACGACAAACACCTACTCAACGGCCAGGCCAAGCTGATTGAGCGGATCGAACTCTGGTGGGATCGTCAAGGGATGCCGGACTGGTTCCTGGTGACCAAGCTGCCGATCCTTGCCCTCAATGGCCGGCCAAAAGGAGTGATGGGGCTTTTACGCAGGCCGGATGCTAGCGAACGCCAGTTACCGGTGTTTCAAACGGTGGCTCAAGCGGTGGAAATCATGCGGCGCGATTACGGCAAACCGCTGCTCATTGAGGAGATCGCGACGGCCTGCGGGCAGTCGGTGCGCCAACTCCAGAGGCGATTCCAAACTGCTTTTGCGGTGACTCCGCAGGAATTTCTCCTCAAGACTCGCGTGCTTTCTGCGGCACGTCTGCTTGAGAACTCGACGGCATCTGTCTCCGAGATCGCAAGGAGTTGTGGCTTCATTGATCAGAGTGCTTTCACACAGCACTTCCGAAAGCGCACGGGCATGACTCCGACCGCCTATCGTCAGAGCCAAATGCATCACGCAGGCAAATCTACGCCAACCATTCCTTGAGCACTTTCAGGTCGCGAACATGGGCTTCACGGAACTCTTTGAGAACGTCGGCTGATTTAGGATCACCCTTCAGATACTCGACGTGCAGTGAGATGGGACCTGCGAAACCACGCTCTTTCACCAGCTTCACAAAGTCAGGACTCACCTGCCCTTGGCCGAGTGGACAGCCTTCCGCTTTCCGGCCTTCCCACTTGAAGTCTTTGAAATAAACGGCTCCCCAATGATCTGCCGTCAAGGCCGCACTGAGGGGCCACTGAGAGCCACCCTCAACCGTGGCGTGATAGATGTCATAACAGAAGGACAATTGAGCAGGCGTATATTCCCGCATGATGGAGTAGATGTCCCAAATGGGGGCTGCGACATAATCTTTTCCGCTGTGATTCTGGACGAGCGGTTGGATGCCAATCTCTTGGCAGAGTTGGACCAGATCTTTGATCCTTGGACGCAGTTCCTGAACTTGCTCCCAGATTGGCTTCTTCAAATCATATTTGTAGTACAGCATGCGGAAGCGCTTAATGCCCAATTGAGCTGCTGTCCGAAGCACGGCCTCAGTTCGCTGTTCCTTGCTGACTTCATTGATGCCTGAGGTCAGAATGGTTAGCTCCAAACCCTGCTTTTTGAGCGCTTCCACATACTTGGGTAGTTCCACTTCGATCTGCTCCGGCTCGATATGCCCTTTAGGACGAATGGGAGATTCCACACCATTCACACCCATTTCAGCGCCCAGACTAGCGATGTCATCATAGGACAAGCCCTGAAGATGTTTGGTGAAAAAGCAGATTGGGTTGGCTGCCTTCGATGCGGCTTTCACGCTCGGAGCGAGTGCGAGTGAACCTGCGAAAAGTGAGGCCTGATGGAGGAAAGTGCGGCGATTGGGCATGGTGAAGTAAACGCCGCTAAAACAGCGCTGTTTCACCTTCATGCAAGATACGGACACGATCTTCAAGGTGACGCTGAGCTGCCTCATAGGCTAATCTTTCAGCAGGCTCATGAATCGGCTCACTGCCGAGAGGGAACGTGTCATGATGCATCGGAATTATGTACTCAGCACCTAGCATGGCAAAGGCATCCAGCGCCTCTTCAGGATTCATGTGAACTGGTCGGCCGCTGGGTGCATCATAGGCGCCGATAGGCATTAGAGCGACATCGATCCGAGCACGCTGCCCGATCTCCTGAAAGCCCTCAAACATCGAGCTATCTCCACAGTGGAACAGAGTGCGTTCAGGACCTTCGATTAAAAATCCACCGAAACCGCGATGGGTGTCATGAATCATGCGTGCCCCCCAATGGCGAGCTGGCGTCAGTGTGATTTTCAGATCTTTAAATTGAGCCTGCCCCCAAGTATCTAACTCGACAATTTGGCCAAAGCCACAGCGTTTCACAACGCTGCCGACACCTTGAGGAACAATGATCGGCTGCCCCCTAGCGATCCGGCGCAGGCTCGGCAAATGAAGATGATCAAAGTGGGCATGTGTAATCATGACTAGGTCAATTGGCGGCAGGTCACTGGCCCACAAACTGGGGTGACGCACACGCTTTACGGGTCCATGCCAGAGTGCCCAGTTTGGGTCGATGATCAAATTTACCCCAGCGACTTGGCCAAAAAAACCAGCATGACCTAGCCACGTCACACCGATCTGATCTACCTCAGCTAACGGCACCTCATCAATGACTCGCTTGGGTTTTCGCGGAGCAAGAATCGTGGGGATGAGAATGCCACCAATGAATTGCAGATTGCGCTTTCTCCAGCCTTCCGTTGGCAACAAACCAACGTGATTTTCGTCTTTCTGACCACGAGAAAAGGGGAGACGAACACCTCCAGGGCGGCTCAGAAGAGCAGGCCCACCGTTGTCCGGTGCTGGATCATGTATCATTAGGTCGGTTTACCAATAATTACCGTAAACTAAAGGCCTCATGAGCTGGTTACAAGATCGTTTTTCACTCAATACGCTTGGCATCAAAGAGCCACTGGGCCAAACTAGTCACCGAATGAGGCCCGAAAACCCAACCAAATGGACCAAGAAAAACCTGCGGAACTTCATGCGCTCACGCCTACGCGAAACGCCAGATGAGCTGCTTCAGACTTGGTCAGGCGAGGTCGTTGTAGAGTTGCAATCCAGGCAAGATTTATGGAGTAAGCAAGGCGTAGTGGCGCTGTTTGGCGGACTGCGTAGCGAGCCCAATCTGATCTCCACCCTACTTCCCTGGCTCCAGGCACAAGGCTGGAAAACAGCGCTTTTCACCGTCTCAAACACGGAATTGCTACCCGTCATCGTCCAGAATGAAGCAGACTTAAAACGTGGCCATCTCGGTGTCTGGGAGCCTCTTGGAGATCAGACCATCCCCATCAGCCAACTGGATATGATTCTCGTGCCCGGACTCGCTTTTGATGAAACTTCTGGTGCACGTATGGGACGCGGTGGCGGTTTTTACGACCGCCTGCTTTCCGAACCAGAGATAGACGCGAGGCTCATTGGAGTGGCTTTTCACCTGCAAATACTGCCAGAAATCCCGACAGAGCAGCACGATATCCACGTGCATGAAATAATCACTGAGAGGGGCACTCAGCGGGTCGTTCCGAGCGCAGGCATCAATGCCTGACGAGCCATGAAACCACGCCCAACAAAAGGCGGCACTGAATTAAAGGCCACCCGGCGTGTATTATAGAACTCCATCAAACGAGAGCGTGTAGCGACCAATCGAGTGTAAAGCCCTGAGTTGGCTGCATCATGGGGCATCGTTTTAATGCTGTGATTGAGATGTTTGATTGCCGGCACCACACTCACGTAGCGATGGGCTGGATACTTCTCAGTCAAATAGCGCTGCGGCAATCCATAATGAACCACGACGGAATCACCTTGGCTACCAGCGCCTAACAACGGAGCGCTCATGGCCTCAGGTCCAAATTCACTGGCCGGCATGATCAACACCTTGGTCATCAAAGATTGCGGATGGAACCCTTCAGAACAACCCACAAGAAAGAGCAGACATAAGGACAAAAGAATAGAAGATGATTTCATAGAAGAAGGATGCGACACAACAGAGTAAGCACAACTTTAATGACAGCTTTGTCATGCAATTTTAACTGGACCGAATCGCAGGACGAACTTCCTCCAAAATTGTACGGCTAACTGACCCCGCCACATAATCGCGGAATAGCCCGCCCATCAGAGCCGCAATCGGCCAGTTCATTTTTCCAGGAGAGAAATCACCACTCGTGAAGACGACAATCGAGTAAGGCACGTTGCCATGATAGAAGAACAGAGACTCGTGATCCCACTCGCCGTAGTTACCTGTTTTCCCACCAACATAACTAACAGTGCGCGGCAGGAAAAGGCGACCAAAACCATATTGATCACGCCTCATGGCCTCTAACAAGAACTCACCTCCATGATCAAATCGGTAGTTTACACAGCGCTCATAAAACTCAGCGACGAAGCGCGGTGAAAGTTGATTGGCCAAAACATGGGAGCTAGGCAGATGATACTTGGCATCAAACGCGGCCTCATCAGCGCCCGTAAGTCGAGATTGCAGCGCCATCCATGAGGAGTTCACACTTTTATCACAAACCTGCACGGCGTGCATGAACTCCTCATAACTGAGTGCTCCACCTCGTTTTTCCAGCAACATGGCAGCGATCATGGGCTTTGGCATTGAGCCTCCCATGAAGAGTCGATCAGCCTGAAATGTGGCATGATAGGCACCTGTATGTAGATTTTTCACGACATAACCGACCCGCGGATCACGTCGATAAGCCTCATAGATGCGCTGCATCTGCATGGTCCACATCCGCCCCTGTCCGCCATACGGGTGATAGCGAAAGCGTGCCCCCGATGCCAAAAAATAATGCTGATACTCCCACTGCGCCCGCGCCTTTCTCGAAGCACCGCCAGCAAGAGAAGAAGCCACAGGTCCCGCGCAGCCACCGAGCACACTTGGCATCATAGCCATGCAAGCACGCAACCAATTTCGGCGCGTTGTCGAGTTTGAATCAAACGAACCCACAGTCATGCCTGGAGAGAACGAGTGTGACGAAAAGAATCAAGTTCCAATCCAAAGTTCCTCACACTTTAAGATCATAAAAGCGAATTGCATTTGCCGACCAAAGCTTTCGTTGATCGTTGATTGGGCGTGAGGAAAGAATCTGCTTCAGCGCCGTCACCCAGCTGAGCAATGGGCCACCGAGCAGACAAACAGGCCAGTCGCCGCCAAAAAAAACACGATCCGGTCCAAAAGCATCCAGACAGTGATTCACAACAGGAGCAAGATCTTCTGCCTGCCATTTCCCTGGTGGCACAAAAGCAGCGATACCACTGATTTTACACATCACCCCTGTCTGCGCAGCGACGGCATCTATGCCACGCTTCCATTCATCCGCCGTGCAACTCCGTTTCAAATCGGGACCCAGTTTTGGATTGAAGGCTTTCGGGTCTCCGTTCCCGCAATGATCTAGGACAAAACGCGTTTCAGGGCATTGCTGAATCAGCTTCACGGCATCCAAAAGTTCAGTGGGGCGCATCGTTAGCTCAAAATTGAGACCGTTATCTCCGAGCACTTGCACCCCCTGCACGAAGTCCTTACTCAAACAAAATCCCGTAGGTGTGCTGGCTCCATGCAACACCTGCCGCAAACCTTTAACCCGATCATTGCCGGCGTATCGCTTCACATAACTTTCGAAATCGGCTGAGGCAGGCCGACCTCCGATAGTCGCAGCGATGGTGGGTGTCTTTCCAGAAAGACACTGAGCGACCAAAGCATCAGCTTCTTTAATATGATCCTCTGGGGCCACATCGACCTCCATGTAAATTGCCTTGATATTCAGGCCAGTGGTTGCCTTCAAATAGTCTGCAGTAACAAAGTCATGATTCAACACTTCCGGGGCACCCGCCACCCAAGGTGGACTAAGCACAGCTCGATCCCAAAGGTGCTGATGAGTATCGATGATCAGAGATTCAGACGCACTCACGCCCACACAAGATGAGAGCGCAGCTCCAGCAGTGGTCTGAAGAAAATGACGACGATCCATAAGCACTAACTTCACGCACAAATCTCTTTCACCACATGACCGTGAATGTCGGTAAGGCGGTAGTTTCGGCCTTGGAAGCGATAGGTGAGGCGTTCATGATCGAAGCCGAGCAGGTGCATGATGGTGGCTTGGAAGTCGTGAACGTGGACTTTATTTTCAGCGATGTGAAAGCCTAGTTCATCCGTGCTGCCGTAGTCGTATCCAGATTTCACACCGCCACCTGCCATGAAGAGTGTGTAGCAATCAGGGTAGTGATCCCGTCCCAGAATCTTGCCAGCGGCTGTGCGGCCTTCACGGAAGGGGGTGCGCCCAAACTCGCCACCCCAGATTACCAGAGTATCTTCCAATAGACCACGCTGCTTGAGATCTTTGATGAGTGCAGCGACAGGTTTGTCCGTAGCTGCCATTTTTTTAGTTAATCCATCCGTGATACCGGTGTCTGCACCGGTGCCATGAAAATCCCAGCCCCAGTCAAAAAGATTCACGAAGCGCACGCCTTGTTCGATGAGGCGACGGGCTAGCAGGCAATTATTGGCAAAGCTGGATTCGCCGGGCTTAGCACCGTAGTCTTCGAGCACTTTGGAGGGTTCCTTGGAGATATCCATCACCTCTGGAACACTGGTCTGCATCCGAAAAGCCAACTCATATTGCGAGATACGCGTGACAGTCTCTGGATTGCCAAGTTCAGCAGCTTGGATTTCATTGATCTCTTTGAGCGCATCTAATGTTTTGCGACGCAGATCACGACTCATACCCGCTGGATTATTGGCATACAAAACGGGGTCGCCTTTACTGCGGCACTGCACGCCCTGATACACGCTAGGAATGAATCCGCTGCCCCAACACCCCTGACCGCCACTGGGCTGCGTGCCGCTGGAAATGAGAGCAACAAATCCAGGAAGATCCTGATTCTCTGTGCCAAGACCATATGTGGCCCACGAGCCCATGGATGGGCGCCCTTGACGAATGTGCCCTGTAAAAAGCAACAACTCTGCAGGCGCGTGATTGAACTGATCCGTGTACATTGACCTCACCATGGTGATGTCATCAGCGATTCCATGAAAGTTTGGACAAGCATCACTCATCCAGATTCCTGCCTTACCGTATTGCTTGAAGGTACGTGGCGTGCCCATGAGTTTTGGCACACCGGTGGTGAAGGCAAATTTACGCCCCTTTAACACGCTATCAGGACAGTCCTGTCCGTTCCGCTTTACTAGCTCAGGCTTATAATCAAAAAGATCCAAATGCGGCGGGGCACCGGACATGTGCAGGTAGATCACACGCTTTGCCTTGGCGGCTGTCAGTGGGTGCTTTGGAGCGAGCGGATTGTCAGATTTAGTCGCAGCCTCGGCCTGCATCGCCTGCATGGCGATGGCACCGAGACTGAACTGCCCTGCCCCAGTGATGAACTGGCGGCGCGTATTGAACTGGAGACGATCGTGAAGGACAGGATTCATGGCGGGGAAATTTAAGCTCGGAAACCGATCTGACGCTTCGGTGCTGCTGGAGCTGCGGGTGGATCAATCAGGGGTTTCAATTTTTGGTAAATATCTCGAAGTGAAGCATCATGGATGAGGAGCGTGTGATCAATCTCAGCGAGTCGCTTCAATATGGTCGAGTTAGCGGCCAGCTTTTCGCGAATCTCTACAAAGGCACGAATGATGTACACACTCATGGAGATAGCTCTTTCACTATTTAAAATGGAGGCTGCCATGAGGGCACCGTGCTCGGTGAACACTCGGGGTGGTTTGGTTCGTCCACCGCGCGCGGGTTTTGATATCACAGATTGTGATATCAAAAGTAGAAACTCTTCCTGGGACACAACAAAACTGAAATCCTCAGGAAATCGCCGAATGTTCCTCTTTACAGCCTGATTGAAGGCCATGGTGCTGACGCCATAAAGCACAGCCTGATCCGAGTCCAAAAGAACTCTCTGACCACGGATGGTGGTGATGGGGATTTCGATCTCCTTTTGAGCAGGCATGGCTGCATTCACAGACAAAACACCTCGCGATGCAAGCCTGAGATGCAGCCTGAAACAGCGACTATTCTGCGATCACCGCAGCGCGTGCATTCTCCTCGGCACCAGTCTTTTCCAGATAGTAATCGTAGCCACCGCTGTAAGGGGTGACGACACCACTGCTGATGTGTAAGACCTTCGTGGCGATGCTGCGGATGAAATGCACGTCATGGGATATGAAGACGAGCGTTCCTTCAAATTTTTGCAGCGCTAGGATGAGACCTTCAATGGCCCAAATATCAAGATGCGTCGTCGGCTCATCCATGAGCAATAGGTTGGGTGGATCGACGAGGAACTTCACCAGATTGAGTCGGCTCTTTTCGCCTCCACTGAGGATTTTGCAGCGCTTATGCACGTCTTCACGTTTGAAAAGGAAGCTGCCTAGGATGCTACGCGCATCGTCCTCTCGAAGCTCGGGGGCGCAGCGCTTCAGCTCTTCCAAAATCGTGCATTCAGGATCAAGCGTGTCACTGCGATGTTGGGAGAAGTAGCCCATCTTCACATTGGTGCCAAATTTGCGATCTCCCTTCTGGAAAGGGACCACCCCTGCCATGATCTTGATCAAAGTGGATTTACCGGCACCATTCGGACCGACTAGGACGGTTCGCTCGCCTTTTTCGATCTCCAGATCCAGGCCCTGATAGATCTTCTTTTCACCATAGGCCTGATAGATATCCGTGAGAGCGATGACGCGCTGACCGCTGCGCTGCGGCTGGGGGAAATTAAAGCGGAAGGCTTTGCGCAGCGGGCGGGGCTTGTCCAGTTTATCCATCTTTTCCAGTTGGCGCTCGCGACTCTGAGCTTGGGCAGATTTGGATGCGACGGAACGGAAGCGGTCGATGAATTCCTGAATGTGCTCGATCTCTTTTTGCTGGTTCTTCCAGGATTGATAGGCGCGGTCGTAGTTCTCTTCTTTTTGCTTCAGGTAGCTGGTGTAGTTGCCTTGATATTGTACGAGCTTGCTTTCTTCGATCTCATAGACGGTCTCGATGAGTTCATCCATGAAATCGCGGTCATGGGATATGAGCAGGATGGCACCAGGATAGTTTTTCAGGTAGTTTTTAAACCACATGAGAGAAAGCAGATCGAGGTGATTGGTCGGCTCATCCAGCAGAAGCAGATCAGGCTCGACCACAAGCAACTGAGCCAAGTGCGCGCGCATGACCCAGCCACCGGAATACTCACGCGCAGGTTTGTTAAAATCGCTCTCTTTGAAGCCGAAGCCCTTCAAGATTTTCTTGGCCTTAGCCTCGGCCTGGGGGTCATTGAGAGCATCATGCTTAGCATGAGCCTCGTTGTATTCGGGAGAGGCAACGTCACCCTTGGCCTCGTAGTCGCGCAAAACGACCTCCAAGCGCTCAATTTCACCTGCTTTTCCGGTAGCCACATCGAGGATGGTTTCTTCGCCGACCGGCTCACTTTCCTGAGGCAGATAGCCGAGGGTGGTCCACTCATCACGCACGACTTCGCCAGCATCAGGTTCGTCCTGTTTAAGAATGAGGGAGAAAAGCGTGGATTTACCAGCTCCATTTGGCCCGACTAGGGCAACACGTTCCGCGTAATTTACGGTCATGGTAGCTCCAGAAAAGAGCGTGCGGGCATTGAAGGTCTTGGTAACAGCGCGAAGATTCAGCATGGGGGCGACGGCTGTAGCATGAACTGGGCAACTTTGCAGCCGCTTTTTGTTGGGTCAGTCAAATCCGCCTGAAAATCAAACCATTCCGCTGAGCGATCTAGGAAACAAAAACAGGTCGCTTCCAGATCGGAACCTTGGTCTTCACCTCCTGCAAATACCAACGACAGAGGTCAAAAGCGGCTGCGCTGTGCTTGGTGCGGACGCGAATTAGGATGGACGGCTCCTCGGCGGCTACAAAACCCAGCCGATGCTGAATAAACACCTCATGCGGGCCATGTGCCGAACGCCCTGTGTCCATCAACTCGGCCAGCATTTTTTCCGCCATCGGCTGGTAGGCACTGTAATCGATGCCTGAAATAGGACGATCGTCTTCGATTCCTCGAACCGTTCCCAGAAACCTAACCTCGGCCCCCTGCCCTACTGAGAAAGAAGGCGTGAGATCTGGAATTGGTTCTGGAGAAAGTACAAAGGAAGGCGGCATCTCATGCTATGGGAGCACGAGATCCGCCTCCGCGCCAGTTTTCAAAAGAGGTTAGTAAGCCTCCTCGACACTGTAGGTCCAAGGGAGTGGTCCATTGAACCCGTTGTTGTAACCCGTATGCATGAAGTAGGCGCGGTCATAACCCGAGCCGCCATTCACGTCCACATAGCTATTGAAGTCATTTCCAACAGTGGCTACGGTTGGCGTAGAACCAGCGGCAAAGATGTCATTGCCAGCGCCCAAATTGATCCGCACATAACCATCAAAGGCGCTGTAGATGGAGGAAACTTGGGTATCGATGTCAAAGGCGACGTAGTCATCACCAGCACCGGTATTGATGGTTACGGCACGGTTAAAGATGCCGTCACGAATGACCACATCACTATCAGCAGCGCCAGTGAGGTTGATTCCCACGTTGCCACGGAAGTCGCTATCGATCAGGCGCACAGTATCGATGCCACCAAACTGCACAGCTGTATTGACGGTTAGATTGCCATAGATGTCAGCATCCCGAACCATGACGTCTGCACTACCAGTGCCAGCATTCACGGTGACATTACCTCGCACCGTCACGAGGCTGGAGTCACCCTGATGCTGACCGATATCCACAAAGTCGTTACCCGAAGCTGCTGAAAAGGCCACTGAACCCACGGTCGCATTGACTGCATTTAAACCAAGGCTGTTATTCCCACTGCTAGCGCTCATATTGATAGAGCCGCCGATGTTGGCGCTGGCTGTATCTACGAGCAGGGTGTCATTGCCACTGGTGCCGGCATAGCTAACCGATCCACCCACGCGGATGGCTGAGGCTGGATTGAGATCCAGCAAATTAGTGCCAGCGCCGCCATTAAAGCTAAGGTTGCCAGCGACTTGCAGCACCTGATTGGCAAAGGTCACGCTATCCAGCTGACTACCGCCCACGTAACTGAGAGCGTTGGCTTTAATCAGCGCAGCATTAGCGCTCAGCACAGCATTGCTGCCATTGCCAAGATTCATGCTGAACGTGCCCAGTGTTTCGATGTTACCTGCAAGTGTCACTTTATCGTCACCAGAACCAGAGATGAGAGCCAGCCCCCCACTAACACGCAGGCTATCGTCGCCTGCTGCGCCGATTTCAAAGTCGGTCGCGCTCGTCGAGCTCGTCCGCAGCGTGACGCTACCCTTCACATCAGCAACTTCAGCCGCTAGGATGAAAGTCTGTTTATCAATCGCTGAGCCACCAGCAATGGCGCTAACACTGCCATTGGAAATCAAGGCACGTGCGTTGAGATCAAAGGTGTTTTGACCCGCACCTAGATCGACTGATAGGCCTTTACCAAAGAACAGATTACCGCCAGCGGTGAAGTAATCGCTGCCATTACCAAGACGCACTGAGGCCATACCATTTATGCTTGTGCCCGTAAGGTCCACCGCATCGTTGCCTTCACCACCGTCGATGCTAACAGTTCCAGGAATGATGGCCTGAGAGATCAGGACATCGTCATTACCTGCACCCAAGCTAGCACTTAGAGAGGCGGGGGCTGCAAAAGTGATGCTAGGAAGAAGAGGTCCGCCATTCATGCTAAACTGAGTGCTTCCGCCCGATTGAGAAGAAATCGTCCAGTCACCACCTGATTCGGTGATCTGAAGGTCATTATTTAGAGCGTCACCCGTGAGCGACAAAACGCCACCTGACAAGTTGAGAGTGACGATGCCCGCAGGAGCTAAGCGAGATTCCAAAGATTCGAGAACCGAGGAGGAGAGAATGCTGTTTTTCATGGATGCACGATTGAGTGCAGATCTATGGACAGCCCATTCCCGAGTTTTATTCGGACTTTTTTAAACAGCTGCCGAAATCACCTTCCACCAGGCCGATTAAACACCGGCGGAATCATCTTTTTCAGCAATGGAAGCAGCGTCTTCGCGGAGTCCTCAGCAATGCGTTCAGCCTCTGCTTTTGCCGCTGCACTCGGAGCCTCTCGGATTTGTTTAGAAGCTCCAGAACCGCCCTTCAACACCATTGCCGTCCATTTAGGATCTGAAAACGAGCCATCACCATGATATTGCAACAGCTCACTGAATGGCAGAAAAACGATACCCGGCAGCCCGCGCACACGCACCTGTGCGACTAGGTCCACGACATCGTGGATGAAGTCGATCTTCCCGCTGAGTAAAATTTTAAACGTGCTCGTCAGTGCCTCAAAATCCTCAGTCATCACAAAACCGTCAGCCACTCTAAAAGTACAGTCCGCTTCTTTAGCCACATTGTAACCAGCGATCTGCTTGGGCAGAACAGTACCCAGAAGCGGTGCCAGAACCCCCACGATGGGCACCGAATAAAGATTCCCATTTAAAATCGTCAATGCTCCACCGCCCTCTAGGGCAGGCCAATCATTGAGCCTTCCAGTAAACTTAAAGTGACCCGTCATGTCCCCCTCTGTATCATTGTTTTTCGAGTAAATTTGAGCAAACCTCGGCAAACTCACGCTCTTCAAATTCATATTACCTGTGAACTCCTGAGAACGACCACCTGCACCGACAACGCCGTTGAGCTCAAATCCGCCTCCCAGCAAATTCGAGGTGATATCAAATTTAATGCCCTTACCGGCATCCCGAACATCGGCTAAAAGATTCTCAAAGGGCAGATTTTTACCAAAAGCCTCATAAGGGAACTTAGCCGCCTTCAAGATCACATCAAAGTCCCCACTCTCAGGTCGTAGATCCACCGTGCCTTTGGCCAACATTGGGCCACCATGCACTAGGCCGCTAACCTCAAAATTCATCTTGGACCCCTTGAAGGTCAGATCCCCTTTGGGAGAGCTAATCAAATAGTCGTCACCAAATAAAACATAGCGACCTGTACCGGTCGCATGGTGAAATTTCACCCGCAGATCGTTCTTATCAGGCACACGATAATAAACCGTGCCATCCACCTCCGCAGAGGTCGTATTGGGCAAACGATAACGCGAAATGATATCTGCAGTTTTAGGCGCAAAGACACCCACAATGGCCACAGGATCCAGGCTGGTTTTGACGCCATCCAAGATGACCCACTTCTGCTCGTCATCTACATGCACGTGAACGGCTTCACCCACGCCTTCAGGTCGCTTAATCTTCAAATTCCGATAATGCTGAATCGGCCCCTGAAACTCCACATCTGCCTGAAATTCATCCAGCTCGACCCCTCGATACTTGAAGCGCCTTAAATCCCCTCGGCCAGTATTGAGACATTTCTGGGGGTCCGGCTCAGGTCCTACCCCATTGAGTTCAAAATGAATCGAAGACTCTGGACTAAATTGAAAACGTTGAATGATTTCCCGTGTCTTTTGCATCTTCGCAAAGGGCACAAAGGCATTAGGATCCATGCGTGCCACGATCTGATAGCGACATCCATCCACCTCATGCACCATCGTTTGAGCAGCCAAGGTTCCCGTCTCATGGCGCAACACTAAATCACGGATATAAACGCCTTCTGGCGCCACACCAATACTGGCCTTCACTCCATCAAAAACCGTTCCACGAGTGCTGAAGCGTCCGCATTCCAACTGTCCCGTCACCTTCACAGGACGCCGATGGCTGGAAAAGGGCCCGCCAATATGCCAAACCCCTTCTAGGGCCAAATTGGGTGGCTCATAAAACACAATCTCCCGCAGATTATCACTGTTTAAAAAGGCCTCCGCTAAACCAGGCAGATCCGCACTAGAGGTCAGATGAAAGCGTAAATCTTCAGCCCCCATCATCCAGGTAGCGCTGGCATTGAGCTCACCCAGACGATCTTTGAGATGAAAGCGGGATAGATCCACAAAGCCCGCATTGTAATCTAAATCGGCGCGCAACTCCTCACAGCTGTAGCCTTCATAAGTGAGTCCATTGGCCTCAAAAAAAAGATGCGCTGTCATCTCTGTCAACCGGTCCAGAGATCCATGAAGCTCCAGATTAATCCGTGGCGCTTTGGCAAACTGAAAGCGCTTCAACCAGTCCAATCCACGGCGGATACGGACCTGATGCTCACGCAAGCCCTCCACTCGTTGCATGGGTGTTTGTTTAGGTTCTGCGGGTTGTTCAGCTTCCGTCCTATTGGCTGGCAATAAAAGCTCACCACTCAAGCTCAAGACAATTCCAGAAAGTGTTCCCTCAGCTTCCTGCAATTCTAATCGACCATCACTAAGAAAGGCCCTAGCGCTGAGGTCTTCGATCTCAATGACCGTTGGCGCATCAGATTCAGGATCGATCGGTAGCGTCACATTGGTATGGCTCAATTCCAGTGCCTCTAGAACGAACTTCTTCTCCAACAACTGCCCCATATCAAAGTCCAGATTCAGATGATCCATCGCCACGAGAACCTGCTTCCGATCCGCGTCCGCAAACACTTGCACATTCTGCGCAATGATCCCACCCAGAGGATTCAAAATCAGCCGACTGAAATCCAGATACAAACCACGTTGCGCCAATTCTTGAATCAAAAAAGTACGCCACGACTTCCCAAAGGTATCTGTGCTGACATAGATCAACCCAGCCAGCATTCCGCTGGCCATGATGAGCTTGATGACATTCCGAATAAATCGCAGCATGGAGACTCGGGGACATTGCCGCGTCATTCGCGCTTTGCAAACACCGCCTGAAGATCAATGCGGCAGGATCAACGCCAAAACGGCCATTCCTAGCATCAATCCATCCTCAATGATCGTCACCGTGGACATGGGCAGATTAAAAACCGTGCCCAGACAGGCACAGCGGATCGCCTGCCGCGACAGGACCGCCTTTACAACGCCGAAGAGACTGATCGCCATGACTACGGCTGTGACAGTATTCGTTTCAATAGGCCACACATCCACCACGTAGCTCAGCCCGAGCGCCAGCTCGATAAATGGATACACAAACCCATAAGCGGGCAGCGCTTTGGCGATCAGATCATAGCTCCGATAGGCTGAGGCAAAGCCCCGCAAGTCCAACATCTTAAAAAAAGAGAAAGCCACAAAAAACCCTCCCATGAAAAAACGCATCATGCCCTGCCAATGCGGCCAGCCCAAGATGGCGCTCAAAACCAGTAAATAGGCCAGCAAGATCAACAGCGGCCGATAGGTCTGTGTACTCTTTTCAGGCAGAGACGTAGCGCTCATAGCTTGCACCTGATATTTCCCCAACGGAAACAGCCAGTCGTTCATCGATTCCACTGAAAAGACTTCTTCTGCCGTCACCTTCACAACTGGTGGACTCAGTGTCACCTCCGCCACTGAAACACCTGCTCTTTCCAAGATCCGCGCCTTAACCTTGGCTACGCAGGATTGGCAACTCAGGCCAGTGATGGAGAATGTTTGGGGCTGATTCATAACAGTATCATGGTCCAATGAGAGAAAATAGCACCGCGCTTCTTGGGATTTCATGCAGATTGCTTGACGAGGAGGCTCATTATCGGCTCTATGCAGAAATGTCGTCGTTAGCCCTTTCTTCCCGCCTCAGTCGCAGCGTCGGCGCGGAGTTTTTCCGCCCACTGGCCCGGCCCTCTGCTCCTGTGTATGTGGACTGCGCGGATCGCCTGATCGAAGAAGCCGGTGAATCTGGCAGGCTAACCCAAAAGGAAGCCATCGAGCTTATCCGCGAAGTCTTGGCACTGCATCCCCTTTCCCTACTCGCCGATGATGAAGGTGCCGCTCTCAGGGATGCAAGGATGCGAGCAGGACAGTTTTTTAATCGCCTGCTTGCCGCCGGTTGGTTGGAAGATCAGACGCTCGGCCTGCATGAGCGCTGGGCCGTCATTTCTCCCGGACTGCGCCCACTCATACGCATGTTACGCGACCTGGCAGAAGATCAGGTGGCAGAACTAAAAACCTTCGCTGACACTCTTCGCGGCCTTTGCCAGACACTCGAAGAACGAAACGTTCTCGACCCTCAACTGCGCACACCAGATGAAGTGCGGTCTACGCTGACCGACTTGGCTCAGCGCCTGGGGCACGCTATTGAGCAGCTGCATGCGGTCGAAAAACTTATCTCAGGCTTTGAGCTACGCCAGCGTCAAAGCGAGTCGCCAGCCGACACCCTTCATCTGATGTACAGTGAGTTTAGCCAAGGCCAGCACATGGTCTGCTACGACGCCCTTCGCCGTGGCGGCCTACTTTCCCGTATCGAGTCAGCCCGCACACGCATCGCTGAACATCAGGACGATCCCCTGCTGCGTGAACGACTCGCCGAAGGTCTGCGCGAGCATTATGGATACACCGAACGCGACGCCTATGAGCGTGCAATACTCGCGCTCACAGGCTTACAGCGTGACCTAGCTGGGCTAAAACGCCGCGCGGATGCGATCGACTTACGCATCGCTGCCTTTAATCGTCTCTCCCAGCAGCGCTATCGCTATCAGACAGAGCTTCGTGGCCGACGCCCAGAGCTGGTGAAGGCTTACTGTGACGCCACCAACATCAGTCATGCCAACACAAGGTTTTCAGGGCTGCGCAACAAGTCTCCTGACTTCTCGCCCCTATGCCTTGAGACACGATTCTTTTTCGGTTCTGATTCTCTGCACAATCCACGGCGCAGCAAGACCCCAGCCGACCTGACCTTTGGCATCAGCAGCACTCAAAAGCAGACAGAAGACGAAGTGTTAGCCGCCTGGAAAGAGCGTCAAAGCCTAGCTCTAACACCTCAGCGCGCAGCTAGGCTGGTGGCAAAGCTACTGCCCAATCAAGGTGACTCAGCCAGCAGCCAAGACATTGTTTTGGAAACTGCCGATGACCTCCTGGATCTGCTCGCCGCCATTGCCTATGAACAAGCGCCAATTTTAGCCAGTAAACGCGTCCGCTGGCGGGTGGAAGGACTGCGCCGGAACCATGGCTTGCAGCCTGAAAAAATCCCGCTCGACCTCCATGCCGGCCATCGTGTGGAACGCATCACGGTCATCCGTGAAAGGTAATCGCTTTCTGAGCTTGGCAAAAAGACAGAGCCGAATAGAATCAGTTCAGAAATGAGATTCAATAACGTAGCATCTGAACTTCGTCCGATGGTTGAAGCCATTCATCGCGACAAGATTCGCCGTGCTCAAGCGATGACCCCTGATCAACGAATGGAGGCGGCTTTAGACATGATTGACTTCGCCTACGAGACCATGGAAAACGGCATCAGGAATGAGCAACCGAAAGCAGATCAGGCCACCATCACCCGCATTCTTCGTGACCGTTTATCAAAGATACGTCGGCGTTCCAGAATAGGTATTTTGATGCCCATAAATCCCGCACATGAAACAAAGTGAATCTGTTTTATATATTCTGGATCAGCTCGATCTAGCAGAGATTCCATACATGGTCGGCGGGTCAGTGGCATGCATGAATTATTCGATACCTCGCGCCACGAAAGATTTCGACCTTGTCATCAAAATTCATGAACCTGAGTTCACCCTTTTTTTGTCCGCTATTGATGCCCATTTTGAGTTGGACCCTCAGGTTTATTTAGAAAGCCTGACAGGCACACGGCGCTTCATTCTCTCTCACCGCACTTCTGCCTTTGACGTAGAACTCTTCATTCTCAGCGAAGATCCGCATCACCTTGAAATGTGGCATCGACGCTTTGAATCCATTTTGTCCTTCTGTCAGCGGAGATCATGGACACCGACTGCTGAAGATATGATCATCCAAAAATTACGCTGGAGCAGACCTCAAGACATCATCGATGTGGAACAAATGATCGAGATCCAGTTTCCCAACCTCGATTGGCTATACATTGAACGCTGGTGCGACATCCACGGCACACGCCATGTTCTTGAAGAAATCAAAGCCAATATCACCTCTCTCGACTAAGCTTCAGCTAGTCACGTACTCCATCCGACATGTCCTCCCAAAACTCCCTCGACCCCCTTTGGCCACGCTTTTGGAGTGATGTGCCGGAATCCGATCGCGCCCCGCTACGCGAGGTGCTGGCGGAGCTCCTTGGTCGTGGTGTGCTGCTCGGAGACGAAGGCAGTGGCCGCGATCTCTTCCTACTAGCTCGGGATCACTATCGATCCCACCTCGAGGATTACTTGGCCCCACTTGCTCTGGAACTGATCGTCGATGATGAAAACTCTCTCCTTCAGGCCCGTCCGCGTACGGAATCCTGTCTGCTCTTAGCCCGTTTTGATAAAGACGAGACTCTCGTGCTGCTTGCATTGTGGCGTCTCTTTGATGATGAACGCAGCAGCGGACTCCAGCAGGCGGTGATCATCACTGTCGATCAACTTTGGGCGGCCTTGAAAGTCTATTTTGATAAAATCGAGCCACCCGAAAAATCCCATATTGAGTCCATCCTCGCACGGATCAAGCGCCATCGCCTCATCCGCACCGCGAAGCCTGATGGCATGACACAGCTCGGAGAAATGCAAATCGAAATCTTAGCCAGCCTCGCCCGCATCATTCCTTTTGATGACATCTCTGCTTGGCAATCCAAAGTGGACCAATTCCAGCCTCAGATCAATGCCGAGGAGGACACCGAAGTATGAGTGAACGTATCTCTCTAAGCCGCATCTTAGCCGTTAACTGGTATGGCTACCGTCAGTTCATCGACGTCGCTGGACTGACGCTCATCACGGGTGCCAATGGCTCTGGAAAAAGTGCCCTACTCGATCTCATTCAGTTCGTCATGCTGGGGGAAGCACAGAGCAAGTTTAACAAAGCTGCCGCGGGTGCAGGCAGTGGACGCTCCCTGCGCGGTTACTGCCTTTGTGACACGAATACCACCGGACGCGACGGCCAGGAGCGCTACCTGCGCCCGAGTAGTGTGACCCTAGCTGCACTTGAATTCAGCTGGCCTTTGCAGCCAGGTCAAACTGAGCCACGCCGTGAAACCTGGGGCGCCCGGATCGAATACGAAAGCCCCACTGCCAAACCAAGCACCATTTGGTTTCGCACCGGCAGCCGTCTCGAATGGTCCGATTTTTTGCGTGAAGAAGGTGGACCTGAAGCCATGCTTTTTATTCCCGAAGATGAATTCCGCACTCATCTCAAACGGGACATGGAAGGTGATGCCTGGGATCGACAAAAAACGTATCTCGATGAAATGGCCCTGCGCTCGCACCTCGGCTTTGATCCTGAGCAAATGGCCAAGACGCTACCTCGCGCCATGGCCTTTGAGCCAGAGAGCAACTTCGAAAGATTTGTCCGTGAATTCCTCCTGGAGCCCGGCATGCCAGATGTCCGCGCGGTGAAAGCGAGTGTGGATGCTCATCGCCGCGCACAGGAGCGGCTGAACAAAATGCATGACCAATTGGCAAGGCTCACGCGCATCGCTATTCAGCACAAAGCGTGGCTAGAAGCACGCCGAGAGTCAGCCCTCTACGCTCATCTTTCCGATGCCCTGAAGCACGAAGAGGCACTGGACAACCTAAACACACGCCGCGCCAAGCTTGAAGAAAAGCGCAGTGAACATGTCGAGAATCGGGCAGCCTATGAAGCAGCTCTGACTGAATCTGAAGAACTTCGCCATCAGGTCGAAGCCGCGCGCGCAGCATTGGGGGATAATGGCACCAATCTGAAGCAAAACCGCAGCGACCGCAGAGACCTGGAAAAAGAACTCAAGCAACTCAATGAAGCTGCCAAAGCAGCGCGTGATTTTTTACGTGATCGGGTGCGACACTGGGAGGATTGGCTAAAGCACGCCAGCACCCTCGGCTTAGACATCCCAGAAAGTGCGACCAAAGAACTAGCGACGATGCGTGGTCATGATGAGTCCAAAGGTCTGGATGCCGGCAATCGACTTGTCGACGTCTATCACACACTTCGGGTAGATGCCGAAGAGCGTCGGCGACCCTTAGAAAACCAAGCATCAGAACTTGATGCCCGCACTGCCAATCTGCGCCGAGATCTCGATCAACTGCGTGAAGGAAATGCCGCTGCCGCCCCCCTGCTGAATGCACTGAAAGCGCGCGGTCAGCGTGCCGTTGCTCTAGGCCGTGTCATTGAGGTTAAGCCTGAAGCTGAATCCTGGTGGCCTATTCTCGAGTCACTCATCGGAGCCAATCGTCAGGCCGTCCTGCCTGAAGATTTCCGCGCCGCATGGGAAGTCGCTCTGAAATCCCCCAGTTCAAGCGAGCCGCTGCTCAATCCTGAGGAACTTGCCGCTAAAACACCGACCTTAAAAAAAGGCTCACTCCGTGATTTCTTGGAGACTAAAAACGCCGTCGCTCAGCGCTGGATCGATCTCTTTCTCGGGGATGTGATGCCCGTGAAAAAGACCAGTCAACTAGAACAGCACGAGCGCGCTTTGTCACCGGATGGCTGGTTTAAAGACCCACCACGCCGCACACGTCTGACTCCCGAAAAGGAGCTGACTCTGGGTGAAGAAGGCCTCCGTCGCCTGCGTGATCTGCGCGAAAAAGAGCTTCGTGATACGGAAGATCAACTCATCACAACCAAGCGCGAGCGCGATGACTGCCGCATCTTTTTAAATCGTGCCCGCGAGTGGCAGCTCCATGATTCCCGCGAGCCCGAGGGCTGTGAAAACCTTTCTCAGATCCCACGTCTGAAAAAGAAATCCGAGGAGCTGGACAACACCTATGAACTCCTGGCTACACCAGAACAGATTCAGGCCATTCAGAATCTAAGCACATTAGAGAACACCTTTGAAGGAGTGAAGGAGCGCCTAATCAGGCTTGATGAGCGCATGTCAGGCTTTCAACAATTCGAGCGGGAACAGCAAGACGCCATCTCCGCCTACACCGAACAGGAAGAGCAAACACGGCTCAACCGCCAAACCTCCCGAGCACGTGTCACCGAGTATGCTGAGGCGGACATCACAGAGCGCCTTAACGCCGCTCATGTTCAAACCAAATCTTGGCGCAAAGCCGCAGAAATGGCGGTGGCCATGTCCATTCACCTAGAGACCAAGGCCGCTGAATCACGCCGCCACAGAGACGATGAGCGCCGAGATCTCGTTGCGAGTCCCAATCACCCGGAACTCTCCGAAGCTTTGGATTTGCTGGACGAAGACAACGACAGCTATGAAAAACGCCGTCTTGATCTGGAGACCCACGAACTTGAACGATTCAAAGAAGAGGCCGAAAAAGCCCGCCTAGAATGGGAGGACCGCCTACAGCATCAGGTGCTGGATGTCCTGCGTGAAAAACTGGCTGAAGCCGACCGCACCAAGCGTGAACTCAATCGCGCTATGGACCATGAGATCGGCGGCTGGCGCTATCAACTCACAAGCCGTGCCGACAAGGCCCACACAGCCATTTGGACCTTGGTCGAAAAAGGCCTACCGAGTGGCGCTGAAATGGAACTGTTCAATACCAGCGGTCAGGAAGACATTGAGCGGGCCAAAACAGAACTCATGGCTGCCATTGATGCTGCCGATAATCCTGAAGACAAACGTCATCAACGCGCACTCGATTACCGCTTTTACCATCACTGGGACATTGAGGCCAAACCCGCAGGTCGCAGTGATGCCGCCGCCATCAGCCTGAACAAGAGCGCCAAGAAGCAAAGCGGTGGTGAAAACCAAGCCCCCTTCTTTGTAGCCACTCTTGCCGCCTTCCGCCGCGTGTATGACCTTGGACGCAGAGAGGACCCACAGAATCTTGGTCTTGTTGTCATGGACGAAGCCTTCAGCAAGCTGAGTGGCGACCGCATCGACGATTGCCTTGCCATGGCCAGTAATTTCGGCCTACAACTCATCATGGCCTTCCCCGAAGATCGCCTGCCCACCATGTTCCAGCACGCCGACACCGTCATCCAATGCCGTGTCGAACGCCAATACGACGAATCCAGTGAGCAGATCAAGAATATCGAAAACTGGGTCGTCCGCGTCGAAGGCGCACGCTTGATGGAGCTCGTGGAATGAAGCATCCCCCTTGGCTCACTGAACTCCATAAACAGTGGATGAAAGCTCGTGAGAGGCGCACAGACTCTCTTACTAGAGCTTTCAGACGTGATTGGGAGAAGCTTTTGGATGATGCCGGCATTCACAGTGCAGAAGAACGACAGGCGGCACAACGCGAAGCCGAAAAGCTGCCCCAGGTCCATCTCTTCCCCGTCAAAAAAAGGCCACGCCTGATTGATAAGATCGAGCTTCCTCTGGAATCTGAATCATGGTTGCATGACCATTTTGGCACTCAGGCAGGAACAGCCCTGCGCGCAAGAAGTTTGGAGATCATAGCCGACTTCGCCAACCGCAGCTTTCCGTTGATGACTGAGCAATGGCAGTCTTTGCTGACCAGTATCGAGACAGCCTTCACTGCCTCAAAATCAATGGGGCCATTCTCTTGGATGGAGCCGGACCGGCTAGAACTGCACCTTTCTCTTCTCTGGGACATCACCTCCCGTGAGTGGTTGCATGGAACTCTCATCCGTGATGCCAGCACAGCAATAGGCCGAGATTCAAAAATGCTTGAAACCCATGAACGCAGTCTCACTCGCGGGCTGGAACTACTCATGGGAGAAGAAACTCCCTTTGAGGCATTTGGGATTCAGGCCAGCAATAGTGTGCTGCACTTTAGCGGACCACTCACACTTCACTTCAAAGGGCACGAAAAAGTCGTGGACTTACGCTTTGAATCCACCCTCTCGATCTCTGAGTTCAAAGATATCACTCATATCACCACGACCGCACATCGTCTGCTCACCGTGGAGAATCATAAAACGACTTTTCTCCAACTCGCACGCGCTGATGTAGCTCAGCAGACTCTGATTGTTGCCACCTCTTTTCCCACACGGGCTGTATGCAGCCTCTTGGAAAAGCTACCGCTCCAGCTTCCCCACTATCATTTCGGAGACACCGATCCCTGCGGATGGGATATCTTGCGCCGAATCCGTGAAATGAGTCCCCGTCCCGTCATGCCACATCAAATGAATTGGCGGCCCTCAGATGGAGCTAACTCATTCACCATCCAGCAGAAAAAAGTCCTAGCTCGACTTTTAGCAGACCCAAAAATGAGTGATTGTCATGAGCCCATGAATCAGATGCTCAAAGCTGGCAACCGTGGCAACTTTGAGCAGGAATCCCTTGGCACACCAAGATTGCTTGGCTGGCCGTTCTATTGACACTTCAACCTAGCGCAAGAGCGCCCACATCCGCCCCGTAAACTCAGATCCATGATCTTCCGTCTTCTAGTTCTACTTCCCTTTTTCACTCTGCATCTCCAAGCCCTGGAGCCAACGAACGCCAAAGAAGCAGCGGCGAAAAAAGCAGCCGCAAATAAAGTCACGGCAGAGAAATTCACGCAATGGAAGGCCACGCTCTCACCCGAGCAGCAAGCTTGGGAAACCGTGCTGGAGCAGAATCTAGGCACTGGTTTTTACCTGCCACTTTATCAAGCCGATAAACTGAAAGGACGAGTCACTGCCTGGGATTACGTGAAGGATGATGCAAAGCTGCCACGCATCCTACTCATTGGCGATTCGGTCTCTCGCGGTTACACTTTAGCCACTCGAAAGGCACTGGAAGGAGCCGCCAATGTGCACCGTGCACCGGAAAACTGCGGACCGACAGCCAATGGGCTCAAAAAAATTCCCGTGTGGCTTGGAAATGGTCACTGGGACATCATTCATTTTAACTTCGGCATCCATGATCGCAAAACACCGCTAGGTGATTACGAACAGCGATTGGAAACGATCACCGCGCAGCTCAAGGCCACAGGTGCCCGCGTCATCTGGGCTAGCACCACGCCTGTTGCTGAAGGCGGCATGAAAGATGCGACTGATGCTGACTTGGTAGCGCGCAATGAAGTGGCTGCGCGCGTCATGAAGAAACACGGCGTGGAAGTTAACGATCTTTATGCCGCCATGCAGCCGCATTTGGCTAAGTATCAAAATCCAAAAGATGTTCACTTTGGCGAACATGGATATGAATTCCTAGGCCAACAAGTGGCAAAGGTGATCAGGAAAATCATCCCTCTGCTGACCAGCGTGAACACAGCTGCCATTCCCTCAGGCAAATTAGAAAAGGATGGTTACAACTGGGAGGAACGCCATGAAGCGATCATGAAACTCAAGGGCGAACTCAATCCAGAAATTGTCCTGATCGGTGACTCAATCACCCATTTCTGGGGCGGCTTACCGGATGGCGGGAAGATGGGCAACCGAGGCACTGAGAGTTGGCAAAGCTTGTTCGGCAAAAGGTCTGTTTTAAACCTAGGTTGTGGCTGGGATCGCACTCAAAACGTGCTGAAGCGAATTGATCTCGGCGAGCTAGATGGTCTCAAACCCAAAGCCATCGTCATCCACATTGGCACCAACAATCTGGCAGGAACAGCCAATGCACGCGCCAGCACACCGAAAGAAATCGTGGCTGGAATCACGGCTATCATCGAAAAAGCACAGACAAAATGCGCGGGCGCAAAGATCATTCTCATGGCGATCTTTCCTCGTGGAAAAACAGCCGCTGAGCCCAAACGCGTCATCTTAAAAGACATCAATACCCTATTAAAAGCAGGACCAGCCAAACTGAGTGGAGTGACTTTTCTCGACATCACTGATCAGTGGCTCTCGGCTGACGGCAGCATCTCTAAAGATATCATGCCTGACTCCCTGCACCCCAACCAAAAGGGCTACACGATTTGGGCTGATGCCCTGCAAGCCGTTTTGCCAAAATAACAAAGCGGCAGGCCTTTCAACCTGCCGCATTCAATTCATTCGGACTTCGATCAGGCCTCGCGGTGACTGCGACGGTCTTGGCGATAAGGCATCGGTGGTTGTGGGCGGTTGCCTTGTGGTGATGGGCCTTGCCGCATGGATGGCTGACCTTGTGGTCCACGGCCATGACGAGAATGCTTGAAGCAGCGTCCTTGTTGCGGCGGCTGAAAGCGCGGGTGCTGTTGTCCATGAAACTGAGGTGGCATTGGGCGATGCTGGCCAAAACTCTGCGGCCCACGCTGACGACGCTTCATCCCAAGTTGTCCGCGATGCAGCGGGCCTTGACGTTGTGCCTGATGGTTAGGATTACCGTCAGGTGGACCTTTGCGCTGCATGTGGCCCTCTTGTGGACCTGGGCCACGATGCCGCTGGCCATCCTGGTGCATACGCGGACCGCGATCTCCATCCCGCGGACCTGATTGCGGACGTTGTCCATCAGGTGGGCCTTTGCGCTGCATGTGGCCTTCTTGTGGACCTGGACCACGATGCTCTCTGCCATCCTGATTCATGTGCGGACCACGATGCTGATCGGGATGATTTTGATTCTGACCGCGGTCCCCTTCACGCTTGTCACCTTGCGGAGATTCCCCTCGCCCGCGCTCTGGATTCGTAGGGCGTTGCGGCTCTTGGCCACGTGGTTTTTCACGCTCTACTTCTGGGCGCTGTGGATTGCCGCGTTGAGGCTCCGCAGGCCGGACTTCTGAGAGTGGTGGTTTGGAGACTGAGGGATTATCTTGGGAGAAGACCGCCCCTTGAAAGGAGGCTAGGGCTAGAAACAAGAGGACGTTGCGTGAGCTTGGTTTCATGGGAGTGAATTAGGTTGATGCCGATTGCGGCCTGCTTTGATCTAACGTCACAGGATTTCTTTTTTGTGTAGTCGTCTCGCAACCTTCCTCTGCCATCGACGTTTGATTCCTGAACTCATGAATCTTCCAGCCAGTTTCCACATTCCTCAAAGCCGCAGAAAGCTGCTGCAAAGCCTACTATTAACGACAGGTGGCATCATAACTCAAAGCGTCTATGCGGAAGCACTCACCCTAACTCCACGCGCCACCGAAGGCCCTTATTACCCAGACCATCTACCGTTGGATCAGGACAATAATTTACTCCAGATATTAGGAAACCAGGCACCTGCAACTGGCATCGTTGCAGAGTTCGGTGGTCGCGTCTTGGATGTCGATGGCAAGGCCCTTAACGGAGCCTCTGTGGAATTATGGCAGGCCGACGCCCATGGCTGTTACATCCATAGCAAGGGCGCACCGAAGGGAAAAGAACGCGACCCGCAATTCCAGGGATTTGGTAAAATCACCACCAACGACAAAGGAGAATACCGCTTCCGCACCATCAAGCCCGCCGTTTATCCGGGCCGCACGCGGCATTTCCACATTGCGGTGCTGCAGAATGGAGAGCGACTGCTAACCACCCAACTTTACTTTGCAGATGAACCGCAAAACGAGACAGACGGCCTCCTCAAACGCATCTCAAACGAGCAACAAAGACTGTCTGTCATTCGTGAGTTCAAACCCGCCACAAGTGGCAGCCAGGAGCTTATAGCCACTTGGGATATCGTTGTTGGCTTGACGCCTGAAGATCCTGAAAAGCGCCGTGGCGGACCACCGCCAAAACGCTGATTCAGTCAGGATACTTGACCTTCACGAGGTAGAGACCACAAGCTGGCGCTGTCTGGTGGCTTTGCAGCCCTTCACTGCTGATGAGTAAATCGTTGAACCATGCCTGCGTGGATCGCCCTCGTGCGACATGAATGAGACTTCCGACCATGAGCCGCACCATTTTATAGAGAAAGCCGTCGCCCTCGAACTCCAGTTCTAAAAAATCGCCTTGTTCATGAACCTCCACCCGCTGAATCGTCCGAGTCGTTTTTTCCGGTAGCGTACGCCGAACGGTCTCCGGCAGATCCCCACGATTCGCTGAAAGGCGAACAAAATTATGCGTGCCGACAAGCTTCTGTGCACAGTCTCTCAGTGCCACCATATTTAGAGGCCCATAGACATGCCAGGCACGATCCGACTCAAAAGCAGAGAGTAAGTAAGGCCGCCAAATCCGATAGCGATAGATTTTCCCAATCGCGGAAAATCGGGCGTGAAACGTTGGCTCACAAAACTCGACTTCCGTGACACGAATGGTCAGTGGCAGACAAGCATTCAGCGCACTCAGCCAACCCTCTGTCGTCATGCCGAGGGTGTCTGGCACATCACAATGCGCCACTTGGCCCATCGCGTGGACTCCTGCATCCGTGCGGCCACTGCCTTGCACATCCACCACGCATTTGATGGAGCGTAACATCGCCGCAGCCAATTTATCCTGAATTGTCTCACCTCCAGGCTGGCTTTGCCAGCCCTTCCAGGACGTGCCACAATAAGCTAAGGTCAGCCGCAGTCGTTTAAAACCCGGCTTCGGGCCTTGATTAAACCCAAGATTACTTTCGACGTCGCTTCGGCTCATCAGTCCACTCCAGGTCGTAGGCGTTATCGGGCAGCAGGAAGCCTGCCGGCCCACGTTGGCTATTGAGAAAGTCCTGTAAAATCACCACCGCCGCGAGTTGATCGACAATCTCATTCCGCTCGCGCTTTCCAGTGATGCCAGCTCGTGACATTGAAGCTTCAGCCTCGACTGAAGACAGGCGCTCATCGACAAATTCAATCGGCACCTCATGCTGCAGAGTCTTGCCCAAAAGCGTGGCAAATTTTCCCACTCGCTGTGCTGCCTCACCGCGCTGGCCATTCATGTGAAAAGGCATGCCGATCACAATCGTGCCCACCTGCCTTTCCTGAACAATTCGCGCTATCTCCCGCTCAGGCGCACTCTGCGCGTCCAAGGTCTTCAACGGACTAGCCACAAGCTCCATCTCGTCACTGATGGCGAGACCGATGCGGACCGTTCCGTGATCAATGGCGAGGATGCGTGGCATATGTTGAAGTGATCTTTCTTAGCCTCTGACCTTGAGGCTAGCAAGAGCGGCTCGCGCTCGCTCGATGGATTCACGGACAGCAGGGTTAACGGACTTCCCATGTCCCGCCTGATCTAATTGCCCAAGAAGCACATGAGCCTGATCCAATGTTTTAATGGCGGCAGGTATCTGCGAGGTATCTTCTGATGAAATCAAAAGATGCGCGAGATGATGTTGCGCCACAACGACAGCAGAGATCGCCTCAAAATCGTCTGGATTAGACTGCGCACGATTTTTACAGATCTGAACGGCAGCCAATCGATGACTCAGAGCAGCGCTCCAATCTTTCTGAGTTGTCAGAATGGTAGCCAGCTGTTCATTCGTGGAGAGCAGATCTTCCTGTAAGCCGACATCAAGTGGATCGGCTTTTGCAAGACCCGAGGCAATTCCGAAGCGTTCACGGTAATGGATGAGAGCATCTGCCATGCGATTTTGCGCCAGAAGTGCATCGGCGATTCGTCCAAGCGTCACACCGAGTTGACGTTGATAGACCAGCTCTTTCGATCCGGCAGCCACAACTCGACGACGAAGATCAAGAGCGAGCTCTAAAGACTTCAACATGGCGTTTTGCTCGCCACTTTGACTTTGAATCCGAGCCTGTTGTTCCAGCGCGGTGGCGTAATCTCGCAAAAGCATGGCATTCGAAGGTGCGGCAGCGAGTTCATTCTCATAAAGCGTGAGAGCCTGTGCAGATGATCGCTTGGCCGCGTCCCAGTGCTCGTCATGGATCTCCATACGCGCTAATGCTGCGTGGGCGCTGGCTAAGTCACGGGATACGAGCCCACTTTTTCCGAGAATGATACGGTTCTTTTCCAACACCTCGAGCTGGCGATTGAAGTTACGACGAGCTTCGACAAATTGCCCGTTTTCTTCATAGCAAACCCCAACTCCTTGATTGGCGACAGCCAGATCACGCAGTCGATCTGTATTCTCAGGCTGCTCATTAACACGACGGGTAAGTATCACCAAGGCCTCATCAAATTTGCTTTGAGCCGACTTCGCATCTCCTTGAGTCAGTGCGATCATGCCACGAAACTCACTAATCATGGCACGCTGCCTCCACTGTGAATCCAACAGGTTAGACTGAGGGAGATCCACAAAGTATTTCTCCGCCGATTCAGCGATGCTTGCCAGCAATGCCGTGCGGCCGAGTGGGACGAGTTTACCACGTAGATCAATGAGCATGTCCTCTATCAGCGCTTCAGCTTTATCACGCGCATTTGCTGCGACTTCTTTGGCCTGTCTTTCTGCCGTGGCAGCAACCTCAGCCGACTTGCGGGCTTCTTCTGCTTCAAGACGGCGATTTTCGGCAATGACTCGGGCAGCCGCCTCATCTTGCTGCGCTTTCTCAGCTTGTGATCGGGCAAGCTCCGCAGACTGACGTTCAACGGCTTCACGGGACAGAGCTTCTTTTTCCCGTTGAAGAGCATAGGTAGTGCCGACGAGTCCAAAGACGAGGGAGACCAAAATAGCAGCCGAAGCAGCCATGCTTTTACGGTGGCGACGAACCATTTTCATGAATCGATATGCGACGCTGGGCGGTGTCGCAGAAACGGGCTCATCATTCAAATAACGCATGATGTCTAGCATCATGCTGGTAGCGGTGTCATAGCGACGGTCGCGGTCTTTTTCCAAGGCACGAAGAACAATCCAATCGAGGTCACGCTTCAGAGCCTGAGTGAGACGTGGGACTTGGGTGTGTCGCAGTTCCGCCATGCTGCGTGTTTTTTCGGTAAGCAAGATGAGTCGGCTACTGGGTTTCTTGGCATCCTCTTCACGGATGTGACGTAGAACTTCATCAATGGGCGAATGACGAACTATCTCAAACGACAATGGCGTTTCACCCGTTAGTAATTCATACAGGATAACGCCAAGGCTATAGATGTCACTGCGGGTATCGACATCTAAGCCCCCCAAACCAGCTTGTTCAGGGCTCATGTACTGTGGCGTGCCGATGATCACTCCCTGCATGGTCTGCACACGGTCATGCGTAGCATCCGACGCTAATTGAGCCCCAAGTGCCTTTGCAATACCAAAATCAATGACCATGGGCACGGCTTTTCCATCGATCTCAGTGACCAAGATGTTGGACGGTTTAAGATCACGGTGGAGAATGGCTTTCTGATGCGCATGCTGAACAGCCTGACAGACTGAAATGAAAAGCTCCAATCGCTGCCGAATGGAGAGTCGCTTGGAATCACAATATTTAGTGATGGCTGGGCCTTTGACCAACTCCATGACGAAGAAGGGGCGTCCGGCATCCGTCGCTCCGGCATCCAAGACGCGGGCAATGTTTGGATGATCCATGAGCGCAAGCGCCTGCCGTTCGGCATCGAAACGAGCGATGATCTCCTGACTATCCATGCCAGCTTTAATCACCTTTAGCGCGACCTCACGCCGGATGGGTTCGTATTGCTCTGCACGCCAGACCAAACCGAAACCACCCTCACCCAAAACACTCTTCAGACAATAGCGACCAATGTAATCACCCTCACTTTCGCCAATCCTTTTCTGAGGTAGAAAACCAGGCCGTACAATGATCGTGCTATCATCATCGGGTGGCAATTCATCTTCAAGACCTATGCCAAACAAGGCAGCAGCGTCCTTCTCCGCCGTAGGAGTCGATTTAGAAATGATGCGGGTGGTGCCAGTGTCCATAGATGCCAACGATCAAGGTTTGCTCGGTGATGTTGGGAGGTTGATGGCATTCTCCATGAGAAGCGTAGCCACTTCACCTTTAGGCCCAGAGATCGTAGATTTTGGGGGAAGCTTGGCGATGGGAACATCGACCTCATAAAGAGCATCAGCGACTTCGACACGACCATTCCCAACACTTGCAAAGGCCATGAGAGACTTGTTTTCCCCAGTGGAAACTGGGAGTGCTATACTTTCGCCCATACGAGCAGCGATGTTTCTTAAAGCTTCCTTTTGCTGAGCACTCTCGATTTCTGCCACTTTTTTTCGTGCTGCATCTGGTGACAGATGACGCCGAGCTGCACGCTTTATTGGTTCATACTTTGGTTCCAAACGCTGGATCTCCAGAGTGATGAGTCCATTAAACTGCATCTGGGCGGAGCGACGCAGAAGTTCCTTTTCTGCTGCGGCAAGGGTCTTGTGCTTTCGAATGACTCTGGCTACCGTGGCGACATCACGTAAACGCAAGGCACCGGTCTCTGGCATCATGTAAAAATTGGTGTCTTTTTTTCCTCCAAACATTGGCCCATCCAGCTCCGTCGGATCTCCGACAGGAACAGTCTCACAGCCAGTAAGAGCAAGAAGGAGAAGCAGAGCGATTGAACAACGCATAAGGCACATCAGTTTTAAGAGGTAGTTTGTCCACTCTATCGAAATAAATCGTCTATGTTACAAAGAATTATTTTCCCGTCGTGACATCTAGTGGATGCAGAGGAAAGCCCGAAGTTGGCGAGCGCGACAACCAGTCAAATGGAGCAGCTGTAGCCGTGCCATCACGATAGAACTGAAACTTGCCTTGGAGACTGCTTTTCCTGATCGTCGTATAAGTCGAAAGCATAATGCAGTCAGGCAGGGTTAATGCAGAGCTACCAGTGATGGTTGATCCATCTGCGAAACGTCCAGTCCAGGCAGCGAGGGCGCTACGAGAGATGTTTAGTTTGAGGTTACTCGCGGCTTGTGGATAAAGAACATTGCCCTTGCTATCACCAGATGGCTGGAAAATAAACACATAGCTTTGAGCCAGTGGCCCAGGGTCCAGAGACTGACGCCAAGCGGAGATTTTCACTCCGCTAAGCAGCGCAGACAGCTCACCCGTGTGACGGTGAAAATTAAGAGCAAGTGACAAGGCAACCAGCGGGCGACTGCGCGGAATGGTTACAGAGGCAGTCACATCTTCACCGACTTTGGCTGGATCAATGACTGTGGCAAAACGGTGAACAACAGCACCCAAAGAAAGATGGCCACTAATGGCACCGAGCGATGAAACGTTGAGCGTGAATCGGCCACCGTGGCCTGCATTTAGATTTTCATTTCGATCAATGAGACCATGATATGTACCCACCGTATATCCAGGCAAAGGCTGCACGATCACGCTGGTTTTTAACGATCTCTCACAGATGCCTACGGCATTGCTGGCAGTTATGGTTAGCTGGTAACGCTTGGGCGCCTGTAGAATAACCGTCGGACGCCCACTGATCTGACCGGTGCGTCGATTCAATTTCAAACCGGGCGGCAATCCTCGGACGGTGAATTCCGAGGGCGAATTCTGAGCGGTGACAACTTCATTCACCTCAACTCCTGCAATCCATGGATCGGGAGCGAAGACATTTAGGATTGGCTTTTGTAGGGCCAATTTAGCCACATTGCTTGAGCTAGCCGGAGCAACAACGCCTACCGTGATCGCCCCACTTGTCCTGATAAAGAAGACCCCGGGATTCTGAGGATCAGCCATGCTGACTTGCAGGCTGTAGTTTCCGGCCTGATCCGCAGCGATATTGGGGAGCACGAGCATCGTCTCGGGATTGATGCCGCGCGGGATGGCCACACCTGCGCGCAACCAACGATAGGTTGCCTGAGGTGCGGCGGCAGCCACTTGCAACACGAGAGTTTGCCCCGCAGCGATGCCGAGGCTGCGCGTAGAGAGATCGACCACACCGACATGCACGATCTGACTGAGCACGCTGCCGACACCATTGAATACACGCACCTGCCACTCGCCCACATGTCCTAGCGTGGCCGCAGCAATAGCGGATGTCGCTGCATTCGATGCAGGAACGATCACGCCATTGCGCCGCCATTCATACTGCAAGGCAGTGCCAGAGGCAGCGACACTTAGATTCAAAGGCTGACTGAGTCCAATCAGCGTGGAGGTAGGCTGGCCGGAAATGGCGGGTGGGATTTGACCATGGGCGGTGATTTGAATCTCAAAGGGGTTCTCGTTCGCGTCATCGCTGGCAATGAGGACAGTGCGTGTCTGAACGCCTGTACTGGTCGGGGCAAAGGTGACCGTGAAGGTGGTGGAAGCCGATGCGGTGAGCGAGCTGCTGCCCGGTGAAGTAGCGGTGAACTCCCCTGCGCCGCTGAAGCTGACGCCGATGCCTGTAAGCACTCCCGTGCCCGCGTTTTGCACAGTGAATGTGCGCGTGGCTGTGCTGCCGAGGAGTAACGGCCCAAAGTCGAAGACACCGCTGTTATCACTACGCGCGTTTACCGCAGCAGTGCCAGCACCATTGAAGACGGAGATCTCTGGCACGGGCAGTCCTGAGAAACTGATGATCGACTCATGCAGGCTGACACTGGCGACGCTGTCCGTCATCGTGGCGCTGGCACGAAGCTGTCCTGCCGTAGGCATTACGGCTCCATTGAGTTCCCAGCCACCACTGATCGGCGTGCCATCTCCGAGCGCTGCCCAAGATGCTCCGGCATCTGTGCTGACCTCAAACTTTACCCACTGAGCCTCAGCAGCGGCCCCGCCGCGCAGCCATTCGACGCGTGTCGGGCTCGTCACCCGCAGTGTCATAGGGGTTGGCAGCTCATCAAACAAAGCGACTCGGGTGATGGCTGCGGAACTACCTATAACTGACATGAAATTTCCGCCAGCAAGCAATCTACCGTCTGCGAGTTTTGTCAGTGTCGTGGCTCTGGCATCTAGCTCAGCGATGAAGCTCGCATCCAGTGTACCGTCTGCATTCAGTCGTGCCAGACGACGTTGTGTCACACCAGCGATGCTCGTGAACTGGCCTGCAGTTAAAAGGCGTCCGTCTGCCTGAAGCAGCATGACACTCACAGCGTCATCAGCTCCGGGATTATATGCGGCATCGAGAGAACCATCCCCCATGAACCTAGCGATTCGGAGTCTTGCACTGCCACCAGCCGAGGTGAATTCACCTCCAATCAAGATTTTGCCATCTCGCTGCACTGCCGCAGACCAAACATTCCCATTCACCAAAGGATCTGCAAAGCTGGAATCAAGACTGCCATCGGCATTCAATCTCGCGAGACGTTGGCGGGAGAAACCATTCACCGTGGTGAAATCACCCGTGACGATCAGTTTGCCGTTATTCTGGCGAATGACGCCAATGGTATTGCCATTCAGCATCGGATTGAAAGCGCTGTCAGCCGAACCATCTGCATTGAGTAAAGCAAGCTTTGTGCGGGTCACTCCGCTGATGACGGCGAAGACTCCACAAACGACGATTTTGCCATCGGGCAGGAGTTGCAGGCCATAAACGTTTGCATCTGCGTCGGCCATGAATCCACTATCGAGAGAGCCGTCGGGCATCAGTCGAGCGATGCGACTGCGGGTAACAGCATTCACTGTGCTGAAATTGCCACCTATAACAATTTTGCCATCCCTCTGCACGACAAGCGAGTTGACGGTATTATCCACCACTGGCGCAAATGTGGCATCGAGTGTGCCGTCGGACTTCAGGCGTGCGAGATAGGATCGTGAGATGCCGCCCACCTGTGTGAAAGCTCCGGCGATGAGGATCTTGCCATCTGGCTGAACAGCCACGGCAGTTACTTGGCCGTTTGGATTCGGGATGAAGCTGAGCTCCACATCACCTGGCACATCCACTGGCGTAGTGAAGGTCATGCCAGCTCCAAAGTTCGTCCCGCGCATGTTTGTGGCTTTTGTACGGTAGTGGTAGGTGGTGCCAGGGGTAAGTCCACTGAGACGGGCGCTCACAGCTGTGGTGCTGGTGCCAGTGACAATACTTGGAGTGGCAGCGAGACTGCTGCCGTAGCTCGTAGTCAAACCATAGTCGAAGGTGACTGTGGCATCCGCCTCATTGGCTGTGACGCTGCCATTGAGCATAGCGGCGTAGCGCGTCACCGAGGTGGCCATCTGAGTGACGGTGCTGGGGACGCCGCTAAGTCCGGCACCAGAAACGGCGATTCGAAAAGGATTCTCCGTGGCATCATTACTGGCGACTCGAACGGTGGCCGTGCGAACCCCCGAGGCGCTCGGCACGAAGGTAACAGTGAAGGCGGTCGTGGCACCTGGAGCCAGGCTGGAGAAGGCAGGTTGGGTGAAGGTGAAGTCACCTGCCGCGGCTAGGCTAACAACTAGCCCGGTCAGCGGCTGAGCGCCCACATTTTGAATCGTGAAGGTCTGCGCCGCACTACTGCTGATTTGAGTATTGGGAAAAGTCACCGTGCCGACATTGTCCTGACGTGAGTCTGGAGCGGCCGTACTGGCACCATCGAAGACAGAGATCTCAGGGACGGACAGGCCAGCGACAGAGATGATTGACTCATGATAACTGATGCTGCCATTGTAGTAGCCGCTGCGCATCTTCGCACGGGCACGCAGCCAGCCAGTGGTAGGCAGGGATGTTCCCGTGATCTCCCAGCCATCGGCGATTCGCGTCCCGTTTCCGAGCGGAAAATATGTGACGGCACCATCCGTGGAGAACTCGAAGGTCACCGCCTGTGCTTCGCCACTGGAAACTCCACGCAGCCAGCGCACCTGGCTGTGACTCAGGATGGAAAGATTTTGTGTGGCGGTATCATTATAAAGCCGAGCGAAGTAAGGCATCGCATAGCCGTTCACAGCGGTGAAGGCTCCAGCCATGATCAGCCGACCATCCATGAGCTGCACCACGCCTTCGACGTTGTTATCCACCGTGACGGAGAAACTGGTGTCTAGCGTGCCATCCGCATTCAGACGGGCGATGCGGGTCACAGGAGTGCCGCCAATGGTGGTAAACTGACCGGTGAGGATGATCTTCCCATCCGTCTGCGTCACCATCGAGTTAACACTCGAATTAAACGTTTCAGGAATGAAGCCTGCATCCAGCGTGCCATCCGCATTCAACCGCGCCACGCGCCCTCGGCTGACACCACCGAGCGTGGTAAAGTTCCCGGCGATCAGGAGCTTCCCATCCGGCATTGGAAGGATGCCGAAGCAGGGCCCACCAGCATCAATGTTGAAGTCGGCATTCAGTGTGCCATCGGCATTGAGCTGGGCAAAGCGGTTCCTCGTCTGTCCACCCATGGTGGTGAAATCTCCGCTGACGAGAATTTTCCCATCTGCCTGAAGGTGCAGTGCGTGGACGGTAGCCCCAGCATCTGGGTTAAAGCCGGTGTCCAGCGTGCCATCGGCATTCACACGTGCGATGCGATTGCGCGTGACGCCGCCCATGGCTGTGAAGAAACCACTGACCAGCATCCTGCCATCAGGCTGTATAACAGCATTCAGGACAGTGTTGTCCGCGTTAGGATTAAAGCCAGTGTCCAGACTGCTATCAGAATTCAGGCGGGCGATGCGGTTGCGCACGACCCCATTGACCGTGGTGAAACTCCCATAGATTACCATGCGGCCATCTGGCAGCAGCATAATGCCATTCACGGTACCGTTCACATCAGGATTGAATCCAGCATCGAGAGTTTGGTTTGAGGTCAGCCGGGCGAGTCGGTTGCGAGTGGTTCCGAGGATTGACGTAAAAGCACCGCCCATCACGAGTCGCCCGTCTGGATGCGTGGCGACGGCACGGATGAGCCCATTGAGAGCAGGATTGAAGCTCACGTCCGTTTCACCTGCAGTGAAGGCAGGGGTGGTGAAGGTCAGCGGCGCGCTCAAAGTGGTTCCTACACTGTTGGATGTGCGAACCCTGAACTGATGAGTAGTGCCAGATGGCAGGCCGCTCACGATCAAGCTCACCGGCACCACCGCTCCGCTTGCGATGGTAGGTGGATTCACCTGCATGGAAACGCTGTAGCCCTGGGCTGTGGTGCCATAGTCGAAGCTAATGGTCGTCGTGGCACCATTAGCAACAACGAAGCCGTTGAGTGTAGCTGAGCTGCTCTGGACCAGAGTGGCTGGCAAAGCAGTCGCCGTAGGAACTGCCGCAGTACCGGAGCCAGTGAGGCTGATGGTGAAAGGGTTTTCATCGAGATCGTTGCTCCAGATACTCATTGTGGCCGTGCGAACTCCTGAATCTCGCGGGGCGAATCGAACGGTGAAAGTCGTGCTGCCTGTGAGCGCAGCCAAGGGCGTCTCGGGCGCTGTCGTGATAGTGTAATCAGCAGATTGCACACCTTCGAACGTGACGGCTAATCCGCTCAGCGGTGCGACTCCGGTGTTTTTGACGGTGAAGGTCAGCGTGGAAGCGCTTGTAACTTGCACGGCACCGAAGTCGAACGACGCCGAGCCACTTACCAGCCCTGTCCCCACTGGCTGCTCCACTGCGATCTCTGGGGCATCCATGCCAGCGGTGCCAAACGATTGCACCGTCTCATACACCGAGCCGTCTCCGCCATAGAATCCGCCAGTCATCTGATAGCCACGAGCACGCAAGTAGTAACGGCCAGTCGGCAGCGAAAGACCAGCAAGCTGCCAACCTGCTGCGATGCGGCTACCGTTGCCAAGATTGCTCCAGATACTGCCATCAGTACTGCTTTCAAAGGTGACGCGATCCACCTCTGGACTTGTACCGCTGCGTGCCCAAGTCACACTGGTGGCGGCAGCGTTGAGACCTATAGCCTGCATTGCTGGACCAGGATTCAGGCGGACGAGTTTAGGGCTGGCAACACCACCGAGATTTCCATGCAATCCACCCGCCAATACTCGGCCTTCAGCCGTTCCCGACAGGGTGAAGATGGAAAAGTCGGCGGAAGGGTTAAAGTCGTTATCCACCCGCCCCTCAGCATTGAGAAGAGCAATACGGCCACGCGAGTAAGGAATGCCTGCGCTCGTCACTGTCGTATAGACGCCTCCTACCACAAGGCCACCGTTCGTCATGCGGCTGACCGCCTGCACATCATCATTGGCACCGGCTGTGAAGTTTGAGACAAGTGTGCCGTCTGCATTCAGCCGCGCCAGACTGGCTCTTGCGATACCGCCGACGGTAGTGAAATCGCCATTCACGATCAATCTACCATCCGCCTCGATTTGCACGCCCAAAACAGTGCCGTTGATATTCGGGTTAAAACCTGCGTCCAAAGTGCCGTCTGCGTTCACACGCGCCAGACGGTTCCGGGTGGTGCCGCCGACAGTGGTGAAGGTGCCCCCAAGAAGGATTTTCCCGTCAGCCTGAAGCGCCATTGTGTTTACTTCACCATTCACATTTGGGTTGAATGCGCTGTCCAGCAGACCGGTGGTGCTCACACGGGCCAAACGATTCCGAGTGGTTCCTCCGATCGTGGAAAAAGAGCCTCCCAAGAGAATGTTGCCAGAAGGTTCGACCATCACGGCGTGAACAAAGCCGTTTGCGTTGGGATCAAAAGTTGAATCCACTGTGCCGTTCGGCAAAAGGCGTCCGATACGATTTCTTGTGGCACCCCCCAATCCATTAAAAAAGCCTCCGACAACAATCTTCCCATCGAGTTGAGTGGCGAGTGTATTAACATAGCCATTGGCGTTGGAAGAGAACGATTCGTCCCTGCTGCCGTCTGCATTGAGTCGGGCGAGGTAAATGCTACTGATATCATTCACATATGAGAACCAGCCGCCGATCAGAGTCTTGCCATCGGCTTGATGTACAACGGCCCTAATTGCTGCACCGTTGCAGTTAGGATTGAATGATGAATCGAGGCTCCCGTCCGCGTTAAGACGAGCGGCTAAAGTTCGAGTAACATCGCCAACTTTAGTGAATGAGCCACCGATGAGTGACCTTCCGTCTGGTAGGACGTGGACAGCAGAGACGCTGGCATTGACATTCGGATCATAGCCCGCGTCGAGTGTGCCGTCGGCATTGAGTCGGGCAACTCGGTTGCGAGTGCTGCCTCCGACCGTTGTGAAGGTGCCTGTGATGAGAATTTTCCCATCCGTCTGAAAGGACATGGATTCGACAAACCCATTTGTCCCTGGATTGAAAACAGAGTCTAGCGTGCCATCGCTATTCACACGCGCCATGTTCCCGCGTGCCGTGCTACTAATGGTACCAAATCCACCAGCCATAATGATGCTCCCATCAGGGCGCAGACTCATCACATTCACTGTGCCGCTGGCATTTGGATTGTAACCCGTGTCCAGCGTGCCGTCACTGTTCAGTCTCGCGGCCCGGTTGCGAGCAATTCCACCGATGGTGGTGAAACTGCCACCCAACACGATTTTCCCATCCGCCTGAACGATTATCGCCTCAATGGTGCCATTGGAATCGGGATTAAAGGAGGCATCCAAAGTGCCGTCCAGATTGAGTCTGCCGATGCGGTTGCGCGTCTGCCCCGCCAGCGAGGTAAAGCTACCTCCAATAAGCAACTTTCCATCCGACTGCTGGGCGAGCGCATTGATCGGCGGGGTGCTCGTCGAGCTAGCGCTTGGAGTAAAGCTAAGGTCAGGTGTGCCGTCGGCATTGAGACGGCGGAGATTGGATCCAAAAGAAGTCGTGAAGCCTCCACCAAAGAGCAGTTTACCGTCCGCCTGAATCAGCAAAGTCTCCACAGCAGAGAGAGCGTTAAAAAAATTTAGGCCTGTCGAGGTATCTAGCGAGCCGTCTGCATTCAAACGCGCCAGCGCCGTTCGCACGCCGCCGCTGATCTGGTCAAAGCTACCTGCCACCCAAATCTTGCCATCGGCCTGCTGGGCAAAGGTGCGCACATAACCTCCGACCACATTCGCGACGGCTGTTGAGCTAGGATTAAACTGCCCGCTGCCCGTCACAGCAATGTCGAACGGAATTTCATCCGCGTCATTGCTGTAGATGTGAATGGCCGCATGACGCACTCCAGGGGCACTTGGAGCAAAGCGCACGGTGAAGACGGTGCTGCCAGTCGTCGCGATGGCTGGGGCTGGGGTGCTGACCACGCTGAAGTCTGCTGCGTGCGGCCCGTCCACAGTCACAGCTAGGCCGGTCAGATCAGCGCTGCCTGTGTTGCGGATCGTGTAGGTCTGATCCATGCTGGAGCCGAGGTTCACTGAGCCAAAGTCTGTCGTACTCAGGGCATCCGCCAGCGGCGCATTGGCAGGCTGTTCCACCACGATCTCAGGCTGCGTGCCGCCACTGGCCGAGATGATGGCTATAGTTTCATAGATGGAACTGTCTCCACCGCCCGAGCCGCCGATGCGCTGGAGGCCGCGTGCACGCACCCGGTAACCTTGGCTGGCAGGCAGGCTGAGACCCGTGAGCTGCCAACCACCACTAATCCGCGCACCACTGCCCTGTGATGTCCAAGTAACCCCAGCATCCGTGCTGGTTTCGAAGGTCACGGCGTCCACTTCTGGGCTAGTGCCGCCACGCATCCAGCTCAGCGCGCTTCCTGCGAAATTGGCCGTTAAACTCTGAGAGGCAGGAGTGTTCGCCAACCTCACATGCAGAGGCATCACCAGACCGTTCACCAAAGAAAAATCACCTCCTGCCAGCACCTGCCCCTCTGAGGTGAGTGTCAGACAGCGTACCGATTCATCCCCCACATCCGCCACGAAGGAAATGTCCAGACTGCCATCTTTGTTGAGCCGGGCGATACGGTTGAGGGTGGCACCGCCAACCGTGGTGAAGAAGCCTCCGATCAAAAGTCGGCCATCGGCTTGAAGGGCCATGGCACCGACGGTGCTGCCCACATTGGGATTGTAGCCGTCCAACACTCCGCTGGCACTGATGCGTGCCATGCGGTTCCGCGTGACGCCACCGACCGTAGTGAATGAGCCTCCGACCAGGATCTGTCCGTCCGGCTGGATTAGCAGGCCCAAAACTGAGCCATTGACGTTCGGGTCAAAACTGGTGTCCAGCGTGCCATCCGCATTCAGTCGCGCCAGACGGTTCCGCGTGATGCCGCCGATGGTCGTGAACTGTCCTCCGATGAGAATTTTGCCGTCTGGCTGGATAGCGATGCAATCCACGAGGTTGTTGGCATCTGGATTAAATAGCGTGTCCACCGCCCCGGCGGGTGTGATGCGGGCGAGGCGGTTGCGCGCCTGCGTACCAAAGGTGGTGGTGAAGTGGCCAGATACCACGATGCCTCCATCAGCCTGCATAGCCATCGCACTCAGCGTATTGCCTGCGCCGATGGATGCCTGCGCGCTGTCCGTGCTGCCATCTGGCATGAGCCGGGTCGCCACATTCACACGACCATACCACAGCTTGCCATCCACCAGGGGGAGCACGGGATTGGAAAAGATCGGACCTGCATGACCCGCGTTGAAACTCGTGTCCAGTTGCCCATGCGGCCATAGTCGCATCAGCGCGTGCCGCGCCTGCCCTGCTGCGCCTGTGAGATAGCCACCGAGCATAATCTTTCCATCCGGCATGATACACTGGCTCAAAACACTGCCTCCTGTGATGCGCACGGGCGTGCCTCCGATGGCAGAGCCACCTGCCTCCAGGATGGCGAAGAGGTTCCTGGACTGACCGCCTATGCGGGCAAAGCGCCCCCCCGCCATGATACGACCGTCGGACAGCACCCCCACGGTGCGCAGATCACCATCGCAGTCTGGATTAAAACTCATGTCCACGCTGCCATCAGGATTCAGGCGGGCAATGCGGTTTCGTGCCAGAGTTCCACCGTACAAGCTGAAGGCACCGCCAATGATGATCTTTCCATCCGACTGCAGAGCTAGATCATCGATTTTACCGTTCAAAACTACAGAAGGTGTGGTATCCAAGCTGCCATCACTGTTTAGTCGGGCCAGCCTGCTACGGCTGCTGCCGCTCATGCTTGTAAATGTGCCTCCCACGATGATCTTTCCATCCGCCTGGACGAAGATCGCCTCCACGACGTCACTGGCGTTCGGGTCAAAACCAGTGTCTAGACTGCCATCCGTATTCAGCCTTGCGATACGGTTCCGTGTGACGCCACCAACCGATGTGAAATTACCGCCGATGATAGCCTTTCCATCTGAAGGCTGCAGCGTGACTGTTTGGGTGAAATCACTGACATTTGGATTGTAGCCAGTATCGAGTGTGCCGTCACTGTTTAGTCGGGCGACTCGGTTCCGAGTCTGACCTTGAATCGACCCGAAATTTCCAACAACGACGATTTTACCATCTGACTGCGCCGCAACATATTCAAGACCCGTGGACACACTGGCCAGAGTGCTGTCCAGCGTGCCGTCGCTGTTCAACCGCACGAGGTTGGTTCGGCTGATGCCTCCATCCGTATAAGTGAAGCTGCCGGCGGCGAGTATCTTCCCATCCGCCTGACGCACTAAGCTGTTCACATTGCCCGTGACTACTGGGCGGAAAGTGGGGTCTGCGGTTCCGTCCGAATTCAAACGGGTTAGGTTTGGCTGGGCGAGACCACCCACCGTCAAAAAATCCCCCCCAACCAAGATCTTTTCATCTGCCAGCTCGATGGAGTCATGCACGTTCCCACCCGTGATCTGCGGATCATAAGTCTGGTCCACACTGCCCATCTGCCCCGCGCCCGTCAAAGTCACATCAAAGGGGGACTCATCTGTGTCATTGCTCATAATATGAAGATCGCCAATTCGGGAGGTGGCTGCGCCAGCGGTGAAGGTGACCGTGAAGGTGGTGCTGGCTCCAGGGGCGAGCGTGGTGCTGCCGAGGGCACTAAAGGTGAAGTCGGATGCGTTTGCTCCATTCACACTAAGGGCGAGTCCGGTGAGATCGGCGCCGCCTTGATTGGTGATTCGGAAGACTTTCTGAGATCCGAAGCCGACAGATGAAGAGCCAAAGTTCACGGTGGAGGCGGCATCGGTGAGGCCTGCATCTCCAAGCAACTCCACCTGGATCTCCGGCGTGCTGCTGGGCCCATAGAGATAGGCCGCGCCTTTGTCCACGGCGACCATGTCATCAAAGGGGGCACCGACGATGAAACGCTGGCCGTCCATGGCCATCATCAGGCCGTAGTCGTCATTGGCGCTGGGGTTGGGATTGGGGAGAGTTTGAACAGGGACCGTGGGTGACACCCGCGCCAGATCATAGAAATAGACCGTGCCAGAGCCAGTAGCGCCGGTGCCATCATTCGAGGCTCCCACCGTGACCCAGTTGCCCGCGATGGCGACGCTGTGCCCGAAGCCGTCCGATGCCACGGGCGTGGGATTTGGCAGGGTGAAGGCTGGCACGGTCGATGTGCCGCTGGCCAGGTCATAGACATACGCGGCACCGGTATTTGAGGCGAGCGTGTCATCCGACAGCGCACCGACGACGATACGCGTGCCGGAGATGCCGGCGTGGTAGCCAAAGAAGTCACCGGTGGCGGGCAGTGGATTGGAGATTTCCGCCACAGGCACGGTCGGCGTGCCGGAGCTCAGGTCATACGCATAAACACTACCTGCATTAACGATCCCGCCAGGATCATCTGAGACAGCAGCAATGACGATGCGTCTGCCGGAGATGCCCACCGTGCTTCCAAAGCTGTCATCCCCGCTCGGGCTGGGATTGTTGATTATATAAACGGGAACAGTGGGTGTGGCGCTGGCGAGATCATAGACATAGGCACTGCCAGTATCGACACCTGCTGTGTCATCCTCCCCCGCGGCGATGACGAGCAGCGTGCCTTCCAGAGCCACCGAGTTGCCGAAGTTGTCATTCGCCCCCGGCACCGGATTGATGAAGGTGTAAACCGGCACCGTGGGTGTGCCGCTGCTCAGATCGTAAAAGTAAGCCGCTCCTGAATTCGCTGCAGTCGTGTCATCAAACGGTGCGCCGACAAGCACGCGGCTGCCCTGAACAGCGACCGCGTTTCCAAAGTTGTCATCCGCCGCCGGACCCGGATTACTCAGCGTGAAAACCGGCACCGCAGGCGTGCCGCTGGTGCTGTCATAAACAAAGACGCTTCCCGCATTGCTAGCCCCTGTGTCCTCACGCGGCATTCCGACAACCATGCGCGTGCCACTCATCGCGGTAGTGAGACCGAATCGGTCATCGGTGGACGGGCCGGGGCTGTTCAGCGTCGCCGTCGGCACCGTCGGAGTGCCGCTGGAGAGGTCGTAAATGTAGGCGCTGCCTGCATCTGTGGCTCCGGTGTCGTCCGCGTGAGCACCCACCACGACTCGTGTGCCGGAGATCGCAGTCGAGTAGCCAAAATAGTCATTTGCTGCTGGACCGGGGTTGTTCAACGTTGCCAAAGGCACCGACGGTGTGCCACTGCTCAGTTCATAGATATACGCGCTTCCAACTTCGATCGCTCCTGTTTCGTCAAAGTAAGCTCCTACTACTACTCGCGTTCCAGAGATCGCCACCGAGTAGCCGAAGAAGTCGGCCAACGCCGGACTGGGGTTGTTCAGCGTGGTTATGGGCACCGTCGGTGTGCCGCTTGATAGATCATAGATATAGGCACTGCCTGCATTAGTCGCGCCCGTATCATCTAGATGCACTCCCGCCACCAACCGTGTGCCGGAGATCGCCACCGAGAAGCCGAAGTTGTCACCCAACACCGGATTGGAGTTGTTCAGCGTGGTGACGGGCACCGCCGGTGTGCCGCTGCTCAAGTCATAGACATACGCGCTGCCGGCATCGGTCGCGCCCGTATCGTCCAAGTATGCCCCCACCACCACCCGCGTGCCGGAGATCGCCACCGAGAAGCCGAAGTTGTCTGCTAACGCCGGTCCGGGGTTGTTCAGCGTAATCACGGGCATTGTGGGTGTGCTACTGGCAAGATCATAGACATAGGTGCTACCTGCATTTGACGCCCCTGTGTCATCGAAGTGAGCCCCGATCACAACTAGCGTGCCGGAAATCGCCACCGAGGAGCCAAAGTAGTCACCCGCCGCCGGTCCAGGATTGTTCAGAGTGGCCACGGGCACTGTAGGCGTGCCGCTGCTCAAGTCATACACATAGGCGCTGCCCGCGTTGCTCGCTCCTGTGCTGTCAGCGTAAGCTCCCACCACCACTCGTGAACCTGAGATCGCCACCGAATAGCCAAAGTGGTCGCTCACTGCTGGGCTTGGGTTGATGATCGTGTGAAGCAGCGCCCCGGTGTTTGTGAAATAGACCTTCACCACGCCTGAGTCCGTGGATTCGGTGTCATTATACGGTGCGCCGATCACACTATAAATGCCATCGACTGCCACACTGCGTCCGAGCTGTGAGCCGGTCTGGACTCCCGTCGCGGGTGCAGGCAGGGTAGTGAGCAGGTTCCTGGGCACATGGAGTGAGCTGGCTGTGGTGAATATCATGTCAGTTCCATTGCTGGTGCCCACGCCATTCACGCCGACGAGGCGGTAGTGGTACGTGGCTCCAGGAGTCAGAACGTTGAGCGTCGCACTGACCGCCAGCTCACTGCTGCCACTGACGGGTGCCAAAGTGGCGGCGATGCTGCTGCCGTAGCTCGTCGTGAGGCCATACTCAAAGGTGACGGTCGTGCTGGTTCCGTTCGGGTTCACGGTACCATTCAAGGTCGCTGTGATGCTGCTCACATTGCTGGCAGTGCTGGAGGTGACGGTAGGCGCGGCACCACCCGTCGTGATGACGGAAAAATTATCCGCGTAAACCGAGCCACTGCCCACCACGAGAGCCTCGGAGAAACCGCTGATGCTGACGATGAATCCTTTGTTCCCCGAGAGCTGCCAGGGACTGTTGCGCGTGGCTCCATTTCCGGGAGCATCTCCCACGCCGAATGTGCCATACGACTGCCATTGGAAGCCATCGCCACTGCCTGTGGCGTCGTAGTAGGCGGTGAAGACTTTCGTGGTCGGATTGTAGGAGAGACGAATGGATCCTGTGGTGACGGCTGGGTGATTGGTGGGTGTGGTGAAGGGCGGCACCTCGTCGCCCCCATAAACATTCGAGCTGAGGCCGGCCAGAAAGCCACTTCCATCCCCGCCAGGACCGCTGCGACCCAGTTCCATATAAATGCTGTCCTCCGTGTTCTCCAGACTCGTCACCGAGACTCCCACCGAGGCATTGGCAGCACCTGCTGGATTGACGTTATTGAAGACGTCCAAGATCACATCAAAGGCGTCCGTGTTGCGTGCGATGTTGAGCGCCCAGGGGCGGGAAGCCTCGTCATAACTCACGTCCGGCGTGGTGACACGGTATTCGAGCCTGCCATTGGCCTCCACGAGCGAGGCCCCACCTGTAGTGACATCAATGGCTGCCCAGGTGGTGGGATCTTTGCTGTTGTCATTGAAGTTGTCCGTGCCAGAAAGCGGTCCCGCTCCCAGCCCTGTGGCGGTGAGTTGGATGTCGAAGGGATTTTCGTCCGCATCATCACTGCCTATGGAAAGCGCCGCCGTCTTGGCCCCCGCGCTGGTGGGAGCGAACCGCACCGTGAAGGTTGTGCTACTTGCCGGGGCCACGGGTGAAGTCGGCTGAGCGGTGATGGTGAATAGAGATGCGTGTGTGCCGCTGACGACCACTTTCGGCGTGCCACTGAGTATCAGGTCAGTGCTGCCAGTGTTCTTGATCGTGAACACCAAATCCGCAGTGCTGCCCACATTCTGTGCGCCTAAGTCACTACTGCTGCCGTCCGCAATGTTGATGCCAGCAGGCCGCTCCACAGAGATTTCTGGGCTGAGAGACTGAGCTGAGGCGGTGACCAAACTCAATCCAAAACCGAACAGGCATAAGCACCAACCAAAACGGCGGAGCAGCAAGGAGAACAAAACTGGATGAGATCGAGACATCACGACAGAGATGGAGGTTGGTGAGACATATCAAAAATGGGCAGCGGCGTTACACTTGATGTTCGCGGTTCTTGACTCGCGTGAAGATTCTGACAGAAAGGTGGATGCCCGCGACCTCTCAGACCACCACTCATAGCGCTTTTCCATCCACTCGCTGGACGCTGATCAGTCAAATGCAGGAAGGCTGCCCGACCAAGGAACATCGGCTGGCGTTGGACACGATCTGCCGGACCTATTGGTATCCGCTTTATGTTTATGCGCGCAAGTTTGGGAAAAATGAAGACGAGGCAAAAGATGCGGTGCAGAACTGTTTTGCGCATTTGATCGCAGGCAATCATCTGAAAGAGGCGGACCCGGTACGGGGCAGGCTGCGGAGTTTTTTGCTGACGGTGCTGAAAAACACCATCCTGCAAGAGGTCGAACGCCAAAATGCGCAAAAGCGCGGTGGTGGTAAGGAAACCATCTCTCTTGACCTGCGGGATGCGGAGGGCCGTTACCTGATGGACCCGATCTCCGCTGAGGTTTCTGCGGATCAAGCTTACGACCGGAAGTGGGCGCTGACGCTGCTGGAGACCACTCGGGAAAAGCTGCAATTGAGCTACCTCACCGCAGGCAAGGACCGGCTTTTTCGAGTACTTTCCCCTGCCCTGGCTGATGGTGACCGCTGGAATGGGCACAACGAGGCGGCGGCGGAGCTGAACATGGATCTGGGCGCGGTGCGCGTGGCTCTGCACCGACTGCGGAAGCGCTACCGCGATCTGCTCCTGGAGCAGGTGGCCGCTACGGTTTCTAGCGATGGGGACGTGCGCGTGGAACTGGCCTATTTGATGGGGTTGTTTGCGTGAAGCTAAGTTTGGGGACTCTGGCTGTGGTGTGTGAGCCCGCGGAGAAATGACGAATGACGAATTTCCTAATGACGAAGGAATGATGAAATCCGAATGACGAAGCGCCACCAGCGAGGTGGTGCTTTCGTGATTCGTCATTGGAGATTCTTCCGCCATTAAGGTGCTGTGAGTTGGCCGTCGGGGGTGAGGGTGTCTGTGGCGTGGCTGAACCAGACGCGACCGGAGGTCTTCGGCGTGGTCGTGGGCGTGGTTTTCACGGGCAGGAGAACCGGCAGATCATCGAGCACGAAGAAGCCGTGGCCACGCAGGAGTCCGTTGGTCTGGCGGACGATCATGCCTTCGAAGGTGCTCTTGCGTGTCACATTGCCCGCAGCGGTGGGGTTGGGGTCGAGGAGGGTGGCATCGCCTTTGAAGAAGCCAGTCTTCGGTGTGACGGCGAGGGTGAACTTGCGCGCGGCATCGGGGAAGGTCGGGAGCTGGACGACACTTTTCGGGAGGATGGTGACGAGGCTGTCCGGCTTCTTCACGGGGCTGCCAAAGTCAGCGTAATCAAAGGTCAGGCGGGCATTATTTCCCCCGTCTCCCAGGCCCATGGCCCGCGCGGTAGTCACAGGTAGTGGCTCGGTATAGCGTCCGCCGAAGCAGGTGACGTCCTGGGCTGCAAAGCCGGGCTGGTAAAGGCGCTCGGCGGGCTTTTGCACAGCTCGAGACCAGGTCAGGTTTCCAGTGATGACGGCACTGGGGCTGATCAGGAGTTCGCCGAGAATGGTGTCCGTGACGGCCACTGCCTGATGGAGCAGCACCTGCCCATCCACACCGACGAAGCTGGCACTGGTGAGCGTGACGCCGTCGGCCAGTTTGCCGGTGATCCTCAGTACTCCTTTGGCATCGACCGTGAATGAACCATAACCTGCGCCCCGCGGTCTTGAGACCGGAGCGGTCGGCTGAGTGAGTGCCAAAGTGTAATAGCCCGTGTAACCCGCCAGAGCGCTGGTGAGCTGACGCCAGCCGTGAACAGCAGCGCTGGCCGAACCAACAGTGACAGTGGAGTCGGTGAGCGTTTGTGTCTGCGTGTCGATGGTGAACTCCAGCACCAGAGTGGGCAGACCTTTGGGGGTGAGCGTAAGTCTGCTGGTGCTTGTTAGGCTGTCCGGTAAGGTATCCATCGATCCCTTGAGCGGGATCGAAGTGGTGCCGTGGATAAGCGTGCCAGTGTAGGTGCCGAGGGAGGTGATGATGAGTCTGAGCCTGCCGCCGAGGCTGGCATTCACCACAGGATCACGCGCCACGTAGCCTTCGTAGCTGCCGACCAGATTTTCAGGCAATGGCAACACATTGATAGAAGCATTGTCTGTGTCGGTGTTGACCAGATTTTTGGCACTGAAGACGATGTCAAAAGCAGGCGTCTGGAGCTTGGTCGGCCTGCCACTGAGAATGCCGGTCTTCGCGTCAATGACGATGCCGGGTGGCAGGTTTCTGGCCGAATAGGTGACGACGCCGAGATTCAGCGCCGAGTTTACTGGCAGCGAGACAGGTCCGTAAGTGCTGCCGATTACGACACGATTTGGAATGACGACCGGAGTGATGATCTCCGGTGGGAGGTTCATGACGCGGACAGTGTGAATGCCGCTGGGTAAGGTCAACTCACCCATGGTGACGACGCAGCGATACCGGCCCGAATCCGTGTCCTGCATGTTGGTCAGCTTGAGCGCATTCGTTCCCGTGCCGGAGAAGATGCCGCCGTCGCTGATTGGCACATCGTCCTTGTTCCAGCGGTGGGTCAGGCCCGGACCGCCGGTCACGACAGTTAGGGTGGTGGTGCTGCCGGGCTTGAAGTCGAACGTCTTGTGCGTGGTGTCCACGATGCCGATGGCAGCGCCTTCGCTGAGGGTGGTGCCCAAGATGTTTTTGGCGCTGAGGATGTAGGTTCCGGCATTCAGCGCCTCAGCTTTGGCCACGTTGTAGGTGCTGTTTTTGGCTCCGCCGACGATCTTGTTGTTCAACAGCCACTGCAGGACAGGCGAGGGGGAGGAGGATGAGCCGGAGCTGACACTCAAGGCGCTGCCGCGTGGGATAAGCTGTGCTTGTGGCTGACTGGTGATGCGTGGCTTTGTCTCGTCATCGATCACCGTCATCACATGCCGCGAGGGCAGGCCGAGGGCGAGCGAGACGGCGGCTCCTGTTGGCCGGTTCAGCGTGATGGTGAGTTCCTTCACCGGTTCGACCACGGCGTCCTGGATCAGGCTGATGGAGATGGTTTTCTCTTTTTCGCCGGCGGCAAAGACGATGCTGGCAGCAGCCGTGGTGTAGTCTTTTTTCAAACCATTCTGCGCGCTGCCGCCAAAGGTCAGCGGCAGGGTCAGGGCCGCCGCAGGGGGTGGGTTCATGACGACTTTCACGTTCACGGTGCCATCGCCCTCGGTCACGATGGAAGAACCGAGGGCAAAAGACGCCTGCTTCACCACATTCAGATCCGTGGCATAAGCGGGGCCCGTGACAGTGACGCTGCCATCCTCCCGCTGAACGCGCAGGCGGAGGTATTGCTTGCTAATCGGAACAGGCGGTTCGCTCTGATCATAGACAAGTGGCACGGTGGCATAGACCAGCAGTTGCTCAGAAGTGTCTGTAAAGGTCGCTGTCGCGCCGTTGTTGCTCGTCCAATTGATGAGATCCGTTGAAAACTCGACGATGTAGTCCACGTCACGTCGAATGCCCTGACGAGCTATGGAAAGTCCAAAGTACTTTTGTGGTGTAAGGTCGTCCGAGAACTCCCCAAACAGTCCGATTTGAGAATTGTTCAGGTCAAATCCACCTGAGAATTCGGTAATTCTAGGCTCCGGAAGGCCGACGACGTCCTCAGTCAGGGGATCAAGACCGAGGGCAAATTCGAGGAGGTTGGCCAAGCCATCATCATCGGGGTCGGCGGTGTCGTCGGTGATCTCGGGGTCACGCAGATCTTCAGCGGAGAAGCGCTGGAGCTGCCAGGAGTTTGCTGATTCACCCGAGCCGAGGCCGGACAGGGTTTCGGAGGTACTGCCAAAGCCGATCACGAATTGCGGCGTGATGGACCAGGCGCTGCCATCGCCGAGGAAACCACTTTCGCCATTGCCCCAGACCCAGAGGCTACCGTCGGCACGGACGGCGAGCGCGGTGCCCTCCCCGACACTGAGGTCGGTGATCTGGGAGATGCCCTCGACGCGTGCTGGCGTCCAGGGATCGAGCGTGCTGGTGTTGAAGCGCCCGAGCAAACCGGGGTAGAGGCTCCAAGCCCAGACATTCCCGGAAGCATCGATCCCCATGACGGCATCGCTACCGACCTCGATCCGGCGCAGGGGAGGCAGGCCAGGGACCTGCACTGGAATGCTGACCGCGACTCCAGCGGTGACGGCACTGGTGATGCCACCGCCGAGGCCCCAGACCCAGACGCTGCCATCGGCTTTCAGAGCGGCATTGGCCTCACGACTGGCGCGGATCTGGATGATCTCGGTCAGGCCATTGACACGGACGGGAGTGGCACGGTTCGCCACGGTGCCATCGCCGAGCTGGGAGAAAAAGTTCGCCCCCCAGGCCCAGACGCTGCCGTCATTTTTCAGAGCCAGACTGTGGGCACCACCCGCAGCGACGGCGACAACGCCTGAAAGTCCGCTAACCGTCACGGGACGGGTACGGGTCGTGGTGCTACTATCGCCAAGTTGACCAAGGTGGTTGCGCCCCCAGGCACGCACGGTGCCATCGGCATTCACAGCCAGGCAGTGAAGACTGGCCTGATACGGCTCTGCCGAGCCAGGAGGATTGGCACTGGCTCCAGGACTGACGGCGAAGGAGAGGACGCCTGTGACATTTTGCACGGCCACAGGGTTCGCCGGACCGGGCGGATCGGTGCCGCCGGGGATGCCTAGGGTGTTGTTACCAAACTCGCCCCATTCATTGTCCTCTCCCCAGGCGACGAGAGTGCCGTTGGCTCTGGCGGCGAGCACAAAGTCGCGGTTCCAAGAGGTCTTTAGATCGGTAAAGCCGGAGGCTTCGGTGAAAGCAGAGGGCATCTGAGAGAGCGGACCTGCGCCGGTGAATCCCCAGGCCAGCCAGGACCCATCATTCCGCCGGGCTGCCGCTGCTGGGGCGCGTCCAGCTCGGGCCAGGGAGATGCCCGAGACGCCGGGCACCTGCACAGGGAGGAGAGATTCATCCAGCCGACCTGTGCCAAGCTCACCGCGCTGATTGCGCCCCCAGGCCATGACTTCGCCATTGCTGAGCAAGATGATGCTGGATTCACGCCCGGCGGCGATGGCTCCGACTCCGTCCGTGCCGAGCGACGCGATCTCCTCCGGTCGGCTGGCGGGAAAAGGGATGCCAGTGCCGAGTTGGCCGAGGTCGTTGCGCCCCCAGCTAAAGACGCGCCCGATGCCGTCCACTCCCACCGCGAATCCATTGCCAGCAGAGATAGCCACCATGTCTGTGAGCTCACTGTAAGCCAGCGGAGTGGCGGTGCTGGCGGGATAGCCAGACTGCGTGTCGAAGTCTCCATCGAAGTCACCCCACCACCGCACGGTGCCATCCTCAAGCACGACATAGGCGGTATTCAGCCCGGCTGCGATATAGCTTGCCGTGCTGATGCCAGGGGTCTGGGCGGGGACGAGATCCACGGAAGTTTCTGACAAAGTAAGCCTCTGCCCCCACTGCCAGACGGTGCCGTCCTGCTTCATGGCAAGTGTGTAGTCACTGCCCACGGCCGTCATGGCAACATCAGTAAGGCCGGTGACTGGCACAGGGGCGAAACGGTCGGTCTGAGTGCCATTGCCGAGCTGGCCACGTGCATTTCTGCCCCAGGCCCAGACACTGCCGTCGGCATTCACGACCGTGACATGGGAGGCACCGGGCAGGCCACCTGCGGAGATCCAGACCGCTCGTGGCTGGGGGGTTTCCACCGGCCAGAGTCCGGTGATCTGCACGGGTGTCGGATGGGCCAGGGCATCCGTGCTGCCAGTGGCTAGCAGCCCGTCGCTATTCCCGCCCCAGGCCCAGACGGTGCCATCACCTTTGAGCATGAAGGCTGTATTTCCTGTGGCGGCGACCATCACGGCGTCTTGAGAGCCGGGTATGGCGACTGGGGTGGAGCTGGAATAGCCCTGGGATGAGGCGTTTTCCGCCCCTGGCACCTGCCCGTAGAAACCCCAGCCCCAGGCCCAGACCTGACCTTCTTTGACAGCGAGGGTGAAGGCATCCCCTTTGGCCACCTGGCCCGAGAGGCTGAGGCCAATGGAAAGCGGGCTAGCCCCTGTGCCAACGCCCGCTGTGCTGCCGCCAGAGTCCACAAGCAGAGGCTGGTAAAGTTTGTCCAGAGTGCGCGCCACATTCAGTCGCCCCCCGGTCACACATTGCCCGGCCAGAGCAGGCACTGGGTCGATATTGTCGAGGATGAGCTGGCGGATGTGGCGTGGGTCACGCACCTCCGGCTGCCACATGGTGAGCAGGGCAGCTGTGCCTGCCACGAGTGGGGTAGCCATGCTGGTACCATCTCGGCTTTCATAACCGTAGCCCGAGTCCGCTGGAGCCTTCCATTTAGTGCTCCAAATGCCTGTGCCAGGGGCAAAGAGATCCACCGTCTGAGCACCGAAGTTCGAGGCACCAGCACCCGGCCAGATGGAGCGGGCATCCGTCGAGTTGCTGGCCCCCACACTGATGATGAATCCGCTTGGCGTGCTGGATGGGTAGGTGGGAATGAGGTCGTTGTTCACCCCTTTGTTGCCGGCAGCTGCGACGTGGATGATGCCATAAGGCTTTGGCCGGACCGGATTGCTGAAGTTCAGGGTCGTGTTCCTGAGCGCTGCCGAAGGGAAGTTGCTCAAAAAGATGCGGTCGCCCCGCACGATGGTGACCAAAGTCCCGGCTGGAATGCCGGTACCGGTGACGGTCATGCCCGAACGAATTTTCGGATATTCCCCGGAAGTGCCAGCGAGAACGATTTCGTTCACTTTGGTCGTCGCAGGGGCGCCTTTCGGCACAGGCGCTGAAGTGCCCTTGAGTCCAGATGGTCTGGGGTCGGTTGTCGCCACTGGGTTATTGATCGCCTCCAACATGGATTTGCTGTAGCCAGCCCCACCCCAGGAGTGATTCGCCACCGCCACCTGCCGCCCATTCAAATTTAGATCCTTCAGATACTCCATGGCGGGCACTGCAGCACTGTAGGTGCCGAAGGTGCCGGCCGGTGTCTTGCGAATGATGCGCACAGGCAGGATCTGCACGCGCCAGCAGACGCCAGAGACGCCGATGCCATTGTTCCCGGTGGCTCCGATGATCCCCGCGACGTGCGTCCCGTGGCCGACGTCGTCCATGGGAAGGGCATCATCGTCGATGAAATCCCAGCCACGAATGTCGTCCTTCACGCCACTGCCGTCATCATCGCGGTTGTTACCAGGAATTTCGTTCGGGTTTGACCAGATCTGACCCACCAAATCTGGGTGCGTGTAATCCACACCCGTGTCGATGACAGCGACGACGACAGAGGCAGCCTCAGCAGGCGTGCGCGGTTCTTTGACCACATCCCAGGCCACGGGGGCCAGGATCTTTGGCAGGTGCCACTGAGGACCAGGCGCTGCGCCGTAGATGGGATCGTTCGGCACTGTCTCTGCGCCTTTTGTTACAAAGTCAGGCTCGGCGTACTCCACCACTGCGCTGCTGCTTTCCAGTAGCTGGATGGCTTTCTCCAAAGCTGCATCACCCCGCATCGGCACCTCCACGAGATACAGTCCCTCACAGGCGGGCAGTTCCTTTCTTAAACGGCAGTTTTCAGGCAAAGCAGCACGCAGGGCCGCCTCGTCCACGCCGGAGTGGGTTTTCACCATCAGATGGTCAGCGATCATTGCATTCTCCCAGAGTGGCGTCGCGGCCTTGGCTTCGTCGCCAGATTTGCTATCGGAAGGCACGGGGGGCAGTTCGTCGCTGCGAAAAACTCTGTCCACGCGCACGATGCCAAAGGGGAAATCTGGCACGCGATACACCTCTGTACGGCGAACCAACGAAACACCACTCGGCAGCTCAAAAGCCCGCTCTAGAGAAGGCTCCCATGTCGTTGCCTGGAAGGTCCGCTGCTCGCATTGCACGAGCTCGCCCACGCGAACGATGCCCTCGAAGCTAAGCCCCGCAGCTTTTACTGGCCTCGTCGGTGACTGGACTTCGAGCTTGGCTGGCTGAGGCAGGCTAGCCACACTTTCAGCAGAGGGCACTCTCGCCAAAGCTGGCGTGGAGACACGCTCAGCAGACGGCGAAAATCCCAGATACCAACCTGCTAGCATGAGCAGCAGCGCTAGACCTAAACCAATGAGTGAGTCGCGGGAGGTGATCATGTCTGAGTTGTGAGTTTAACAATATGGAAGTACAGCAAATTGTGATGGCATGTTAAAAGATTTTTCCGTCATGAGATGGGCGTCAGAAGGCAGGTCTTTCTGCGGAATCAAGAGGCAGCACGACAGGGGCCACACCGCCAGGGATGTCACGGGTACTCGTGATGATCGTGCCGAAACCAGCGCGATTAAAAAGATCCTGCCCAGGGGTGACGAAAACCTTCACCACTCCAGTCGAGGTGACGCTGCTGCCCACATCCACCTGCACCGTGCGAGCTGAAAGAACAGAGAGCGGACTGTCCAGGCTCACATTGCCTCGAAATCGTAGGATGGAAGCACCGGCGGCGTAAAATTTCAGAACTGTGCGTGCCACAAAGCTGCCCCCATCCACGATGACGGCATCTCCACTAGCACTGTGACCGCGGGCTTTAATCACATCCGCATTCAAGTTCGCATTCCTCAGCGTGAGCGTGCCACCAGCCTCACCTGCGTCCAGCACGATCTGGCCTGTCGTCGTATTGGCTTTGAGCGTTGAAGAATCGACGACGATAGCCCTTCCTCCTGAGTCGAATTGGATGCTGCCTGCGAGAGCCGCCAACTCAGAGGAATTCCTCACCGTAATGGTCGCAGGCTCTGTCGAGTAGCCCACAGTGATGCCGCGTGGTGCGATTATGGTGCTAGCATCTATGCCGAAGCGTTGTCCTCCAGGTGTCCGCTGGCCGCGCACCTCCAGATGGCCAGCTTCAATCTGGCTGCTGGTCACGCCCACATCGAATTCCCGATCATTGTCCCGCCCCCGGGCAAAGAGCACCATCTCCTCTAAGGCCGCAGTGCCCGTGCCAGCCGTCAATTGAGCCGTTTGGATGTCGAGCGCGCGTGCTTTCAGCTCCAGAGCGGTGTTTGCGGGTGTGGTGATCTCAGCCCCAGGGCTGACGAGCAAAGTGTCATCAGCTTCGATGGCGAGCTTTTGCGGCGTGCCGCCAAAGACATCCTGCGCCACAGTGACTTTCCCGCTGACCCTGGGCAGCGTCGTGCTGCCAGCATCTTCAGGGATGCTACGCAGACTGACTTTCAGCGTCTTGGTCTTGGCTCCCTGACGGGTCAAAGTGGTGTCGGACAGCGTGGTGTAGTTTCCGTCTTGTGGATTGTAAGTCTTCTGATTCACCGTGGCGTTTGGGTCATCCAGGTCATTGACGAGCTGGAAAACGGTGACTTCGGGAGAGGCTCCTTTCAGAGCAAAGGGTGTCTGGGTAATGAACCCACCGCCCATATCACCGCTTTGCTCGACGACACTGGCCTGAATGAAGGAATCCGTCGGCGGCGGACCAAGAGAACCCGCCGTCAGCAGTGAAGTCGTCACCAGCCGGTTGAGGTCGACTTCCACGGGATCAGGCAATCGTTTGTCTGCAGGATTGATCACCAACATTTGCCCAGCTTCAAGACTAATGAACTCACCAAAAAGGGATTGCAATGCCACACGAACAGTGCCCTCAAGCACGGTGATCTTGATGTAGCTTCCAGGCTGATAAGCTATGAGAACTGTGCCCAGGACCTGAAACTTATAGCCTGGGGCTGTCACTTTGATCAAACCACGCTTTTTCGCACCCTCACTGCCGATCATCATCACGCCTTCCTTCAAATTCACCTGATCGTCTTTTCCCATCTGAAGCTGAGAATTCGATCCGAGCCTGACAAAACCTTTATCCAACCTAATCTGACCTTGGCTAGACTTGTTCGTGGTAAAACTAGAACCCGGCGGCAGTGATTGCGCTGCCTTTGCCGAAGCAGCGCCTCTCAGAGTCTCCACTGTCGCCGCCTGGCCATCCAAGCATGACAGCATGATCATGATGCTAAAAAAGAGGAGCGTTTTCATGTGTTTTAAAACTCCCAATGAGCAGTTATTCCTGCACCAACGATAAAGTTCTGATAATCAAAGGCTGCGCCTGAAGAATGGTTCACCGTGTAGCTACCCGTTAGATTGGCCCGAAGCCAGTCCGTGAACGCGTAGGTCACTCCACCAAGCATAACATGGTTCCAGTCCTGCCGCTCGCCAGTGCGGTAAAGATAACGGGCTCCGCGATAGCTGAGCTGCACGGTCAGCGCCTCGGTCAGACGCAGCTTCCAGCCAGCGAAAAGGCTGTATTCGTGCCGCCCTGCCGCCCAAGGTTCTGGCGCAATACTCCAGTCGCCATAAAGCCCAGCAAAGATCTGCTGCCCGCGTGAAATCTTCCACACTTTCTGCAAGCCTAAGCTTGCAATGTGATCCTCATACAGAGGCAGACCAAGACCAATCTCTGTCAGACGATAGTAGCTGTAGCGCGTAACGAGAAAGGCATCCCTCAGCTTTGGCACCATGTACATGAGCCCGAGATCTCCCCTAACCAAATCGAAGTCAAATTCCGTGAACTCATTGTGCCGCACTGTGCTATAAGCCAATCCTGCATTGACGAAAAAATTACCCACAACACGATTTGAGTAACCCGTTCGGACACCCGTGCGCAGGTAACCATCGGACTCTGTGGTCTTTCCTGAAAGCGCGACATTATCAGTCCACAAAGTCTCCATGTCTGCTTCTAAACTCCACGGTGACCAGCTTGCGCGCCGCAATAAGATACGCTGCTCTCCATACTCCCCATCTCCAGCCATTTTGGGAACTTCCGCAGGAACCGTCGATTCAGACTCTCCGTGACCTTCCTTGAAAAGACTGCCCCAAGCACCTTGAGCCACACTTTGCTGACGCGCCACGTCAGCCCGCGGGGGCTCGACCGTCTGCGACTTGATAGCCACCGCACCAAACAAGTTTCCGAGCAAAAAACAAAATCTTAAAGTGAAGTGAGTGAATGATTGTTTCATAAGGTAGAACCCCTCTGCACGAACCTATACCGAATCTAACCTTAGATGTTACATTGTTAGGCAAAACCTGCTTTAATTCAGTTCTTTTGGAAGCTTGACAGACAATGACTTGAAGCTCTCATCATAAGACCAGGTGGTGTTAGAAGGGGTGCCTTGGCAGATTCCATGATGAGATCTTGTACACCGAGCAGGGCAACGTGCTCACCAGTCTGAGAAAAGACGAGCTGGCTGAAGCTGTCTAACTGAGTAAAGGCGCAGTTATGCTGGTTACCACGGTTATCGTTGATAAGACAGCGACCAATGCTGGTCCTGTTACCCACATCATCCCAACCAGAGGTGGCCTTGATGTTGAGCACACAAGAGGCGCGTTCCTTGAGAGCATAATGAAGAGGAGATCCAGAGGAATTCATCGTTCTCATTATGAAGCATCGTCAAGCTTCCAGCAAATTCCACTTTCAAAATTCTGTGAGGCAACAAGCTTGTGCTTTGCTTCCCAAGTAATAACTGAAAGCACGTCCGAACAACGATATGAAACTTTACGCCAGCCTAACCACCCCTATGGCACTTGACTGCGCGCTATGCATCTTGTTATGACGCGGCATCAGCCAAAATTCGCAGGCACTGCATTTGAGGCCCCATAACTTGCCTGGCATCTGGTCTGTTAATGAAGAGGAACCGGAGCTGCGCGCTGGCAAAAAGGTCAGCAATGGGCCTGACAGCCATGGTGTTGACGAGCGGACTACAGTCTTTGACCACGGCATTACAGGCCACGCATGCTCAGAGCGCCTCGGGCACGCAAGGCCCTGCGGCCAACTTATCCTGAATCGACCCACCTCTTGGCTGAAAAATTCCCCCTTCCAATTCGAGCAACCCGCTTAAAGGGTGAATTCAATTGTTGGAGCTGAATTTTCAGAACTGTTGCACCCGGCCCCTTTCTTGCTTCTTATGCGGGACTGAACCCCTAACACAAACACGAAATGCCCGTTGCTACCCCCGCTCAATACCGCGCCATGCTAGATTCCGCCCAGAAAGGCGGCTATGCCTACCCTGCCATTAACGTCACCTCCCTGCCCACGATCAATGGTGCCCTGAAGGCCTTCGCAGAGTCTAAATCGGACGGTATCATCCAAGTTTCCACTGGTGGCGGCGAGTTTGCCTCAGGCACCTCCGTCAAAGACATGGCTCTGGGTGCCATCGTGCTGGCGGAGGCCGTGCATACTTTGGCTGCCAAATATGACGTGCTGGTTGCCCTGCACACGGATCACTGCCATCCGAAGAATGTCGAAAAATTCCTCAAGCCCCTGATTGCGGCTACCAAAGCACGTCGTGAAGCTGGCAAAGGCAATCTTTTCAACAGCCACATGTTTGACGGCTCGGAACTGCCCCTGGAAGACAACCTGAAAATCTCCAAAGAACTCCTCGTCGAATGCGCTGCGCTGGAAATCATCCTCGAGATCGAAGCTGGCGTCGTCGGTGGTGAAGAAGACGGACACGACCCCTCTGGTGTCTCGAACGACAAGCTGTACACCACCCCTGAGGACATGCTCACCGTTTACGAGACCCTCAATGGCGTTGGTCGCTTCATGTTTGCAGCCACCTTTGGCAACGTCCACGGCAGCTATAAGCCTGGTGCGGTAAAACTGAAGCCAACCATCCTCAAAGATGGTCAAGCCGCTGTGACCGCTAAATACGGCGCAGTTGCTGAGATGGACCTCGTTTTCCATGGCGGCAGCGGCACACCTCTGGAAGAGATCCGCGAGACCCTGGACTATGGCGTCGTGAAAATGAACATCGACACCGACACCCAGTACGCCTTCACCCGTCCAATCGTGGACCACGTGATGAAAAACTACGCAGGTGTGCTGAAGATTGACGGTGAAGTCGGCGACAAAAAAGCCTACGATCCACGCGGCTACCTCAAAAAGGGTGAACAAGGTCTCTGTGAGCGCATGAAGGAAGCCTGCAACGACCTTCTCAGCACCGGCAAGACCATCTTTGGCACCGTCTAAAACGTCTTCCCAGATCACTTCGTTAAAACCCAGGACGCGCGTCCTGGGTTTTTTCTTTGGCTCCCACTGATTCCCCCCACTTGCAAGATCGCGACCTCTTGCCAGACTGGGATTCTCCTTTCCTACCATGGCCTACCTCAACGAAAACTACCTCAAACTCAAAGCCGGATACCTGTTCCCTGAAATCGCTCGTCGCGTGAAGGCCTTCACTGAAGGCAATGCCGATGCCGCCAAACGCCTGATCCGCTGCGGAATCGGTGACGTCACTGAGTCTCTCCCCGAGGCTGTCCGCGCCGCCATGCACAAGGCCGTAGATGAAATGGGTGATCGCAGCAGCTTCCGAGGTTACGGCCCAGAGCAAGGCTACGACTTCCTGCGCAATGCCGTGGCTGAGCATGACTTCAAGGCACGTGGCATTAACATCGATGCCGATGAAATCTTCATTTCCGATGGCAGCAAGTGCGATACTGGGAACATCCTTGACATCTTTGGCCAAGGCAACGTCACTGCCATTACCGACCCCGTTTACCCCGTCTATGTGGATACCAACGTCATGGCGGGCAACACCGGCGAAGCCGATGAAAGCGGTGCTTACGAAGGTCTGCATTACCTCAAATGCACCCCAGAAAACGGTTTCGTCCCAGAGATCCCAAGTGTGCCTGTGGACTTGGCCTATCTTTGCTATCCCAACAATCCAACGGGTGCCGTAGCCACTCGAGAACAGCTCGAAGCCTGGGTCAAATACGCCCTCGCCAATGGCACCACACTCCTTTATGACGCAGCCTACGAGGCCTTCATCCAGGACCCAAGCATCCCACGCAGCATTTATGAGATCGAAGGCGCTCGCGACTGTGCCATCGAGTTCCGCAGCTTCTCCAAAAATGGCGGATTCACCGGCGTGCGTTGCGCCATCGTCGTTATCCCGAAAGGCCTCATGGGCAGGAAAAAAGACGGCACCAAGCTGGCCATTCACCCACTCTGGAGCCGCCGTCACAGCACCAAGTTTAATGGCGTCAGCTACATCGTCCAGCGCGGTGCTGAGGCCATTTACAGCAGTGAAGGCAAAGCTCAAGTCGCGGCTCTCATTGAGCACTACATGGGCAACGCCAAGCTCCTGGTTGAAGCCTGCACCAAAGCAGGACTGAAGGTTTTTGGCGGCGTTAACGCTCCCTACGTCTGGGTCGGCTGCCCAAACGGCCTGACGAGCTGGCAGATGTTTGATAAGATGCTCAATGAAGCCAACGTCGTCATCACCCCCGGCAGCGGCTTCGGCAGCGCCGGTGAAGGCTATTTCCGCATCAGCGCCTTTAACAGCCGCGCCAATGTTGAGGAAGTCTGCCGCCGCATTGCCGCCCTCACCTGATCCCTCATGAACACCGCCTCAAGCGATCTCACCAAGCATCTTCGGGTGCTGCAGGAGCGCTTGCTGCATCCAACAGACTATGAGAAAGCTTTCCACTACTTCATCGAAGAGTTCGGTGGAGATGTGGAATTCATCCAAATGGGACAACCTCAGCCACTGCCAATGCTGACGCCGATCATAGATCGGATCGCTTGCACAGCTCTGGGGAAAACGGTGAAGGTGAATCGGCTGAAGCTTACCTCTGTCCCAGGGCACGCCTTTCATCATGGCAGTGCCTCCGTGGATGGACGCGTCGTGGTAGTGTTCTTCTTTGAATCTCTGAATAAGGGACTCATGACTATCATACCGGGGGCACGAGGAGCTGCCGAATTTGCCCGATTCTCCCTTCCCTACGCCGTCCCCATGAATCCTTCCGCCAATTAGATTTCTGTTTCACTGCGACCTTTCACCGCCATCTTCCGTATCAACCCTACCCATTAACTTATGAGCCAACCTAAAATCACCGCCTACCTGAAAACCTACTGCGGCTGGAGCGAAGGCGTGCGCGCCATTTTCCGCAAATATGACCTAGCCTACGAAGAAAAAGACATCATTAAAAATCCAGCCTTCCGCTGGGAGATGGAACAAAAAAGTGGCCAGCCCCTCAGCCCTTGCGTCGAAATCAATGGCACCATGATCCCCGACATCAGCGGTGAAGAAGTCGAAAAATGGATGATCGACAACGGCCTGCTCACCGCCAGTGATGCTGCCCCGGATGCACCGATTGACCGTGCTTGCAGTGATGCTCAGCACGCAGCCATGGCCGCGGGTCAAGTGGGCAAGATCAACTTCATTTCTTAAATCGTTGAAAACCGTGCGGCTGAAAAACATCTCAGCCGCGCCTTGCTTAATCGGAAGCATGGGTTTAGTATCTTTGTGCTGATATTTGCAACCGGAAGGGTGGCAGAGTGGTCGAATGTATCTGATTCGAAATCAGACGTGGGGAAACTCACCGTGGGTTCGAATCCCACCCCTTCCGCCAATCATACCCATTTCATGGGAGAACAGATCGCCCTAGCCTGAAAAGCACAGAACGGGCGTGTCCGAGGTATAGCCAGCTTCGTTGGTTGAGCCGTTCTTCGTTGCTCCTGTTATCATCATTGCCCTAGCCTCCCAAAATCCAAAGGCTAGGCCATGAGCATGAAATCTGACTCATCGGAATTCGTGACTCGGCAACCCAATCCAACGCCCAGCAAGGCCGATGATCATCAAAGCCAATCATTGCTGTTTTGTGCGACTCCGGCTAAGCTTGCGCATTAATTCCCCCGAAACTCATGGCAAGACGCGCTCAATCCGGAATCAAACCCGCCCACCTCATCGCCATCCTTGCCCTCTTAGCAGGCATCATTGTAGGCGGTTGGTCTCTATTGAATCGCGGCACTGACCCCATGACCGGCCTGACACCGCTAAGCATGGACGAGTATCTCGAAAGCTCGAATGCGCTGAGTGGAAATACTTATAAGATTGAAGGCACCATCGACAATCGCCTCGATAGTTGGAAAGGCAGTGATCGACTCTTCAGCGTGCAAATCAGCGAGGCGGGCTCATTTGTGCCCGTTCTTGTGCCGGCGAGTCTTGAAGCCAATATCCAGCGCGGTCAGCGTTACGTATTGAAAGTGCGAGTGCTCGAAACGGGCATTCTGGAAGTCCTCCAACTCCTTAAAGCTTAAGCGTTTTATGAAAAAACTGTTCTTCCTCATGTCATGTGGACTTTTGCCTACACTCCTCAACGCTCAAGTGCTGCCATCCCCAGGCTCGGCCCCAGCACAGCCATCATCGACGCCCGCGAGTTCGTCAGGCGGTGGCACCTCCTCCAGTAGCGGTGGAGGAGGACAATCGTCCTCTCAGGGTTCGATGTTTGGGGGTGTGCTGCCGCACATGGATCCAGGCAGTGAAACGGCAACTTGGGATGGCAAGATCTGGAGCATGAACAACAACCGGCTTGTTCGTTCCAAGTTTGAAATCTATCTGGCCACGCCTGAGGCCAATGGCCCGGAAGATCAGGCCTATCGAGATATCATGGCTCAAATCGTGTTACTGCTGGCCCCCACGCGCAAGGGCGGCCCCGATGTTTCCAGTGCTTTTGCTTTATTGCCAGAAGCTGGAGCAGCGAAAATCGATGCTGGCATTTGTAACACCATCGCCAACGGCGTCTATGACGTCTGGCTGGCCCAGCGGAAAGTCACCAGCCTGCGTTCTGCCAATGATGCCATGTCCAAGCGCCGCAAGCAGTTGGAATGGAATAACGAAGTGGCCATGTCGAATGCCGAACTAGCCCCTTCCCCAGCCAATGGCGGCAAAGGTGGAGCGGCAGCTGGCAATGCCCAAAAACAAGGCACAGCGGCCAGCATCGGCCGCGTCTCAGGTTATGTGAAGGAGATGGCAGAGATCGAAGCCCGCAAAAAGCTGAATGAGACAGCGATTGGCTTATCCGAAGTATCAGGCAAAATTCAATTTCAGGCCCTCATCCTACAAATGTTCATGCAGCGCCGTTTTGAGCATGCCCTCATCGCCTGCCGCCTCTATCCACACATGTTCAAGGATGGCGATAGCGTGCTGCAGCTCGACGATAACTCCGACTTAAAGAAAGCTTTCTCTGCCGGCATGGGCGTACCTCCCACCGTCAGCATGGTGGACAGTTTTTCTTCCGAAGCCATCCGCAGCGTGGATGAGGCAGTGGTCGCTTTTGATCAGCTCGTGATGCGTCAGGATTACCAGAGCGCCAGCAATCGCCTCATGGAAGCCTTTGCCGTCGGGGAATACCTGCCAAGAGTGCGCCGTCTACCCATGGTCCAAAAACTAAAAGTGCTGGATTATGTGCGGGATGGCAATCAGCTCATCAATGCACTGGAGATGAAAGACTTCGGTCTCGCTGAAGAGCTGGTCACGAGAATGCGGCAGACTTCAAAAGACTTTGATTTCTCCAAGCCTCAGGCAGCCATTGAGACGGCACGCACCGTCACGGACATGCATTTGATCAATGCCAAGGCCGCCATGCAAAAAGGAGACCAAGTGGCCTATGCCAGCTCCATGAAAAGCGCGACGGAAATCTGGCCTACCAACCCCAAACTACGCACTCTCTCTGAAATGGTAGGTCAAAACAGCGACGTTCAAGCGCAGTCTTTATTGGATCTCGATCGCCTGCTCAGCCAACGGGCTTTTCGACAGATCTTTGATCAGCAGGGCCGCTACTTCGCAGCAGCCATCAATGATCCAGTGCGCCAGGAGCAAATTAAAAAAGTCGTATCCGACGTAACAGAGGTCACCATGGTCGTTAAAGTTGCTGAAGAACAAAGCCGCAGCGGCAATAGCTTCGGGGCTTGGGAAGCAGTCGAAAAAGTCTATACCCGATTCCCCGAAGATCCTGAAGTCACGAAGATCCGATCCGATCTCAGCGTGAAAGCCAGCGAGTATGTCAGCGCCATTGAAAAAGCCAAACAGCATGAGCAGAGAAAGCAATCAGGTTCAGCTCTAGCTTGGTATCTCAAAGCTCGCCACATGTATCCGCCCAGCAGTTTTGCCAGCACGGGGATTGAGCGCGTCATCACGGCAGTTAAAGCCGAATCGGCGGCGCCAAACAGTGCCCCCTGATCATGGGGGCTTTTGGGGATGAAACTCATCTCTCCCCCAACGGCTGAATCGCGGCTTAACGGACCAATCCAGTTGCCGACGGGAGGCAAAGGATCAGAGAACGTCGAGGTTTTAGGCAGGCCTTCCGCGTGAAAACAAAGACAAGTCCTTGTGTCTGCGCGCTGAATGCCTCAAAGTATGAGTCTCACTGCCACCGCCTCATGCGCGACTACTTCATCCGCCGTTTTTTACTGATCATCCCGACCATCATCGGAGCGACGATGGCAGTGTTTTTGATCACGCGGATCACCCCGGGTGGCCCCATGGAAAAGGCAATGCAGATGGCGATGATGAATGAAAAAGGGGGCAGCAAAAACGCCGGTTCATCCTTGAGTGAAGAACAGCTCGCGGAACTTTCAGCCTACTACGGTTTCGACAAGCCTTATCTCCAGGCCTATGGCATCTGGCTTGGTGTTTGGCCCAGAGAAGAGACGCCGCAATTTGTGAAGTTTGAAAAAGGTCAGACTGAGGTGCCCGTGACGCTGAAAGTCCTGCTGCCAAAGGCCGAATGGAAACCCAACAACGCCTACAAAGTGACTCCAGCCAAGCTCACACGAGAGGGAAAACTCAGCAGCAATGACCCTACGGCTCTGGAAGGCTGGAAAGCACGGTCTGAGCCGGATAAAGAGCGCGTCGTGCTCTTCCGACCAGCCTTCAAAGGCGTGGTACAGGGCTACTTTCACCTTTCCTCTACCTACAATCAGCCCGTGCTGGAGATGATGCTCTCCAAGATGCCTGTCTCTATCTTTTACGGCTTGTTTAGCTTTATTCTCACCTACCTCGTTTGCATCCCACTCGGCGTGCTGAAGGCCATCAAGCACCGCACGGTGATTGATAACGTCACCTCCATCCTCATCTTCATTGGCTATGCCATCCCGGGCTTCCTGCTTGGCAGTTTGCTCGTCGTGTATCTTGCAGCTCGCCTGAGCTGGTTCCCCACCGAAGGCTTCACGAGTGAAAACTTTGCCTCACTGAGCCTGGGCGGCAAAATCTGGGACATCGCCCATCACGCCGTCTTGCCTCTCATCTGCTACATGATCGGCAGTTTTGCCTTCATGACCATGCTCATGAAAAACAATCTCATGGACAATCTGGCCGCCGACTACGTCCGCACCGCCATCGCGAAAGGAGCCAGCTTTCGCCGCGCAGTCGTCTTCCATGCCATGCGGAACTCGCTCATCCCCATTGCGACCACCCTTGGCGGCATCACCACCATTTTCGTCGCCGGCTCCATGCTCATCGAGCGCATCTTCCAGATCGATGGCTTTGGCCTCCTCATGATCCAAAGCATCACCGACCGCGACTACCCCCTCGTCCTCGGCATCCTGACGGTGGATGTCTTCCTCATCATGCTGGGCAATATTTTGTCAGATTACTTCGTGGCCCTCACTGATCCGAGGGTGAGATTTGAATAAACATGTCTCCGAAAAAAACAGGTCTACTTCTCATCGTCTTCGCGTCGTTCGCGGGGTTGTTTCGTACCCTTGATCTGCAGGCACCACTATTCAAAGTGCCCTTTCTCGCCGGTGATATGCTAGGCGTGATTCTGCTTTTGATAACGCTCAGTTTCGGCCTGCGACTACTCTTCAGAGGAAAGCAGGAGTGGCAGTTCAGCCCGCTCACATTGAAGCAGATCAAGCGCTTCCGTTCACTGAAGCGGGGATACATTTCCTTTATCGTGCTGTTGAGCCTGACAGGAGTGGCAGCCTTGGACAATGCGATTGTCGGGAAAAGAGCACTGGCGGTGAGTTATGGGGGACAACTGTCTTTTCCTTTTCTGAAGAGTGGCTTTATTCCGGCCAAGACCTTTGGCTTCGACTCTGAGGCTGAAACCGACTACCGCGAACTTCAAAACCGCTGCCGAATGGAGAAGAAGGGTGATTGGGTGCTCATGCCGCTGATCCCCTTTGCTGCGAAATTAGATTCACCTTCGATCATCGAGCCCCTGGAAATGCGTGAAGGTGTGCTCTATCGCCCAGGATCAGATCGTGGTCTAGATGCCACGGCCTATACCGTCTTTGTCACCAATCCCGAACAGAAACGCCAGGAATTCCAATTCCGTAAAGGTCTCAAGCATGGCGACTTCCGGGGCTGGAATGAAGCGGGCGAACAAGTGGAAAAAGGCCGCTACGAAAATGGGAAGCGAGTGGCCTACACCGACTATTCAGATGGCAAGGCAGCTGCTCTGGAGCCCATGGCTCATGCAGAGTGGAAGCGCCTCGTGTATCCGCCTTCAGAGCCCTCCATGACGCACCGACATTTCCTCGGTACAAACACGAATGGGCAGGATGTATTGGCCATGCTATTTGGTGGCTGGCAGCAGGCGGTGGTAGCTGCAGCGCTTTTTGTCACGCTCGTCTTTGGCCTGGGCATTCTCATAGGGGGCACTTTGGGCTATTTTGGTGGCTGGGTGGACATCATCGGCCAACGACTGATCGAAATTTGGAGTGTCCTGCCGTTTCTCTTCATCGTTGCCATCATCAGCTCACTGATCACCCCAAGTCTCACCATTCTCGTCAGTGTGCTTGCGGCTTTTGGTTGGATGGGTACGACCAGCTATTTGCGCACGGCAGTGTTTAAGGAAAAGGCCCGTGATTATGTAGCTGCGGCCAGATTGCTCGGCGCGAGCACTCCGCGCATCATCTTCCGTCAAGTCCTGCCGAATGTGATCGCGATTCTTGTCACACTGGCTCCGTTTGAAATTGCTGGTGTCATCACCTCGCTCGCCGCACTTGACTTCCTCGGCTTTGGTCTGCCGCCCGATGAGCCAAGCTGGGGCCGCCTTTTGCATGAGGGCGTGGATAACTTTTCCAGCCCTTGGATCGTCAGCAGTGCCTTCGCGGCCATGGCCTCAGTGTTGATTCTTGTCACCTTTGTCGGTGAAGCCGTGCGTGAGGCATTTGATCCGAAAAAATTCACGACCTACCGATGAAGAGTTCTCCATCCGCAGTTCTCCCTTCGCAGCCAGCGCATTTACTTCTGTTTGCGCTCAAAGCCACCCTTCTCGCCTGCGTCATTTTTCTCGCCGCGTGCTCCGACTCCGAGGACGCCCGATTCCCGCCCTATGATAACACGGCGGAGGTCGAAGCGGAGTGGAAGTCAAAGCCGGAACTGTATCAATTCAAAACGCTTGCAGACCTGCCTAAGGACTTGAAATGGCAGAACGGGCTTGATGAGCCCGAGATCGGTGATCCAGCAGCCAAAAAGGGGGGCACCTTTAACTACGACATGCCAAATTTCCCGCCAACACTGCGCTTTATTGGGCCGGAAGGCAGCAATACTTTTCGAAGTGAGCACTACGACAATATCGAGATGGCCACATTAGCACGGCACCCGAACACGGATCGATGGATTCCCTGCATCGCCAAGGAGTGGGCCATTAGTGCTGATCGAAAAACAGCTTTCTATAAGATCGACCCAGACGCAGCCTACTCCGATGGCGTAAAAGTGCAGGCCGAGGACTTCTTGATGAACTTCTATGTGTCTATGTCCAAGCACGCCAAGGATCCTTTCAAGGCGGATTACTTTCCGAAGGAGTTCAAAAGCATCACCAAGTATGACGACCTCACTTTCTCCATCACGATGACGAAAGTGAATCCAGACCCGTTACTCATCGCTGCAATGAACCCACTGCCAAGGCACTTTTTCCGCGAGTTCACCGATGACTTCCCTGCACGCTATCAGTGGCGAAAAATGCCGACGACCGGTGCCTACGACATCCAGCCCGAAGATGTGAAACTGGGCCGTAGCATTAGTCTGACGCGAGTAAAGAACTGGTGGGCCAAAGACAAGAAATACTACCGCTATCGCTTCAATGCTGATCGGCTCGTCTACCGCATTGTCAGCACCATGGACAAAGCCTTTGAACTCTTTCGGCAAGGTAAGATCGATCACTTTTCAAGCAGTGCCCAACTCTTGCCACCCAACTTCTGGTATGATCGCGGAGATGTACCCGAGCTGCTGAATGGCTACATCGAGCGCTACTCCTTCTACAATCAGTATCCTCGCATCCCTCGCTGCATTTTCATCAATCAAAGCCGCCCCTTACTGGATCAGCTCGACATCCGTGAAGGGCTGCATCACGCCTTTGATATTGAAAAAGTCATCTCCGTCGTTCTGCGTGATGATGCGGTAAGGATGCAGAGCGCCTTCTCCGGCTTTGGCCGTTTCACGAATCCGAAACTCAAAGCTCGTGCTTATGACCCAACGAAAGCTCGTGAACTCTTTACCAAGGCTGGGTTTACCAAGGCTGGCCAAGATGGCGTACTGATGAATGCGGAGGGTAAGCGACTTACCTTCACGCTCAGCCTTGGCAATATGCCATTGTATTCCCAGGCTGGACTCATTTGGAAGGAAGGCGCTCTCAAAGCCGGCGTGGATTTACAAATCGAGTCGCTGGACTTCACTCAACTTTTCAAAAAAGGCGCAGAGAAAAAGCATGATCTTATCCTCGCTGGCTTCGGAGCTACACCCCCCTATCCCGAGTTTTGGCAGTTCTATCACAGTGACAATGCCTATGAGAAGGCAGCAGATGGCAGCCGCAAGCCAAAGGTTGATACAAATAACTTCACCCAGACTGCCGATCCTGAGCTGGATAAAATCATCGATCAACAGCGGGAAGCGCCGAATGAAGATGAAATGCAAAGACTGAGTTGGATTCTGGAAGAGAAAGCTCAGCAGCAAGCTTCTGAAATCCCCACGTGGGAAGTCCCGCTCTTCCGTTACTTTCATTGGCGCTGGCTGCGCTGGCCTAAGGATGGAAACTGCAAATACACCCGTGAAGCACTCGATAGTTTCGTTTGGTGGATCGACGATGACATCAAAACGGAAACCTTGGAAGCCATGCGTGCAGGCCGCAGCTTCGGTGAAAAGAGCAGGGTCTTTGACCAATATCAAAACAAGCCATGAGCGCGCCCATTCTCCAGGTAGAAAATCTTGTCACCGCGTTTGATACCGACGCCGGGCGCATGACAGCGGTCGATGGCATCAGCTTCGAGGTCCCACGCGGCAGGACGCTTGGCATCGTCGGTGAATCCGGCTGTGGCAAAAGCGTCACGGCATTCTCCATCACACGACTGCTGCCTCAGCCGCATGGGCAGATTCTCGAAGGAAGCATTCGCTTTGAAGGGCGTGACCTCGCCTCGTTGCCTGTGGAAGAAATGCAGCGCATTCGGGGCAATGATATCAGCATGATCTTTCAGGAGCCAATGACGGCATTGAACCCGGTGCAGACGGTTGGCAAACAGCTCGCAGAGGCGATCTTACTGCATACGGCTTGCAGCAAAGCGGACGTGCTCGCTCGCAGCATCGACATGATGAAGAAGGTGCGCATTCCCGCACCTGAGCAGCGCTTAAACGAGTATCCACATCAACTCAGCGGCGGCATGAGACAGCGCGTGATGATCGCCATGGCGCTGATCAACACACCGAAGCTGCTCATTGCCGACGAGCCGACCACCGCGCTGGATGTTACCGTCCAAGCGCAGATCCTGGAGCTCATCGCCGACCTGCAAAAGGAGATGGGCATGAGCGTCATTCTCATCACGCATGATCTCGGCGTCATCGCTGAAGTGTGTGATGAAGTTGCCGTCATGTATGCGGGCCGCATCGTTGAACAGGCCAGCGTCTTCGATCTCTTCGCCAATCCTCGCCACGCCTACACTCAAGGTCTGCTGGAAAGCATCCCTCGACTCGATAGCAAACCCAAAACACTCTTGAAAGCCATCCCCGGCAACGTTCCCGGTATCGCCGACTTCAAGCCCGGCTGCCGCTTCGCCGAGCGCTCGGGCAGAGAGCATACGGAAGCACATCTAAATCAACGTCCTGCATTTGTGGAGATCTCACCCAATCACTTTGTCGAAAATTGTCCCGTCTGCATCTCATGAGCCTCCTCACCGTCCAAAATCTCCAGCAGCACTTTCCCGTTCGTGGCGGCCTGCTACGTCGGTCAGTCGCTTCGTGCAAAGCGGTCGATGGCGTGAGCTTTTCGCTCGGCGCAGGTGAAACTCTCGGCCTCGTCGGTGAATCCGGCTGTGGAAAGACCACGCTAGGAAAGTCGATCGTTCGCCTGCTGAAACCGACGGCAGGCAAGATCGAGTTTGATGGTCAGGACATCACCGCGGCTAGCAGCGGAGAGCTTAGGCCCATGCGCCGACATGTGCAGATGATCTTCCAAGATCCGGCTGAGTCTCTGAATCCTCGCCATACCGTGCGGGATATTTTAGACGAGCCCTTCATCGTGCAAAAGCTGGGCAGCAAAGACGAACGCCGGAAGTGGGTGCTCGACCTTCTCGACAAAGTTGGCCTTCCAGCCAGTGCGATGGACCGCTTCCCCTTTGAGTTTAGCGGTGGTCAGCGGCAACGCATCGGCATTGCCCGCGCTATTGCTTTGAAGCCCAAGCTGATCGTCTGCGATGAACCCGTCTCCGCGCTCGATGTCTCCGTGCAAAGTCAGGTGCTGAACTTACTGCTCGATCTCCAGCGTGACATGGGTCTGAGTTATCTCTTCATCGCGCATGGACTCAGCGTGGTGAAGCACATGAGTGATCGAGTGGCTGTCATGTATCTCGGTAAGATCGTCGAGCTAGCCCCCGCAGAGGAGCTTTATCACCATCCGCGCCATGCCTACACCAAGGCTCTTTTGGATGCGATCCCAGTGCCTGATCCAGCCAAGCGGAGGAAGCGTGAACTTTTGCAGGGAGATGTGCCGTCGCCGATCAATCCGCCCGCGGGTTGTGCCTTTGGACACCGCATGAAGCATCCACAATGGCAGGCCAGTGTGGGCATGGATCTGACGCTGAAAGAGGTTTCCCCAGGACACTGGGTGCAGCCTTGTCCGTGCTGCACCCAGTGATGATTTGCGTTAGCCAAGGGCGGACATCATCTCGCGCAGCTTGGCCAGTTTTTCCTGCCAATCCGTTTTGCGTAGCTGATGCTCATCGAGCACTTTTTGCGGAACTTTGCTGGTGAAGTTCAACTTGCCGCGTAAGCCCCAGCCTCGAGCTTATCTAAAAAGTCAGGCAATCTTACGCCGAGTTCAAAGGTGCGAGCGAAGTCCAATTGGAATCGCTCTTCAAGCAGCAGCCATTCGACAAACCCTGTTTCGCAGTCCAGGCAGATCAGGTTGCCAAAATCATCGGCACCGATGCAGATGGAACTCATTCCCAGCCAGCCAATGTTCTTCTCTAGCTCGCGATAAACGTTGCGCGCGACGGGGTGGCTGCTCTCGAGGGTAAAGAACTGACTCACTTCGATTTCAGATCCTCCCGGCAATTCGAGACCACTTCGATACAGGCTGCTTGATCGCGAGGGCTGGCCTCCATTGAAGGTTACGAGAAAGTCCCGGTAGTCGGCAGGTAGCTTCGCGTGGATGAATTCCTCAAATTCATCCACGCGAGCAAAAGTGCCTCCGCCGATCGAGTTGCCTGCAAAAACATCTCTCATGGCTGTCGAAAATTGGACATTAGCCAAGGGCGGACATCATCTCGCGCAGCTTGGCCAGTTTTTCCTGCCAATCCGTTTTGCGCAGCTGATGCTCATCGAGCACTTTTTGCGGAACTTTACTGGTGAAGTTTTCGTCGGCCAGCTTGGCGGTGACTTTCTCCAGCTCAGATTCAACTTTGGTCAGCTCTTTGCCAATACGGGCGCGTTCGGCCTCGATGTCGATAAGCCCATCCAAGGGTAAAAAGATGGTGCCAAGCGGAGTGATGGCGCTTGGCGTGCCTTTGGTTGGGACAAAAGCAGCATCGACATCCAGCGGCTCGGCATTCAGGAGAATGCGCAGGACTTCAATCTCGTAAGCCGGCAGCTCTTGGTTAGGCTGGAGGACAAAGCGGACCTTCTTGTTGATATTGAAGGTGCTCTTCAGGCCACGGCCCAAATTGACGGCTTCATACTTCTCGTTCGCGGTCTTTTCGTCCTCGGGAAGGATGCCGAAGTGAGCGAGTTCGTCAGCATCCAGCGGCTTCGGCCAAACGGCAAACATGATGCTCTTGCCGCCTTGGTTTTCAGGAAGGTCGGTGTTGAAGCCCATGCCGTGCCACAGCTCCTCGGTGATGAAGGGCAGGAATGGATGGAAGAGACGAAGTGTCTGACCGAGGACAAAATCGATCACGGCGAGCGTGTTCTCTTTGCGCTTCGCATCGCTTCCTTGAAGGACGGCTTTAGACGCCTCCACATACCAGTCGCAATACTCGCTCCAGAAGAAGCGGTACAGCGTGGCGGTGGCGTCGCTGAAGCGGTATTCTTCCAAAGCGGTGCTGACCTCGGCGATGGCGGTGTTGAGGCGCAGGAGGATCCATTTGTCGTCGCTGCTGAGCAGGGCAGCGCTGATTTCCGTCTCGACCTCTCCGCCTTGCATCTGGCGGAAGCGGGCGGCGTTCCAGAGCTTGGTGCAGAAGTTGCGGCCGAGCTCGACGTTCTTTTCGTCGAAGCAAATGTCCTGGCCCAACGGCGCACTGCGCATGATGCCGAAGCGCAGAGCATCTGCGCTGTAGGTGGCGATGAGGTCCAATGGATCAGGCGAATTCCCGAGCGATTTGGACATCTTACGGCCTTGCTTGTCGCGGATGATGCCGGTGTAATAGACATTTTTAAAAGGCAGCTCGCCCATCCATTCGAAGCCAGCCATGATCATACGGGCAACCCAGAAGAAGATGATGTCTGGACCAGTCACGAGATCGGTCGTGGGGTAAAACGCGCGAAGTGTTGGAATCGTGGAATCATGAGCTTTGTCTCCAGTCCATCCCATCGTCGCAAACGGCCACAGCCAAGAGCTGAACCAAGTGTCGAGGACGTCGGGGTCTTGCTCCCAGCCTTCACCTTCTGGGGCTTCTACACCGCAGTAAGTTTCTTCGCCGCGATACCACACCGGCACACGGTGTCCCCACCAGACTTGGCGGCTGATGCACCAGTCTTGTAGACCACCCATCCAGTGATCATAGACTTTTGCCCAGCGGTCGGGGTGGAACTTCATGGTTCCGTTTGCCACGACTTCCTGACTTTCTTTCACACTCGGATATTTGAGGAACCATTGCTCACTCAAACGAGGCTCAATAGGCACGTCGGCACGTTCAGAGTAGCCGACGTTGTTCTGATGGGGCTCCTCTTTGATCATCGCGCCCATTTCGGTGAGCAGCTCGACCGCTTTCTTTCGGCCTTCAAAGCGGTCCAAGCCAGCCAAGTCTTTGCCAGCAAGTTCATTCAGCACACCGTTGGGATGCAGCACATCAATGACTTCTAGGCTATGACGTTGGCCGATTTCAAAGTCAGCCTTGTCGTGGGCGGGCGTCACTTTCAAGACACCTGTACCAAATTCGAAATCGACATGGTCATCCGCCACGATGCGAATCGATGCCTGATTCTCCAAAGGCAACGGACGGCGAATGTGTTTACCGACGAGATCGGCATAGCGCGGATCTTTCGGATTCACGGCCACGGCGGTATCGCCTGGGATCGTCTCAGGACGCGTCGTCGCAATGGTGAGCCAAGTGCCAGGTGCCTCGACGACTTCCACTTTAAAATGATACATGAAGCCTTTTTGCTGCTTCATGATGACTTCCTCATCACTCAATGCCGTCAGGGAAGATGGGCACCAGTTCACCATGCGTTTGCCACGGTAAATGAGACCTTTTTTGTAGAGGTCCACAAACACGCGCATGACGCAGCGGTTGTAGTCTTCATCAAAGGTAAAGCGCTGGCGGCTCCAGTCACAGGAGGAGCCAAGCTTCTTGAGCTGATCGATGATGATGTCGCCCTGTTTGTCTTTCCATTCCCAGATTTTTTCGATCAGTTTTTCACGTCCCAGGTCATCGCGGTGTTTGATAAGACCTTGTTTTTTGAGCGTCTTTTCCACCACGTTTTGCGTGGCCAAACCTGCGTGATCAGTGCCTGGCAGCCAGAGCACTTCCTTCCCTGCCATGCGTGCACGGCGGCAAAGGATGTCCTGAATGGTATTATTCAGGACATGGCCCATGTGCAAAACACCTGTGACGTTCGGCGGCGGGATGACGATGGAGTAAGCTGGACGCGTCTCGCTGACTCGAGCGGGATCGGCTTCAAAGCATTTGTCATCCAGCCAGCGCTGATACCAGCGTGATTCCACGTCGGCCGGGGTGTAGGTCTTTTCGAGTTCGGGCATAAAGGGCCGCCAAGATGGGGGAAAGCAGCCGATTTGCAAGGAGTCAGGAGGTCAGAGTAAAGCGCACTCTCGAAAGCTGAAGTAGGGCTGGCTGCGTCCCTCGGCGGGCGTGCCGATGATCAAATGATCGAGAAAGACAATGTTAAAGAGGTCTGCGGCGTCTTTAATTCGACGTGTCAGACGGCGATCGGCATCGCTGGGATCAGGGTCGCCGCTAGGGTGATTATGAACCAGCACAAAGGCATAAGCCTTGTGGAGCAGCGCTTTTTGGATCACCTCGCGCGGGTGCGCGGTGGTTTCGTTGAGGGTACCGCGAAACAGCTCTTCGTGGCGCATGAGACAGAGTCGAGTGTTCAGCAATAGAATGCGCACTGTCTCATGAGTGAGCGCCTGGAGCTCTGCGCCGATGAACTTGTAAGCCAGTTCGGGTGTGTTGATGGGCATTTCCCGAGCCTCTTGTTGCTCGGCGCGACGGCCTAATTCAAACGCGGCAGCTAGGTTGGCAGCTTTAGCCGGCCCTAGTCCACGCATGTCCACGAGTGCAGAGGCTTCGATTTTGGACAGATTCCGCAGGGAACCCTGCTCTTTGAGGAGTCGCTGAGCGACTTGCAGCGCATTCTCCCCCTTCATCCCAGTGTTGATAAAGATCGCCAGCAACTCGGCGTCTGACAAAGCCCCCGCTCCTAGGCGCAAGAGGCGCTCGCGCGGACGATCTTCTTCGGGGATGTCATGAATGCGAGACATGAGTGAGGGCGCAGATGAGAGTTAAGCTTCAATTTCAATGTGATAGCGCGGCAGCGTCGGGTCAATCTGCTGACTGTAAGCATCGATCCCGCCCGTCAAGCAGCGTGCCTGGGTGAAGCCATGGCCGATGTAGTAAGCCACGGCATCCAGCGCGCGGCTACCGGTGTGATCATAGAGGACAATAGGCGTGTTTTTATCCCAATTTGAAAATGCCTCCTGCACCAACGCCTGATCCATGAATTGCGCGCCAGGGATTTTCACGGCTTCGTGTTCTTCCCTAGTGCGGGCATCCAGGATTTTTAATTTGGACTCCGTTTTCATGAGTTCTGCAAACTCGCGTGGGCTGATTTGCAGCTGATCGTCCTGGGAATGGCTGTCGTGGATGTGCTGGATCATTTCCGCCACAGGGATGTTATCATTGCGTGCGCAGACCTGGGTTAAAGTCTCTGTCGGGCTAAAAGCGCAGCTGCTGCAGCCGCCAATGTGGTAGCGGGCAAAAAGGGCGCGCTGGGCACCTGGGTAGTAGCGCAGCACTTCACCGAGCGTCGTTTCTGGAGTCAATGGAGGGAGTTCTGTGGCAGGCATGGGCCATTCATAGCTCATCAAAGAATTGGCGAAACTCTAAACTTCGTCTGTGCAATGTGCTCGAACACGCTAGAATTGCGCGTCATGCTTGAACGCGAACCACGCATCTATGTGCTCCCCACGATGATGACGGCAGGAAATATCCTGTCCGGCTTTGTCGCTATTCTTCAGATTTTCAAAGGTCGTGAGGGGGAAATCACCGAACATTACTACTGGGCGATCATTGCCATTCTGGCAGCCTGTCTCTTTGATGTGCTGGATGGCCGAGTCGCACGCATGGGAGGTCAGGAGTCGCCGTTTGGCCGTGAGCTCGACAGCATCGCCGACATCGTCAGCTTTGGCGTTGCCCCAGCATTGTTGGTGCATGACATTGTTTTGAAGGACATCGAAAAGCCGGCTGGACTTGGCTGGCTCATCGCCTCGGTCTATCTCGTCTGCGGAGCCATGCGTTTGGCCCGATTTAACTGCATTTCAGCAGCCAGCGACGGCACCGGCAGCAAGCATTTTCGGGGTTGCCCGATCCCGGCTGCTGCGGGTGTGATTGCCTCACTCACCCTTCTGATGCTCTGGTTGGAGGAGGGGAATAAAGAAATCGGCCCTTGGAAATATGGACTGGCAGCTCTCATGGTCATGCTTTCCTACCTGATGATGAGTGATCTGGAGTATCCCAGCTTCAAGTCGATCAACTGGCGCACCCGCCGCTCCCCAGCCTGGGTGCTGATCTCCATTATCGTCGTCGCCTTCTCGGTTCAAAATTGGCAGTGGATGCCTTCGGTGCTTTTTGTCAGTTATCTGACCTACGGACTTGTCCGTCCCTGGGTCTCTCGTCGTGTGCGGCAGCACATTGAGATCGAGTATGATGGTGGAGAAGACCCGATCACCTCAGATTTATCCAGCGAGCAAGAATCCAAAGATGAGGTCTTGCCAAAGGATTCGGCATCGCAAATTTAGGGTGCCCACCACCGACCGTCTTTTCTCCCGACCTCCCCCGAATGGCCGATTTCTATCAGCACGCACGTTTGCCGACCCTACATCACCTCTCCGCGCCAGACAGCAGTGCTCGTGAGGCAGAACTCACTCAACTAGCCGAGAAGCGCCCCATCGCGCTTCTGTTGCCTGCCCTGCAGCAGGAAGTCGGACGTCCTGCGCTGCCCGCCATCCTAACTCAGGTGGCCAAAGTACCCTACATTTCTGAAGTCGTTCTCAGCATGAATGGCATGGACGAGTCACAAATGATCCAGGCCAATGCTGCCTCTCGTGAATGGCTGGGCGATAAAAAAATGACGCTCCTCTGGAATGATGGCCCCGCGCTCAAGACCGTAAATCAGCACTTTGGCGATGCCGGCAGCCAAGGTGGTAAAGGTGCCAATATCTGGATGGGTATCGCCTATCTCAAAGCCGCAGGTCATGATGGCATCATCATTAGTCATGACACGGACATCATGAACTACAGCCCTAGCCTACTGGCTAAACTAGGCTATCCCATAGCTCATCCCAGACTCGGCTACCGCTTTGCCAAAGGTTACTACAGCCGCGTAGCAGATCGCCTGTATGGTCGTGTCACTCGCCTGCTTATTTTTCCATTGATTCAGGCCTTTCAGGAAGTGCTCGGGGCCACCCCGCTTCTGGAGCATTTAGAAAGCTTCCGTTACCCCTTGTCAGGCGAGTTTTCAGGTGACTGCCACACTCTCGCCAGCTTTAACATCCCCTCTGCTTGGGGTCTAGAAGTAGCCATGCTCTGTGAGGTGCATCGTCATCTCGCGGTGAATGAAATGTGTCAGGTTGATCTTGGCTTCCATTACGAGCACCGGCATCGCCAGTTAGAGGCAGGCACCCTAGAGCCAGGTCTCGTCGCCGCAGCCGCAGATGTGGCCCGCTGCCTGTCCTATCATGTGCTGCGTGAGTCCCAAGACCGTGCCGCAGAGGCCTTGTTAAAACTTGTCTTAGAGCGTTATCGTGCCCGCTCGCTGGAGTGGATGGATCGCTATGAACATGTGGCTCTTTTGAACGGCCTTTACTATGATCGTGCCGAGGAAGCTCTAGCTGTCACCGCCTTTACCGAAGCCTTAAAAGAGCTGACTCAAAGTGTCGCCAAAGATGGCCTGAACGCACCCAAAACCCGCCCATCACCCGCTTCTGCGTTGAGTGCCATCAATGGTTTAGGTGCGGAAATTCAGGCTGCGGCGATTCGGTAGATAGGATTGCGCATTCTGTTCTTTTCTTGGAAGCTCCAATGACTGATTTAATTTCACGAAAACGATGACTTCGGGGCTGATAAATGGCGCAGCTAAGGGTGGCGGAATCAGGCTGCCACGCGGCCTCCTTCAGGAAGGCACTCTTGACTCGGCTTGTTTCAATTTTTTTGCAGCAACTAAGATTTGTCACGTAGACCACTTTAAGCCCTAATTCAGCGACCTTTTTGCACCCCTCCATTCATTGAGCGCCATTAATTCGGCGCCAGGAATCTTATGATTCAAGCCCCGCCGCAGCCTTTATCCCCAGTGATTCAAGAGAAGCTTAGGCTTCTGTCGTTCGTCTCGATTCTGATTGTACTGTTCAATCATGCCGCTCCGTTGTCCTTAGTTTATGATGGGGTTCTAACGAAGCAGCCTTCACCTGAGGCGGATGTTCTGCTGACTTTTTGGTTGAGCCATTTAGGACGGGTGAATCGTCCGCTCTTTTTCTTCATCTCGGGTTTTCTGTTCTTTTGGACGCTGAAACCTGGCTGGTCGGGTTGGTTAGAGAAGTGGCGAAAGCGGGTAAAGTCTCTGCTAGTGCCCTATTTAATTTGGAGTTTGCTGAGCTGCGTGCTGTTTGGGCTAGCTTACTGGCTGAATCCGACCCGCGCCCTGATTGGCCAGCGGATGGAACTGGCGGCGCTGACTTGGCTGCAATGGCTGGGTGTCTGGCTGTGGAATCCAGTGGCCTATCAACTCTGGTATTTGCGCGATCTAATGCTGCTGATCTTTCTGAGCCCATTGATCTCATTCTTGGCAACGAAACTGGGTTGGTTTCTGGCAGGTGGAGTCATGGTCGCGTGGTTTGCTGGATATCTGCCAAGTCGGCCTGATGAGGCGGGTCTGGCTTTTTTCACTCTGGGTGCTGTGATGGCCAAGAAACAGATTGTACCGGATTGGGATCTGCGTTTCTGGAGATGGCCCAGCGCTGCCGTCTGGCTGCTACTGTGTGGTCTGAATACTGGGTTTGATCTGTCGGGTGACGCACTGCCATGGGTGAACAAGCTGGCGAATGTCTCAGGGATAGTTGCCATCTGGGGCCTGAGCGATCGGATTACAGGTCCACTGAGGGAAAAAATGCTGAAGGCTGCGGGGCTGAGTTTTTTCGTCTATCTAGCCCATGAGCCACTGATGCTGACCTTGAAAAAACTGATCTTCAAATGTGTCCCCTACAACGGGATGAACTCCGTTTTAACCTTCCTGCTTTTACCCCTAATCGTTCTTGTGATCTGTCTGTCCGCAGGTGGCCAGATCCGGCAGCGGCTTCCGAAGGCCTTCAACTTTCTGATGGGTGGCCGTGGTTCGTCTGAAGATGCATTCAAAAGTAGGTGACGGCGGCTTCAATCATTTTACACCCGCTTTACAGACGGCTAAAAAGAGGGCGTGCAGACTGGGGGGGCTATGAAAGCACTTACCCAAATCCTCTGCCTGACCACCCTTAGTTTCACCACCAGCACAGTACTGCTGCCAGCGGCTGAACCCACCCAAGACAAGGCCATCCGCGACAATGAAGCGCTGGTCCAGATCGCCATCCTGCTAGACACCAGCAGCAGCATGGACGGCCTGATCGAGCAGGCGAAAAGCCAGCTTTGGAAGATCGTTAATGAGTTCAACGATGCGAAACAGGGCGATAAAACGCCTGTCGTCCAAGTGGCCCTGTATGAATACGGCAACACGAATCTTAGCATCGGCACAAACTACATCCGCCAAGTCCTGCCCTTCACGCGTGATCTGGATCAGGTCTCAGAGCAGCTCTTTAAACTCACCACCAATGGCGGAGACGAATACTGCGGAGCTGTGATTCGGGAGGCTCTGGATAAGCTTTCTTGGAATAACAACAGCAAGACTTACAAAGTCATCTTCATCGCTGGCAATGAGCCTTTCACCCAGGGGCCGATCAGTGCCAATGATGCCTGCAAAGCCGCGATTCAAAAGGGCGTCGTCATCAATACCATTCACTGCGGCAATCATGCCGAAGGTGAAAACGGCGGCTGGCGGACCGGGGCCGCATTGGCGGAAGGACGCTTCTTAACCATTGATCAGGACAAGGCAGTTGTGCACATCGAAGCACCACAGGATAAGGAAATCACACGGCTAAGCATCGAGCTCAATAACACTTATATCACCTATGGGAAAGACGGCACGCGTGGACGCTCCAATCAGGTCGCCCAAGACGCAAACGCAGGCCGTTATGGTAAAGCCGGAGCCGCCGTGCAGCGCGCATTGACGAAGACCTCAAGCAACTATTCCAACAGCACCTGGGACCTCGTGGATGCGACCAAGAAAGACGGCGTTAAGCTGGAATCCATCAGTGATGAAGAACTGCCAGCCGAACTCAAACCCATGGCACCAGCTGCCCGAGCTGCCTTCATTGATCAAAAAGCTACTGACCGTGCCAAGATCCAAAGCGATATCAGAAAGCTCAACGAAGAGCGCCAAAAGTTCGTCGCCGAAAAAGCCAAAGAAAGCGGCGAAGTTGCGACTCTGGATAAAGTCATCGTTCAAGCTGTGCGTGAACAGGCAGCCAAGAAGGCCATTGAGTTTAAGTAGAAGACCAAACCGTTTACTGTGGTTTACGGTTGTTGACTGTTGTTTACAGTGGCTGCTCGGAAAATCACTGCCTTGGACAAACTATCGTCAACCATCGTAAACAACTGTAAACCATCGTAAACGGATACCCTCCCTATGCCTACCATTCTTGTCATCGAAGACGACAGTGCTATCCGGCGCGGTGTGACGGATGCGCTACGCTTCTCCGGCTACACGGTGCTGGAGGCGGCGGAGGGCTCAGCTGGGATGGAACAGGCACAGAAGGCGACGTTTGATCTTATGCTACTGGATCTGGTGCTGCCGAATTACAGCGGCTTTGAAATCCTGCGCGCTTTGCGGGAACATCGGCCTGGCACTCCGGTGATCATTCTTTCCGCGCGCGGTGAAGAAGCGGCTCGCGTGAAAGGTCTGAAGCTAGGTGCGGATGATTATGTGGTGAAGCCCTTCAGCGTGCGGGAACTGTTAGCACGCGTGGAGGCCGTCCTGCGCCGATCTCCAGAACGTCCGCGAGCTGTGCAACAGATCACGTTTCCCCAAGGCATCGCCGACATCGAGCGAATGGAATTGCGCTACATCGACGGCACACGCGCTGAGTTATCGGATCGCGAAGCAGGTCTCATCGAGTATCTAGCCGCCCATCGTGGTCGCGCGATCTCTCGTGACGAACTCTTGCGCCGCGTCTGGCGCATCGAACCGCAGCATACCGAGACCCGAACCATCGACATGCACATCGCTCATTTGCGCGCTAAGCTTCGAGACACAGACGCCAGTTTTTTATTAACCGTCAGAGGCAAAGGATACATGTTGGTGCAATGACGAATGAGTAAAACCTAATGACGAAAGAATGCCTAATGCCGAAAATACTCCCATAATCATCCAAAGTTAGCCCCGTTCGTCATTCCCCTCATGCGCCCCCTTCTCCGCTGGTTCCTTTTCACCGCTTGCCTTGCCGTTTTTACGGCAGCCATGCTGTGGATCAGTGCGCGGATTTTGGATCTGGAAGGTCAGCGCCAGCGAACAGCGGAGGAGGCCCAAGTGCAGGAAAAGGTGCGGCTGGCACTCTGGCGTATGGACTCGCTGGCCAGTGCCATATTGATCCGTGAAAACTCGCGGCCCGCTTGGCATTACCAGGCTTTTTATGCGCCAGATGATCTTTTTGCCAGTAGCACGCAGAGCATTCCCAAAGGTCAGGCACTGATGCCTTCGCCCTTGTTTGGCAGTTTGCCGGATCTCGTGCGATTGAACTTTGAAATCGTGTCTGGGACCTATGCTAGTCCGCAGGCTCCTGTCGGTCAGCAGAGGGAACTCGCCTCGAATTGGTATGCTTCCAGCCCAGAGACAGCGCAGGCGATGGATAAACTTAACCAATTGCGTGCTCTCCTCATAGAGCATCCCGAAGCGCAATTGCCGCTGTCAGTGGGTCAACCACCTCCGCCAGGAAAAGCTGTTGGTGATAAAGCTAAGACGGCTGAACTAAAGAAAGATACAGTGGACATGCAGATGATTAGCAATGCGGTCGAGCAGACTCAACGATCGCAGATTATCACTCGGAATTTGATAGCTGAAAAAGCCGAAATCAGCAATGCTCCGCTCAAAAAAATTGCGCCAGCCCCTGCCGCCGCGCCGAAGCCCGAAGTCGCCTCCAGAGGTTCATTTGAGAGATCGAGAAGCCCATTGGATGCAGTGAAGGATCTGTATCGTGGATCCAGAAGAGATGAAGAAACCAGCGCCTCCGGTTCTACCATGAGTGATGATTCATTGCCTGCGCGTCCTGGTTCCAGTGCGCCTGCTCAGCGGCAATCTTTGCCAGGTCTTGCTGGCGACCTCCGAGCTGTGTGGGCAGATCAAGAACTGCTGCTTGTCCGCCAGGCCAGCTTAGAGGGAGTGACTCGCTTGCAAGGCGTTTGGCTAGACTGGCCCTTGCTCCAGAATCGCCTGCTCGAGGCGGTGCGTGATTTATTGCCCGAGGCAAAACTCATATCTCTGAGTCCTGAACTAGCACGCACCGATGCAGCAGCTCTTGTGACCCTGCCTGTTAAACTGCTCACGGGCAAAGTGCCGATCATCCAACTCGATGGCGGGTCGCCCTTGATGCCCGCCTTAGCCATTGCCTGGGCCTGCCTCATTGCCGCAGCGCTAGCCATCGCTTTTGTACTGCATCGGGCCGTATTGCTCAGTGAAAGGCGTGGTGCTTTTGTTTCAGCCGTCACGCATGAACTGCGCACGCCGCTAACGACCTTTCGTCTTTACTCCGAGATGCTGGCAGATGACATGGTGCCCGACCCTGAAAGACGCCGTGAATACTTGACCACGCTTTGTGACGAATCCACACGCCTCATGCATTTGGTGGAAAACGTGCTGTCCTTTTCACGAATCGAGCGCGGACGCACGGCTGCAAGGATGGAGCTGGTCAGTGTCGAAAGCCTGATTCAGCGGATCGAGCCGCGTCTGCGTCAACGCACCGATCAAGTGGGCCTCGTTTTGAAAACGGACGTGAATCATGAGGCTGGCCTAGCCTGCGTCAAAGTAGATGCACTGGCCGTGGAGCAGATCCTTTTTAATCTGACTGACAACGCCTGCAAATACGCGGCACCTGATTCTGCCCCGCAGGAACTGCACCTCTCTGTCGTTGTGGAGGGCAGGGAAGTGCGCTTCACCCTTCGTGATTTTGGCCCAGGCCTCTCCAAACAAGCACGCAAAAAACTCTTCCAACCCTTTGCTAAATCCGCGACAGAAGCCGCCCATAGTGCGCCTGGCGTTGGATTGGGCTTAGCGCTCTGCCGTCGCCTAGCCCGCGAACTCGGAGGCAGTTTAAATCATCAAGCCGCCAGTGGACGTGGAGCCTGCTTTTGTCTAAGTCTGCCTCGACAGGCCTGATGTATTGCTTTTTCTGAATGAAATAGGCTTGCTAGATGGGGGATTCACAGTCGTATCATGGGATTCCATTCATGATCGCCCGCTTATTCCTTTTATTCACGATTCCTGCAACGTTCGCGTTCGGTTCCCAACCGAAGTCCACGGCGGATTTACCCGACCCGAATCCTGAGGTGCAAAAGGCTGGTTTTGTGGTGCCAGAGGGCACGGAAGTTACGCTCTGGGCACAGGAGCCAATGATTGCTAAACCCGTGCAAATGAATTGGGATGCGCAGGGTCGTCTATGGGTCGTGAGCAGCACGACTTATCCGCAGATCAAACCCGGAGATGGCACCAAGGATCAGGTGCTGGTGCTGGAAGATACCGATCATGACGGCAAGGCTGATAAATCCACCGTCTTTGCCGAAGGGCTGCACATCCCGACGGCAGTGATCCCAGCGGATGGCGGGGCCTATGTGGCTAACTCAACTGAGCTGATTTTCCTGAAGGATACCAATGGCGACCTGAAAGCCGACGAGCGCACCGTCATCCTCAGTGGTTTTGGCACCGAGGATACCCATCATTTGGTGCATACGCTTCGACATACACCGGAAGGTATGATCTCCTTCAATCAATCCATCTATATCCACAGTCACATTGAAACACCCTATGGCGTGCGCAGGCTCATGGGCGGCGGCATTTGGGAATTCCGCTCAGAAACGAAGCGTCTGGAGATTCTGAGCAAGGGGCTTGTTAATCCTTGGGGTTACGAGTTTGATCGCTGGGGTCAATCTTTTGCCACGGACGGAGCGGGTGGTCAGGGCCTGAATTACATCTTCCCCGGCAGTGTTTTCATCACCTCTCCAAACGCCGCGCGCACGCTGAGCGGACTTAGCCCAGGCCAACCAAAACAGTGTGGTCTGGAATACATTGATGAGCCACATTGGCCGGCTGATTGGCAGGGGTCGTGGGTCACCAATGACTTCCGTGGCAATCGGACCAACCGATTTAAAGTCACGCCTAGTGGCAGCAGCTACATCGCTAAACAAGAAGCTGATGTTCTAGCCTCCAATCATCGGGCCTTCCGCCCGATCGATATCCGCACCGGACCTGATGGTGCGCTCTACATCGCTGACTGGTACAACCCGATCATTCAGCATGGCGAAGTCGATTTCCGTGATCCTCGCCGTGATCAGGTGCATGGCCGTATTTGGAGACTCACGGCCAAAGGTCGTCCGCTCAGTGTGATGCCAAAGATTGTCGGCGCACCAGTAGCAGAATTGCTGGAAATGTTGAAGAGTGATCGTGGCTGGACCCGCCAATTTGCCAAGCTAGAGTTGCGAGCCCATGGGGCCAATGAAGTTGTTCCTCTGCTAAAAACTTGGGTAGAGACGTTAGACAAAGCGGATGCCAATTATGGCCACCATCTTTTGGAGGCCGCCTGGGCTCGCGAAGGCCTGAACAAATTTTCCCCCAAACTTTGGCGCGAGGTTTTCGCTTCCAGCGATGCACGCATTCGTGCCGCAGCCATGCGGATCCTGACACATCGCTGGCGCGAGCTGCCAGATGCCATGGACCTATTAGCCAAAGGCATTGCTGACGAAAATGCCCAGGTTCGTCTGTGGTCGCTGGCGGTGCTGGCAGACATGCGGCAGCCGAAGCCCTTTGAATTAGCCCTTAAAGTTCTGGATCAGCCGATGGACGAAAGTCTCGACTTCCTCATGGAACTGACCGCACGTGAACAAGCCGATATGTGGTTGCCCTTAGCGATTAGCGGCAAACTGAAGCTTAACGACAATCCGAAGCACCTTGTCTATGCCATGAAAGCCACGGGCCGCAGTGAGGCTTTGGTGCCATTGCTGGTCTCTCTCAAAGCAGGCAAGCTAGCTCCAGATGACGCAGCCGCCGTCATGGCAATGGCTGGCGATGCCGCCAATGCAGGCCAAGCCAAAGAGATGTGCGATCTCGTCAATGACCCAGCGATGTCGGATAAGGTCGTCGGTCTGATGGATGCACTGGTCAAAGCAGGCACAACGCGTGCCGTGAAGCCTGAAGGCGCTGAAGCCATCGTCAAAGCGTGGCTGGAAAGCCCCAGAGCTGAGATTCTTCATCGTGCCACCCTTTTAGCTGGCGCTTGGAAAGTGGAATCGACACGTGAAACCTTGATGACCCTTTTGACGAAGGCTGACACGATTCCACCGATTCGTGATGGCGCAGTCCAGGGTTTATCCCGTCTGGGAGGAGTGAAGTCGCGCGACTTCTTTGACAAACTATTCCAAGAAAACGCCAGCCTACGCGGACTCGCTGTTCAGGGCTTAACCGAGGTTGGTCCTCAACTCGCGGCGAAGCGTGCCGTTGAATTTTTAGCTGCTGCCAAATCAGCCAAAGAAGCCGCACCAATCTTGACCGCCTTTTTGAAAAACAAGCAACTCCCCGGCATCTTGGCTAAAGAACTGGCAGGCAAAACGATTCCTGAATTTGTGGCCTTGGATGCCATCCGACTCGTCTCAACACGCGGCATTAAAGGCGCGTTGGAAGAAGCACTGCGCAAAGCTGGCGCGGTGAAGCAAATGAATCAAGCCCTGACGCCTGAGCAAATGACCGCCATGGTCGATAAAGTCAAATCTCAAGGAGACCCAGTTCGTGGCGAAGCTATTTACCGCCGCCAAGCAATGCTCTGTCAGTCCTGCCATGCCATCGGTGACGCCGGCGGTGTTCTCGGGCCAAACCTCGTTAGTATCGGCGGCAGCGCACCCGTGGACTACTTGATTGAAAGCCTGCTAGAGCCGAGCAAGAAGATCAAAGAAGGCTATCACATGATCATCCTCAGCATGAAAGACGGCAAGGTCTTTGCTGGCGGCCTCGTGCAGGAAGGCGCTGACGAAGTGGTGATTCGTGATCCTTCCAATCAATTGCAGAAAGTCCCCAAAGCACAGATCGCCAGTCGTCAGATGAGCCCAGCTAGCATGATGCCCCCAGGCCTCACCGCTAGCCTCCGTGAAGACGAATTCATCGATCTCGTGAGATTCCTTTCCGAGCTAGGTCGCGAAGGCAATTACAAGATCAAACCGAACCGCTTTGTCCGCACCTGGAAGGTCATGGGAGACATGCCCAAAGACCAGATCGATCATGTCCGCCATGTCGGCCTTCACGCGCTGCATGAAACAGACACCTCCTATCCGTGGCAGATCTTCTTCTCCCAAGTCAGTGGTGAAGTACCGCTCTCGGAACTCCTGGAAATTAAGATGTACTCCTGGTTCCCCAAAATCGCCCAATTCAGCCTCAAGATGGACGCTCCCGGCAAAGTCAAACTCGGCCTCAGCTCGACCAAAGCCATCACGATGGTCGTCGGTGGTGAAGCCCTTCATGAAACAACCCCCGAGATAACTCTCGATCTGCCTGCAGGCATTACACCAGTCAGCGCCGTGATTTCAAGAGACGCCAAAGACATCACATCCTTCCGTGTCGAGATCCTTGATGGGGCGGCTCAGGTAGTTGGGCCGTAGAATAACGCCCATCACTCTTCTTTAACTTCTTGGACCATCTTCATAAGGGCGTCCATCATTTTGACGGAGGCTTGAGGTTCGAGGTAATTGGTGCCAGGCCAGGTTTCATAGCCACCGAGTTCAAAGTGGCGCGGGGTGGGCATGTAGCCGTAGTAGCCGTTGGCCAGCTCGACCATAAAAGAGTGAGGAAAAGGACTGCGTTTCCGAAACTCCCTGCCGGTCTCAGCAAAGGTCTCACAGGGAGAGGTGCCGATGCAGATGCTGCCGATGCGTAGAATCTGAATCGGGAATTTTGTCTCTGGACTGGCCTGCGCTAGGCGCTGCACGCGGCCTGCGTAGGCTAAGGGAAGATCCGCTTTGCCGCCTTGAATGCGTGGAGCTTTAGCTTCGGTTTCTTTGGCCCAATTCAAGAGTTCTTGGTCCATCTTACGCCACTGAATATCGAGTTCACGATAGCGCGCGGCCAGAGACGCGGAGGTTCCCCAAGTCAGCTTAGCGATTGCGGCGTTCACTTTGGCAGCCACGTCTTCGGCGACATAACGCATTTGTTCATAAGGCTGTTTGCGTGGCTGCGGCGTACGGAAGTTGATATTGTTGGCGTCTCCACTGGTGCCATTAGCCATCATGGCGACAAAGGGTGGGTCGTCGCTGGCGCTATTGGGTTGCAGACGCTTCAAGGCCTCTGCATACATGCCAAAATAATCCGCCGAAACATCGGCACCTTTGACGCCTCCTACATAATGAAGTGAATAAGCGGAATAGACGGAAATCAATCGACCACCTGGCTCGCGCACGGCCAGGAAACTGACGGTGGGATCGGGCTGGCCCGCTGGCTCTAACAGCGCTGGATTACCAGCACCGGGATTCATTTTCACCTGATCCATCTTACCGAATGGGTTCGGTGGCATGGCACCTTCTTTGAGAAACCAACGGCGGATATGCACGTGCTCGGGAACATCCACACTGCCAAACGCGAACTCGGCTGGACGTAATAGGGTGATAGCGCGCTGCACACCATCGGCGATTCGTCGAACGACAAACTTCTGATAGGCAGTCAGTTCAATGTCTGAAAAAAAGCCGCGAGTAGGACCACCCAGAGCATTGACGGCTGAGTGGGTATGCGTCCCAGAGATCAGCACATTGGCAGCAGGAATGCCGGTTTCTGCTTCGATCAGAGTACGAGCTTGCACCGACAAACTCCGGTGCAAACCGAGCAAATCACAGACCACAAGGGCCAGCTTCGTTTTACCATCATCCAGCACTAAACAGCGAGCATGCAGCTCATCGTGGATGTGCGTGCAGGGATAGGGAGAAAAACCTCCGACAACCTCACCGCCGAGCTCGGGAGTAATGTTACTCGTCGCGGCACCGGCCATGAACTGGGCCAGCGGGGCATCTGCAGCGGAAAGTTGTGTGACGGTAATGAAAAGGAACAGAAAGCGGCGCATAGAGACCTATACGCCGCGCCTCATGATTCACTTTCCGTGGGCTTCCTTGGCGTGCTCTGCGAGGATGTCGCGGCCGAAATCGCCTTCAAAGCTGCGGAAAACACTGTGCGGGTGATTGGCCTCGTTTTGCACATTGTCATACTCGATGAGGAATGTCTTCCCTTGGATGCGGTAGTAGTGCGGTTCTCCGCGTTCTTTACTGCCAGCCCAGGCAAAGAAGACCGGGCCATTCTTTTCAATATCAGCCCAAGTTTCAGCAGCGATTTCTGGGCGCAGGCGATCAGTGTATTCACGGATAATCTCGTGCAGCTTGGCTTTTTGTTCTGGCTTCAGCTCGGCGTCAGACAGACCATCGGGTTTCAGCGGATTCACACGCTTTTCGGCGGCGGTGATCATCTCTTTGGGGGCGACGGTTTCGACAAAAGCGGTTTTAAACTGAGCTTCATCGAGCGACTTCACCAATTCGCGGCCCAAGTCTTCCTCTTTACCGAGAACACGAAGTCCAGAGAGGTTGCCTTGGCGGACTTCACCAGGATTGGTGCCCATGAAGGTCGGAGTGGCACGCAGAAGGTTGCCATCTTTGATGGTGAAATTCAGGGACAAATGATGTCCTTCAATGCGCCAGCCCCAAGTGCCTTTGGCGTCGGGTGTGCCAAAGATGCTGACGAAGTATTGCTCTGGGTCACGCTTGAGGCGCACCGTAGCGCGTTTGGCTTCGTCTGCGCCTTCGATTTGATAGAGGACTTCTTCCAGAGACATGATCGTGGCTGCTTTGGCAGCGCCACGGAATCCAAGGCCGGTATTCAGGAGCGCATGGGAAAGAAGTTCCTGCTGAGGTGTCATCTCCTTCAGCGGCAGGCCTTTGCGCTCACGCGGAATGAAATGCCAGTTCACACGCTCTTCGTCTTCAAAGGCAAAGGTAGCTTTGGCCTTTTGTTCAGGCGTCAGGACTGAAAGCAACAACGTGGCGACTTCCGCCATTTGTTTACCAGCCTCGTGAGCTTGGGATCTTGGAGCAGTGAAAAGGAGGGCGCTTGAGCAAAGCAGGACAGTGAGTGAACGGCGAATCATGGATGAAGAAGAACGTGGCACACGACCACCGACTTGCAGCCAGCTTTCATGGAAAAGGTGAATTCTCAGGCAGCGTTTGCCAAAGTCCCTATTTGAATCGTGCAAGATCACAGCGTTGATGACTGTTCCTCTTTCTCTGCCAACTCCATGAAACTCTTCCTGCTTCCTCTTCTCGTCATCGCTTCTGCCAGCGCAGCAGATCTTACCTTCAAAAAGCAAACGCTCACGAATGAATTTGTGGCTGAAGGCGCTCACTTTGCCGACTTTGACCATGACGGCGACAACGATATCTGTGCCGGACCCTACATTTGGAAAGGACCTGAATTCACTGAGCGTGTGCAGTTTACCCCGCCCGCAGAGAAGCCCTATGATCCAGGCAAAGGCTACAGCGACTACTTTCTGACCTACACCTATGATTTCAATGCAGACGGTTGGAGCGACATCCTTGTTTTCTCCTGGCCTGGAAAAGAAACCTGGGTCTTTGAGAATCCACAAAACAAGACGGGGGATTGGAAACGTCACAGCATCTTCGACGTCACCGATAATGAGTCTCCAACGCTTGGCGATATGAATGGCGACAATAAGCCTGAGCTTATCTGCCACACCGGTGGCCAGCTAGGCTATGCGGAGATTGATTGGAAAAATCCCTTTGGGAAAGCCAAGTTCCGCCCCATCTCGCCGAAGTCGCCAGAGAATGACAAAAAATACTTCAAGTACACTCATGGCTACGGGTTTGGTGATGTGAATGGCGATGGCCGTGCCGATATCCTGGACAAAGAAGGCTGGCGCGAGCAACCGAAAGACATGAGCAAAGACAGTGACTGGGTTTTCCATCCGGGGCCATTTACTCCTGAAGGAGAGCGTGGAGGCAGCTTCATTTTGGTCTATGATGTGAACGGCGATAAGCTCAATGACGTGATCACTGGCTACAATGCCCACGGCTACGGCTTCGGTTGGTATGAGCAAAAGAAGGACGGCACCTTTACCGCCCACAAGCTCATGGGGGCTACACCTGAGGAAAACAAACAAGGCCTCAAATTCAGCCAGCTTCACGCCATGCAACTCGCTGACATGAATGGTGATGGCGTCATGGATGTCGTCACTGGCAAACGCCGCTGGGCCCACGGTCCACTGAAAGATGATGAGCCCAATGCCGCGCCTGTGCTCTACTGGTGGGAGATCAAACGTGGTGAAAAGAATACCGCTGAGTTCATCCCACACCTCATTGACGAGGCCAGTGGTGTGGGCACCGAAGTCACACCCGGTGATGTGAATAAGGACGGCAAGCTTGACGTGGTCATCGGCAATAAGATGGGTGTCTTTGTGTTTCTCCAGGAATAGTCCAGCCAGCGGGCGTCATGTTTCCGTTTCATCGCGGAAAAACTAACGTAGCGTGGCGGATTCACGTCCATGCCACGCCGCTTTTTTAATCTCTACGCCCGCATTCTCTTTTGGCTGCTGGTGAACGTTGTTGTTCTCGGCGCTGGGTTTTGGATCGTCTTGCAGTGGCAATTCCGTGAAGGCATGCAGGGTGCCTTGGGTGGAATTGTGGGGGATCGCCTTCAAGCGATCGGACGGGAAATCCATGCGGTATTGCTCACGACTAAGCGCACGGATTGGGATCGGGTCTTTACAGAATTTAGCGAGAAAAAGGGAGTTCAGGCTTCGCTGATCACCGTGCCGATTCGGCATGTTGCGGGAACGAAAGTGGAGATGCCAGAGCCTATGCAAACGCTGATGCGTGATATGTTTCCAGAGCTTAATCGCCGACCACCGCCTGGTTCGAATCCGAACGATAATCGCCCCCCGCACCCACCAAGGGATGAATTAGATGCGTTGATCTTTGGTGGAGATTTTCCGCCTGGAATTGGGCCTCCACCCAGGCAGGATGAACCACCGAGCATTGATTCGGTGATGCCTCAGAAGTTAAACACGTTCATGCTGCCAGTGGGCACCCCACCGGTTTATTACACCGGTATTCGCCTGCCTTTAGTCCCTGGGTGGGATCGTCGTGAGGGTCCACTCATTTTCATGATCGTCACTCATCGCATCACGGGCGGCGGATTGTTCTTTGATGTCAGACCTTGGTTACTCGGCCTGTTTGGTGCCATGGCGGTTTCAGCGCTGCTATGGTTGCCCTTTGTGAGCAATATCACGGCCAGTATCCGAGCCAACATGCAGAGCATGGAACAGATCGCCAAAGGTCAATTCAATGTCCGAGTGCCTGAAACACGCAGTGACGAATTGGGCCGCCTCTCTCATGCGGTGAATCAAATGGCGATGCAGATCGACGGCATCGTGCGCGGTCAAAAACGATTTCTGGGCGACATCGCGCACGAGCTTTGCAGCCCGATTGCCCGAATGGAGATGAGCTTGGGCATTCTAGAAGATAAACTCACGGATAGTGATGCGATCCGTCTGGCCGATGTCCGAGAGGAACTACGCCAAATATCGCTTCTGGTGAATGAGTTGCTCTCCTTTTCCAAATCGTCGCTGGGCCAGGCTGTCAAAGCGCCTGAAAATGTTCTGCTACTGACACTGGTGGACGAGGTGGCTGGCATGGAGGCCATCCCAGCCCATTGCCTGCGGCTTTCTCTGCCCAGAGACCTTTCGGTGAAGGCTGTGCCCGATTTGCTGCGGCGCGCAGTGAGTAACATTCTCCGCAATGCGCGCCTTCATGCTCCAGACAGCGACATCGAAATCACGGCGGCGAGAAAAGGGGACGGAGTTATCTTAACCATTGCGGATCAAGGCCCCGGAGTTCCTGCTGACAGCCTGCCGCGTTTGTTTGATCCTTTTTACCGAGTGGACACCAGCCGAGACCGCCAAACGGGAGGCACAGGACTGGGCTTAGCCATTGTCAAAACCTGCATGGATACTTGCGGCGGAACAGTCACGGTGAGTAACCGAGAACCTCATGGACTGATTTTTGAATTGGAGCTTCCTCGGGCTTGACCAATTCACGCGCAGAGAACAACATTGTACACCTACCCAATGAATACCAAGATCACCCTCGCCGCCATTGCTGCTGCTTTTTCCATCAGCACCCTTTCCGCTCAGGACGCTGCCATCGATTTCGAAAAGCAGATCCTTCCCATCCTGAAGACCAGCTGCTTCAAGTGCCATGAGAAAGAGCACGAAGACAACGGTAAAATCAAAAAGCCAAAAGGCGGTCTTCGCCTCGACAGCGCTGCTGCGATCACCAAAGGCGGTAAAGAATATCCAGATGAGAACGTCGTTGCAGGTAAGCCAGACGCCAGCTGGTTGCTCAAGACCATGTCTCTGCCTGACTCCGACGAAATGGCTATGCCCCCTGAAGGCAAAGGCGATCGTGTCAGCGCTGCTGACCAGGCTCTGATCAAGAAATGGATCGAGTCCGGTGCCAGCTTTGGAGCCTGGAAAGGTGTTGAATAACCTACCTTTGATTGAGATTTAAATCGAAACGGCGTGGATCACTCCACGCCGTTTTTTATTTCTCGAATGATCCACCTGACTGCGAGCTGGTGGGGAGATACCCCATAGGCTTGAGGGACGACCCGCGCTTACACTCAAGTCCAATCCCATCCTGCGACTCCTATGAACATCTTCCTCATTCTTCTCATCCTTTTGTTGCTCGGCGGCGGCGGTTATGGATTTAATTCCGGCAACCATTACCTGGGTGGAGGCGCAAGCCTAGTCGTGATCATCCTAGTCGTCCTGCTCTTGACTGGGCGGATTTAATGCTCTTTCCAAACCTTTGATCTCTAAAGTCGCACAGCATTTCTATGATTGGCTACCAATCTCTAACGCTGCACTTTGAGACTAACACAGAAGCTCATTATCGCCGCAGCTTGGCAAAGACTTCCCCGCCCTTTTTCGCGGCTTCGACATAATATGCCATGGCATTCATGTGTTTGGTGAATTCGCCTGCGTCGATCTCATCGTCTTTGAGCCAGTAGCCTTCGGGTTGTTGGGCTTTGAGCGCCGAGTTTACTTTGCCGGCCACGCCTTTAGCTTTGCTGGTCCAGCTTTTTTCACTTGTGGGATCGGCGCGCTTGCTGAGCAATTCTTCGCGAGATAGCTGAGTTTGCTCACGCAGCTTGGCGATGTCTTTATCCATGCCTTCAAGCTTAAAGCCGTAATGTGTGGGCATGTTTACATCGCTGTAAGTCAGCTCGTAGGTGTCTTTGACAAAGTAGAGCGGCTTGTTGGTTTGCAGCTCGTAAAAGCGGGCATAAGTGCCGTCTGGCAGGCGCGAACGCTCATACCAGCCAAAGGCAGCAGGCAGTGGTTTGAGGAACTTTTCATCGCCTGTCACAATGTAAAGTGTGTGCAGAGTTTCCATAGCGCTGAGGGTCTCCCCTCCAGTGACGCAGGGTGGTTCAAACTTACGCGCCCAGACCGGTTGCATGTCAAAGTTGTACTGCTGAGCCCAGCCTGTCTGGGGTTCTGGCATTTGGGCAGAGATCAGAAAATCGCCTGTCTTTTTGGCCGCGGCCATGAAGCGCTCGTCCTTGATTAACTCATGGGCACGTAGCAAGACCTGTACGATCCTTTCGATGTTACCATCGTTCAGTGTGTAATAGGAGCTGTATTTCTCTTTTGGAAACGTGCGAGGCCAAGTTGCTGGATAGCTGGCTTTGAGCACAGGTTTGGAGACATCTGCGGGGGTATCGAATTGCTGAGGCCATCCGCCATTCGGGTATTGGGCGCCGAGCAAGCAGTCTAATCCAAATTTGAGACAGGCTTGCAGGGCTTTGTTTTCTTTGGACTCGGGCAGGGCGGCCAGTTCCAGCAGAAAGAGCAGTGCTGACTGGGTTTTATTATCGTCCAGCGTGCTGCTGTTACGCTTTTTGTCTTTACTAGCTGAACCCGCCATGGCGTCGGAATGAAGCAAGTATTTCTTTTTGCCTTCTTCTGAGAAATCAAAGTCGCTATCCCACCCTCCACTGGCGAGCTGGCAGTCGATCAGTGCTTGAGCGGCTCCCTGGGCAGCTTCGAGAAACTGCACGTCACCGGTCGCTTGAAAAGCTTTCAGACAGGCCATGCCGACGGTGGTGGTTCCTGGAGGTTGAATGGAAATGAGCGTCTTCCCCTCATGGCCTTCGACCTTGGCGATGCTCAGATCCTTGGACCAGGCAGACGCGTAGCCACCATGAAAGGCCAGCTTGGTGGTGTAAAAGGTGGTGGCTTTTTTCATGGCAACCACGACCTCCGCAGGATCAGACAAGGGATCCGCAGCGAGGGCGGCGATAGGGAGAAGGAAGGCTAGAGCAAGTTTCATAGATGGGAATCTGATGCTACCCGCAAACTCTAGCGGAGTCGAACGTCAGACCCGATCCAAAAGACGGTCCCATTCACTCACAATCCAGCAGCCCGACGAGCCTCATTCAGCTGACGAATGAAACGTGCACGTTCGCCACTGCTATCAGGGCCTTTGCTTTTTTCTGCCAGATCCAGGATGAGTTGGTGATTCAGATCTGGGCTCTGATGATCGCCATTCAACAACATGCCGAGTCCGACGACGGCGGATTCAAAGAGATAGTCCTCACGCGTGTTCTGCCAGTTTGCCCCACGGTCCACGACATTCAGCTTGGACTCATCAAAGGGCCCCACGGTCTGGGTGGTGAAGCGTCCTTGATCCAGGGTGATGGTCGCGATGGGTTTACCTGCGGTATTCAGATCCGTCGTGGCTGGCTGAAACTCATACCAGACGACTTGGCTGCCTGCACTGCGCAGTTCGGCAGCGGGTAAATGACGCTCACTCAAGCGGCGGAACTCCCGCACATTTCGACGATCAAAATTCACATCCAGAGGATAGCTCGTCGAGCTGGTGGCGGCAGGTTGATCCGCTGGCAGTTGAATGGTCACACGCAGCAGTCGTGTGTTTGGATTCCATGGGCAGGAAGAAGTTTCAGCCTTCCATGAGTGAATGTAGATCCCTGTGGCTTGGCTTTTTTCCTCAAGCTTCGGTGCTGGGCCTTTCAGAGGGGATGCAAACTGCTCCTTATCCTTGCCTTTGATGGGTTGCGGACGGATATCGGCAGGTTTGATGGAGAAAAGATCCGCTGTCTGCTGATTGGTGCTGATAAAGGCAAGCTTGCGATTGAGACGAGTCACGGCCACCGGCACCACAGGCATCGGTGCAGGAGCTGAATGGATGATTTCGATTGCCGCCTTGGCAGGCGCTGATTGAGCCACGATGACTGTCGATTTCGGCGGCACTGGAATGACTGCGACAGGCGCTTTTTCGATCACAGGTGCAGGTTTTGCCGCTGTGATCGTGACGGCAGGCACAGACGTTGGCTTCACCACAGCGACCTCGACTTTGGCGGGCGCGGCAGCGATGGGGTCACTTTTGACTTGGGCAGGCTGGCTTTCTGCCACGTCGATTTGTGAACTGACAAGGCTGACCTGACGGCCAGCTAGATAAGCAGCACCGGTAACAGTGATCAGAGCTGCGGATTTCAATAGAATGCCCATCACCGGCCAAGTGCTGGTGGTCTTCTTCACCATCGGACGCGGTTTCATGGGCACTACAAGACGGGGAATTTGGGCAGGATACAGCACCGCATGGCGCTGTTCGGGCAAAAGCCGCTCCTGCGGGATCGGGGCACGCTGGCGCAGGGCCTCTGTTACGGCTTCGATCTGCTCTAGTTCGGACGTGGCTGCTGGACAAGCACTGAGTAGCTGGTGGATGGCACTGGCTTGATGAGCCTGGAGTTCACCGAGGGCATAAGCGGTGAGTTCAGAGGTATCGTTGGCAGGACTGGTCATAAATTTGAGGAGGAAGGTTGGGTGGCGAGCTCGCGATTCAGCAGCTCGCGCAGTTTCTTGATGGCCACATGCATGATAAAACCGACATTGCCCACACTGAGGCCCGTGATGTCAGCGATCTGCTGGTAGGAACAATCGTGGGTGAATTTGAGTCGGATGACTTCTTGTTGATTGGGCCGTAGTTTTTCCACGAGATCCCAGATACGCTCGTAGAGCTCGTGAGAAACGGCATTTTCAGAAGGATCTGGGTCAAAGGAAACGGCCGCATTGAGCGCCTCCTCATTGCCGAGATCCAGCCGATGATCCTTCCGCAGGACATCCAGCGCCCGGTTGCGGCAGACGGTGAAAAGCCAGGCTTTGAGATTGTCCCGCACCTTGGCAGGATCGGTGAGGTAAAGCTTGAGCAAGGCGTCCTGCACCACCTCCCGTGCCCGCTCAACGTCCCCATTGAGGACCCCTGCCGTGTAGGCGATGAGGCTGCCCTCATGCTGATCCAGCGCCCGCCTGACAAGGAGAGTGGCTTCATCTGGATTCGGCTGGAGAGACATGCGTACACGGTGCTCTTCCTTAAACGCCCAGGGAAGTGTTTTATTAGAGGACTTGATTCAAATTAGAACGGTAGAACCAAGAACCCACGGTCTCAGGGCTTGGAGAACTCCCGATCCAGGGCGTCGAGGTAGATGGAGATGGGGTCTTTGCGTTCGGGAAGTTCTTTTTTGAGGGTCTCGGGCAGGCGGAGGTATTCGTCAAAGAGGCCTGACATGGCGGGCGTGCTATTGGCTTCGTGGGTGTCTAGCAGGTCTCTGACGGACTTGCTCTGATCGACGGCGATTTGGGTGCGGTTACGCAGTTTTTTCAGTCGGGCTTCGACGTCTTTGGCTTTGCCGTCGCGCAGCTCACTCAGTAGGGCTGTGTAGTCGGCGACGATGGGGCGAAAGAGAATGGCGCAGCGATGCTGGAGAGCACTGAGGGCGATGAAATTGTATTGCAAAATCTCTTTCCGGTCCGGGCGCTTCATGATGGCTGCATAATCGTCGATGGGAATGACGGCGGCGGCCATGGGCTCTTGAGATTCCGTTTGGGTTTCTGTTTTGCTTTGGGGCGCGGGTGGCGACGAAGGCTTTTCAACGGTGAGCTCAACCGGCATTACTTTGACTGGCTCAGGTGCGGCTTCTTCAGGCTCCGATTTTGGCTGAGTGGGCTTCGCTGATGAGGCTTCGACTTTGGCCTTTTCTTCAGGCTCCTTGGCGGGTTCATCGGTTTTGGAATCGCCCTTTCCAAAGAGGGGTTGGATGCGAATGGGAGTACGCGTGGACTTGGGCTCCTCTTTGGCTGGAGTAGGTGCTTCCTGCTTCTCTTTGGGTTTAGCTTCTGGCTGAGTCTCTGGCTTTTCTTCGGCCTTTTTGTTGCCGCCAAAGAATCCAAAGAAACGCTTCTTTTCTTTCGCGGGTTCTTCGACGGCAGATTCCTGATAAACGGCAGCGACCAGTGGAGCGTTCAGCATCTGCCAGTCCAAGAGCAGGCTGGTTTTAGGAACATCCTTGTCTTTCTCGGGCGCACTTGGCTGGATGGGCGCTGGCTTTTCCGGGGTGCTGACGTCTTCGGATTTTTCGGTCTTGGGTTGGCTGTCTCGGAACCAATTCAATGGGTTCAGCAGGGAAGGTTTTTTGATCGGTTTGATCTCGTCTTTTTCCGTGGGGGCTGGAGCTAACTTAGGCGCTGGCGTGCTGGTTTCGGCGTTGGGAATTTCGATCTCAGCCTCTTCTTTATTGGGCTTGGGATCACTGCCAAACCAACGTTCAAACAAGGGCTTGGGGCCCTTCGGAGTTGGCGACTTAGTAGCGACAGGAGCTTCCTCCTTTTCCGACTCCTGAGCTTTCTCTGGCTCTGGAGCGTCGGCCTGCTCAGCGGTCTTGCGTGACTGGGCCTCTTCTTTAGCCGCTTCATCAATGGCAGCGGCGATGACGTCTTCATCCTTAGATTTTCGAGACGAAAAGGGATTTAAGCGGCTGAAAAATGAGCGTCTTTCCTTCGTCTCTTTCTCGGAAGGCTTCGCGTCTGCTGACGCGGTCTCCGGTTTCGCTGAGGTTCGATCCTCCGTGGCAAGTGGCGCTTGCGGCGTTACGGTCTCTAGTTCCGGCGGTGCGATGATGGGGGCTGAAACAGGACGCGGTTTTGGAATTTCACTGACTTTGGCCTGATAACGAATGGTGAGCGCTTCATTCAAAGCAGCCAGCGTGTCGGTGATGCTGAGCGGTTCTGAGACGCCGGGGCTAGAGAGGTTAGCCAGTTGCAAGGCCCACCATTTATTGAGGCTGGCAGGCGTACTGGCAAAGCCGGGAAAGGCCTGATTTAAAAGTTCTCGCTCTGGACGTGTGTCAGCGGAAAGCGAGGCCAGGAAACGATTCAGGCGGATGCCGCCTTCGGGTTGATCCAGCAGTGCAAGGACAAGGGCGCAGCAGGAGGTCTTGTAAATGGTCTTGGACAGGGCGTCCATGTCCACAGGAGAGGCTTCGATGATCTCTTCGATGCCAAAGATTTTCCCAGACTTAAAGATGACGGCAAACAGAGTGCTAGGGCGGGCTTGCTTGCGATAATCCAAGGCTTCGACGATGCCTGTGAAGAGCCAGTCTGGTAGAAGCAGGGTACGTTGAGTTTTGAGCTCTTTTTGATCCTTCAAAATACGCTCGGCCAATAGAGCGCGGATGATCTCAGCCCGCACATCGGTGGGCCTTAAATCAGGCCGCAAGTTGATGGTCACTTGCAGATGAAATCCGCCATGCGTGATCTGAGAGACAGCCATGCTGGCGGCTTTGCCATCCTTTTTGGCAGCATCACCCGAATTCAACAGCACGACAATGGGAGAGGCCCAAGCATGTTTGTCACGCAGCATTTGATTGAGCTCACCACTGATTTCTTCACAGCGGGAGGAAAAGGCACTGCGCAGAGAAAGATCATTGCCATGAACGATGAATTGTCCGCTGCTGCTGGTGGAGGAGATGACCTTGTTCTTGGTGAGCGGCGTCGTCGGCACCGTGGACACTTCTGGGGCTGGCATGTCGGGGATGCGGCTGGTTGCAGGAGCCACAACGGGTGGCTGCGCGGACTTAGGAGCGGCATTGAGCTGCCCCGGCATGGGTGGTGACACGGGTGCGGCGGGCGTGGCACTGGCTGGCGCTGCGGGCACCGTCGGCGGTATGGCCGGCAATTGGGGAGCCTCGATCTTAGCCGCGGCTTCCCGAGCTGCGGAATCGACGGGCGCGGGCTGCTGGGCCTGCAAACATGAAAGGCCAAGGATGAAGCAGGAAAGAATGACGGATTGACGGAACATGGCAGACATGAAAAAGCGCCTTATGGGAAGCGGGGATCGAGTGATAATTTACCTTCGGCAATACGCACCTGGTTCATTTGAAAAAGCGCCTGAACCTCTTCTTTCAGCACGGCACTTAGATTGATCAAGGCGGGTCTGAGTGGCCGCATGAGACCGCGTGGCACTTGCAGATGCCCGTAGGCTCCGCCGACCACTTCGACTCGAAAGACTTTATCCAAATGCGTGACAGCCAGATCCACGGTCGCGGTCTGGCGCTGCCCAGCAATGTCCCAGGCCAAGGTTGCATGAGCAACGCCTGGATCGAGATCGAAGTGGAGTTTTTCAAAACGCACGGAATTCTCAAGACTGGCGGCCATCCGCGCGGTCAGGACCTTTTCCAAATGGCGATTGATCTCAGACTCGCTGATCTCGATCTCTGCGCTGCCTTTAATCACGGCCTGCTTGATTTCATCCGTCATATCCACCGCTTTACCATGATCTTTAAGAATGACCGTTGGCAGCGCCCTTGGGCGGTGAGCTACCCAAGCAGCACCCGCCAAAGCGCTGAGCGCGGTCATGAGTAGAAGGTTCAGGAGGAATTTCACAGGATGGCCATCATGCACCACATTCGGGTAGGGCGGCAAGTGCAATGAAGGCGGATCAGGCAGGAATGCCCATCAGTTGCTAATGGGCGATACAAACCCCTGATCATCAAGAATCTAATGATCGTCCAGTGCGCTTAACGGCCTCAGCAAGCCAGGCAGACTCCTGTTTCCAGAATCCTTCCTGTCGCATTTGCTCCACCGTAACGGGCATCCGAGCGCTCCAGTTCTGACCGCTGGCGATTCCTGGGACATTGAATCGATCCTCCAATGCAAAGAGGTCCGGTAACATGAAAGCGGCGTAGCGCGCATTGCTGGCTAGGAGCGCCTCGATCAATGCATGACGGACATGATCATCATAAGCTGGCCAATGGCCTTCTTGCACAGGCAGCCCAGCGAATTCGGAGAGAAAACGCAGCTCCTTATTGCCGAGATAACGGTCACCTTCATCATGACTCTGGCTGTCGCGACGACGATGCTCCCAATGCGTCTTCATCGGTTCATGATCATGAGTGGCATAGGTCGTGAAAGCACAGTTATCATAATCCCTTCCCTGCTGAACGTGTCCGTGGCCATCCTCCTCCCAGTGGCTGACTTTGAAGCCTGGAACGTCCAGTCCCAGCAAATGCGGACGCACATAATCCGGGACGGTGCCTAGATCCTCGGCCACGACTTCATGCGGAGAGGCGGCTGCCACGATCATGCGCAGATATTTGTCGCCTGCTGCGCAGTTGGCGGCTTTATGCTCAGGCGTGTCGTCGGCGTGCTCGATGTAGTGCGGCAAGCGCCCGCCGGTGAGAGCCCGGGCTTCGTCGTCACTGAGGTGCAGGAATTCACCATTCCGCTGTGGCCGCCAAGGAAAGCTGTAGATGCGGTAAAAACCGAGAACGTGGTCGATGCGGAAGACGTCAAAAACTTCGGTCAGCTTCTGTACCCGGCGCTGCCACCAGCCAAAGCCATCGGCCTCCATCACATCCCAGCGGTAGAGTGGAATGCCCCAGTTCTGGCCCCAACGCTGCACAAAGTAGTCGTCTTTAAAATAGGTCTCGGGTGGAGCACCACCGCACCATTCCAGATTAAATTGTTCCGGTTGGAAGAAAACATCCGCACTGCACCAGGAAATACCAAAGGGCACATCTCCCATGAGCTTCACTTTTTTCTCTGCGGCATAAGCCCGCACAGCACGCCATTGACTGAAGCAGAGCCACTGCACGTAAGCATGATATTGCAGCTTTTCTGCGATCTCCGTCGCGTGAAGACTACGCTGCTCCGCCAGCCAAGCTTTCGCTTTGGCACCAGAGTTAATCTCCTGCGGCCAGTTCGGCCAGTCTTCATGCCCGTGGAGATCCATCAGCACGCGAAAAAGGCAGAATTCCTCTAGCCATGGGCCTTCCGCAGCGCAGAAAGCAGAAAACTCGGCCGAACGTTGCGGCAGTGTCTCTAGTCGGCCAAAGGCGTGACGCAAAAGTGCATTTTTCAGCTTTCTGACTTTCTCATACTGCACAGGTCCCTCACGCAATGCGTCACCGCCGAGGAAGCGTGTGGTCGTGCGGAAAAACTTGTCTTCAAGCTCGGGCACGACCATGGGCGTGATTTCCAACGTTAGATAATCCAGCGCAATGGAGCTGATGGCATTGTATGGACTGCTGTCGCCGCCGGTCGCATTGATGGGCAGAAATTGCAGGAATCCCAAGCCGGTTTCAGCAGCCCAGTCGATCATGTCACAAACACCGCCCGTATCGCCAATCCCCAGATCATCGGCTGTTCGAATTGCAAAAACGGGAACAAGAATGCCTGCGCGGCGTGGCTGGATAGTGGGCATGGTGTTAAATGAGATGAATGCGGACGGATCGCGTAGATTCAATGGTGGAATTTTTAATTGTCGCAGACAGCGTGCCAGCCCTGACACTGTTCCTTCAAATCGTTTCGAAGCGCTTGCACCTGTGCTTTTGACTCCCACATTGCCGACATGACCACTCGTCTTTTTCTCATCCGCCATGGAGCCACCGTTTTGACTGCTGAGGATCGCTTTGCAGGGGCTACCAACGTGGCCCTTTCCGATGAAGGCCGTCGTCAGGCAGGTAAACTCTCTGAACGCCTCGCGGGCGAAAAGATCGCAGCCGTTTATGCTTCGCCTCTGGACCGGACCATGGAAACGGCGCGTATTCTCGCCGCACCCCACGGGTTAGAGATACTGCCCAGGGACGGACTCAAAGAAATCTCCCATGGCCGCTGGGAGCAGCACACGCGTGCCGAAGTGGATGCTCTTTTCCCTGAGGAGGCTGCTGCTTGGGAAGAAGATCCTTACACCTTTGCTCCACAGGGCGGAGAAAGTGGGCTGGCCGTCACGGCACGCTCTTTACCAGTGCTGATGGACATCGTGCGCGCACACCCAGGTCAGACAGTAGCAGTAGTCTCGCATAAGGCGACCATCCGTCTGCTGCTGAGCTCTCTACTCGGCTTTGATCCGCGTCGTTACCGGGATAATCTGGATCAGAATCCAGCGGCTTTGAACATTGTTGATTTCAAAAGCCCTGTGCGCGCTCGTCTCACCCTGTTTAACGACACCTCCCATTACGATCACGATCAGATTCCTGGCGTGCCGGAAGGCCGACTTTCCAAATGGTGGAGCGCGGGCAATGCAGCGCCCACGAAAGAGTTCTGATACTCAGCAGTGCTGAATCAGGTGCATGTTTTCCTACTTGTTTGTAAAACTTCGATAGACGAGGATCAGTGCTCTAACTTCTGATGAAAACCCTTCTCTCTCTTGCTACTTTTATTCTTCTTATGACCACCGCACCCGCCGCTGACGCACCTTACCGCCACGTTGTTTTGTTTAAATTCAAAGACTCCGCCACTCCTGAACAAGTGCAGGTCGTGGAGAAGGCCTTCATTGAGCTGGCCAAGAAGGTGGATACAGTCAAAGGTTTTGAGTGGGGCAACAATGTGAGCCCCGAAGGCAAGAATGATGGTTTCACTCACTGCTTCCTGGTGACTTTTGCCGACAAAGCCGGACTGGATGTGTATCTACCACATCCAGCCCATGCGGAGTTTGTCAGCATTCTGAAGCCGACTCTCGATAAGGTTTGCGTCTTCGACTACGTGGCGAAATAAGGGATCACTTCCTCACCTCATTCACGAACTCTTCCATCAGATCCATGGCCTTGACGATCAGGTCAGGAGCCGTGGCATAACAGCAACGCACAAAGCCTTCCCCGGCCGCGCCAAAGGCGTTTCCGGGGACAACGGCGACGCTCTTTTTCTCTAGCAGACCGAATGCGAATTCTTTGCTGGTAAGGCCCGTGCTGCGGATGTCTGGGAAAGCATAGAAAGCGCCGCCCGGATTGAAGCAAGGAAGTCCCATACCATTGAGACGGCTGACAATGATGTTCCGCCGCATTTCATAGCTTTGGCGCATCTCTTCATAAGCCGAAGCCCCCATTTTCAGGGCTTCGATACCGGCGATCTGACTCATGATCGGGGCGCAGAGCATGCAGTATTGATGCACTTTCATCATGGCCTCGCGGAGCGGAGCTGGGGCGCAGGCATAACCAAGGCGCCAGCCTGTCATCGCGAAGGCTTTGCTGAAACCATGCAGCAGCACCGTACGCTCCCTCATGCCTGGATACTCGACGATGCTTTTATGTTGGCGATTGTCGTAAAGCAACTCGCAGTAAATTTCATCTGTGAAGACAAACAAATCATGCTTCACCGCCAGTGCGGCGATCTTTTCCAGTTCCTCCGGCGGCATGATGCCACCGGTAGGATTGGTGGGAAAATTCAGCGCGATGATTTTGGTCTTGGGCGTGATGGCCTTCTCCACATCGGCGGCCATGAGGGCAAACTGATTTTCCTCACGCGTCTCGACGACCACTGGAACGCCGTAGGCCATTTTGATGCTGGGAGAATAGGAGACGTAACAGGGCTCGTGATAAATGACTTCGTCTCCAGGATTCAAGACGGCGCGGAAGGCGATGTCGAGAGCTTCAGAGACACCGACGGTGACGAGAATCTCCGTTTTAGGATCATAGGTGACGCGGAATTGCTTTTCCACATACTCACTGATGAGCACGCGCAGAGGCTCCAAGCCAAGATTAGAGGTATAGCTAGTTTGACCTTTCTCCAGCGAGCGGATAACCGCTTCACGGATGGGCCAAGGCGTTGATTTGTCAGGCTCGCCGACGCCGAGGGAGATAACATCCGTGCGGCCAATGACCAGCTCGAAGAAGTCGCGGATACCAGATCGTGGAAGGTCGCGGATCTGAGTGCAAAGTTTATTATGGTAGTCCATGTGGTTGGGCAGAGACAGTGGCTCAGGGACTAGGGACTCACAGGCAGACGTTCTTCGTCAGCAGCTGCATTGACGAGGAAACCAGCTTGCTTGTAAGCTTTAAGCTGAAAATGCGTGGCTGTAGAAAGCACGCCGCCGAGAGTACTGAGTTTTTCAGCGATGAAATTTGCCACATCGAGCAGGTCTTTGCCCTCCACCAAAATAGCAAGGTCATAACCACCGCTCATGAGGAAGCACTCACGCACTTGGTCAAATTTAGCGATCCGCTTGGCTAGGCGATCAAAGCCACCTTCGCGTTCGGGAGTGATACGGACTTCGACAAGGGCAGTGACGCCACTTTGACCTGCTTTTTGGCGATCCACGACAGCGTTGTATCCCAAGATCGTGCCATCCGCCTCCGCCGCGGCGATGCGATGACGAACTTCGTCTTCCGATAGGCTAAGGATGCCAGCCAGCTCAGCCGTAGAGCGGTTGGAATTAAGGGTGAGGAGTTGAATCAGTGGATCCATGGGGATCCTAGTTTACGCACAGTTCTGAAAACGTGCACGTTTTTGTTCAGCGGCACGATAAGCTTTAGCCGAAAGCGACCAGGCGATCAATCATGCTACAACGAGCACGAGTTCCTCGTGAACGCAGCTCTAAGCCCCTCACGAAACAAAACGCGCTTTCCATTCTGGGCGTGGTAGCCAGCACTGGTCTTTTTTGCCAAAGAAACGGTAGCGATTCGTCGCAATAAACGTGTAGGCCATGTCACGCAGCTGACGCGGAACGACTCTCAGAAAGCTCAGCCAAGACATAGGGCCACCCATGACTTCAGCAAGCTTGAGTGCTGCGTCGCTTTTAAAATAGACCCCTTGTGGAGTAATCAAGAGCATCGACTGGGGCTTGGCGGGATCTAAACCCTGCTCCCGATACAGTTTAGATCCGAGCTCTGACTGAATGGAGCAGAAGTGGATAAGTCCACTCTGATCATGCCGCAGCACGAACTGAACGGAACCCGCACATAAGTGACAGACACCGTCAAAGAGCAGCAGATAAGGGTAGCTAGGCTCGGTCATCATGTGTACGGTAATCACGAGAGCTAGAGACCGAAAACATCCAGAAAAGATAAGCGATCAAGAGTAATCCACCAAAACCAAGTGTCACACCCCAGGTGCGCTCATGGGCCAGCGGATCGGCAAAACGCACCCAGATATCATTCATAAGAGCTCCGGGGCGGCGGATGATATCCCAACTATTCCAACGGAGAAAGCGCCCAAGATAAATACCAAAACCTGAGAGCAGCAGACTCACACCCACAAAGGCCCAGGCCGTCAGAGTGGATGTCTTCTCCGCGATCCACATCTGAACCAGATGCAATGACTGAAAGCCCAGCCAAAGAGAGACAAGCGCAAAGGAAAGCAGCATCAGCAGATCAAACCAAAGCGGCATGCCACCGCGCTCCTTCAGATGCAAAAGATCTGTCAGGACATAAGGAGCATTGGGAAAAAAGAGAAGCCAACCAGCAATCAGCGGCGTGGCGAGACGCCAGCGGTCGATCTTGATCAAAATCACGGCAAACCCCAGCGGGATGCCCGCCAAGAAGAGATTCCAAGCCATAAAGCTGAACCACGTTTGCCCAGACCATTGAAAGCGCAGGCCCAGCAAAGCAAGGCACCAAGAGCTGGACAACATCGCGATTAAAAGCAGGCGGAAGATCGGCATAGGAAGGAACAGACAATCACTGCCGAACAAGGTTCGATCAAACCTTGTTCAAGATCATGGCAGCTTCTTGAAAATCATCCTACCAGAAAGAATCGGTGTCGTCGTGACCAAGGTAGCATTGTCCACAGTTGGAAGCTGCGGCAGCATGAAATAACCGACTCCTTCGTGGGTATCGTCCTCGTTATTTGGGATAATGACCCCCTGGAAAGATACTGCACGTAGAATTGGGTCGGGCGTGCGCGGCGCGGCGGTCCTCACATTAGCATCTGAGAGCGAGAACCTGCCTGAAATGGCCCCAGTCCTGCTGTTAGGGGTGATACCCGTCTTTGCCGGATTACTGCTGATAATGGCGATCGTATTAGTGGCTGTCACCGCAACCTCTAGATCAGGATCACGTGACGCCCCTGCTCCACTTGGGAAATTAGAAGCCAGACCACCCTGCGTGAAGACCACTTCAGCATTTGCCGCAGTTGGGGTGGGCTTCGCAGCGGGTGGACCACTGATTTTCAAAAGTGTCGGCGGAGCTACGTAACGCCCCCCAAAGGCCTGCAATTCTACTGGCGTTAAAACGGGTGTACCAGGTAATCCAAAGCCCGCACGATAGGTCCGTGTGCTGGCCGTTGCTGAGACCGCCGCAAGATTTGCAGGGCGCACCCAATCCAGTCCTATGCTGGTCAAGGTATTGTCTCTGGTATCATCAAGGGGGCCAAGCCCCAACTGAAGCCGCCCGCGAATGGAACCTCTACGAGAGGTCGCATAAAGAGTTTGGAAGAAGAGCACTTGTCCTGTTGGACCAACAAAAGTGCCACCGGTGAGAGTCTCCCCGTCAGGTGTGCGACCAGCCATCGTCAGTGTTCCTGCTGCGGCGACGGTAAAGCTACCGAAGCCGTTGCCTTGAGGAACACTCAGATTGGTAAGATTAGGATTGGCCGCTGAATTGACTTGAGCTGGCAACCTAATGCCAAAATTGTAAAGTCCAGCATAGGCAATTGCTGATTCAGTTGGTGGCACCGCTTTCCGAATCTGCTTCCAACCGCTCACTGGCACGGTCAGTGGACCAGTAGACGTAACCATACTCACCTGCCCAGAGAACTGATTCTTCGTAGTGTCATCAATCGTAAACGTGAGCGTGAGAGGAGCCAAAACAGGCCCTCGAGATACGGTGACAGTGGCCGTATAAGGAGGAACAGCAGTAAGTGGTTGCGATGAACTGATGCCAAAACCAAGCCAGCCTGTAAACCTATGGTTAAGAACACCCATGGTTAGAGAACCGGAGAAAGCCCCCGTCGCCTTGGTCACGGTCAGATCGATACGCCCACCCAAATTCTCATTCATATTAGGTTCACGATCAATGAGCCCCGTATAGACACCATCCAAACCAGTTGGCACATCGACAATGGTCATAATCACGGGAACAGTAGAATTCGGCAAGATGCCATTTGCGGCAGAAATCTGAACAGTGATCTCGTCAACTGCCTTCGTCGGGACTCCGCTAATAATCCCAGTCTTGGCATCGATTTTTAGCCCAGCTGGCAAAGTTCTGGCGGAAAAGCTAGTAGGGGCCTTAGTTGGGGTAGGATCCACAGTGATCCGATAAAAATAATTCACCCCGACAACGCCAACGGGCAAGATTTGTGCAGGTGTCACCTCGGGAGGTGCAGTGAACACCCTCAATTCCGTTGTTCCACCAATCAGAACTCGATCATTAGCCGGGTTACGATCAAAGTCGAACTCGGTCACTTCACAGAAATAATATCCACTATCCGCTGAGGTGGCTCCCGTAATGGTAAGCTTCGATGTCGTCACATTTTTGAATTTCGTGACAGCTGAGGGCGAGCTATTCAGAAGCAATTCTGGGCTAGTGAGAGTGCTATTCGCTGATCTTTTCCATTGATAGCGCAGAGGCAGCGTTGTGGCACTGCTTACCGCTTTCACCTCAATCGTCGTTGTGCTTGTGGCCGCACCAAGACGGATGGCCTGGATTCGTGCAGGTGAAAAATCTTCTACCACAGCAAGATGAGCAGGATCACTTGTGCCTGTGCCGGGTACGGTTGCCGGAGTCGAATTGACAAATTGAGCGGTATAGATTCCAGCATTTGTTAGAGCAGCATTAACAAGCAAAGGACTGGTCACCGCACCTGCCACGGCTGTTCCATTTCTGCGCCACTGAAGAACCAGAGGCCTAGATGGTGTACTCTCAGCACTGGTAGAAAGGGTTACAGGCGTTCCGACTTTCACAAAGTGCGCAAATTCAGGCTGAGTCGTTACCGTTGTTTCTTTTCTGCAATCAGCAGAAAGGCCGATGACAAAAGAAGGAATGATAGGATCGGAACTCAGCACCGTCAATTTGGCCACACGCTCACCGCCTTCCCTTGGCTTGAAGGTCACCACCATGTTAGAGAAATCCCCCTTTGCAATAACAACCGCTGGCTTTGTAGTGATCGTGAATTCCGCCGCATGAAGACCACTGATACTAGCAGCCACGTTCCTTAAATTGTTATTGCCACTATTCTTGATCGTTAAAGTCAGGGTAGTACTCTGACCAAAAGACACGAAAGCTGGATTGGGCGTGAAATCGACTTCAGCGGTTCCGTTGCTTGGCAGCGTAACTGCCTCTGGATCCTCAATGGAAATAACCGGGGCTGTAAATGCAAATCGGGGTTCATCACCGAAAGCAGAATCTGAGGCAGAAAAAATCAGATTGCTCTTAAAGGCAAATAGGTTGGATGGGTTGGATGAATTACCTCCTGGCAAAAAGTCAGCTAAATTGTACGTCCCATTGGTTGTACCATTCGAGATCCAGACTTCACGTCCGAGTGATTCATCGTTTGCAGCGAAAGCGACGACATCATTTACGACCGTCAAATGTTGAATATTGGCTGAACCAGGTCCAGTGACCAAACCCGTTCGCGTACCAGTGCTAACCATGACCGGACCTGTTGTGCCAAGGGTCCAAAGTTCTCGACCATTAACTCCGTCATCAGCCAGGAAGAACAATTTTCCATTCACATTTCGCAGCTCAGTCGGATTAGAACCAGCGTCCCCTGTGAGGGGATCTATGGCCGTTCGGAGATCTTTGACCATTTTGGTCCCAGCTTCCGTACCACTGGACTGCCACAGCTCCTTGCCGTGGGTCCCATCATTAGCGACAAAATACAGCAGATTGCCCACAACCGTGAGATAAGCTTTCGGCGTTAAATCCGTAGGGTCAGTGTCCTCGATAGCATCAGTATCCCCGCTGTTAATGTTTTTAACGGCCTTTGTACCTATAGCCGTCCCATCACTCATCCAGAGTTCTCGACCCGTATCTTGCAGACTATCACTGATCGAGCTACCAGTGGCTACGAAAAACAATTTATTACCAGGTCCCACCACCAGTTCTTTGGGGTTTGAAGAGCTAGACGCAACCTCGTTAATATCCTTCACCTGAACCGTCCCTGCAGAGGTACCATTCGTTTTATACAGTTCACGTCCTTGACTAGTCGTTGCTGCAAAATAGACGGTCGTTCCGATGGCCGTGAAACCATTTGGATCTGACGAACTGTCTGTAAGTATGTTGATTTCTCTGACCTTAACCGCATTTCCAGTGGCACCGCTAGATTTCCATAACTCTTTGTTTGGTGAGAATGACGAATTAGAATCGCTTGCGGAAAAATAGAGTGTCGGCTCAATCGTTGAAGACGAGTTGGGATTCCAGTATAAGTCCGAAACGTCGGAATCTCCTGATTCATTGATTTTTTTCAGCATTTCTACTGTATTTCCATTCACGACATACAACTCACTTGTTGAGTCTGCCGGACTGGCTGTGAAAAAGAAGCGCCCGCCACTTCCAGGCGTAAAGTTTTTCGGATTCGAACTATCGCCGTCTGTGGCGATGTTCATGAGTAACGTTGTTCCATCCGCTGTGCCATCCGTAACCCATGGCTCTCGACCGTGGGTGCCCGTAAAGGCAGAAAACACAACCCGACCATCTTCTAACTGAGTGTAATCCTGGCTTCCTGAACCTGCAGTTCCATTGCGAAACTTTTGCACTCGAACAGTGGCTGCATCACTTGCCCCAGTGGTTTTCCAGAGTTGGTCATCCCCGAGCATAAAGTAGAGAGTATTGCCAATGACCGTAGGCTTTCTGAACGCAACCGCAGTCGTATTCGGCTCATCAGGCCGACCAGGTTCAGCGACAAAATCTTCGATCTGGAAAGTGCCGTTCAATGTGCCGTCCGTGCGCCAGAGGATTAACTGCCCGCTGACCTCTTGGGTGAAAACAACCAAGTTAGGACCAAGGTTAACGAAATTGGATAATACTGAATCACCGCCATTCGTGATATCTTTGAGTAGATCTGTGCCGTCCGCGGTGCCGTCACTTTGCCATAACTCTGTTCCAATGGCTGATCCATCATTTGCTGTAAAAACGACTCGATTAGAAGCTACCGTGCCATTCAATACGACAATGGGTGTCAGATTTTGAATATTGGATGATTCTGTGCCTGATTTAATATCTTTTACCAAGCTGGTATTGGCTTCATCAAGTTCTGTCGTCGTTGACCACAATTCCGGGCCAAAATCATTACTTGTTGCCACAAAAAAGAGTCTGCCTGATGTGGGTGATCCTGATATGGTTAGCTGAGCAGGATCCGAACTAAACGTCTCAGCCACGATGTCCTCAACCAAAGACAATTGGTTGGCATTGACGTCAAAATTGAATAACTCCGTTCCTGAGCCAAAACCAGTATTGGGATCGGTATCTGTGGCAACAAAACAAACCTTACCACCGAACACTCTTAAATCCCGAAAGCCCCATGAAGCCCCACCATAATTAGATGGTGGCACGCCGAGCCCCGGACCCGGGTCCGTTGGGATTGGTCCTGTGGTCGGGATTTTAAACAACTCGCTCCCGAATGAAGCTCCTTTATTTGCAGTTAAGATGAGCGTATTTGCATCAAAGGAAATAAGATTGTCTATTTCACCGCCGAGACCACCAGGCCGACTATCAAAAACCAGTTCAGCTCCATTCAGGGCCCCTAAACTCGTCCTTTTTGTCCGCCACAATTCTTTACCGTTGTTGAGATCAAAGCCTTCGAAATAGAGATTGCCATTAACGCTGGTTAATTTTTCAGGCCCTTGTCCAACATCATATGGAATGTCCTGCACTATCTTTGTGCCATTAACCGTCCCATCACTGTTCCAGAGGTCGATGTTACCGTCCACATCTTCGGCCGTAAAAAAGAGAGAACCAGGAATGACGACTGAAGACACGGTTACTGTAGGCACAACAGTCAGTTTTTTTGGCTTCGAGCCCTGGTTTCCAGGCAAGATATCTTTAACAACAGAAGGCGTCAAAGCAAGTCCAGCGCTATTAGCCACTCCATCATCAGAACCCAAATTGTTTGGAACGCCAGCAATGGTCGTTGTCACACCGGTAGCGGTTATTTTGCGAAGCACCTGATTCTGGGTATCTGCCACATAAACATTGTCCAAACCATCAGCCGCAATACCTGCGGGGCCATTAAACCTAGCTGCGGTCCCTGTCCCATTTTGATACCCTGAAGTACCTGCAGAACCCGCCAGAGTCGTCACGACACCAGTCGTGGTCACCAATTGTCGGATGGCGTGATTCCCTGTGTCTGCGACAAAAAGATTACTACCGCCACCCAAAGCAATTGCCGCAGGGCTAGAAAACCTTGCCACAGCCCCAGTGCCGTCAGCTGTGCCACTAGAACCCGCAGTGCCAGCTAGGGTAGTCACGACTCCACCACCCGAAATTCGGCGAATAGTGTGATTACCCGTATCGGCAACAAAGACCTCCCCTGATCCAGACTTGCTGACAGCAATTCCGCGTGGTGAAGAAAACCGAGCCGCAGTACCAGTAGCATTCGTCGATCCAACAATTCCCGCTCCGCCCGCAAATGTTGAGACCACACCTGCGCTTGTGATTTGTCGAATCACATGGTTCCCGGTATCTGCCACAAAAATGTTACCGGCATTATCAATCCCAATCCCTTCTGGGGAATTAAATCTTGTATTAGAATTACCATCATTCGAACCTGTTTGTCCTGACGTGCCCGCAAAGACAGTTACAACGCCTGCTGGGGTGACCTTACGAATCACGTGATTGTCCGTATCCGCCACATAATAGGTTCCTGGTGGATTGTTAGCTGAGGTATCAAACGCAACGGCCTTGGGTGAAGAAAGAACTGTCGCTAAACCAATTCGATTAGCAAAGCCTGGTCGGCCGGCCTGCCCCAACCGCGTCGTTATGGACCCTGTAGCCACGTTGAATTCACGAACCGTATGATTCCCAGCATCTGCGATAAAAACATTGCCCGCTGAATTGAGAAACAATCCTTGGGGTGAATTCAATTTCCCAGCCACATTCAAGCTCCACAACTCAGAACCGACAGTCTCATCATCCGTAGCAAGGAAGAGTCGGTTTCCGACCGCAGCCATATCGTCATTATCAGTCGGGCTTGGTACGAGGGCTGTGGTGTTAACATCCTTGATGGTTAGGACCTCTTGGCTCCAAGCACAGGTCTTACCCAGCAGTAAGCTGAGGCAAATGATCTGAATGAAGGGGGGATATATTTTCATAATTGTAGTGACAGCGTATTGACATCATTAAACAAAGGCAATCCTAAAATAAAAGACGTTCAAATGAACCGTTATTGTATTCTTCACTCCTTTAGACCCACCTACACTGCCAAATGCTCAATGTGTATCTTTTGACTCCGCTCTTGCCCAGCCAAGGATCTGAGTCCATAAAAGCGACCCCAAAATGAGTCGCTCTTACAATCTCGCAGTCCTACCCGGTGATGGCATCGGCCCAGAAGTCATGGCTGAGGCCATTAAAGTCCTTGATGTCGTCGCCAGCCGATCAGGCCTTTCGTTCTCCTACAATCACCAACTCGTCGGAGGTGCCGCCATTGATGCCGTGGGTAAAGCACTGCCAGCGGAGACCATAGCGGCATGCGAGGCGAGTGATGCGATCCTCTTTGGCAGTGTCGGTGGTCCTAAATGGGAAAAACTCCCGCCTAACGAGCAGCCAGAACGCGGTGCCCTGCTGCCTCTGCGCAAGCATTTCGGACTCTTTGCCAATTTGCGCCCAGGTATTTGCCACCCAGCTCTGACCAGTTCCTCACCGATCCGAGCCGACCTGGTGGAAGGTGGCTTTGATGTCCTCTGTGTGCGTGAGCTCACCGGCGGCATGTATTTTGGCCAGCCAAAAAGCCGCACCTTATTACCAGATGGTGACATCGAGGTAATCGACACCATGGTTTATAAGAAGAGCGAGATCGTCCGTATCGCCCATGTCGCCTTCAAAGCCGCACAGCTGCGCCGCAAGCATGTCACCAGTGTGGATAAAGCCAATGTGCTAACCAACTCCGTACTTTGGCGTGAAACGATGATCGAAGTGGCCAAGGAGTATCCAGATGTCACGCTCGCTCATCTTTATGTCGATAACGCTGCCATGCAGCTGATCAAAGCGCCCAAAAGCTTTGACGTGTTGGTGACGGAAAACTTGTTTGGCGACATCCTGAGTGATGAGATGGCCATGATCTGCGGCAGTCTTGGCATGCTTTCGAGCGCCAGCCTTGGTAAACCTAAGGGAGACGGTCTCTATTTCGGCCTCTTTGAGCCCAGCGGAGGCACGGCCCCAGACATCGCAGGCATGGGCATCGCCAACCCGGTCGCCCAGATCCTCTCCGTGGCTCTCTTGCTGCGTTTCTCACTGGGCATGGAAGCCGAAGCGGTTTCCATCGAAAACGCAGTGAAAAAAGTCATCGATGCAGGCCTGCGCACGGGCGACATTTTCAGTGGCGCTCCAGGCACACGGAAAGTGAACACCGCAGAGATCGGCGCGGCCATCGTAGCTGCACTCTAAAGGCTTTGCCGCTAACATCCCATCCAATCGGCGGCCGTCCATGATTGGCCGCCGATATCTTTGTGCATCGTGCTTGCCAAGCGCTTGGATAGGCGCGAAAAAGGGCTAGTTACCCCTATTGCTCATGTCTGAATTGCACTCGTCTGCCTTCCCCTCTGCCGAAGAGCTGGGGAATAGTCTGCTTCAATACGACATTCTGGAGCAGATCCAGGTCGAAAATGAAAGTGCCATTTATCGCGCACGGCAGCCGGCCCTAGACCGCCAGGTCATGATTCGGGTGCTTGCGGAGCCTCCTGTAGAAGCAGCCACCCGCCTCATGGAGCGCCTCAGATCCAGAGCACGTTTGGTTCATCCGCGAATTGTTGCGGTGTACGATTTTGGCCGCACGCATTCAGGCCATTTGTATCTGATCACCGAGCATGTGGACGGACGCCTCCTGTGTGACCTCATCCGCGAGCGTCAGATTACCCCAAAGCTAGCCTACACCTTAGCGCTCCAGCTTTGTGATGCGTTAAGCTTAATCCATGAAAACAACACCCTTCATGGAGCGCTGAACACGCGCACTCTTCTTGTCGATCGTGAGTGGCAGATCAAGCTCACGGGTATCGGCATGGCTGAGAATGAAACAGGCGAGCTTTCCTGGCTGCATGAAGCCCAATCATCTGTGGATAATGATCTCTATGCGCTAGGTGCGGTGCTTCATGAAATGTTTGGCAAGGAACCACTGCCATCGGATGGTCGAATATCACGGAATCTGCCACCCACTTTTGCAGCAGTCATCCGCCGCTGTGTGCACGCTGAAATGGCACGTCGCTTTACCAGTGGAACCGAAGTTAAAGAGGCACTAATCAGCGCCTTACGTTCTGAAAAACAGAAGGGCGTTCAAGCAGAGGTTGCCGCGCCACCGGTCATTCCGACTATATCACCTGCACCAGTCGCCAAAGTTCAAGAACAGCCTTCGCCAGGCTCAAGCGCGCCCCCGCGCTATGCTCCAGGTTGTCCACCAGCGCCTGTTCAGCGTGCCCAGCCAAGCTTTGCTAAAAAGTTAGACGACTTCCTTTGGTCCTGCCTGCGCGCTAGCTTACATCTCATGATTTTTGGCGTGGCGGCAGGCATCCTCTTTGTTTCATACCTGCTCAAAGATAAAATCATCATCGGTGATCGAGAGACGGAGACTGAAGAACCCGCTATTCCAGCAGAGGTCTTAGGCAAGCTGCCCGATGCCCCCATGCTGCCTGAAAGAACCAGCACGCCGATGTCAAAGCCCATTGATCTGCCTTTAGCCGACCCTTTTGCAAAGCTCAACGCTGACTACCAGACTGCGGTGCAGAACGAGGCCAGTGCAGCTTTGGAAAAAGTCCGACTCGATGATCTACCCTTCATCCAAAAAGAACTGCAACGCATTCAAAGTGGCGAGCCCCTACCAACGACAGACGAAGCGGTTTTACCAGCCTCATTAAAACGCCTGAGGGACGACTATCGCCGTCAACGCGCCGCGATTGAAAAGTAAAGACACAAGAATCATCACGACCATGAAGTTCTTATATTTCACACTCCTCTTCGCCGTCACTCAGATCTCCCGAGCCCAGGACTGGCCTGAATGGCGCGGCATCGGTGCGCAGGGAATCAGCACAGCCAAAGGACTACCTGAAACCTGGAGTGAAACCAGCAACGTCCGCTGGAAAAAAGAACTCCCAGGTCGTGGACACTCCACCCCAATCGTCGCCGGAGATCATCTGTGGCTCACCACCGCCATCGAAAAAGCTGCCAGTGCAGATCAGGCTAAAACCAAACTTGCCAGCAACACGGGTGACCAACCACTAACCGTGCTAGACTCTGTCAGTCTGCGGGCACTCTGTGTGGACAAGCTCAGTGGCACAATCCTGCACGACATCGAAGTGCTGAATGTCAAAGACCCTCAATGGGCACATACCCTGAACAGCTATGCCTCGCCCAGCCCCATCTTTGCAGCAGGCCGACTCTACGCGCATTTTGGCAGCTTTGGTACTATCTGCATGGACACAACAAATCAGGCCATTTTGTGGAAAAATGAGGAGCTGCACATTATGCATGAAAACGGTCCCGGCTCCACGCCTATCCTGCATGGCAAACACCTCATCGTCCACTTTGATGGCAGCGATCAGCAGTTCATCGCCGCCTTTGATATCGATACAGGAAAGGTCGCCTGGAAGACAGCCCGCAGCGGAATCATGGACCCACGTCCGCAACAGCGAAAAGCCTATGGCACGCCACTCATCGTCGCCATCAATGGGCAGCCAGTCGTTGTCAGTCCTGCCGCAGATTGGGTTTACGGCTACGATTCAGAGACAGGCAAAGAACTCTGGAAATTAGCCTATGAGGGCCTCGGCTTCTCCATGAGCGTCTGCCCAGTAGCAGATACTGAACGTATCTACATCAGCACGAGCTTTGGGAAGTCACAAGTCATCGCCCTAAACTATGCAGGAGTAAAATCACCTGAGATCGCTTGGCGAAACAACAAGAACGCCCCCAAGATGTGCTCACCTGTTCTAACCAACAATTTGCTTTTTTATATCGACGACGGAGGCATCGTCAGCTGCATTGATCCCAAAACAGGAGAGGCTCACTATCGCGAGCGACTCGGAGGAAAGTTCAGTGCCTCGCCCATCGTCGCAGAGGGAAAAATCTACTTTGCCAGTCGTGAAGGAGTCGTCACCGTCATCGCCGCTGAAAAGACTTTCAAAATCCTTTCCCAAAATACCCTGGATGGAGCTCTCATGGCTAGTCCCGTAGCCGTCGATCACACCCTTTATTTGAGGACTGATAAAGCGCTCTATCGGATTGAAAAGTAACCCATCTGCGCCACCTCACCGACCGTGACTCCAGCTTGCAAAAAATTACTCTTTGATCTCCTCTCTACACCAAGCCCGACTGGCTTTGAATTCAGTGGAGCGTAAGTGGATGGATTACACACGCCAATTCTCTGACCGAGTCGAAAGTGATTCCTACGGTACGGCCTGGGCCACCCAAGAAGGCGCCAGCAAAAAGCCCAAACATCTCATGTTTGAAGCTCATGCAGATGAGATTGGCTTCATGGTAAAGTACATTTCCAAAGACGGATTTCTCAGCGTCGATCGGGTCGGTGGCGGTGATGCCAAGACAGCGCGCGGACGCAGTGTGGATATCCTCGGTGACAAAGGCTCCGTGCGCGGCATCATCGGGAACAGCGACATTCACATCCGCGAAGATCGTGAAAATGGAAAGGCCCCAAAGGTGCATGAGCTCTGGATCGACATCGGAGCCACCAGTGACAAAGAAGTTGCTAAGGCTGGCGTCCGCATTGGGCATCCGGCCGTTTATTCCGACACCGTCGAAGAATTCGGGCCACATCGTTTGTTTGGCCGCGCCTTGGACAATCGAGTCGGCGGCTTCATCATTCCGAAGTCATGGCAGGACTTAGCAAAGGCAAGAAACGCCTCCCTCCCACCCTCATCGCTGTAAATGCGGTGAAGGAAGAGATCGGTGGCCATGGAGCCAAATGGCTACTCACCGCCTGATGCCAGTTGCAGCAATTCTCCTGGATGTCACTCATGCCACCAATAGACCGACAGTGAATATGAAACGCTATGGTGAAGTGACACTTGGTGGAGGTCCCAGTCATGAATTCAAAGTGCGACTCTAGCATTTTTAGACGCCCTGCGGTAGTCTGATCCAAAAACTGGCACCGCCGCCCTCACGATTGTTCACGCCCACCGTTCCACCATGTGCTGTTGCAATAGCCCGCACAAGACTGAGTCCCAGACCAATGCCTGGATGCCTTGAATTAGCAGCACTACCACGATTGTAACGCTCCCAGATCATGTGCACCTCCTCAGGGTGAACCCCAGGGCCGCTGTCATCCACACAAATCACAGCACCCGTGCCTTCACCATGCCAATGCACGATGATGGCACCTCCTTTTGGTGTGTAAGCCAGCGCATTATCCAAAATATTGGCCACCGCTTGGGTCAGCAATTCACGATCCACGTTGAGCATCAGATCCAGACCCGGGACAACACTCAGTTTTAATCCTCGGTCTTCAGCCGCTGGAGTAAAAAGGTCCACCAACTTTTCCAAAAGATCACTCACCGGCGTCGCCTGCCGATGCAGCCGCAGCGCTCCATGATCACCACCTCGAATCGTTAGAATGGACTGCACCAACTGCGCAGCACGATCAATCTCTTCCAAACTACGTGCAGCTGCATCTTCAGCCAAAGGGCTGTCAGTGTGATTGTGCAAAGCCTCTAAGTTTCCGCGAATACGAGCCAGAGGTGTGCGTAGTTCATGGGCCAGTTGATCATTCGTGGACTGAAGCTCACGCGTCAGACTTAGGATTTGATCCAAACCTGCATTGATCACCGAAGCCAAGGTCTTTAACTCAGGAATTGCCGTTGGCGCGATGAGGCGCACCACTCCTTCTGGCAAATGCAGGCGTTTGGCACTGGCGGTAAACGCTTTGATCGGATTGATCACGTCATAGGAATACCAAAGCACTGGCAGCATAGCCACCAATCCAGCCATGATACCGGCTAACCATAAATGATTCTGAATATTGCTAAGGTAACGCTCCGCTTCGACACTGGAACGACCAAACCAAAGGATGTTCCCATCGTGCAATCGAATGGCTCCAAGAGTGAAATGGTAAGGCGCTTCATTTAGCGTCACTTCAGACTGGTGCGTATCTCCCCGTTTGTGCAACTCTACAGGTGACTTTTGCGGCCATGGATAATGTTGCATCGCTTCTGGAATCAACTCATACAGGATCGTACTATTGCCATCCAAGATCCGCATCCCGTTGCTTTCGGCATGTTGACCGGCGGGGAAAACATCCTGCACGCCATCTACCCCGGAGTGCGTATAAATGGCCGCATACTCCACCAAATCGTCCAAGATGATGGCCTGATCTGCCCGCCGCAGATCCTGATTCACCGCAGCTCGCACAAAAAAGATCGTCAAAGCGATACTGCTTCCAACAATCAGCCCCATGAGCAGCGACAAGCGCCACTGAGACGGCATTTTTTCAGGCCAGAGATTTAAAAACATAGCCCTTCCCTCGGATGGTTTCGATATGGATATCGCAGCCTGGAATTTCAAGCTTCCGGCGCAATCGGCAGATCATCGCATCCACCACATTCGTGCCGGGATCAAAGCGGATGTCCCAGACCTGCTCCAAAAGGAACTGCTTCGGCATGATCCGGCCCTCATGATTCATCAGCACCTCAAGAAGCGTCCACTCACGAGGTTGCAGCTCGACCGTATCCGTGTCACTGCTGATGCGGCGCTTCACTGGATCGAGCCGGCAATGACCGATCTTCCTTTGCGTGGGTTGAGCATGCGTCGCACGCCGATGCAGTGCATCCAGGCGCGCTAGAAGCTCTTCGGCAGCGAATGGCTTCGTCAAATAGTCGTCGCCACCTGCCGCTAAGCCACGCACTCGGTCAGCAACACTGGCGCGGGCCGTCAAGAAAAGCACAGGCATCATGAGCCCCTCGGCACGCAGATGCTCCACCAGAGAAAAGCCATCCATATCTGGCAGGCCCACATCCAAGATCGCCGCATCACACTCATGATCCTTGAGCCATTTAATGGCCGATTTCCCTCTCTCCTCCCATTGCAAGTCATGCCCCGCATCCGCCATCCACCCGACCATCTGGCGGCCAAGTTCAGGATCATCTTCAACGAGAAGGAGGTTCATAACATGTCACTCTAACGCAAACGGATGAGTTTAGTGAACATAAAACGTACTCGTTCCAAGCATAGAGGAACGTGCTTTAAGCGGGAAAACGAATCTCTAAGCCTTCACGCCCTCTTGGCGGAGGAAGTTTTCCACCCAGGTGATGTCATAGTTGCCGTTTTGGAAGTCGCCAGTGGTGAGGATTTTGCTTTGAAGAGGGATGGTGGTCTTGATGCCTTCGACCACAAACTCGCCAAGGGCACGTCGCATACGACTGATGGCGATTTCACGTGTGGCTCCTGTGACGATGAGTTTGGCGATCATCGAGTCATAGTAAGGCGGGACTTCGTAGCCTGAATAGACATGGCTATCCACGCGGACACCGCGTCCACCGGAGGTGTACCAGAGATTGATCTTCCCTGGGCTGGGGGCGAAATTACGGGCGGGGTCTTCGGCGTTGATTCGGCACTCGATGCTATGTCCGCGGGCTTGGGCCTTCAAGACGTGCTCACTGAGAGGCAGGCCGGCAGCGATGCGGATCTGCTCTTTGATGAGGTCACAGCCGTAAACTTCTTCAGTGATCGGATGCTCCACTTGGATACGGGTGTTCATCTCCATGAAGTAGAAATCCTTGCGGTTATTATCGACAAGGAACTCAATGGTGCCGCAGTTCTCATAACCGATTTCTTTGCAAAGGGCCACAGCTGCATCACCCATTTTCTTGCGCAGTTCAGGGCTCATTTTCGGGCTAGGGCACTCTTCGATGATCTTCTGATTACGACGCTGCATGGAGCAGTCGCGCTCGCCAAGATGGACGACATTGCCAAGACTATCTGCCACGAGTTGAAACTCGATATGATGCGGCTTATCGACGAGTTTTTCCATGTACATGGAGCCGTCACCAAAGCATTTTAGAGCTTCCATGGAAGCAGCTTGGAAACTGGAGATAAGGGTGGCCTCATTGAGTACAGGCCTCATGCCACGACCACCACCACCTGCGGTGGCCTTGATGATGACTGGGTAGCCAATTTTGCGTGCCCAGTGAAGAGCCTCTTCTTCTGTATGGATGATGCCGTCTGATCCTGGTGTGATCGGTACGCCAGCAGCTAGGGCTGTGGCGCGGGCTGAGTTCTTGTCACCCATGCGGGCGATCACTGCTGAGCTTGGGCCAATGAACTTGATTTTGCACTGCTCGCACACATCTGCGAACTCAGCTTTTTCAGAGAGGAACCCATAGCCAGGATGAATGGCGTCCACGTTAGCAATCTCAGCGGCGCTGATGATGCGGCTGATCTTCAGATAGCTCTCACTACTTGGCCCAGGTCCAATGCAGATAGCCTCGTCGGCGAGGTGAACGTGCATGGAGTCCACATCAGCCTCAGAATAAACGGCGACTGTTTTGACATCGAGTTCTTTGCAGGCTCGGATGATGCGGACGGCGATTTCACCACGATTAGCGACGAGGATTTTTTTAAACATGGAACGAGAGCGAGAGGACTGAAAGCTGAGTGAATGAGGAGAGGATATGCTGACTAAAACTGGACGAATGGGAGAACCTGAAAAGCTTCGGGCTCTCCACACTCAAGGGTCAGTACTAAGCCTTGAGCTCGAAGAGAGGCTGGCCGTATTGAACGGGCTTACCATCTTCGACAAGCACACGGGCAATGGTGCCACGTAATTCGGCCTTGATCTCATTCATGACCTTCATGGCCTCAATGATGCAAACATTGCTATTTTCGTCCACCGAGTCACCGATACTGATGAATGGCTTATCAGTTGGGCTGGCGGCGCGATAGAAAGTACCCACCATCGGACTGTTGATGGTTGGCCCCACTGGTTCAGCAGCAGCGGCAGCAGGGGCCGTTGAAGCTGCTGAGGCAGCACTGGCAGGAGCTGCGGCTGGTGCCGCATACGAGATCTGAGCAGGTGCGCTGGAACCCATGGGGAGGTGCTTCAGCAATTCTTTAGCAGCCTGGAAGTCGGATCCGCGACGGAGTTCGACTTTAGAGCTGTCGGTTTCAAAATTAAAATACGTGAGGTCGTTCTCTGCCATCAGGGTAACGATTTGTTTGATCTGCTTTAGGTCCAAAGCGGTGGCCTCCTTTTCGTTAGTTTTGTTGTCTTCCATGCTGGGTCTGTGGGTGCATTTAGCACCTCCAGCCTAGCGGCTCTGCTTTGGCTGGCAAGGCCAAATACCAGCCCAAAAAGTGCTCAAATGAACAAAAAAACAGCAAAAGTTCGTTCAATTCAATCAAACAACCGTTCTTTTCAATTTATTCAAACCGATACCCTGCTCCATGCACAGTGCGAATGATGCAGGGATTGGCGGCATCTTTTTCGATCCTTTTTCGGAGTTGGGAAATATGCTGATCCAAAGCGCGACTCTCTGGGAAGTAGTCCACGCCCCAGACTTCGTCCGCTAACATGTTACGGTCCACGACCTTACCCCGGCGCTGATAAAGAAGACGTAGCACCTTTAAATCACGGGGGCTGAGGGGTAACTCAACCGAGTCACGATAGGCGCGTAACTCGGCTGGAACGATGCGGAGATCGTCCATGAAGAAGTCTGCTTCTGTCGGTTTAGCACCAGGTCGGGCGGCCGTGCGGCGCATGATGGCCCGGATGCGCGCCGTGATCTCTTTGACCCCGAAAGGCTTGGTCATGTAATCGTCAGCTCCCAGTTCCAAGCCAAGGACAGCATCTATCTCCTCAGCTTTGGCCGTGAGAAACAGAATTGGCACATACTCATCGAGACGCCTGATTTGTTTGCAGGCCTCGTAGCCGTTTTGGCCAGGCATCATGACATCTAGGCAGACAAAGTCGGGCTTTGAAACACGGAAAAAGTCCACGGCCTGCAGGCCATCACTGGCTGTCATGACCTCGTAACCCTCCATGCTTAGGACTTCACGAAGGGCTTCACGAGTATGATCGTCGTCTTCAGCTATGAGGATTTTCATGATAATGGGGTTAGGTTAAGTGGAAGTGTGAGGATGAAACGTGCACCTTCTTTAAACTGCGAACAAACTGCAAGACTGCCGCCGTGCAAGTTAGCCAGTTCACGGGAAATGGTTAAACCAATGCCTGTTCCACTGACACCCTCATTAAGGTCAGAACGCAGCCGCTCAAAAGGTTCAAAAACACTGTGGCGCTTTGCCGCAGGGATGCCAGGGCCATGATCCTCGACGATGATTCTGGCCTCTTTATCAGAGGTCTCGGTGCGGATACTGACCCACTTGCCGTAGGCGGCATATTTATCCACGTTGCTTAGCAGATTCCCAAGAATTTGTTCCACCGCATCCGAGTCTGCTTTCATCTCGGCAGGCCCTTTAAATAAAGCTTCGACCGTGTAGTCCTTGCCTTCTAAAATAGGGCGCCAATTACTCACCACACGACCAACTAGCTCATCTAGATCTAGCGGACGTGGCTGCACGCTGAGCTTATCGCGCTGCTGACGTGCGTAATTCAGCACGTTCTGAATCAGGCGATCTAAGCGCGCTGTTTCTGTCTCCACCACACCGAGGTGACGCAGGGTAATGGCATCGCCGGTATGCTCAATTCGATGACTGGCCATTTCTGCATACAGGCGAATGTTTGTCAGCGGTGTCTTCAGCTCATGCGAGATCTGATTGACGAAACTGACACGCTGCTCAGCCACACGGATCTCACGCGCATTTTCTCGGAAGAATGTCCAAGCCAAGGCTAAAACAAGAATACAGCCGGAACCAACACCTAACATGATGGGGAAAAGAAACGGTTCTGGAAACTCAGTATCTGCTGGAGTGTAAGAGATCACCCATTGAGAGAGAGGCGCTGAGCACAACTGAGACGCTGTGTCCTGGGAAGTTAAGGCAGACTGTTGATTGCCCCATTGATGCAGAGGAATGCCCGACACACTGCTCAATGAGAGACGCCCGGGATAGGATCTCATACCCTCAATAGGAACGCGCTTGAAAATGGCTTCCCAAAGAGCCGTTCCATCAATGCGTGCACAGATGAGATCCTCATCCATTTTCCTCCAATAGATGAAATCTCCATCCGTCACGTGCCAGCCACTCGGAAACATGGCATTTCCACCGGGCGTATCATCACTCTCCAAATGATAGTTATCTGACTTCATGACCGTCAGCCATTTAGTCTTTCGAGTCTGGCCGGGGACACTGGCGGGAGGACTCCCCAGTAAAACAAAGGGTTGCGGTGTAATAGATGCAAAGGGCTCATGGATTCCGCTCAACTGTAAAATCTCACGAATGGCAGCCGATCTTGTTTGTGCGCTTGCTGATTCGGTCGGGGAGACGAGTTTCTTATCCTTCAAATTTGCCACCTCGCCATTGGTATTCACGGTCCAGCTTTCGGTGACCCATGGGTGTTGCGATAGCTTTTCTGGCATGCCTGCACCCGCCGTCTCGTCGGCAGCCCGAATCATATCTAACTCGTCAGTAAACTGACGTAAATCGTTGGTTAACTGGTGATCTGCCACCAACAATCTTTCTTCCAAAACAGATTCTCTTGCTTGCTCGGTGCTGCGGGCAGCGTCTCGGATCAAATACGTTCCCAACCACGTCAGAAGCGCCACCGGCGTGACGACTAGCAGAAGGAGAAGAAGGTTGGATCGGCGAGGTTTCATTTAAATAAGGTCCTAAAATAACCTCATCAATGGGACTTAGCATTAAAATTATCATAATTTTAAGCATTGAGTGAATATTGAGGGGGGGGCGAAAGTCGCCCTTTTCCCACCTCAAACAGAAAAAGGGTCACGCCGATGAAGACGTGACCCTTTGGCATCTGATCTGGGCTGGAAGTCTAGACTGTTTTGGCAGCAGCCACCGCAGCTGCGGCTTTTTGAGCCTGCTCGTGAGTATCAAGTACCTTGCGCTTGAGGCTCTGACCTGTCTTCGTCGCATACCAGAGGACGAGCGGGCTGGCAATGAAGATGGAGGAGTAGGTCCCTAAAATCACCCCAATCGTGATTGGCACGGCGAACTCAAGCATGGCAGGATTACCCAGGAAGAGGAGTACGATCATTGGAGCCAGAGCGGTCGGACCAGTGAGGAGCGTACGGCTGAGGGTCTTGCAGATAGCCTCATTCATCAAATCGCGGATCGATCCAGAACCACCGCGCTGGATGGTTTCACGGATACGGTCGAAAACGACGATGGTGTCATTGATGGAGTAACCAGCGATGGTCAGCATGGCACCCACGTGAATGAGGCTCAGTTCCTGACCAAAGAGGACGCAAAGTCCAGGAACCATGAGAACGTCATGTCCGAGAGCCACAACGGCACCGAGAGCGAAGGCGAATTCGTAGCGGATGAGAAGGTAGATGAAGATGAAGACAAGGGCAACAGCAAGAGCGATGAGGGAAGTCTTTGCGGATTCTGTCCCAATGACGGCACCGACACGTTCAGTCTGACTGCCTTGGATAGCGTCAGCAAATTTACCTTTGATGGCTTGTTCGATGGTTGGTCCCGCATCGAATTCCGTGCGGATGGCGATCACGTCACCACCTGTTGCATTGCCTTTACGCTGTGGGTAGTAACTGCCGATTGGCTGGCCATTGTCGAGCTTCAAGCCTTTGAGGAGTGCATCCAGATCAGCATCTGCGATGTTCTTACCCTCTTTTAATTCGACATGGACGAGACCACCACCTCGGAAGTCGATGCCAAAGCTAGCGCCACCTTTGTAGGCGAGTGTGGCAAAGGAGATCGCCGTGACGACAAGGGAGGCAATAATGAAGGTCGGGGCTTTGGCAAGAATATCAAAGATTCGGTCCGAGATGATCTTGGTGCTGCTGACTTTAGTGAGGATGCCTTTGTCGATCACCCACATGAAGATGACACGTGTCACGATCAGCGCGCCAATCATGGAGGAGACCAGACCCATCATCAGTGTGATGGCAAAGCCCTTCACCAAACCACCAGAGATGACGAAGAGGATGACGGCTGAAATAAGCGTCGTGATGTTAGAGTCAGCGATGGCGGAAAAAGCCTTATCGTAAGCAGCTTCGAGAGCGCCAGCGAGAGTGCGGCCAGCTTCCATTTCCTCACGCAGACGTTCATAGATCAGCACGTTCGCATCCACAGCCATACCGATGGTGAGCACGATACCGGCAATACCAGGCATGGTAAGTGTGAACTGGAAGAGTGCCATGCCACCAAAGAGAATGGCTAAGTTGATCACCAGACCGACGATGGCGATGAGGCCTGCTAGACGGTAGATAGCAAGCATGAAGAGTGTGGTCATGGCCAGACCAGCGATACCGACCCACTTACCCTGATTGATGGAGGACTCACCGTAGGAAGCTGACACGGAGCTTTCCGAAAGGATCTTCATGGGGTTTTCCAGGGGGTTCTCCAGGAGAGTAGCCAACTGGAACGCGCTCTGCTGATTGAAGTTACCGGAGATCACGGCAGTGCCGCCGAAGTGGTCAGTCTGAAGTGTCGGAGCAGAAATGATCTCGCCATCGACGATGACCGCCAACTGACGGCCTTTATTCACAGAGGCGATGTCATCAAAAAGCTTGGAGCCTTCGCTATCGAGATTGAGGTAAACCTTCCAGCCTTCAGCATCGGTATTGGCAAAAGCGCTGGCCACATACTTGCCTTCCATGTCTGGGCGATTGCGAGCCAGCTCACTGCCACGATTTGGGAGTTCCTTACCGTCTTTGTCTTTTTCAGCTTTGTATTTGAATTCTTCCCAGCCTGGCTCCTTCACTCCGCCATTGGCTTTGATTTCAGCAAGCTTGGATTGGCTGCTTTCATGCACAATGCGGAATTCAAGATGAGCGACTTGTTGAATCTTGGTGCGCACTTCAGCGAACTCTTCGGCCTTCACCCCCGGCATCTGAACCAAGATACGATCATCTCCCTGCGGCTGCATGGTCAGATCCTTTGTGCTATCTGGGTTGAGGCGTTTTTCCAAAATGCCGATGGCCTGCTGGACGGAATCAGATGTCACAGGTTTCTCCGTGCCATCTGCGGCTTTGCCAGGTTGAAGTTGGACGACAAACTCACTACCGCCCTGCAAGTCGATCCCCAGTGGGATGCCCATATTCCTAAAGGTGATCACCGCAAAGGCGGTCATGAGGAAGATAAGAGCCGTGCCGATAAGGCGCTTGCTGCTATGCACCACGGTGCCGATGTAAAACAGAAGCATCAGCAGGATGGCTGAGCCGATCAGGAAGGTGACGATTGGGGACATGAGGTGGGGTTGGTTTTTGGAAAGTTTAAAAGATAGCGGCGGATCATCACCACAAAAGCGGTATCAAGAGAAGCTTTTTCGATCGTGAAGTTTTAGGCAGTTGCAGCTTCGACGACATCAGATTTCTTGCTGACTGAGCCGATGGCACTGCGCTCATACTCGATCTTGACGTTGTCAGCCACTTTAACCATGACGGTCTTATCTTTAACGCTGGTGATGATGCCATGCTCTCCACCATTCATGATGACGTGATCACCGACCTTCACGCTGCTGATGAGTTTTTCGATATCTTTCTGGCGCTGGCGCTGCGGGCGGATGAGTAGGAAATACATCATCACAAACATCAGGCCCATGAACCATAAAGGATTGCCCAGACCCGCTGGAGGTGCGCCACCAGCAGGAGCTGCGGCTTGAGCGAGGACGGAGGAGAGAGAAAGAAGCATCATGATTCAGGGATTTCGGAACGGGACTTGTAACGGGAAATGACCTCTGCCCGGAATTCGGCAAAGCAACCTTGTTCGATCGCTAAACGTGCCCTGGACGTGAGGGACGCGTAGAAATGCAGATTGTGAAGGGAAATCAACCTTAAACCCAGCACCTCTTGTGTGTTTACGAGATGGCGGATGTAGGCGCGGGAAAAGCCCAGACACATCGGATGTGTGTCTTCAGCGATAGGCCGGAAGTCTTTGGCATACTGCGCATTCCGCAGATTCATCAGTCCTTCGTGGGTAAAAGCGGTGCCATTCCGCGCAAGTCGGGTCGGAATCACGCAGTCAAACATGTCAATCCCCCGAGCGATCAGTTCGACGATCTGCGGCGGTGTGCCCAGGCCCATGGCATAGCGCGGTTTATTTTCCGGCAGAATCGGGCAGGTCCACTCAGCGATCCGCATCATGTCCTCTTCAGGCTCACCGACACTCAGACCGCCGACCGCGTAACCAGGGAAATCCATGGCCACCAGCTCACGGGCACAACGCTCACGCAGATCCTGATACGTGCTGCCTTGGACAATCGGGAAGTGCAGCTGAGCTCCACCGCCTGTCTGCGGCCGATTTTGATCCACCCACTCGCGACAGCGCTGAGCCCAACGGAGTGTGAGTTCCATGCTCTTTTTGGCCTCGTCATGCGTACAGGGCCAGGGCGTGCATTCATCAAACAGCATGGCGATATCACTGCCGAGTGTTGCCTGGATCTCCATCGCCGTCTCAGGCCCGAGAAACATCGGTGTGCCATCGACATGGTTTTGAAAGTAGCAGCCTTCTTCTTTAATCTTGCGCAGTTTTGCCAAGGAGAAGACCTGGAAACCGCCGCTGTCCGTGAGAATGGGCCGATCCCAGTTCATGAAGGAGTGAAGCCCACCAGCCTCGCGGATGATGTCCATGCCAGGCCGCACCCAGAGATGATACGTGTTTCCTAAAATGATCTGCGAGTTCAGCGAGCGCAGCTCATCAGGATGCATCGCCTTCACCGTGCCCTGCGTGCCGACAGGCATGAAGACCGGCGTCTCGATCACGCCATGGGGCGTCGTCAACCGTCCGCGACGTGCGGAGGAATTCGGATCGGTGGCGAGGAGGTCAAACATCTAACTAGGGCAGAAACGGGCGCGGACTCTGGAGGCGATGCCCGCATCTGTCAAAAGACACTTCCACTTAGGAACCAAGACCTGCGCTAAACTTTAATCCATATTCCCCTCTTAAAGAGCCAGCGGGCCAGCAGCAGCATGAGTCCAAATGTCACGCAGGCCGTCATCCAGGCCCAATCTTTCCCGGGATGTCCCACCAGCCTTTCAGAGACGAGTCGGAACAAGCCCAAACCGCTCAACAGATACAGGATGATCGGATTAGCTCCGACCCAGACAAAGGGCGGTGTCCAGCTCCGCCATCCACGGACATCCACGATCCAATAAAACAGTCCCAGCAGCAAAGCGCTCCAGCCACCTGCGACGAGCACAAAGCTGGATGACCAGATCTTTTTGATGATCGGAAAAAACGGATGCCACGCCCAACCCAGCCCGATCATCAACACACCAATCACCACTAGCCCCATCACCTTTCGGCTAGCCTCCCGCCCACTTGTCAGCCATTGACCCGCCAAAAGCCCCAGCAGCGCCGTCGCGATGGCAGGCAGCGTGCTCAAGAGTCCTTCTGGATCATGGTTGCCATCATACTTCCGCCCAGGCAGCCAGATCGAGTCCAGGTAATTCGTCAAATTCCGCCCTTCGGCAAAATCCCCTGCCCCGATGCCCGGCACAGGCACCAGGCCAAGCAACAGGCAATAGCCAACCAAAAGCGCGATCACACACATTAGCAGTCCACGCCAGCCCAGGATCAGGGATAACATGCCTGCGACGGCTGAGGCGATGCCTATGCGCTGTAGCACACCCAACCACCGAATCTCCGCCCAACCATCCTTCAACCCACCTGAAACCAGCACACCAAGCACCACCAAAATCACCGCCCGTGCCAGTAAATGAAGCACCGTTTTCCACCAGCCCTCGCGCGCCAACCGCCGTGGCAATGCAATCGACATCGACACTCCAGCGATGAACAAGAAGAGCGGGAAAATCAGATCATAAAAGCGAAAGCCCGTCCAATCGACATGATCCAGTTGCGTGGTCACCACTGAAGTCAGCGCTGAGTTCGGTGCCATCTGCTTTAAAATAGCGCCTAGAGCACCGCCCATCCCAAGAATCCAACACATGTCAAAACCGCGCAGAGCATCGAGCGAAACCAGACGTTGAGGAGAATAATCTTCAGGCATGAGCATGAAGACGTTTTCAAACCTGCTGTTCTCGCAGCCGCATTCCTCAATTGCGCAACTCTGCGCCTGCATTGTCATCCTCTGTTGCCCGCGCAACACTCGCATTCAGAGCCCGTAGTTCGCTATGAAAATCGAACTCCGTTTCCATCATGAAAATGCATCCTCTCTGCAGTGGCAATCACAGCCAACTCTTCAGCAATCAACAAGGTCGTCGTGACTTCCTCCAGGTCGGGGCCATGGCAGGACTGGGCATCACCCTGCCCCAATTGCTGAAGCTCCAGGCCGCAGCCGTCAACATGCCGACGGTGGAGACTTACAAAGCAGTCGCTACCTCCATCATCCACATCTATCTGCCCGGTGGCATGGCCCAGCATGAATCCTGGGACCCCAAGCCCTACGCCTCCCCAGATTATCGTGGCCCCTTCAGCCCGATCAAAGGCGTGACTGGCGAATACGTCGGCGAAAAGTTCGCTCACATCTCCAAGATCCTCGATAAAATCAGCATCATCCGATCCATGACCCATGGTGAGGCAGCTCACGAGCGCGGCACTCATAACATGCTCACTGGCTACCGCCCCAGCCCAGCCGTGAAGTTTCCCAGCTTCGGCAGCATTATTTCTCATGAACAAGGTTCACGCAATAACCTGCCGCCCTATGTCGCCATTCCCAGCGTCTTTGCCCCAGAACAGGGCAGCGGCTACATGAGCAGCGCCTACGGTCCTTTTGCCCTTGGCAGTGATCCTGCGGATAAAAATTTCACCGTTCGTGATCTCGCTTCACCCAAGGACATCGACGAAAAACGCTTTGACCGTCGCCGCAGTCTGCTGGCCGCTGTGGACGAGCACTTCCGCGCCACCGAAAAATCAGACGGACTCAGCGCCATGGATAGCTTTTACCATGCAGCCTATGATCTCATGAGCTCCACCCAGGCTCGTGAAGCCTTTAATCTGAATGCCGAGCCCGCTAAACTTCGGGACGAATACGGGCGCAGCCCAGCAGGACAACGCTTTTTGTTAGCCCGCCGTCTGGTCGAGTGAGGTGGACCCCGAAATTCGGGCCAGTAGTGAAGTTATGTGATTATAGTGATTACAGTCTTGGGGAGCACCCCAAAAGACCAAAACCTAATGAAAGCCAAACGTAAAAGACACGATGC
>JAIXZA010000153.1 GCA_027489965.1 Verrucomicrobiaceae bacterium
CGCCGCGCGAGGTCGATCAGGCCTTTGTAGCCCACCACGAGCTGAACCTCGGTGATCTTGTTCTCGCCCCACGACCCATCAGGCCTCTTGAATTTCCTCTTGTTGTCAAAGGGGATCAGGTAAGCGTGGCCAAGGATGGTGTTCGGCTCGAGCCCCAGCGCGGCGCACTGCATCAGCGCGCCCAAGAAACTCAGGGGATCGGCGTTCTGCAGCTTCGGGGTGGTGCGGATCGCGTTGGCGACCACGCGCATCATGCGCTCGGGCTGCATGTGGCGCGCCGCGACAACAGAGAGCTGCTGGCGCGCGGCATCGTTCAGAAGCAGGGCCTTGACGTTCGGCACACGCTGCAGCGGCAACGCCTTGGCGGCTTCGGCGGTGAGGGTGGCGTTCTCGCTCATGCTGCCACCTGCGTTTCTTTGACGGCCACGCCCGGCACCTCTTCGCCCGCGCGCACGGCGGCGTTCGACAGGCGCTGCAGGAGCTCGAGCATGTCGGGATGGTCTGCGAAGTGCAGCATCACCTGACGGCGGCTCTCGATCACCGCCGTCTTGACGGTGCGCAGGGCCATCGAGCGACCGCCCCCGGTGTAGGAACCGGCCTTGGCGGTTTCCGTCCGCGCAGCGGCCTTCTCTTCCTTTTTGGCATCCTTGAGCGCGGCCTCCGCTTCGGCTTGCCCGGCAAGGTCATTGTTCAGCGAGGCGCGCTGCAGCTCGGCCTCTGCCGCCTGGCGCTTGCGTTCGGCTACTGCCGCCGCTTCGGCCTTCTCCTTGGCAATGCGATCGTTCTCTTTCGCCAGCCACCCGCCCTGCAAGAGCTTGGCTTTGTCCAGACACCTTTTCAGGATGTCGAGCGGCAACGAATAGGCCTTCTGGACGGCCTTGCCCGCGTCGTCGTGAACCTTCTTCGCCGTTGCTCGCTCGGCGTCGATGTCCTTCTCGATCTTGCGCGTCTGTGCCACAAAATCGGTGAGCATCTGGCTTTGCTCGGCGGTGGTGATTTCGCCAAGGTTCAGCCACGCGGCGGCGGCATCTGCCACCTCCTGCGCCTTTTTGACGGCTTCGGCGTGCGCCACAGGATCAAACGGGGGCGGGTTGTTGTGTCCCATCGGGGACGGGTTATCTTCGGTGGTCATTTGGGCCTCATCATTGGCATTTTGGAAAGTTTCATCGGGGCCTTCGTCGCGGCCATCGCCGGAATCTGGTCCTTGCGGGTCATCAGCGCGTCGTGTTCGGCGCGCGGGATCGGTTCGAGAAAGGTCCACATGCTGGCCGCGTTGCGGCGCTCGCCGGCGACGGTACAGACCATGCGCTCGGGCTCGGTCAGCTCGCCGTTGTCGTCGGTCACCTGCAGCATGCGGATTTCGACAGGCACCCACGGGCCACCTGTCACGAGCTTGGTCTTATACCAGCCGCAATGGGGCTCACCGTCATGCACCTCGAGCGTGGGATCACCCTCGAGGGCGCGCCAGTAATGCCGGTAGAGGTCAGAACGGCTCGTAGGTTGACGCATCACACCCTGCGCCTCGCCATTTTGCGGCGCTTGTAAGCCTTGATTTCCTCGCTGTACGTGGCGAGTGCGCCCTCGAGCCATGCGGCGATCAACGCCTCATCAGACTCGTTGACCGGAACATCGGCAGGCTTGCCGAGCTCCATCCATATCCACAGAAGCGGGTTCTGGCGGCGCTTGTGTGAGTTCCGGATTGCGGTCTCGGAATAGACGGTTCGCCCATTCTCTTCGATTTTGGCGCGGTGATACGCGATTTGGTTTGTCTCGCGCTGCACCCAAAGCAGGGCGTCGGCTATGCTCTCAATGGTCATCGCGCACCTATCCAGATTTCACGGCTCACAAGGTCGGCGATGGCCTGCGCTGATGCCGTGTCGTGCTTCGAGAGGATCGCTTCGGCGATGACCTTGGCGATTTCGTCGCTTGTCAGGCTGTTCAGGCCGCGCTGCACGAGCTGCGCAGCGGCGGCGCGGGCGCGCTCACGAGCGGGGCGAGGTGGGGTGTAGAAGCTCATCCTCCAAGCCCCGCCACAACCACGCCATGGGTTTGCAACCCCTGTTTGTGAGACATCCAACAGCACTCCCTCATCATCGGTATCAGATGAGGGTAGACGCTAATAGGGATGTTTTCCCACGTCAATGCCAAGTGGGTATAAATACCCCCCTCCGCGAGAAGAGCATAAAAAAACCCGCAGAAGCGGGGTTCAATTCTTACAGAAAAAAGCCGAATCAGAGACTAGTGTGCCAGCCCAAATGATGCTCCGACCAGGCCCAGCCCGACGATCAGAACAAGCGCGCCTTTGTCACCAAACGCTGCCGTGAGCTGGCGATAGGTGAACGCTCCCACAGCGATCAGAAGCACGCCAATGGCAAGAAGCAGCTCGCTCAAACCTTCCTCCCATACCAAAGCACCCGCCCGATGGTGACAATATCCGCTTTAGGCATGTCCAGAGACGGGTAAGACGGATGGTCGCTGATGACCATGACATAACCCGCCTTTACTGATCGGCCGATCCTCTTGATGTGCAGAGCGTCATCGAACCTCAAGACGAAAAGGCCGTCATAACTGAGATTTGTCTTGGTGGTGTCGACGAGAACCTGATCATCATCAACCAGTGTTGGCTCCATAGAATGGCCCTTCACCCTGATAATCCTCAGTTTTCGTTCAGGCGCCGCAGTCATTGACCGCAAAAAATCCCTATCGAACGCAAGGTTGTAAACGTGATCCTCAGACTCCACGAGGCTCCCGAAGCCTGCGCTGGCGTCAATGTCGAACACCTGGACGAGCTCTTTCCCTTCCGGCGTAGGCGCGCCCACCTCAACCCGCTCCGCGCCGCCCGACAGAATCGCCTCAACGCTCGTGCCAAGGGCTCGGGCAATGCTGACGCAGGTGCTCACTTTCGGGGAACGTGTCCGCCCCTCAAACATCATGCGGATCGTGGATTTGTCCAATCCCGCATCAGCCGACACTGTTGCCGGTTTCAGCGTTGGGTTTGCAGAAAAAAAATCACGCAACCCCGTTATGAAAGGATCCTCTTGCATAGGGATTTTTTCCCACAAAAAGCGACAGAACGCCATGGGTATAAAAACCCTTGATGCCGTGGGAAAGGAAACCTATGCTTGGACCCCATGACAGACCCAATCCTTTCCCAATTTTGCGCAGAAGCGCAGACCTACTGCGATGCACGCGGCATCTCGCTAGGAACGCTCGCGGCCTATGCCGTCGATGACAACACGCTTTTTGTTCGCCTTTCGCAGGGCGGACAATGCCTCCCCCGAACGATGCAGAAAGTTCGGGACTACATGCTTAGAAATCCACCGACAGGACGCCGAGTAGGACGGCCAAAACCCCCAACACCGAACGCTGGAAGCATCGCTCTCACAGAGTGGATGCAATCCCAAGGATTGAAACATGGGGCCGCAGCGCAGCGGTTCGGAATTAGCCGCTCTTACACGGCTGAAATCGTCAACGGAAAGCTGCCTGGACGCGAAACCATTCGGAAGATCGACGAAGCAACCGGAGGCAAAGTGCCGCCTGCTGCATGGTTCACAAGCGCCGGTGGCGCGCGTGGCTAAAACCACCCCTCCGCCCCTGACAGAGACGCAGCTCGCCATGCTGAAAAGCATGTGGTGGCGCGGCGACACACGCATCGCCATCGCGGCGGCGTTGAGCTCTGTCAGCGGCGGCGTGGCGGTCGTGAACACTCAGGTCACCTATCTCGCGAAGGCGCACAACTTGGGCACTCACCCAAAGGACG
>JAIXZA010000096.1 GCA_027489965.1 Verrucomicrobiaceae bacterium
CCAGGTCATGCATCAGGAAGGCATGCTCGCCGACCTGGATCACAGCAAGCTGCCTAACCTCAAAAACATCGACAGCTCTGTGCTCGACAAGGTGATCGATAAAACCATGGCACACAGCGTGCCCTACACGCTAGCCTATGCCGTAGTTGCTTATCGAAAAGACAAGATCACAGCTCCAAAGCCATCCTGGAGTATTTTTGAAAACCCAGCAGCCGCACAGCGCATGACGCTCTTCGACGACATCCGAGAGACCATTGGAGCTGCCCTTAAATCACTCGGCTACAGCATCAACACACGAAATGAGGCCGAGCTAGCCCAAGCACAGGAAGTGCTTCTACGCTGGAAAAAGAACGCTGCCAAATTGGATAACGAAGGCTACAAAAGCGGACTGGATTCAGGCGAATTCATCCTCGTCCATGGTTACAGCGGAGACCTTTTCCAAGTCGCTCAAGAGAACGACAAAATCGGCATCCTCATTCCCGAGGAAGGCGTCACCATGGGCTGTGATGAAATGGTCATCCCGAAATCTGCGCCACAAAAGGAGCTGGCACATGCTTTGATCAATCATCTGCTCGATCCTGACATCGCGGCTGAAAATATGCAGTGGATGGGTTATCTCTGCCCGAACGTCGAGGCTCTCAAAAAAGTAAACCCAGCCTTCCTTCAAAATCCTGCTGTCATCATTCCAGACGCCGTCCGTGCCAAAAGCGAGGTCATCCAAGATCTCGGCCCCGACTTAGCCAAATACAGCCAAGTTTGGGATGCTGTGAAACGCTAAAAAACACTCCCCATGCGCATCGCCATTTATTGTGGGTCCAGTCGCGGACTCGATCCAATTTATGCAACAGCAGCTGCCCAGACGGCCACCTTTCTGGCCCAGCAAGGCATCGGCATCGTCTATGGCGGTGGCAATGTCGGGATCATGGGTGTCATCGCTGATGCCGCATTAGCTGCTGGCGGCGAAGTCATCGGCGTCATCCCCGAATCTCTTCTGGCCAAAGAACTCGGTCATGGCGGCGTCACGGAACTGCACGTCACCCGCTCCATGCATGAGCGAAAACAAAAGATGGTCGATCTGAGCGATGCCTTCATTGCCCTGCCTGGCGGCTTCGGCACGCTGGACGAGCTCTTTGAAACTCTGACTTGGCTGCAACTCGGATTTCACGGAAAACCCGTTGGTTTGTTGAATGTCGCAGGCTTCTTTGATCACCTGCTCACCTTCCTCGATCACATGAGCACGACCGGTTTTCTCAAACCCGAGCACCGCTCCAGTCTAATCACAGAAACCGATCCTGAGGCCTTGCTGCAGGCCATTCGTGCTTTCCAGCCATATACCTGTGAGAAATGGATCGACGAACTCCGCTAAGTTGAGCAGACATCGCCCGCGGCAGTTGAAGAGTCGATGCTCAGTTCTTAGAACTACCCAGCTGTTTGGCGAGCACTGACGATAACGTCAGGCATTGACCCTGTCCGACACAAAATCATGCCTATTCACAAGTTGAATGAAGCGCGTTTGTGCACACGATTTCTCAAATATGTTTTCTTCATTCAAATGGTCCTTGGCTGCATTTCTGACTTTCGCTGCTTTGGCTCAAGCAGACTTTCCCGCGATCTACAACTCCGACCCTGGCAATGCCCAGCCTCCAACACCGCAAGAGTCTCTCAAGATGCTCAAACTGCCGCCAGGGTTTAAGGCCATGCTCTTTGCATCAGAGCCGGATGTACAGAATCCAATTGGCATGGCTTGGGATGCCAAAGGCCGGATGTGGGTAGCGGAGAACTACACCTATGCAGAGCGCAGCAAACGCTTTGACCTCGGACTCAAAGACCGCGTCATCATCCTGGAAGATAAAGACTGGGATGGCGTGGCAGAGACGCGGAAAGTCTTCACGGAAGATGTGCAAATGCTGACCAGTGTGGAAGTCGGGCGTGGTGGTGTTTGGCTCATGTGCCCGCCACAGGTCCTCTTCATCCCGGATCGCAATGGCGATGACATCCCCGATGGCGAACCCGAGGTGGTGTTGGATGGCTTCACGGTAGCCAAAGACAACTACCACAACTTTGCCAACGGTCTGCGCTGGGGCCCTGACGGCTGGCTTTACGGGCGCTGCGGCCACTCCTGCCCAGGATTATTAGGCGTGCCAGGCACACCGGACAATCAACGCATCCCCATGAAAGGCGGCATCTGGCGCTTTCATCCTGAGCGGAAAATCGTCGAGGTATTGACCCACGGAACGACCAATCCCTGGGGCCATGATTGGGATCAAAACGGCGAGATGTTCTTCATCAACACCGTCACCGGCCATCTCTGGCACCTCATCCCAGGTGCCCATCTCATGGACTCCAGCACGCTGAATCCGTATGTGTATGAAAAGCTGGACACCATCGCCGATCACTACCACTACGACCGCAGCGGAAGCTGGACGGAATCCCGCGATGGCAAAGCAAACAGCCTCGGTGGCGGCCACGCCCACATCGGCATGATGATCTACCAGGGTGACCAATGGCCCGAGCAATATCGCAACAAGCTCTTCACCCTGAACATGCACGGCCGCCGTGCCAATGTGGAGCGACTCGAGCGCAACGGCAGCGGTTACGTCGGCAAACACGAGCCCGATGTCTTTCTCACCGACGATCCCTGGTTCCGCGGCATCGAGATCAGCACAGGCCCGGACGGCAGCGGCTTCATCCTCGACTGGAGCGACACCGGAGAGTGCCACGACAGCACTGGCGTGCATCGCACCAGCGGACGGATTTTCAGGATCAGTTATGGGGATGTAAAGAAGCCAGAGTCGCCCTTTGCTTGGCGTAAACCTTTGCCGAAAGCCGATCTCAAGGGGGATGAACATCAGCGCGTGCTAGCGATCCGTGAGATGACGCAGTTTTGGCCTATCGACCTGATCACGGGTGAGCAGCATCCACAAGCGATCAAAGACATCCAAGAGACAGACCTCTTACTCAATCTCGCACGCACAGCCAAATCCAGCTTCGTTCACCTCACGCTTGCTTCCACTCTCCAGCGACTGCCATTAAAAAAACGCGCCGAACTCGCCATTGAACTGCTGAAGCACACGAAGTATGCCGACGATCCTTTGCTACCAAACATGGTCTGGTATGGCATTAGCACGCTGGCCAAGCATGACCCAGCAGCACTGGTGAAGATCGCCCAGCATTGCAACTGGGCGAAGACGCTGACGTGGATCACCCGGGGCCTGGCCACGCATCAAGAGCATCTGAATGCGCTACTGGCGAATGCAAGACCAGAGCAGACACCGAGCATCCTCGAAGGCATGGCAGAGGCCTTTAAAGGTCTGCGAATGGTGCCGAAGCCGGAGAGCTGGGATGCTTTTACCGTTCTAGCAAAAGACCAAACAAACCACGTCCGAGATCTCTCTATCCTCTTCGGCGATGGCCGGGCATTGGATGATGTGAAGAAAATCGTGCTCGATGCCCAAGCGGAAACCTCAACACGCGAGGCCGCTTTGAAGACGCTGATCGAGGCCCGACCCGCCGACCTGCGAACGGTTTGTGAAGGCCTGCTCGATGTACGTGGACTGAACGTAGCCGCCGTGCGTGGGCTGACGCTCTTTGATGACCCAGCCATCGGTCAACGACTGGTGAAGGATTACAGGAAATTCGCGCCTACGGATCGACCCACCATTCTAAATGCACTGGTTTCCCGCCCCGCTTGGGCATCCGCAATGTTAGAAAGCGTGGGTAAAGGTCAGATCGACCGCACTGAAGTCACCGCCTTCCATGCCCGGCAGATCCGTGATTTCAAAGATGACGCTCTAACCAAAAAGCTCACTGAAGTCTGGGGAGAACTGCGCGACTCCGCGGCCGATAAAAAGGAACTCATCGAGAAGATCAAAAAACAGCTCGATGCCGCTACTTTGGCTAAAGCCAATCTCAGTCAGGGGCGCGTGCTCTTCACGGCCATCTGCGGTGCTTGCCACCAAATGTATGGGCAAGGCGGCAAAATCGGCCCAGACCTCACTGGCAGCGGTCGAGCAAACATCGACTACCTTCTTGAAAACATCGCCGATCCTAGTGGCGTGGTCAGCGCGGACTACCGCATGAGCCTGATCACACTCAAAGATGGTCGCACTCTCAGTGGCGTCATCACTGGGACCACGGACAAGACGGTGAGCTTACGAACCCTCGCGGAAACCATGACTCTGGAGAAATCCGAGATCACCAAAACCGATACATCCCCCGTCTCCATGATGCCCGAAGGACTGCTCTTAGCCTTCCAGCCAGATCAGATTCGTGACCTGATCGCCTACCTCATGCATCCAGTGCAAGTGAAGTAGCTTGTTGCGTCAGCGCTTGGTTCATGGGATGTAGGACTTTCCATGATTCCACCCAAGACCGTTTCTGAGCCGCAACTTCTTCTGGCATTCCTTTTCCAAACATGGCCGGAGGTGAAGCGTACCAATGTGAAGCAATGGCTGAAATTCGGCGCCGTGCGTGTGAATGACCAAGTGGTAACGAGGCACAATCAGGAACTCAAGGCAGGTGACCAAGTCAGCATTCACCCGACCAAAGCACCACCACCTGCTCCAGATTTGCCACAGGGCATGAGTATTCTGTATGAGGACAACGACATCATCGTCGTGCATAAACCAGCCCATCTCCTAACGATCTCGACCGAAAAGGAAACCGACAAAACAGCCTACCATGCCATCACTGGCTACGTCCGTGACCGTGCACGCACTGGCGTCGCCCGAGTCTGGATCGTTCATCGTCTAGACCGTGAAACCTCAGGAGTGCTTGTTTTTGCCAAGAGTGAAGAAGCTAAAGAAACGCTGCAAAGCAACTGGACCACCGCAGAGAAAAGCTATCTTGCTTTAGTCGAAGGAAAACCACCCGCCCAAGCTGGCACACTGCGCACGCATTTGGATGAAAGCCAACCTCACAAAGTGTTTGCCTGCAAAGAAGGCCCTGAAACCCGTGAAGCCATCACTCATTATCGAGTGCTCCGTCAGGGCATGGGCCGCACCCTACTTGAGGTCACTTTAGAAACCGGACGCCGCCATCAGATCCGCGTGCAACTTGCTCAAGCTGGCTGCCCGATTGTGGGAGACGAAAAATACGGAGCCAAATCCAACCCAGCACGGCGTATGGCGCTGCATGCTGCCGTGTTGAAATTGACACACCCGCATACAGGCAAAGAGATGATCTTCGAATCTCCTCTAGCACCGGAGTTATTAAAACTCTTGCCCAGCGAGGTTTAATCAAAGATCATGACGATGCTGACGCGTCTCAGCGGCGATCACACCGCTGAGACAGATCAGACAAATCAGATTTGGAATAGCCATCAACCCATTGGCAGCATCTGAAAAGTCCCAGACTGCGCTGGCTTTTTGGGTAGAGCCAAAAAGCACCGCCGCAATCCAAAGCAAGCGATACGGAAGGACTGCACGTGTTCCAAAAACATATTCCGTGGCTTTTTCTCCATAATAGCACCAGCCAAGAATCGTGGAGAAAACAAAGGTTAATAGGCCCACCGTCAAAACGAATGGCCCAATGCCTGACAAAACTCCAAAGGCTCCTTGAACCAAAGCAGCCTTTGCCAGAACAGCACTGCCATCAGCAGCCAGCTTCATCGTGCCGTCGGCCGCCATGCCATCTTTCCAGAGACCACTGCTCACGATGACGAGTCCTGTCATGGCACAAACGACCACGGTATCCCAAAAAGTGCCAGTAGAACTGACCAAAGCCTGACGATACGGATTTTTGGTCTGTGCTGCAGCCGCGACAATCGGCGCGCTGCCCAGTCCTGATTCATTGCTGAAAAGCCCACGGGCAATACCCATCTGCATGGCCATCTGCATGCCCCTACCAATGAAGCCACCCGCAACAGCACTGCCGGTAAAAGCCGAGCGGAAAATCACGGCAATGGTTTCAGGAATGACGGCCCAATTATGAATCAGCACAGCCAAACAACCCAGCACATAAAAGATAGCCATAAACGGCACGAGCACCTCACATACTCTAGCGATGGATTTCACTCCCCCTAAAATGACAAGGGCAGTGAGTATCGCCATGATGATGCCCAACCCCCATGCAACGAACTCAGGCTGAGCCCAGCTCACACCAGAAGCCGTTTGTTCCTTCAAAAGATTCTGCACGTTATCCACGATGCTATTGGCCTGTGTCATGCAACCAATGCCAAATGCCGCAATCATGGTAAAAATCGCAAAGATCATGCCTAACCATTTTTGGCCTAATCCGTATTCCAGCGCATACATGGGTCCACCTGCAAAACTACCGTCTTTTTGCTGGACCCGATATTTCACTGCCAATAGAGCTTCGCTGTATTTGGTGGCAATACCAAAAACACCCGTTAGCCACATCCATAAGACAGCGCCGGGACCACCCGCAGCCACAGCGCCGGCTACGCCGACAATATTCCCAGTCCCGATGGTTGCGGCCAGAGCCGTCGTCAGTGCTCCAAACTGAGACACATCTCCTTCTCCTTCTTTTTCTCTAGAGAATGAGAGTTTGATTGCCTGCCACATGCGCTTCTGAATGAAGCCAGTGCGAAAGGTTAAAAACAAATGCGTGCCAAAAAGCAACGCGATGAGAGGTACTCCCCAAACGAATCCAGAGAGATCAGCAGCGAATTTTTCAAAGGTCATTCTTTGTCATAAAGGCAAAGACCGCGCCAAGCCAAGCAAGAAATGATTAATCCTTTCCTAAAGCATGTCGAATAATGCGCTCTAGATGTGTGATTGGTAGTGAATAATGCCCCTCTTTCTCGAGCCAATGCGTGGTCGTATGCGGCATCAATGCGGCAATCTGCTCACTGTACTTCCAGGAAATATTGCGATCCTCTTTACCATGCCAAAGGTGAATCAGCGTATCAATTCGACTGACCTCAAAGGCCCATTCCGACAAATAAATATCGGCATCAGCAATCACCATGCGCGGCCCACGACGCAGAGCCTCTACCATACCACCACGCACCACATTAAAGGTATAGGGATCGGAAAGCACTCGACGATCTTCCTCACCCAACATTTTCAGCAGCCAGCGCAGCGGTACACGATCTGGCTGACAACTGGTCATCACCTTCCCAGCTCTCAGCAGCAGGCCTAGCAAAGAGGGAAACACTCGGCGTAGATGAATCATCATCCGATATACCCAAAACATGTGTTGATAGCCCAAAAACATCAACGGCGGTGCGCCACAACAAATCGTAGCACTCAGGATGCGCTCCTTCATGGCCAAAGCCGTGGCCAGCACATACGGCCCGCCACCTGACCATCCCATGACATGGAATTTATCTGCACCCACATGATCTGCCAGTTGGCGAAGCACCTGTGGCCAGTCAGAAAGCTGGCGGTTTGGTTGAAAATCCGACAGCCCTATTCCAGGTCGATCAGGAGAAATGACACGCAGTCCATACTTTTTACCCACCTCATCCATCAGCTCTCCTTGAACACGCGCGCTCGGCCAACCATGAAAATAAAATAAAGGTACGCCAGCGGGATCTCCGTGCTCGACATAGCCAAGCTTGAGTCCGCTTTCGAGATGGAGAATTTGATCCTGCATTTATGATAATTACAAACCCACGAAGTAGAGAAAGTGACAAGAAGCAACTTCTGATCCTTAAAGACTCTTTTCTCCCAGTAGGACACTGCTGCTAGGCACCACATCACGACGTAAATCGAACTGTTTCACCGCACGATCCTGCAAGTGCTGGATCGCTTCTTCCACACTATCAGTCCAGCAAATGAGATCAATGTCCTCAGGGCTAATCGTGCTGCCTTTGACCATGTGATCAATCAGGTTGCGCAGTTCACCCCAGAACTCCGTGCCCATCACCACCACAGGAAAATTTTTGACCTTCTTTGTCTGAATCAAAGTCAGTGCTTCGAACATTTCGTCCAAGGTGCCAAAGCCACCGGGCATGATGATAAAGCCATAGCTGTATTTCGTGAGCAGCACTTTACGGACAAAGAAATAGTCCATCGTCACCCAGCGGTCTAGATACGGATTATGCTTCTGCTCAAACGGCAGTCGAATATTGCAACCTACACTGCGACCACCCACGTCTTTAGCTCCGCGATTCGCCGCCTCCATGATTCCAGGTCCACCGCCCGTCATGACAGTGAAACCCATATTCGCAATCGCCGCGCCCATCTTCCGAGCTAGCTTGTAATACGCATGATTTTCATCGAATCGAGCCGAGCCAAACACTGTGATGCACGGCCCAACAAAGTGCAGAGCGCGGAATCCCAACAGGAACTCTCGGGCCACCCCAAAAATGAGTGACAGTTCCTTGAGCCGACGGTTCGGACCTCGTAAAAAAGTGCGATCCAAAAACTTCTTGGTGAAGGCTACGTCCTCAGAGCGCTCGACTTCTGTCGTTAGTTGAGGGATCTCGGCAGGCGTCTGGCCAATCAGTGTTTCTTTATTCTTATCTTGGATAGAAGTGTTAGGAGCAGTCATGTCAATGATTGTATGACACTTCAGACGGCAAATATTCAAAAATGAATTCAGATTCCTTCACTTTTGTTCAGAGCCAACCCAACAGATGGACTTCGGCGATCAGCCATTTGCGAATCTAAAAAATGGCAAGGTTGCAAAGAGAGAGCTTCTATCGTAGCTCGCTGAACAATGTTTTCTTCCTCACGTTTACCCGGCCTCTTCAGGGCAATCATGACTACTGTTTCTCTGACTACATCCATGCACGTCTGGGCTGAAGAAGAACTTCAGTCTCTGCGCCTGCGTTGGTTGCCTGGTTACATCTACACTCAAGAAACGCTGACCGAAACGACGACGAGCCTCACAGCCATTGGTAAACCGGAGGATCAGAAAATGAAGGTCATTCAGACGACCGTGATCGACGTGGTCGGCCATGAATCCGGCGAAAAACGCGCAAAGGTCACCTTTAAATCTTTAACTGGCGAGGTAAGCCTCAAAGGCAAAAAACAATCCTTTGATTCAGCCGATCTGGGTCGGGCAGATCCGATGATCAGAGCCTCCGTGGGCCAAAGTGTCGGTAAAAGCTTTGTGCTAGCCTACGGCCCAGACGATCAGTTTATCGAGGTGCGCGATTCCACCTCCATGTCCGCTAGTCCGGACGGAATCGTGGCACTAGATCAGATCGCTGAGGCAAAACAGGTCGCGGATCTTTATCGGCGTTCATTAGAAATGGGACTGCCGAAAATGGCGGTGAAAACTGGTGACCGCTGGACCGCTCAAGAATCGGTGGATTTCCCAAGCGCTGGCATGGTCCATGTCGAACTGCACGCCAAGATGGATGCCGTGGTGGACTACGAAGGTCGACGTCATGCAAAGATCACTTTTGAAGGCGAAATGAAGCGCACCGATGATTCCGTCGGCACCCGCACGGTGACGCTCGGGAATGGCTCCAAGACTTTTGGTCAGGTGCTCTTTGATTTGGAGCGAGGCACCGTTTCCTTTGGAGCCTTCAGAGCAGACATCAAACTGGAGATCGGCGGTAAAGTCGTTCCGGTGCGCCAGCAGGTCACGACTCGTTTGTCTAACCTAGTGAAGAAGTAGTCTAAGTCGGCAAACACCCAAATCATCCATCGACATGACCCGCGCCTGGTTAGAGCTTGCTCGCATTTCCAACCTGCCGACCGTTTGGACCAACGTCACGGCTGGCTGGCTACTAGCAGGCGGTTCTCTACAGAACCCCATTCTAGGTTGGATGCTGCTAGCGGGCTCCCTCCTTTATTCAGGCGGCATGATTCTGAATGATGCAGCAGACGCCAAATTTGACGCTGAACACCGCAAAGAACGCCCCATTCCCAGTGGCCGCGCTGCTTTGACCGCAGCCTGGCTCGTCGGTTTAAGCATGCTTATCAGTGGCTGGTGTGTTGCCGTACTATTGGGCGGCGCTTGCTGGGGCATCACCTCCGCTTTGGCCGGATGCATCCTCTTCTATGACTTCTACCACAAGCCCTGGACCGGTGCCGTTTGGGTGATGGGAGCCTGTCGAATTTTGCTTTACCTCATGCCAGGAATGCCTTGCCAAACAGGTGCCTGTATTCCCTGGTGGTTACCCATCGGCCTCCCTGCCCTCGCCCTTGGAGCCTACATCGTGGGCCTGACTATGGTCGCGAGGATGGAGGCCAAAGGATCACCCGTTTCCTTCTGGCGTTCAGGCTTTGCACGGCTGCTCTTATGGATGCCCGGCATCCTCGCGGCACTCATGCTCTTTGATGGACAGCGTTTGAGACCAGTCATGATTCTTGCTGATTTCGGACCGCTGCTGCCACTGATCTTGATCTTTCTTTTTGCCGCAGTAGTAGCCACGGCCAGCCGAATCATGAAACAAGGCGGACCTTCCATCGGTCGAGCCGTCGGCATCCTACTGGCAGGCATCCCTGTGGTAGATGCATTGGCCGTCAGCCAGATTTCCCTGACTTTAGCCCTCGGCTTTGTTATCCTAGCTCCCCTGCTTCGCCTCTGGCAGCACTGGATTGCAGCGACTTGAATAAGACAAGCGTTAGAAAAGGATATTTTGATACGTTTTTATCTTTCCCTTTGAACGCCAGACGCATCAAGGGCACAGAGACACCCCCGCCCATGTTGGAGAAGAAAATCAGGCTCGAATACGCCCACCGCATCCTTTTTACCCGAGATGTCTTCGCGCCTGCGAATACGACGATCCGAGATTTACTGCTACTCGATCACCCCAATAAGGTGCCACGTGTGCTGATCTTTGCCGATGACCAGGTCATGACGGCTAATCCTGGGCTGCGGATGGAGATCCGCAACTATGCGCGTGCTCATGCTGAGGTGCTTGATTTAGCGGGTGAGGTGGTGGTTCTCCCAGGCGGCGAGCCCTGCAAAAACGATTTTTCCCTGGTCCAACACTGCTGGCAGGCGATCAATGAAGCCATGCTCGACCGACACAGCTATGTTTTTGTTATTGGCGGCGGCGCGGCTCTAGATCTCGTATGCTTTGCAGCCTCCACAGCACATCGCGGTATCCGCCATGTGCGTTTTCCCACGACGACGCTGAGTCAGGGAGACGGCGGCGTTGGCGTCAAAAATGGCGTGAATTTCTTTGGCAAAAAGAACTGGGTTGGCAGCTTCGCCGTGCCCTTTGCAGTGGTGAATGATTTTGCCTTTCTGGAAAGTCTGCCTGAGCGGGGACGACGCAATGGCATCATTGAGGCGATCAAGGTGGCTCTAATTCGTGATAAAGCTTTCTTTGAAGAAATGGAAGACATGGCAGATGCTCTAGCGCATCTTAATCAGTCGGCACTTGAACGCGTCGTGCAGCGTAGCGCTGAACTGCACGTCGAGCACATCGCCACAGGCGGAGATCCCTTCGAGCTAGGAAGTGCACGGCCTCTCGACTTTGGTCATTGGGCTGCTCATAAACTGGAGCAGATCACGCATTTTCAAGTCACTCATGGGGAAGCGGTTGCTATCGGCATGGCGGTGGATTTGATCTACTCAGTCAAAAAAGGCATTCTCGATGCAGCGACGGCTCAGCGAGTGCTGACGCTCATCGAACGCATTGGCTTTGACACCTATCACTCTGATCTTCTGGCTGCTGGCAAAAGTGGCGAGCCTGTTATTTTAGAAGGTCTCGAGGAATTCCGTGAACACTTGGGAGGTGAATTAACTGTGACCCTGGTACCTAAGATCGGTGAGAAACTGGAAGTCCATGAAATGGATCGCCAGCTAATCCTAGCCGCGATGGATGAACTGGCAGAGCGTCGCAAGTTGGTGATGGTCTAGCCAATCACCCGCCAGCGTTTGGCTTTGAACTCATGGCGCGGCAGACTGCCGGACTCAGCAAGCTTCACTGGGATACGCAGAGAAAAAGTGTCGCGCAGCTTGGTCTCGAGCTTTTTCACCAAACTGGATGCGGAGTGATCAGGCACCTCAATGAGAAGCTCGATCTCATGCATTGCATCGACCTGGTGCTGCTGAACCAGATACTCGACGACCTCCGGAAATTGTCGGACCACAGACTCGATAGCGCTGGGATAAACATTCACACCACGAACGACGACCATGTCATCGACTCGGCCGATCACGCCGCCTTCTAAGGTCAGCCGACCTTGGACGATGCGTTTCTTCACCCAGTCTCCGGTACGATAGCGGATGAGTGGACAAGCCGTGCGCTTCAGATTCGTGAGCACTAACTCGCCTTCATGACCTTCGGCGACTTCCAGCCCAGTCTGAGGATCGATCACCTCTGCAAAATAGGCCTCTTCAATCACGATAAGGTTACCTGGCATCTCAGTGATTTCAAAACTCACAGGACCGACCTCCGTCATGCCATGATGGTCGTAAACTCGGGCATTCCAGAGTTTTTCAATGCGGGTTCTCACCTCCGGGATGCTGCCGCCAGGCTCACCTGCGACGATGATTTTTTTCACTTTCAAAGAACTGAGAGGCACCCCGCTGACAGCGCCAATCATTTCGCCCAATCGCAGTGCATAGGTGGGGGTACAGCAGAGTGTGGTAGCAGCGTAACGCGCCATCATTTCCAGCCGGGCCTGACTGGACAAACCTCCGCTAGGAATGGCAATAAAGTCGCGATTCGCAGCCTCATAGGCGGTCCAAAACCCCAAGAAGGGGCCAAATGAAAAAGCAAAAAACAGGCGATCCTCACCCTTCACCAGTTCAGCTCCTTCATAGACCCTGCGCCAACACGAAAGCATGTCCTCCCAGCTTTCAGCCGTATCCACGTAGGCGATCGGTTGACCGCTGCTGGTGCCACTGGTTTGACAAAAACGTGTATAGTCGGAAAGAGGCTGAGTCAGATTGGATCCAAAGGGTGGAAAGGCCAAATGATCTGCCAAAAGCTCCGCCTTTTTGGTAAACGGCACTTTTTGAAGAAAGTCGTCCAAACAACCGACATCGGTGATTTTTAGACCGCTCTGACGAAGTTTCAGCCCGTAAAAGCCCTGAGAAAGCAGCAAGTCCGACACAAGCGAACTGAGTCTGCGCCATTGGTTAGTGCGCAGACTTTCGCGATCGATCATATGGGTCTGAGATGCCACAAAAGAGCCATGGCGAGAGAGCCTCACTGGTCAAGAATTGAACCGCTACAGATCAAGCGTAGCCTCGGCTGCCGTTACGACGGCTGTAGAGCTTTCAACTGGTCCAAGTTCACCCATCGCGGGTGCTAGAATCTCAGCCTGCCAGGACATGAGATGCGTCAAACCTTCAGGCTCGGCGATCACCTGTTCCAGCGTGCTGCGAGAGCCAAGCAAGCTGCCTTCAATCTCCAAAGTAATCGCAATCCGATCCCGATGTCCGCAGAGGCGGTCCACCGCATCTCGCTGAGCATCCGTCATGCGACTTTTAACTTTCTTTTGTCGCTGCGGCCAGGCCGTTTGACCCTGACGAAAAACATCCGCAATGAGATCATGAAACTCCTTTTTCCAGCGCGGACGCCAGCCACCAGGAGGCTCCATCACACCGCCGGCCTCAAAGGTTTCAGCATAGGCAACCATCTGCTTGTTCGACATGATACGGTAGCATGGCATATCACGCTCTTCAGCGATGCCTTCACGCCATTCCCACATGGCTTTTAAAATGGCCAAGCCTTTTGAATGAAGACGACCACTGCCCTGCACACGCCAGGGATCTTCCCGAGGAGCGAGGCTACGTGCAGCCACATCCATCTGCAGTTCCCGACAGCTTTCTTCAAACCAAGCGTGACGACCTTTCTCACGCAGGATAGCCACAAAATGGTCGGCAATTTTCAAAAGATAACGCACATCATCCACAGCATAGGACAACATATGATCCGGCAAAGGACGTCGGCTCCAGTCCGCCTTTTGCGAGGCTTTGGACACCGTCACATTCAAGACGTTTTGCAACAATGCCGCTAGACCAAACTGACGACTTCCCGTCAAACGGGCAGCTATTTGCGTATCACGAATCAAACGAGGCTCCCAATTATAAGTGCGGCGGAGCATAGTCAGGTCATAATCAGCCCCATGAAACCAGAGTTCATAGCGATCCAATAATGCCAATAAACAGCTGACATCCGTCACGGCCAAAGGATCGACGAGCGCAAAACGCCCACCACAGGCCACTTGGAGCAAGCATAACTTTTCATGGTAATGATGCAGGGAATCGGCCTCTGTATCCAGGCAGACTCTGGTTTCACCAATCACCTGCAAATGCGCGTCGCTCTCAGCAACCCAGCGCTCCAAATGATCCAGATTTGAAATGAATTCGAAATCCCGCACCGCCAAAGTTGGTGTCGGTTGAGCTGGTGGGGCCTCGCTCATTTCAGTCCCGTGAGAAGAATTTCCGCATTGTTGCTAGTGCGGTTGATGTTGCGGATGAGCAGCTCGAGAGCCTCGACAGCAGGCACCTGAGCCAACTGTTTCCGGATCACCATCACGCGTTTGTATTCATCTGGGTGGTAGAGAAGATCATCACGACGCGTGCCCGACTTCAGAACATGCAGAGCAGGGAAGATGCGGCGCTCACTGATCTCGCGATCCAACGTCGCTTCCATATTGCCCGTGCCTTTGAATTCTTCAAAGATAAGCTCATCCATCTTGCTTTCAGTCTCCACAAGAGCTGAGGCAATGATCGTCAAACTGCCGCCTTCTTCGACATTGCGAGCTGCACCAAAGAAACGTTTTGGCTTCTCCATGGCCTTGGCATCCATACCGCCAGACATGGTGCGGCCCTTGCCACCAGAGAGTGAATTGTAACCGCGTGCAAGGCGCGTCAGAGAATCCAGCAGGATGACGACATCTTTACCAGCTTCAACCAGCCGGCAGGCACGCTCGCGTACCAACTCAGCGAGTTGGCTGTGACGTTTCGGGCTCTCATCAAAAGTGCTGGCGTAGATCTCACAACCCGTGACAGACTCCTCAAAATCCGTCACCTCTTCGGGGCGCTCATCCAAAAGCAAAATGATCAGGCTGATTTCCTTGTGATTCTGCACAATGGATTTAGCGATCTCCTTGAGCAGCACCGTCTTCCCTGAACGAGGTGACGCATTGATCAACCCACGCTGACCTTTACCCAGCGGTGCCACGAGATCCATAATTCGTGCTGAAAGGGAGCAGGGTTTTGCGGTTTCCAAAATGATCCGTTGATTCGGGAACATGGCCGTCAACTTATCAAAAGCCACCGGCGGCTGATACGTATCGATAGGGATACCATCGACCTCCAAAATGCGATCAATCGCTAGATATTTATCCCTATCTTTCGGTGCACGGGCATAACCAGTGATGCGATTGCCTGGACGCAGATTAAATTTACGCACCAAAAAGAGCGGAATAAAAACATCCTCGGGCAACGGCGCAAAGCTGTATTTCGGGTAACGGATCAGGCCAAAGTTATCGCTGCCAATCTCCAGAATACCATCCACCAAAATACGTGTGCGGTGGTCAGCCATCCAGGACAGGAGATCATATGTCAGCTGGTGCTTACTACGGCTAGCATTGATTCTATAGCCTACGGTCTCCGCCAGCTTTTGCAGCTCGGCTAGAGAGGATTCATGCAGAGAGTTTAAAGAAATCTCCACAGGAAACGGCGGCTCAGCAGTCGGGGGCGAGTGCTTCTCTGGGCTAGGTGCCTCAGCTTCGGGTGTGACCGTTTCTGGAGAGGAGTCAGGTAGAACCACCTCGGTGACAGCTTGGGTGTCAGGTTGCGGTTCTTTGGAGTTCACCAGCGTTTCCGTGGTGGGTTGGATGATCGCCTCAGCGATCTCTGGATTTTCGGTTGGATTCATCGTGCCAAATCTGTCTTGTCAGCGTCAGTAACTGGGCATCCAGCGCGGCTATGTCACCATCATTCCAAATGACCACATCCGCTCTTTCAATCTTGGCTTCGATGGGCCACTGAGACCTCAACATCTGCTCGATAATCGGCATTTCGAGGTTTCGTCGTTCCATCAACCGCCTCACTTGCATCGTCTGGCTAGAAGCCACCACGATGATCAAGTCCGCTGTTACTGTGAACCCAATCTCATAGTGCAGAGGCACCTCCGCAAGGAAAAGTTCTGTTCCAGATTGCTCACCCTCGGTCCGACACCTCTCAAATTCGCTCAATACGCGAGGGTGCAAAAGTTTTTCCAAAGACGATTTAGCCTCAGAATCTGAAAAAATACGCTCTCTCAACCAAGCGCGATCAGCCTTCTGTTGCCCATCAACACAAGCGCCCAGAGCTTTGGAACCAAACAGGCCTTGAAGTGCCTCCAAAACATCAGGTGCATCCAGCAGTCTCTGGGCCACCTCATCAGCAGAAAAAAAACGTATAAACGAAGAAACGTCCTTCTCAAAAGCACGCATCACACTGCTTTTTCCACAGGCAATGCCACCGGTAATAATCCAAGATTTCATAAAACAAAAAGGGGCAGGAGATATGAATCCCCTGCCCCTTCTAAATTCAGTTCCAATTAGTTACCAATGGAAGGCAGAAGAGGACTTGAACCGTCAACACCACCACCATCCGTTGTGGACTGAGGCGTGATACGTTGACCAGCAGGGTCGATCAGAGTCGCTGTCACAAAGATCATCAAGTTACGCTTGAAGTGATCTTCCACTTCCGTGCGGAACAGACGACCAATAAACGGAAGGTCACCCATGACAGGAAGCTTATCTTCCACGTCTTGAACGTCTTCGCGGATCAAACCACCAAGAGCCACTGTCTGACCATCCCAGACTGTCACAGAAGTCTTCACCTTACGAGTCGAGAAGATCGGCTGATTGATGATGTTAGGTGTCAATTCAAGTTTTTGGGACGGCGTACCAGCAGAACCAGGAATAATAGCACCAGTAAATAAATTGATGGTTTCAGCAATGACGCCAGTTGCAGGAGAAACACTGTAAATTGGGCTTCCGTAATTGATAAATCCATCAAATTCAGTCACTTCTGGAAGTAAGTTCAAATCAATAGAACCATTTTCGCCAATAACAGGATCAACTTCCATCCGAACACCTACAGGCCTCATTTCAAAAGCTGTTGGCGTAGTTGGCGTCACCGGAATGGATGAAGTTGTAGTTGCACCACCAACAGCACCGCCACCACCGCCACCACCACCCACGTTGGTTGGGATCTGTGGTGGGTCAAACTCAGTTGGATAAATGAATTCACGAACAACTTCAACAGTAGCAGGTTGCCCCCCCTTGGTAGTAACGCTAGGAGCGCTCATCAAATCGACACCCTTGCGCTGTGAAAGGGCACGGATGACCATGCCAAATTGAGGATCTGTAAAGATACCTGCAATCGACAGAACGCCAGGAGCTACTGTATCCGTTCCAGCATCAACAGGATTGAAGAGAGAATCGATGCTATCACCACGAATAGCACGGCTACCAGAACGCAAACCGCGAGTAACTGGGGCTACAGCTCCAGTATTAGCAAGGGCAGCAAGGTTACCAGTGTAAGTGGAGCGCACACCTGCATTACCATTGGTTCCACCACTAACAGTGACTGGATTGCTGCCGCCGCCACCGCCAAGCAACCAATCAAAGCCAAGCTCGTCGGTATTTTTCTGGGTAACTTCAACAAACTTTGAGCTAACATGAACCTGCTTGGTGACGCGACCCCTGATCGAATCAACGAAAGCTTCGGCTAAATCGAGGTTTGGCTGTGTATTCTTAATGATCAGCTGTGAAGTGACTTTATTGAACACCGCAGAGGCACCTTCTGGGAAGGGAATTCCTTGGGATTTAAGGATATCCAAGGCGCTTTGGCGGGCAATCAAACCAGAAGCTGCTGGAGCAGCGGCTCCACCGGCAGCAAACGGATCAGCTGCGGCTGCTGGTGCAGCTGCTGCACCACCGGCAGTTCCCATGCTTTCGAAATCAGGCGGAACTTTATAGATTCGAGTAAATTGCTCTGTCGTCGTTTCAGTCACGGGAACTATCAAAACGGCAAATGGCTCAACCTTGAACTTCATTCCAGCAAGTTCAGTCACATAACGCAGCGCTTCGACCATCGGAACGTCCTTCAACGATAAGCTGATGGAAGCTGCAGCTGCAGTATCGCCAGCCTTCAAGATGATATTGACCCCCTTACGTGCTGGATCGGTTTCCGTTACATCGAGATCGCGGCTTTTCACACGCAGGAACTCAACGGCTTCTTCAATGGTAGCACCTGAAAACTCCACTTGAGGGAAGACAATGCCTTCCATTTTCGCGCTTAAATATCCACTTGGAGCTTTTCCACTTGGGCTGGTCGATTCGATCGAGAGGCCTTTTACTGGTGGTTTATATTCCCAAGCTTCGTTCACCATATTCAACATGCGCGCACGTTGATGATCACGAGCTGACTCAAAGTATTCGGCGCGCTTTCTTTCGGCAAGCTCCATACCACGGCGAGCTGCCGTATTGTAAGGATCAATCCGCAGAACATCTTCATATTCTGTCAGGGCTGAATCGTATTTGCCAATTTCAACGGAACTTGCGCCAAGGAGAAGACCTTTTTGCACCTTGGCCACATTTTCAATGTGATCAGGTGTGAGAGCTGGCGGCCAGCGATCTGGATCATCGAGTTGTTGGGCAAAGAGCTTCGCACCTTTATGGCCAGGAACCGCGAGCAGAGCTTCATCGAGCAGTTTACGGGCGGCGACGTAATCCCCAATGGCAGCTTTTTCGCGGGCTACTTGGGAGGCACAGTCTGCAAACTTCAAATTGGCCAAATCACGCCAATCTTGGATGAACGGTGCATTGGGCAGCTGGTCGAAAATTTCTTTGGCAGCACGATATTGTGAAAGAGCACCTTCATGGTCACCCTTGGCGTAAAGTTCGTCGCCCTTCTGCATGGCTTGACGGGCATCTTCGATGCGGGCCATGCGGCGTGAGATTTCACGTTCAGCGATGCCTGGAACGCTACCAAAATTACCTTCTCCTGCTTGGGAGTTCACGGTAACCATTGGCGCGAAGGCCGCTACCAAGAGGGCGATTCGGTTTTTCTTCATTCGGGAGGGATGGATCATAAAGGAGCTAATTGAGCGAAAAATTAACGATGAGTGATATTGTTTATCAGGTTATGCGCAAGTTTGGCGAGATGTTTTTTTCGTTTTTTCAGGAAATTCAACCTTTCTTGACCGTAATCGGCGGTCCAGAGGCTTTATCGCCTGACCAAGGAACAATAACAGCTTGGTTTTCCTCAATGCTGATGACTTTGAAAGTCTCACCAATACCAGGAATTTGGAAGGTTTCGCCCTCGCGGACTTTTCTAGGCTCGGAGACACCGATGCGGAATTCAAACTCAGCCTCATAATCAGCTAGATTGGTTTCAACGCCTTTAACTACAACAAACTCACGCTTGGTGGAAATATCCAAGCACTTGAGCTCAGACATGTCTTTTTCCAAACCAGTGCTTGGTTCTTTAATCAGTTTTTGCTCGAAACCAAGGACCTTGAAACGAATAACACCCCTATCGAAGCCAAACTCATCCCCTGGTGAGACAAACTTGCTAGCCTTAGGCTCTGGGAAAGTACGTTGGACCTGGTAAGGAGGTGAAGTGCTATTCAGCTTAATTTTATAGTCGTGTGTGATGCGTTGCTTGAGGAAGAGCTTCTGGACCTCAGGAGGATGAGATTTTTCATCCATTGGATTGGTCTGTGGCTTTGCCAAGAACTCCTCTTCATTGGAAAACCCGTCACTGTCAGGATCAAGGGCACCCACATTTGGAGATTCGATATTCGGCAACTTGTTCGCAATAAGAAACTCATTGGTCATGGGAGCACGCAACACAGGCTCTGCGGCTGCCAGATCGAAAAGTTGATCACCTTTTTGCAAAAGCATGATCGACTTATTCAAGGGCACCGGCTTGCCGTTGATGCTGGGAGACACCCAATTGACTTTCTCGGTTAACTTTTTCATCACCCCGTTAACCATTTCGGTTGGAGGCGGGTTAAGTTTATTGGGAGATGTTCCCGATAACTTATTCAGTCGCTCAGATAGTGACTGGCTGTCCCAGACAAAGTATCCGACGGCCGCAACCGCGAAGATAGCGCCTGCAATGAGGAGCCCCTTCTCATAATTGCCATTCTTGTTCTGCATGAATTTAGTTCGAAAAAATTGAGTTCAATTAACGGGTACCAGCAGCAGGCGCAGTGGCTTTGTGATCAATGAATTTGACCAGATCAATCTCCAGATAGGCTCTGATTCCTTCTTTACCCAAAACCACAAGGGAGTCAGGAGTGGCTGGTTGAACGCCTTTAGGAGCAGGCTTGGCCTCTGTAGGTGCAGCAGATTCAACTGGCTCAGTAGGCTCTAGTTTAGCTGCCAATGCTACACGTGCAGGGCCGACCTGAACTTCATTTTCAATTCTCAATAGACGAACGACCGTGAAATAGGGCATTTCAGACGGACTCGCCAGCTTACTCAGGATGGTCTGTAGGACGCCTTGATCTAAGCGCAGCATCAGGCGAACTTGACGCCTTTCTGTGATCGTTTGATCAGACACCACAGCTGCACCACGCTGACTTTGACCGTTCGGAGAAGCTTTATCATCGGTTTTCTCAGCAGGTAGATCAGAGCGTTCAATCAGATCGATTGAGCCAACGCCGCTCTTCAAGATCATCGTGGTAATCTCTTCGACCGCATCCAAATAACCCGACAATTCTGTGGCAACCTGATCAGCAGTGAGAGTACCACTGGCTTTCGGAAGGTTATCGACGTATTTATCAAAGGTAAGATTAAACTCAGCTGGCAGACGCCCTGCACCGAGCTTCTTCACCTCAAGTGTCCTAGCCTTTACCTTAGCCTGGAAATCCGTATCGCTCATCGGCTTTGGATCAGGCTGTAGCTTATATAGCACCAGAGCCATCTTGCCAGCAGAGTCGATGTATTCCTTCACCATGGCATGCTTGGCAGCCAAGTTTTCGGGTGTCGGCGCAATGTTGGCACTATTAAGGTTAGCTAAACTCGAATTGACCGAGTCAAACGTTTCCTGGGCCTCAGCAGCAGCAGACCAGGCATTAAAAAGCATGACTCCGAGTCCGAGCACACCGGCTCCTGTGACCCCCAGAATCGCTGCGGGAACTTTGTTGTCTTGTATCCAGCTCATCAGTTTTTGAATTTCAGAGGCTGCTTAAGAGGCAGCGTAATGTTGAAAGTGTAGGCATAACGGTTTTCTTCGACTCCGCTTTCCGCACTGACAAAGTCAGCGCGCTTAGCTTCGAAATCAGCGATGTCAAACCATGGAGACTTAGCTAGTGCAGCTGCATAGCGATAAACAATCTGCTCACCCTCCGTGTTTTTGCGGTAGAGTCCCTGAATTTTAAGACTGTAAACAGGCTCCGTCGTTGATGCCTCATCCTTCGATTCAGCAGTCGATTCACCCGCTGCCATCAGCGCAGGAGTGATGGATTTACCATCCTTCACTGGCTCAACAATGGTGAGCCAAATCAAATCATTGTCGAATTTGTTATTGAGCTCAGTGAGGAGCCTAACCCACCAAGAACGCTCTGAGACAGCTTGCTCGAACTGCTTGCTGGAGGTCATCCATTGGTTTTGTGTGGCCTCAAGGGCGCTGATTTGAGCGCTGATTGCTTTCAAGGAGTCGTTCTTTTGACTCATGACCGAAAGTTCCTCTTGAATGACACGCTCCGTATTTTGGAAATACGTTACTCCAGCATAAAGAGCACCCCAAAAACAGACAGCGGCCAACAGTAGAGCAGGCATGCGCCGGGCTGCATCACGAGCATTAGCCACCACTGTTGGAACTAGCTCAACCTCACTGGGAGTTCCGCCAGCGGTTCTCAAGGCAAGACCAACCAGCTCACCCATGAAAGGGGCATCCGCATGAGCAGCATCGGAATTCAGGCTGCGATCAATTTGAACGCCACGCAGAGGATTGAAGATCTCCACAGGAAGCTTCAGCTTCTCTTCCATGAAGCCCACCATGCCGGGCAGGAAAGCACCGCCGCCAGTTAAGAAGACACGCTTGGGTGGGGACCCTCCGTTTTGCGTGCGATAGAAAGTAATCGTGCGCATGATCTGCGTGTGCAGATTCGTCGCAGCGTTGCGGATGACTTTGGATAGTGCCGCTATTTCAGGATCACTATGTTCTTGAACAGACCCGCCTTGGGATACGAAGCCGTTAGAGACCTTTTGAGCCTCGGCTTGGGAAAAATTAACACCAAACTCTTTAGCGATGGCCGTCGTGATTGAAGCACCGCCGACAAGCACATTGCGTGTGAAGAGCTTGCCTTGATCGACAAAGACCAAGTTAGTCGATCTGGCACCGAGATCAATCAGCACAGAGGTCTCTTCGACATCAGGATAACTGTAACGGAAAGTATTGAAGAGCGCCAGAGGAGCCACATCCACACCGGAGGTCTCCACTCCCGCAGATATCACCTGTGCATTGACCTCATCAAGCGCATCTGACTTCATGGCAACGAGCACAACTTCAGTCTCGCCACCGCCTTCTGAAACGATCTCGTAGTCCCAAACGACTTCGTTGATTGGGAATGGAACGTTTTGGCGTGCTTCGAACTCAACAATCTGTGCCACACGATCCGATTTAACCGGAGGTAACTTAATGAACCGAGTGAACACTGAATGACCAGAAACTGCATACCATGCGGCCGACTTTTTGATTTTCAAGCGGTCGGCCAGTTCTACAAGGGCCAAACGAATCTGAGGAAGTCTTGAAACGTCCACCGAAGGATCTCCGGGCATGTCCACAAAATCGTACTTTTTGAGAACAAGATCTCCCCCCGTTTTGGAAAAGATGGCCCCGGAAATACGCTGGGAACCCAGGTTCAGGACTGTGATGGTTTTACTGTCTGCCATGCTTGGAAAATTAAAAATTCGTTACCCTTGGACCCAAATGATTATCGCAGATGTTATTTAGCTTTGGTAGGCAGATCATAGTCGCCCCAAAGGATGTCAAAGGGGGTCTCCTTGCGAGCGAGAATCACCGACTCATTAGCGATGAAGCTATCTGTTTTCTCCCACCACTTACCAGGAACGCTGGTATCACCAGCAACCACCTGACCATCTACCACCACTTCGATAGCATAGGCCTTCATATCAGAACCTGCTGTGAAATTATCCTTCTCAAGCACACGACGAAGTGTTGCTGGGGAAACATATGCCAATGCATGACAGCGCTCACCTGCAGGAATATCCACATAATTAAGAGAGCCTTTCAAAAGTTGGTATTTACCGTCTTTTTGAGCATTCATGGCAATGTAAAAATTAATGGTCATTGCAGGCAAGCTGCCATTGCGGCCTCCGGCAGCTGGCGGCAACTTAATTGCTACTTCAAGATCGACTTCCAGCCACTCTTTCGGGCGCCAATTCCTCGCGGGTGTGTTGCCGGCTTGAAATTGCGGTGTCTGGATATTGATGATCTTCGGAGCCTTCACCTCCACTTTGACAGCGGGCGGTGTCTGAGCATGCAAAGCTGATGCAGCGAGCAGGAAAAATGACAGTGCGGTGAAATGCGACTTCATAAGAGGATATAAAAAAGGGGGGAAGGTCAGGAAAAGAAAGTAACAGGGTTGGTCTGTCGATTTGTTCTTCTGAATTAATGTCTATTTATTCTTAAATTGCCCCTCGCATCAAGACTTGATTGCAAGAAAGTCACAAAAACTCGTCTTTGTTTGGAGAAATCACCCCTTCTTGAGGCATTTTAAATACCAGACGAGAAAGAACATCATGTCCAACACGCTGAGAATTGAAGCAAAAGCGACTGAACCAACCTAGACTCTAAGTCATTTCCACCATTACGAAAACTCAGCCTTCTTTTAACATGTCTCAATACATCCTCTGTTATGCAGCCTTTTTCGCGCTTTTCAACCTTTCTGTTAGGGCAGATCCAACTCCTTTAGGACAAGGGTCTTATCAATACCAAAGCCTTCTAGATTGGGGTAAAGAGGCACTATCTCAAGTTCAGGTGAAGAACGGTCATGCCGTCGCAATTGATTCGCAAAATCGCCTCTTCTTTCTGACAGACGCACCTCAAAATAATATCCTTATTCTTGATGCGAAATTCGGCACCCTCATCCAACACTGGACTGCAAGAATGCCTGGAGCGCATGGCATGAGCCTCATCAAAGAAGAGAAACAAGAGGTACTGTATATCACTGACACTGTGCTGCATGAAGTCCGAAAACTCACACTCGATGGTAAGGAGCTGTCTCGTTTTTCTTGGCCAAAAGAGAGCGGTCTTTATTCCAAAGCAGAGGACTACCGCCCATCTAAAATTCTCGTTCATCCAGATGGCCGGCTTTGGATCTTTGATGGCTATGGCAAAGACTACATTCATGCTTATGCAGCCAATGGCACGTGGCTAAAATCATGGGGAGGCAACCTTGGCAATGGCGAAAATCAACTTCGCCATTGGGGACCCCACGGCGGCGGGCTGGATCTCCGAGATGCCGCTCAACCCCGCATAGTCGTTGCCATGAGTGACCAACAGGAGATTAAAATCTTCACCCTTGATGGCCAATTCACCACTAAAGTGCCCTTCCCTGGTGGCAATCCTCGGGATTTCATTCCCATCGGTAATCACAGCATGATTCCGCACCTTGGCGATAACTGGCCTCAAGATAAGAATGCGACAGGTTTTATCTCAATTGTTGACCAGGACTTTAAAATCTTATCCAATATCGGAGCGCCTGCTGCCATCTATAAAGACGGCATCCTACAACCCATGCAGAGCGATGGCAAAACCTTCATTCACCCTCATGGCGTGTGCACTGATTCTGAGGGCAATCTGTTTGTGGCTCAATTTGCCTCACCTTCAGCGCCTTTGCTAAAACTTGAACGCATCAAATAACTTCATTTGTTAGTCCACCAGATTTGCGAAGAGCGCTTGCCAGGGCGGGCTTCACCTCCAGGAATCAGGATTCTTCTGTGCCATTGCACGCATGGTGTGGTTACGAGAGAAAAAGGCAGTGTGCCATGCACGCTCCATGAATCGCTTTTCCAATCGTAGGCCAAGACATCACGAGGGAAACCTGGGTGCTCATGTTTGGGCTCAAAATCAACCAAAGCACCATCATCTCCGCCAAGCACAAGAAACTGACTTTCACGAAGTGGGGCTGGTGACGGTGCCGCCACAGACACTCGAGGAAGATTAGCCAATTGCCGCCAACCCTCAGCCCTTGTGAACTTCCAGGCGTCCTTTAGCCAATCTCTCGCAGGCTTACCATCAGGACTAGGAATCAACGCCGCTCCGCTGAAAACGAAGACCGCATCACTCGCCGTGCCCATCACAGCAAGGATGCGAGGCTTCCCAGGACACGGTGGCAACGCTTGCCAACCCTGATCTAAGCGATCCAAGTCCAACATCCAAAAATCAGCCATTGCCAAGATATCTGTTGGCTTTTCGACACCGCCAAAAATATAAAGCTTACGCCCAGCAATAACGCCTGACATCAGAGCCGAGGTCTTCGGCAAAGAAGGCAAAAGCTTCACCTCCAATCGCCCATTGATCCATTCAAGTCGCATTACGTCCTTGAAATTTTCAGAAGAATCGCCTCCACCGAGGCAGATCAGACCACGGTCATCCGTAAGGCTGACTCCATAACCGTTTGGTTTTGGCAGCTTACCTACCTTTTCCCAATTCCCCTTCGGATCGCGTAGTGCAAATACGGCGTCATACCAGACTTTGGTTCCACCTTCCCATGGCATTTTATCCGGAAAATTCGCTCCACCAGCCACCAGCAACACGTTCTGTGAAACACCAGCAAAGGCCCCAGCAAAGCCCTCCTTATCTGGCAATGCAGTCAGAGTTTGCCAACTGCTGTCGTCTGCACGCAGCGTGCGAAAAAAAAGACAAAAAGCCATCCACCATCGTGTCATAGACTGACATGCTATCCCGTCAGAGGCAGAAAGGGAACTCAATTTTATCAACGCAGCTGCCATAAAGGGAATCATGGCTCACAGTGCCAGTGCTAGTCACGAAGTTTAGCCTCAAACTATGGCGTGTTGAAAAACCCAGAACAATGGCTCTCGGGCGGAGAGGAACGAGCATCATCATCCTGAGTTTTTAAACACACTCGTATACCATTGCTGCCTGCATGAGTTTTTCTTGAGTGGCTTCACCACGATCAAAACTGCCCCCGATCCGGCCTTCACGCAGCATCAGGATGCGGTCGCTCATGCCAATGAGCTCTGGCAACTCACTAGAGACGAGGAGCACGGCCTTCCCTTCAGAGGTGAGCTGATTGATCATCTCATAAATCTCGATCTTGGCACCGACATCAATGCCGCGAGTTGGCTCATCGAGCATCACAACCTGAGGGCCTGTCAGCAGCGCCTTTCCAATCACAACCTTCTGCTGGTTACCGCCCGACAATCGTCCGACGATGGCCTGAAGCCCTGGGGCCCTCACCCCCAAATGATCAAAAATCTGACGGTTACGCGTGGCTTCTGAGTGATGATTGATGACCCCCTGCGGGGCGATCTCAGACAAACTGGATAAGCTGAGATTAAAGCCAATCTCTTCCTCTAAGATCAAACCATAACGACGGCGATCTTCGCTAACTAGCGCCAGGCCAGCGCGCAGCGCCTTTGCAGGGCTACGACATGGCAAATCAGCCCCTTTAAGACGAATCGAGCCCGATCTGCGATCTCCCCAGGCACCATAGAGGTGCATGAGCAATTCAGTCCTACCTGCGCCCATGAGTCCGCCGATGCCGAGAACCTCTCCCGCCCGCAGACTCAGAGATACGTCATGCAAACACCGACGCCCCCTGTCATCCGCGACAGAAAGAGACTCCACCTCAAGTAAGACATCCCCGGGCGTGCTAACACGCCGTGGAAAGAGATTACCAAGCTCGCGCCCAACCATCTTTGCAATCACCTCGTCCTTGGTCGTTGCTATCGCCGTCAAAGTGGTGATCGATTTCCCATCTCTTAAAACAGTGATGCGGTCCGCGATGGCAAAGACTTCCTCCAGCTTATGAGAGATGTAAATGCAGGCGATGCCGCGACGGCGTAAATCTCGAAGGATGTCTAAAAGAATCTGGACCTCATGCTCTGAAAGGGCAGCGGTCGGTTCATCAAGAATGAGAACTTTAGAGTTCTTACCCAGTGCTTTGACGATTTCGACAAGCTGCTTTTGTCCGACGCCTAAATCTCGCACTGGCGTTTCTGGATCGAGAGCAACCTGAAAGCGATCCAGCAAGGCTCGGGTATCCTGAAGCATTTTGCCCCAATCAAGCAGTCCTCCCCAACGGCGAGGTTCACAGCCGAGATAGATATTTTCCGCCACGGACATTTCATCCACGAGTGACAACTCCTGATAGATGACCGAAATCCCGACCCGTGCGGCATCGGCGATGCCATTTAACTTGGCTTCCACACCTGCCACCTCAAAATGACCTTCGTAACTCCCATGAGGATGGATGCCAGAGAGTAACTTGATAAGAGTGCTCTTCCCTGCCCCATTCTCACCACAGAGTGCATGGATCTCACCCTGAACCAGATCAAAAGATACATCACTCAGTGCGGTGACACCGGGAAACTTTTTGGTCAAACTCTGTGCACGAAGGATCATTGGAATTTACGTTTACCCTGCCAAAAAAGAAAAGAGATGCCAAGCCTCAATAAGCCCAAGCATCTCTTCTCATGTTATCTATCAATGATTAAGCTCTTGAAACTGCGTCACCAAAACAGATGCCAATACTGCGGCCTGCACGAACGATCTCACTATTTGGCTGTACCACACGGAGTTGATTGACCGCTTCTTCAATGCTGACGTCTCCGACCTGATACTGCTGATAGGAGACCATGCGTCCAAATTTACCCTGCTCAATCAAGTTCACAGCCATGGCACCAAAACGAACGCCGAGGATGCGATCCAGGGCTGTAGGGGCTCCGCCACGTTGAAGATGGCCGAGGGTGCATGAGCGGGTTTCTTTGCCGGTCATGGCCTCGATTTTTTTGGCCACATGCTCACCGATGCCGCCAAGGCGGTCCTCGCCAGTGCCACCAACGTTTTCTTTCTTCAGCAGTTCACCCGTTTCCATACGGGCACCTTCAGCGACTACGACAAGGGTGCTGTGCATGCCACGCGCATCACGAAGACGAATCGAATCGGCCACATGCTGCATGTTAAAAGGAATCTCAGGGAGCAAAATCACATCGGCTCCGCCTGCCATGCCACCATAAAGGGCAATCCAGCCTGCGTGACGTCCCATGACCTCAAGCACAATGACGCGCTTATGACTTTCAGCCGTCGTATGCAGGCGATCCAGAGCGTCCACCACAGTGGCGACGGCAGAATCAAAGCCGAAAGTCATGGCTGTAGCCTGAATGTCATTGTCGATGGTCTTGGGCACGCCAATGACGGGGACTCCCATGTTGTAAAGTTGTAGGCCAGTCGTCAAAGAGCCATCACCACCAACAACGATGAGTGCGCCGATCTCGAGATGCTTCAGGGTTGTCTTGGCTTTTTCGACGATCTCTTTGGGCACTTCGGAGACATTGCCTTCACCGACTTTGGCCACGAAATGGCCTTTATTAGTGGTGCCTAGAATGGTTCCACCCAACTTCGTGATTCCAACGGTGCGTGAGGGATCAAGAAGCATATAATCTCCGGGTGGCAATAAACCTTCAAAACCATCTCTGAACCCGATGACTTCCCAACCAAGAGTATGGGCAGCGCCAACTGCGCCATGAATCACTGCATTAAGTCCAGGACAATCGCCGCCGCTGTTTAAGATACCGATGCGCATGTTTTTGTAGATGTTGGTTGAATGAATGGTCTCGATCAAAGATCGGCTCAAAAGCCAATCAATAGTGATTGAGCAACTGCTTCTTATCCGTAATGGGTCGGCCCGCCGCAACCCATCGGTCATAAGCGTTCCAGCCCTGAGCAATCAGTGCCTGAGCTTCGCCAAAAGGATTCGATGAACCAATGACAACGACAACCAGACGATGACGATAAACGAGACTGCTACCATCTGCCTGCTGAAGCACTGAAGATGGCCTTTCAGCGGAAAGTGCCACGCAACCACCAGAGCGAGGCGTGCTAGCAGCTTTGACTCCATCGATATTGGAGACACCGAGCAGCAGATTGGTATTGGTCACAGGAACTGAAACCTGCCCACCAGCGCGATAGATGGTAATGTTGCGTGACCGCTGATTTGTATAAAACCTCATCGCGGGCCTAGAGACGGCGTAAAGGGTCAATCGCGCAATATCAGCGGCGGTAGAATAGGCCATGGAACGTGTATTTTCATAGCCATGTGGATTGACAAAACGAGTAGATGTCGTGCCTTCGCGCAATGCCAACTGGTTCATCTGGCGAACAAATTCTACCTGTGGGTCACCTTGACGTCCCAACCGATACAAATGGTCACGTCCGACAAAATCAGCCAGGGTGATCGCTGCAATATCGTCGCTCCCCATCATGGTGGCGTAAATCAGATCGCGAAGGGTGAGTTTATCCCCTGCTTGCAGACCGAGCGTGTTGGCACCTGCCATAGAGGCAGCATAGGCAGGAACTGGGGCTAAAATATTGACACCAAGCTTAGATGCCTGCGACCAGTCCAAGGCGACCATTCCAGCGGCAATTTTTGCCAAGCCGCCCACGGCAGATCGGGAGTTGGCATTGCCTGCCACATGGACTTTGCGGTTAAAACTGTCCACCACAATGACTGAGGATTGAGCAAAGACCGAACTGGTCGAGGCGAGGAGGAAGACTGCGCTGAGATATTTTAAAAGCATTCGAAGAACCATTTCACGGTGCATGACAATGCCTTCAATTAGCATTGCTTTCAGCATGGGCAACCCTGGATTCCATCAGCGACGTAAGACAAACCACGAACCGATGAAATTTCCGAGATGAAACATCGCCTATAGAAATAAACAAAGGCAGGATGAATGCATCCTGCCTTTTTACTGAAACTTGAACTTCCGAGGACTATTTCTTCTCTTCGGTCGCTGCTTTGACATCCAGAGGTGTGATGATCGGACGATCTTTCATCTCTGGCCAGATCAGCCACTTGTCGCCTTCTTTGACGAAGGAGATGAGGAAAAGCTCCTCGATCCGATCCGTCAGCGTCTCTTGGGAAGTGCGTACGGTGGCATGAACATAACCTTTGTCCTTTTCCTCAACTAGACCCAGGACATCAATCTTCAGAGTCTCTTGCTTACGCTTGGTGACATCAGGAGCAGCGTTGATGCGCTTGTGCCATGCATCACGGTCCAGCATGTAAAACTCTTGCGGAGTAAGCTTTTCCAAGTCCCTAATTTCTTTGACTCCAAAACGCTCCAGCATCTGAGCTTCTTCGGTCATGGTGGGTGCTGTCTTAATGACCGAAACCGTCTCCTTCTGCTTGCGATCCAGTGAAGATGGCAGCAACAAAACAGCCGCAGTCTTCCAATCCTGCTGAACTACGCTGGTAAGATATTTCTTCACCAACGCCGAGCATGGATGGTCGGCAGGAAGCGGAGCTGCAAAGACTGGCTGAGCGATGGAAACAAGGCTGAGCGCCAGGGTGAAAAACAATGGACGGGAGATTTGCATAAGGACTGCTTAGACCGAAGAAGTGTAAAAGTGTTCGGCTAAGTTTCTAGCCCTCGCGTATGGCTGCGTCAAATGAAGAAAGGAATCATCGAACAGGCAGTTTCCCAAGACTCGCCTCGGGCACTTCCAACACTTTTTGCCGACTAGCCTCACCTCTGAGTAAAACCACTTGGTTTTTGGCACAATTCAGCTCCCCTGCGATAAACTTTATCAGCTCCAGGTTTGCCTTCCCATCCACTGGCGCCGCTGCCAGCTTGATCATGAGAACGGAGCGGCCTTTTTCATCCATCCCCCAACCGAGGCTTTCAGAGCGCCTAGCATTGGGGGTTACGCGCATCACCAGTTGAGCCCGCACTTCCATCATGATTTTGAGGCCAAAATGCCTGCTGCTATGGATTCTGCCAGTTCCTGACGGTGCGCAGAAGAGGCACAACGGCGCGCTTCCGTAAGATTGCTCAAGTAAGCACACTCGATCAAAACCGCTGGCATCAATGTATCCGTTAGCACCTTAAAATTATTGTGTGAAACACCCCGATTCACGCCCTTCAGATTATTGTCCATCTTTCTCAAGATGTTGGCGGCAAGCACCTTTCCTTTCGCACTCCGATAAAAAACCTCCATACCACTGCGAGATCTAATTTTAGAGGCATTAAAGTGAATGCTCACAAAGACCGCCTTCGAATAGCGATTCGCAAGACGAGCACGACCTTCAAGGCCCATGAAGATATCGCTGCGTCGAGTCATAATGACTCTCAGTCCTTTGGCCTTTAGCATGCGCTCTAGCCGCAGGGCTGTATCCAAGCAGAGTTTCTTCTCGACCAATCCATTCCAGGCACAGCCTCCATCTTTACCTCCGTGCCCAGCGTCAATCACGACGGTATTAAAGCTCAATGCCTGCGCTGTTTGAATCAGGCCGACCCAAAAGAAAATCAAAATGAAAAAACGGCCAATCATGGATTCGATCACTTGGGGATTTTAAGGGCCTTTCCTGCACGAATATTATCCGATGTCAGCCCATTGGCCGCCTTTAACTTTGCCACCGTGGTGCCGTTCCGAATGGCAATGGCACCCAGCGTGTCCCCGCTTTTGATGGTGTACGCGCCTGAAGAACCTTTGCCAGACGATTTGGATTTGCTAGCGACATTCTTTTTCTTTGAACTTGATACCTTTCGGACTGGAGAAGGGTTGCGCTTTGAAACCGCACCATCATGGGAAGACTGCCAAGAGTCATAATCTGATTGAGGCTTTGAACTGCCTCCATCATTGACCCAAGTCGTCATGTAATCCCCATTGGAATCAAAGGGGTAATCTTTTTTTTCCATAGCGTGACTCGGAGTCGCGGCACTTCCATGCAGATTGATTACGGGAAGATTCTTGGGCACACCTCTAATTTTTGGCGAAGAACCGCACGAAGCCAAGATGGCGGGCAAAACGATTAAACAAGCGATGGCGCGAAAATTCAAGAATGACATGCGCCCCATTCTGTGCGCAACCAGCCGCGCTGCAAACCGATAGTACAGAAGATCGTTGTTTCAATGCTGAGAGCCAGCACTTGAGACCATGTGTGGGTAATCCAACAATTGCTTCAACTGAATGCCATAACGTGCTGCAATGAGGTCAGCCTCAGATTCCGGGTAATCATCGCGATAATAAACTTCTTTTACCCCATAGGCGCAGAGCATCTGCATGCAGCTTGTACAGGGCTTTGTTGTGCAAGCAACGAGGCGAACATTTCCACGCGTGAAAAGGCTGCAAAGATTCACCTCCGCATGCAGCATGTACTTGCGTCGGTCATCGCGATCATTCCAAAAATCGGAATTGGCATTATAGCCAGGAGCTAGGCCATTGTAAGCCGTTCCAATAACGCGATTATCAAAGTCAATCGCCACGGCACCGACCTTTCGAAAAGGATCTTCGGAGCGTAGGCTGGCGACATGGGCTAAAGCCATGGCATATTCAGGCATGCTAAGTCTGGCAGTTGGAGCAGAAGAATTCATGAAAAATCAATCCTCCTCATCTTCCGCGCCCTTACCACCAGCAATAATGCCACGCTTTGCGGTAGCCACGAAATCAGTAAAATGAGCAGCTTCCGTTGAGAGCACATTTTGACGAAGCTCCGAAACTGCCTGGGCATTGTTAAGACCGCTTCGATAGACTTTGCGGAAAGCCTCTCTGAGTGCGCGCACTTGATCACGCGAGAAGCCGGCACGCTTGAGTCCAACGACATTGAGCCCACGCGCACGAGCCGGGTTCCCGTCTGCCGTACTGTAGGGCGGCACATCTTGGACGATTTTAGAACAGCCACCAATAATGCTGCGTGTACCCAATCGGCAAAACTGATGTACTGCGCTAAGACCGCCAAGAATCACATGGTCCTCAACAATCACATGGCCAGCCAAGGTGCCATTGTTAGAAAAGATCACATGGTTCCCGACCACGCAATCATGAGCAATGTGGACATAGGCTAGGAAGCTGTTGTTGCTGCCAATCACCGTTTTATCGCCAGGAGAAGTCGCACGGTGAACGGAACAAAATTCACGAAATGTGTTATTGTCACCGATCTCCAGAGCCGTCGGCTCGCCGTGATACTTTAAATCTTGCGTTTGCTGGCCAATGGAGCCGTAGGCGTAGAAACGATTGTTTTCACCCATCTTTGTCGGACCCATAATGGTGACATGATGCTGTAGCCAACATCCACGTCCCAATTCCACATCAGCACCGATGATGCAATAAGGCCCGATAGTAACGTCTTCACCAATGCGGGCGGAGGGATCAATGATGGCTGTAGGATGGATGGGCATGAATAACAAAAGAGAGAAGAAACCGACGAAAACATGAGGCTTTAGCTTCTTGCTAAAATCCCAGAATAAATTGTTTAACGATCAACAACACTGAACATCAGATCTGCTTCAGATACGACCTGTCCATTGACGACACAGCGGGCGACAGCGGTGGCGATGCTGCGTTTCACCTTTAGCATTTCAGTCTCGATGACCAAAGTATCTCCCGGCATCACAGGCTTCCGCCACTTCACATTGTTGGCGCTCATGAAGTAGCCGATTTTCCCTTGGTTCGCTGGCAGCTTCATAATCACGATGCTGGCTACCTGAGCCATGGCCTCAAGCTGTAGCACCCCTGGCATGACCGGATGCCCTGGGAAGTGTCCTTGAAAATACGGCTCATTAATGGAGACATTTTTGACCCCGGTGCACTTATTTTCACCCTCAAAACCAATGATGCGATCCACCATGAGGAATGGATAACGATGCGGTAGAATACGCATCACCGCATTGACGTCCAAGACCACCTCACCGTTCGGAATATTGAGGGCTGGCGGCATCATCGCATGCATGGCCTTGTATTGACCATCAATCGCACGTGCCATTTCCGTATTTGGTCCGTGGCCTGGGCGCACGGCGATCACATGACCAGTGATGCGGCGGCCTGAAAGCATGAGATCACCGATGATGTCGAGAATCTTATGTCGAACAAACTCATTATCAAAACGCAATGGCTGCTTTGAAAGCAAGGTCTCTCCGCGCACCACCACCGCAGCCTCCAGGGTACCACCTTTGATAAGTCCCTTCTCCATCAAGTGAGCGATGTCCTCGTAATAAACGAAGGTTCGTGCAGCAGCGATTTCCTTCTCATAGGTCTCTGGATTGATTTCCAAGGAGAAGTATTGGGTGAAGCGCCCCTCAGGGCCAACATTCGTGCAGCTGATCCTGAACTTTTTGTCGGGAACGATGGTCAAAATGGTCCCATCTCTTGTCTCCTGATAGATTGGCTCACGGATCTCAAAGACTTTCCGAGCAGCCTGCTGTTCTTGAAGACCTGCTTTCTTGATCAACTCCACAAAGGGCATCGAACTTCCATCGACAATGGGCGGCTCATTGGCATCCATCTCAATGATAGCGTTATCCACGCCCATGCCAGACAAAGCACTGATCACATGCTCGACGGTATGAACATTGACACCGCCTTCAGCAATCGTCGTCGCGCGCTCCACTTTCTGCACCTTTTCTACGAGAGCAGAAATGAAAGGCTTATCCTCCAGATCCATCCGCCGGAACTTAAAGCCAAAGTTCTCAGGAGCAGGCTGCAAGGTGAGAGTCACTTGCTCACCTGTATGCAGGGACGTTCCGGTTATGGAGGCAGATTTAGCGAGGGTATGTTGGCGGTCGGATACAGACATGATAAAAATGGCAGCCCTCGTTCTAACCGCTCGCAGTAGCTGGGTCAAAGAGAAACCGGACCAACGCTAAAAAGTAAAAACAGCAGACGGTGAATCTGCTGTTTTCCAAATTAAAAACTCCAATGATCCACGTCTTACTTCTTGGATTTCTTTTTGCCTGATGCCGCACCAACACCCACGCCTTGACCGCTAGGAGCACCTGAGAATGGAGACATGTTGCCGCCCGGTGATTGTGAGTTACTTCCCTTGCCATCACCTTTGCTATTTCCGAGACCGTTAGCACCAGCACCAGCACCTTTACCAGAACCGCTTCTTCCCTTGCCACCTAACTTTGAAGCAAAAACTTTGAAAGCAGGAGGATTGAAGTCAGGCTCCCAGCGAAGGGCAATATAACGTGCTTTGACAGCCTCTTCAGGTGTCATATTCACGACGCCACTGCCCTGAGGATCTTCACCGCTAGCAACCGGTTGTGTTGTATCAAAAATAGTCGGATCAAAGGTCAAGCGTCCGCGCCAGTCTTCCTTTTCAGGCAAAACATCAAAGGCAAAAACAGTCATGCGAACAGGGCGTGCTGAGTGAACCGATCCAAATTCAGTCATGGTGCGAACTTGGCCCAAGTCATAAACAGCCGTGCGATACTTCTCATTAGACTCAGGAAAGTCAACGATACCCGAGGCTGCCTCGTTTCTGCTACCATAAGATTCTGGACTCATGTAGATCAGGCGACCTCCACCAAAACCTGAGGTATAATTGACCGGAGAATCTTCACCCACTTCGATTTCGTCAGTCTGCTCATTGGTCAAAGAACCAAAGACGGAGAAACCGCGAATGCTGCCACCATGGATCAATTCAAATTGGAGACGCAGATAACGGCCCTGAGCTGCTCCAGCGTTTAACTTGACTTGTTGATCAGCAGGAGAGAAAACCGAGGTAGCAACTTGGCTCCAAGATTTGCCATCAGCGCTGACAGAGGCGTCCACTTTGCCTTCAAGCCCACTGCTCACAAAAGAAGCTGACTTCACCATGGATTGCTTGGCAAATTTAATCACGGCTTCGCTCTTGCCTGCGGCCACATTGATAGGCTTGGTAATATCCCCAGTAATAAGGCCACTGGATGGGCTAAGGCCTGATGAGCTGTCCACTGTAGTGCCAACATAACCAAGGTTCAGTTCAACAGCCGTCGTTTCAGCACTTGGGATGCGGCTCCACTTCGCTAAAGTGACAGAAATCAAGCAGGCTGAAACCAGCAATGCGTAGATGGGGGCTTTTTTCATGATGATAGTGTGGAATGAATGAAGTAGAACAGATCCAATAAAGACGTGAATATTGACCAAGTAAACCATTTGAATCACAATGGCGAGTGAATGTAAAACCTTTTTCTTGAGCAATCTGCGATATTTCCGCCTTTCTAAAAGTGACCAAAAATTCACCCAACATATCTTTTTGACAGCATAGAACCTAAAGACGCACAAAAAACCGCCGCTGGGATGATTCCAACGGCGGTTGATTTAAGGATCAATTGGCTCTGAGATAGAGTCAATTGGGATGATTATTTTCCAGGAACACCAAAGACCTGCACTTCGCAGTAGTGATTCAGTTCGTTTGAGGTGTTGCCATTGCTGGTCAGGCGGACGTATCGCCCCTTGGTCTTTTTGCCATCAACGACACGACCATGATTGGTTTCAATGTAGGCTGGGTCTGCGCCAGCGCCCATTTTGAGAGTGTCGTCGTGATCGGAGTTCCAGACGGTGGTAACACCTGTCTTGAACTCTTTGTCGTCAGATATCTGAACGACGACATCCACGTAGGCCTGTGCCTGCTTGTGATAATGCCACATAGCAATTTTATCGATGGTTGTCGATGCACCCAGATCAATCTGGACCCACTGTGGGCCCGGAGCGAGCTCGACGAAGCAACCGTCAGAACCGTCGGCGTCGCCATCAGTTACGAGAGGTAGATCGCCGATGATTGGGGCTGGATCACTGGAGGTCACTTCTTTGTCTTTAGCAAGATTCACGGTGCCTTTGGCGGCGGTGAAGGACTTGATGATTTTGCTTGGATCAGGGGTTTCCAGATTCGGCAACTTGGCTGGAACCGGAGTGCCAATGAACATGGGCTTCGGAAACTCGATTTTGATTTCTTCCGTCTCCTGGGCGGAGAGGCTAGTGCTGATGACCGCGAGTGCGGCGATGGCTAGGGTGGTGTGTTTCATTTGGGGAATTGGGGTTTTGACGATGCAAGACTTTGCACGCCAAGTTGTCTGACGGCTTAAACGGTAAAGTCTTCAGGGGTGAAGGTGTATTTTTGTCCGGTCTTCAAGCACTCGTAGGCTTTCAACACGGTAACACAGGATTTAAAGGCATCCATGACATTGCAGGTAAGATGCTCTGGCTTCTTCATCTGCACTGACTCAATGAAATTCGCCACATGCGGTGTATGTGGGTAAACACTGAGGGTCACGGGAATTTCCCAGGGATCCAGAGCCTTGGATTCACGTGCATCAGCGACCGCTTTGGCGACGCCACTGACGGCATAGGACTTCGGCGCAGGCTTGGCCCAGTTACGTGAGTGTTCCCAGAATTTGTTTTTAATGTTGTCAGGCGCTTTAACAAGCACAGGATTATCACCCATCGTCCATTTACTCCAGTCTTGTCCTGGCTCGGCATAGACTTGATTGGAGGTCGGACTTTCAGAGATGAGAGCAGAGCCATTCACGCCCATGTGCTTTTCATAGTAGCCCTGGCTACCAGTCGTCGTCAGCACCTGATAGTAGGCACGCATGACTCCGGTCGGGAGCTTGTACTCATAAAGGCACATGACGTTATCAGGAAGTTCAAACTTGGCTTTCGGCTGCCCGTCTTCTCCTGGCGTGCCATCGTAGTAATCAACACCGCCTGCGGCGTAAACGGAGGTCGGTGTGGTGCCGTACATCCAGTTGAACATGTCGATTTGATGAGCACCCAAATCAGAGATTGGACCGCCACCGTATTTAGCAAACCAGCGCCAGTTCAGGAATTCTTCCATGCTACCGTAGCCGTAACGGGCCAGTAGTTCTGGTGAGACTGGATTCTTCTTCGGTGCACCGAGTGGCGTGCTGGCGGATACGCCGCGATTCCATTGACCATAGCAGTGAGTGACACGTCCGAGGAGATTGTTTTTAATCACCTTTTCACGCAGATGAATGTAGCGTGGATTGGAGTGACGTTGATGGCCGATCTGGAAGATGCCGTTGAATTCACGACCCGCTTTAACCATGTCACGAGCACCGTCGATGGTGTTAGACATCATCTTTTCACAATAAACAGATTTACCTTTGGAAAGGCAAAGACGGGAAAAGGGAGCGTGCAGAAAGTCTGGAGTAGCAATGAAAACCGCCTCAATTTCAGGCTGCTTTTCGAGCATCTCCTCGATGGTCTCATAAAGCTCAACCTTGCCAGTCACTTGGTGCTTATTTTGAAGCTCCATGTAACGGCCCATGACGCGGCGTTTGTCCTCACGGATGTCAGAAACAGCCACCCATTGGATGCCTTCGGGGATTTGGGAGGCTGCTGCGCGGAGGCGGTCGCCTTGGGCTCCGCAACCGACGAGGGCACATTTAACAGTGCGTCCGGCCTTTTCGCCTTGAGCGATGGCGCTCTTGCTGGTGGCTAAATAAATGCCAGCTCCTGAAACTGCACTGGTGCGCAGGAAAGAACGGCGATCCATGAACTTGGAAAGCCCGGTTGGCTGTGGGGTAGTGATCTCGGTGCTCATAAGGTGGGTGCGAGGGTTACGTCCTGTCTAAGATCAGGCGTCTGCACTTTTCTTTTTGCGGCTCAAAATTCCGTCGATGGAGAGGAATCCATGCTTGGCCGTGGTGAGGGCAAGGTAAGTGATGACGATACCGATACCGATATTCACACCAAGTTCGGTGTCATCTGGAAGCGCAGCCAAACCAAAGCCAAGTGACAAAAAGGTCATGCCGGCGGCCAGGAGTGAAATTTCACTAAAGATGCCAAGAGCGACCCAGATGCCGACGAAAAGCAGAGCGTATCCGATTCCGTGCGCATAGGCATCAATGGCTGCTGGTGGCAGGAAAGCAGGCAAAAAGCTGTTATCGGTCATCAGCTTAGCGATGACACCTGTCTTCGTATCGTAGTTGCCAGCATTGAAGGTAGCAGCGGCACCATCACCCGAACGGAATTTATCCACACCTGCCATGAAAAGGCGCATTCCTACCCAGAGACGGGTGATCAGATTCGCGAAAGCAAGATCAAGGCGAGGGCAGCAGGAGGAGGTGGTGGAGCAGGTCTTATCTGACATGGATTTATTGGGTTGGTCGGTGAATGAGAGGCGTGAGTTTGAACGAAGCGGTTAGGAAATCCAGCGAAATCTAGAGACCTAAATGAGCACTAGAGTATCACTCAGTGAGTTTTCAATACGCATTCACCTTCAAAAATATTTCTGACTTTTTAAAATCACCATCAAATGCTAGAAGCGCACATGCGTTTCATCTGCGGTTCAATCTTGGCCTTGTCCTTTCTGTTTTCAGCTCAGGCTGAGACAGCAGACTGGTTTGCCATCCATGTGATCGATGAAACCAACGAACGAGGAGTACCGCTCGTTTCCTTAACAACGGTCAATCACATCACCCACACGACGGATAGTGCAGGCTGGATTGCGTTTCATGAACCGGGGTTGATGGGCAAAGAAGTGTTTTTTCACGTCAGTTCGCCAGGCTACACCGTGGCTAAGGATGGTTTTGGGTTCAGTGGAGTTCGATTGACTCCAACGCTAGGTCAGACCCATGAAATCCGTGTCATGCGACTGAACATCGCCGAGCGTCTGCCACGCATCACAGGTCAGGGGATCTACCGTGACTCCGAACTGCTGGGAAAAGAAAGCCCCCTGCCACGAGCCAATTTTAACCTGACCTTCGGGCAAGACAGTGTGCAGGCACTGCCATGGCAGGGACGGCTTTTCTGGCTCTGGGGTGACACGAATGTGGCCTATTATCCGCTGGGAAACTTCCACACGACCTGTGCCTGGTCGGATCTGCCGCAGAAAGGTGGCCTAAATCCAGCCGAGGGTGTGCATTTGGAATATCTGACCACCGAAAAGGGAAAAATCCGCCCGATGCTGCCAATGGAGGCTCCTGGGCCCGTCTGGATTTTTGGTCTTTTAACTGTGGAAGACAGCGCAGGGAAAGAACATCTCTTGGGCCATTACGGGCGCTTCAAAGACCTGAGCAAAAGATTAGAGCATGGCGTCGCCGAATACGTGGAAAGCCTGGGGCGCTTCACGCCGATGACGACGCTCGGAGACGAATTTGACTGGCAGCACCCCGAAGGCAATGCTGTGCGAGTCAAAAATGATGAGGGCGATTTTTTTTACTTCTGTGACAGCTTTGCACTGACCCGCGTCCCTGCCAAATATGATGACATCCTCAATCCTGGTGCCTATGAGGCCCTGGCATGGTCGAAAGCTGAGCAGGATTACCTTTGGCAAAAGGTCGAACCACCCGTGACTCAGGCTGCCGAGGCCAAGGCCATCTCTGAACAACGTCTGCCTCCCAACAAGGCACTGCTTCAGTTGAAAGAGGCACTCACTGGCAAGCCGGTCATCATTCATCGCTCCAGCGTGAACTGGAATGCCTACCGCAAATCCTGGATCATGATCGGTAATCAAAACAAAGGAGACGTCTCCGAGCTTGGCGAGGTCTGGTTCGCCGAGGCCCCAACGCCCAGTGGCCCCTGGACCAAGGCCGTCAAAATCGCCACCCACCCGCAATACACCTTTTACAATCCGCGCCAGCACGCCTTTTTTGATGAGGATGGCGGCAAGATGATCTACTTCGAAGGCACTTACGCCAACACCTTTTCCGGCAATCCAGTGCCGACCCCCAGGTATGATTACAATCAGATCATGTATCGCCTAGACCTCAGTGATCCACGGCTGAATGTGGTGAAAAAGTCCACGAAATGAGCTTTTGGAATCGCGACCATTGGCTGGGCCTTCGCCAAAGCCACCTGAACCGTGTAGCCGCTGCCGCAGAGGACTTTGTGCAGCGACGAAGCCGAGAGGAGAAGCATCCCGTTCATGATTTTCTTTTCACCTACTACAACTTTTCTCCTGCTAAATTAAAACAGTGGCTGCCTCCCCAAGGCGTCACTCTAGAAATCGCCGCGCTTGATTTGATCGAGATGCCATGGCTACTGAAAGTGCCCGTCATCCACACCGGCGAAGAGCTCCAGCTCAATGCCAATGCCATCAAACCGCACATCAAAGATCTGGCACGCTGGATCACCACGCTGTGCGATAACATCCAAACCCGCGCCCCCCGCTTCCGCTGCTACGGCCTGCATGAGTGGGCCATGGTTTACCAGCAATCACGCGAGGAAATCCGCCACCAGGGTCATGAACTACGGCTTTCCCCAGAGGTGCTAGCCAGCTTCGTTGAGTCACAAAGCATCTGCTGCTCTCACTACGACGCGTTTCGTTTTTTCACGCCAGCGGCCAAGCCCATGAATGCCCTTCAGCCGATCCTGGAGACTCGCTTAGAAATGGAACAAGCCGCCTGTCTGCATGCCAACATGGACCTCTACAAATGGGCTAGCAAACTTTGGCCATGGGTGGGATCAGATCTCATCGGCGAATGCTTCCAACTCGCCAATGAAGGCCGTGATCTCGACATGCGCGCCAGTCCCTATGATCTAGCTCACCTCGGCTATCAGCCTGTGCCCATCGAGACCGCCGCAGGCCGCAGCCAGTACGAACAAGAACAGCGTGCGCTAGCCGCCAAAGCCGAACCTGTGCGGCAACGTCTGCGCCAGGCAGCCAAGGCCATCGCCGAGAGCTGATTTTACTGCACGATACTCGTCACCTCGCCGCGCTGAAGTTTCGTCACCAGCTTATCGCCTTTTTTGATCTCTTTGGCATCCCGCAGCCTCTTGCCATCAGTCGTCATCGTGTAGGAAAAGCCGCGTGAAAGAATGGAGTCAGGCCCCAGATTTCTCAGTAAATCTGCCCTCGCCCGCAAACGATCCTCCAGCCGCACGAGCCGATGCTCCATGAGTTGGTGCAGACGATCTGCATTGGATTGCACACGGTGTCCTGCTTCAGCAATCATTACTCTCGGGTGATATTGTTGAAGCACCTGCTGCCTGCCTGAAAGCTGATCTGACAGTGACCGCACCTGCTCACGAATAGCACTGCTTAATCGCGCTTCGGCGTCATCCACCGACTGCTCAGCCTGTTGCATTTGCCGCACAGGCTCATGCATCAGAGGCCCCTTAGCCGTGAGGTCTAGCACCTGTTCATGATGATCTAAAATCGACTGCACCCGCGTGGATAGATTGCGCTCCGTCGATTCAAAGTAACGCTTCAACTCACTGACATCAGGGGCTAAAAGCTCAGCCGCCGCGCTCGGTGTCGGTGCGCGCAGATCCGCCACGAAATCAGCAATCGTGAAGTCGATCTCATGCCCGACGGCCGAAATGATCGGAATGCGGGAAATAAAGATCGCGCGTGCCAGCGACTCTTCATTGTAAGCCCATAAATCTTCAATGCTGCCACCGCCGCGACCGATCACGATCGTCTCAGGTCGAGGCAGGCCAAACTGTTCCGCCGCATTCAGCATCTCGATGGCCCGGATCGTCTCGCGCTCCACGCCCTGACCCTGCACCCGCACCGGAAAAACCATCACGCGCACCCAGGGCGCCCGACGGGTCAAAATGTTCAGCATATCCTGAATCGCAGCACCAGTGGGCGAGGTCACCAAAGCCACTGTTCGCGGAAATTTAGGAATCGCCTGTTTATACTCCTGATCGAAAAGTCCCTCATCAAAGAGCTTCCTCTTCAGCGCCTCAAACCGCGCCTGCAAGCCGCCCTGCCCCTTCATCTGCACCTGCTTCACGACCAGTTGATACTGACCGCGTGGCTCATAAACAGAAATTTCACCCTGCACCTGCACTTGCACACCGTCAGTCAGCCTAGCTGCACTGCGACTGGCCGATCCGCGAAACATCACGCAGGAAATTTGTGATCCCCCATCCTTCAGGGTGAAATACTGGTGCCCACTGGTTTGCAGGCGGTGATTGCTGATCTCTCCCTCGACCCAAACTGTGCCGATATGGCCCTCAAGCACCTCGCGAATCTCGCGCGTGAGTTGAGTGACGGTTAATACGCTATCGGGTGCTTCCATGAATCCCAGATGGTGGCGATTCCTCACCCACCTGCCAACAAGAACTCACCAAAACCTACCAAGCACCAAATCCCACAGCCAACCCGCCATGCCCATCCAGCAGCGGCCTACCTCTAAAAAACCAAGCCCTGGCGAAGGTGATGCAGCCAAAAACAAGCCGACGATCAGCGCCACATTGATCAGGAAAATCAGAAGCATGGAAAAGAACTCCCCATTCCTCTCCAGATCACTCTGCCGTGCGATCACGGTCTTCAGCGTGTAAGTGATGTGAAACCACCAGCTCAGTCCCAATAACGCATAAAAAATCCACACCGGCCGCATGTGCACCACATGTCCAGCCAGAGAGATGGCCCGCATCTCCTGCAAATGGGAAAACATGCCCACCAGACCAAAGATTAGCATCACAATCACCGAGTAAAACGGGATCAAATAGGGGGCCAACGTGATCCAGGTATTCGACTTATTCGTCTCCACATACCCACCCTGCGCCGTCACACTCCAGCTGATGATTTTACCCCCAAAAGCCCGTGCCACGATCAGATGACTCAGCTCGTGACCCAGGACATACATTCTGACCGGCTGAAAACCTGCCATCCAGACCGCCGCCCAGGCAACGCCTCCTAAAGTAAAAAAAGTGAACTGTTCCGACCTCCAAAACTCCATCCGGGTCATCGCCCGCCAGAGCAATTCTCCCAGCGTCATCGCCGTGATCAGTCCCAGAGGCAGCAGCAGCAGCACCGCCAGCCAGCCCTTGTAAAGCTTGATCCGACTCTGCTTCTGCACCACCGGATGCCGCCGTACATTCGCAGGCTTCGACCTCTCTAATTTCTGGGAAGCTCGATCTCGACTGTTGAGGCGATAAGTGTTAGCAGACATGAATTTTGCCAAGTTATTTAGCAGGTCTTAACATTTTAACAATCTAAGATGTTCATATGTTCAAAACCCCACCAATAACTTTCCCTCAATTCCCCCTCGCAAACCGTGTTTAAAAAACCATTTGCACACTCCGCATGTTCGAGCGAACAGAGTTCATATGTTTGGAACACCCATCAAACTCACTGAACGTCAGCAAGAACTGCTGGACTACCTGCGTGCCCATCAAAAATCAGAAGGCGTCATGCCCAGCACGCGCGACATCCAAAAGCATTTTGGATTCTCCAGTCAAACCGCCGCCATGAGCCACCTGCGGGCACTCGAAAAAAAAGGCGTCATTCAGCGCCATCATCACAAAGCACGCGCCGTCGTCTTTCCTGAAGATCTTGAGCGTGGTGAGATCATCGACATTCCTCTCTACGGCAGCATCGCCGCAGGTTACGCTGAAATGCAGCATCAACAGGCAGACGGCAGCATCTCTGTAGATACCGCCACTCTTGGCCTAGGCCGCAATGCCAAAGCTTTTGCGCTGAAAGTACGGGGTGAATCCATGATCGGTGCCAATATCTGCCACGGCGATGTCGTCATTCTTGAGATCAAAGAACCACGCCCTCGGGACATCGTCGCTGCTCTGATTGACGGTGAAACCACGCTTAAGCGCTACGTCGTCGAAAATGGCCGCCCGTTTCTGCACGCAGAGAACCCCAGTTTCCCTGATTTGATCCCAGCTCAGGAGCTTGTGATCCAGGGCGTCATGCAGACCCTCATCCGCCGGGTTTAAGGTCCCCAGCTTGCGGTCCTAGAAACCGCCTCACTCGCCAGTTGCTTATTCGCCCCAGCGCGCCTTCTTGCGCGCCCCTTTATGAGCGAGCAGCAGCGCAAAGCATTTCCTTTTTCTGAGTTTGAACCCAAGTGGCAGGACGAGTGGGAGGCCAAAAAAGCCTTCCACACGCCGAACCCCGGTGATGCAGACTTTGATGCCACAAAGCCGAAGTATTTCGTGCTGGACATGTTCCCCTACCCCAGCGGCGCAGGCCTGCATGTCGGCCATCCTGAGGGTTACACGGCCACAGACATCATTGGTCGCTTCAAAAAGATGTCCGGCTTCAATGTCCTGCATCCCATGGGTTGGGACGCCTTTGGCCTACCGGCAGAGCAATACGCCATCAAAACCGGCCAGCACCCGCGCATCACGACGGAACAAAACATCGAAGGCTTTCGCGGTCAGTTGAAGCGCCTCGGCTTTGCCTATGACTGGGATCGTGAGGTGAACACCACCGATCCAGGCTACTTCAAATGGACGCAGTGGATCTTCCTGAAACTCTACAACGCCTATGTGAACGAGGAGGGCAAAGCTCGCCCCATCTCAGAACTCGAAGCGCAGGGCCTCAGCCGTGCGGAGATCGACTCCCGCCGCCTCGCCTACATCAGTGAGGCCCCCGTCAACTGGTGCCCAGAGCTCGGCACCGTTTTGGCCAATGAAGAAGTTGTGGATGGCAAAAGCGAAGTCGGCGGATTCGCTGTCGAGCGTCGCCCCATGCGCCAGTGGATGCTGCGCATCACCGCCTTTGCCCAGCGTTTGATCGACGAACTCGACGGCCTGGATTGGCCTGAGAGCATCCGCCTGCTGCAGCGCAACTGGATCGGACGCTCCGAAGGCGCTCATGTGACCTTCAAGGTGGTGCAGTCCTCTGGACTGCCCTCTGAAGCAGCCGAGACGGCTGCACCACACTCCATCACCGTCTTCACCACTCGCCCCGACACCTTATTCGGAGCCACCTACATGGTCATCGCTCCCGAGCATTCGCTCGTGGATCAAATCGCCGCGCCAGAGCAGGCCGCTGCCATTGCCGCCTATCGCCGAGTCGTCGGTTCCAAGTCAGACCTAGAGCGCACCGAACTGGCCAAAGAAAAAACCGGCGTCTTCACCGGCGCTTACGCCATCAATCCGGTCAATAACGAGCAGATCCCCATCTGGATCGCCGACTACGTCATGATGGGTTACGGCACCGGAGCCATCATGGCCGTGCCTGCGCATGACACCCGTGACTTCGAGTTTGCCACCAAGTTTGACCTGCCCGTGAAACAGGTCGTCCAGCCACCTGCTGGCAAAGACTGGCAAGGCTACACCGATGACGGCATCGCCATCCATTCTGGCTTCCTCGACGGCCTGCCCACCGCGGAAGCCAAGAAAAAAATCGCCGCCTGGCTCGAGGAAAAAGGCCTCGGCAAAGGCACCACCAACTTCAAGCTGCGTGACTGGCTCTTCAGCCGTCAACGCTACTGGGGCGAGCCCTTCCCCATCGTCTGGGAGGATGGCCATCATCACGGCATTCCAGAGAGCGAGCTCCCCCTGCTGCCACCGACCCTCGAAGACTTCCGTCCCACCGGCACCCCCGAGCCACCGCTTTCCAAAGCCACCGACTGGGTGCGCTACTCAGACACCGCCACTCGCGAGCTGAACACCATGCCTCAGTGGGCCGGCTCCTGCTGGTATTACCTGCGCTATTGCGATGCGCAAAACAGCGACCGCTTCGTCGGAATCGAAGCCGAGCGGTATTGGATGACAGGATCGCTTGGAGACAATCAGACAATCGGACAATCAGACAATCAGACAATCGGACAGGGTGACAATCAGACAGTCTCATTGTCTCCCCATCTCCCTGTCTCATTGTCTTCTCCCCCAAAACCCGGCGGCGTGGACCTCTACGTCGGCGGCACCGAGCACGCCGTGCTGCACCTGCTTTATGCCCGCTTCTGGCATAAAGTCCTCTTTGATCTCGGCTACGTCAGCACACCAGAGCCCTTCCAGCGCCTGGTGAATCAAGGCCTCATCATGGGTGAGGACGGCCAAAAAATGTCCAAATCACGCGGCAACGTCGTCAATCCCGACGATGTCGTGAAGGAGTATGGCGCCGATGCCCTGCGCCTCTATGAAATGTTCATGGGCCCCCTGGAACAGGTGAAACCCTGGAGCATGAAAGGCGTCGAAGGCGTCTATCGCTTCCTCGCCCGCGTCTGGCGTCTGGTCATGGTGCAGCATGAGGAAAGCGGCGTCTGGAGCCTGTCCCCTGCCCTGCAAGACGTGCCGGCTAACAAACAGCTTACCAAAGCCCTGCACGAGACCATCAAGAAGTGTGGCGAAGACATCGAGAAACTCAGCTTTAACACCGCCATCTCTCAAATGATGGTCTGCACGAATGCCTTCACAGGCGCTGAGGTCAAGCCCGCTTCCGCCATCGTCACCTTCCTGAAAGTGCTCAGCCCCTTCGCCCCGCATCTGGCCGAGGAGTTGAATACCCGCATCGCCAGCCAGTTCCCTGACTTAGCCGTGAAAGGCTTCCTCAGCGACACCGTCTGGCCCACCTACGATCCCGCCGCACTCATTGAGGACGAGGTCGAAGTCGTCTTCCAGGTCAATGGCAAGCTCCGCGACAAAGTCCGCGTCCCCATCGCCGCCAGCAAAGAAGAGATCCAAGCCCTCGCCCTCGCCAGCACCCGCGTTCAAGAATTCATGGAGGGAAAACCCGCCAAGAAAGTCATCGTCGTGCCCGGCAAGCTGGTGAACATCGTCGTGTGATCGGACTGTTTGCCCTAGAAATGGAGCCCGATGAACCACGCCCGCGATAAAGTTCTCCTGTTCGACACTGGACGACCCAAGTCAGCTTGGGCTCTTGGGCTGGCAGGTTTATTTGGCTTCGGGGCTATTCTAGGAGCTTACTTGGTTATCCGTGACCGTTGGATCCTTCAGATTCGGCCGTTTGACTACCCCGCAATCTTTGGAGGCATCTTGCTACTCGGATTCGCGCTGGTTCTCAGCTACATCTTCCTCCAGACATTCCAGCGCACTCGTATTGAGGTCAGTGCCGATTCGCTTAGTTGGCATACTAGTGGCCCACTTGGGAACTCCGCTAGCTCGGTTGCTGCCTCTGATGCACGCTGTTTCCAGGTCAGAGGATCTGACATTATGTTCCACGTTAAGCTAGAGTTGGCTTCGACTGAAACGGTATCCTTGCTGTCTTCCGTATCAGCACGTCGCTGGAAAGAATGTGCTGCCGTTCTACGAGAGTTCTTACCCAACGACCCCTCACTTCAGGACGTGCCAATAAAATGAACTCCAGATATAACTGGCCGAACAAAAAAGGTTCCATAGCTGCGAGGAACGAGCCAGCAAACAACCGTCTTTTGATCTCGCCTCACATGTGAAATGAATCCATGAATCGGGTTCGTGGCCGTTTTTAGAGGATTTTTCAGACCTGTGAATCCTGCCAATCTTGTCAATCCTGTAGCAAAGGGTCATTGGTCCAAAACCCTTTCCCTCCTTGACCCATAACCGCCTCCCGCATCAATGGCAGCCTTCATCGCAATCTCGCATCCTATATCCACCTAGCGCACTTCTGTTTGATGAAGAGATACTGGAAATGGCGTGATCTCAATCCAATAGACAAAAGAATGGGGGCAGAAGAATGACCGGCGAATCCGATTCATCCACAATTTAGTGTGGATAAACAATATTCGCCCAAGAAGCGCAGCGGTCTCGAAGCCTTCTGAGACGGTTGATCCATCACTTGCATCGATAGCACTATTGTCATACAGCTTGCCTATCGATATGAACACGGTCACTGTTTCGCCTAAGTTTCAGATAGTCATCCCTCAAGCCATTCGTGACGCTATGCGGATCACGGTGGGTGAGAAGCTTCGTGTTATGATTTTTGCGGATCGGCTAGAGTTTATCCCAGTGCGTTCAGTCAAGAAGATGAGAGGCTTCCTTCGCGGCATGGATTCTAAGATCGACCGCGAGGAGGATCGTCTGTGACATCACCGAATGTCGTGGATTCGTCAGGGTGGCTCGAATACTTCATAGACTCTGAGCGAGCACCACTTTTTGCTCCGGCCATAGAGGATACGCCGAACTTGATCGTGCCTATTATCACGCTTTACGAGGTGTTTAAGAAGGTTCTTCGAGAGAGGGGTGAACACGACGCACTCCAGATTGCAAGCGTCATGCAGACAGGCACGATTGTTGAGCTGAGCGCACCGCTTGCTATGTCTGCTGCCCGGTTCCAACTCCCTCTGGCCGACAGTATCATCTACGCCACCGCTCAGCACTACCAGGCCACTCTATGGACGCAGGATGAGCATTTCGAGCATTTGACAGGCGTCCGCTACTTTCGCAAGTAATTCTCACCGAAACCAAGAGGTCGAAGGCTGCACGCCGCTGGCAGTGGTTTGTCAGATTCCAAACCACGGTGAACGGCACCCGCAGAGTGATGCGGGCTTTCCAGCCTGCATTCTTTGAAGGCACCCACAAGAGCCAGTCACCTTTCGGGAACTGTTTACGATAGCTGAAGGGCGCTGCACGCCGTTGGCAGTGGTTTGTCAGATTCCAAACCACGGTGAACGGCACCCGCAGAGTGATGCGGGCTTTCTAGCCTGCATTCTCTGAACTCATTCACAAGATTTTCAGACCTGTGAATCCTGTAGAAAGGCTAGCTTCTATCTTTGGGTGTGTAAGCCCTGTCTTTTGATGAGCCTGACTTCCTTCTTGCCAAAACCTTCGTTCCCGTGACATATCGGGTTTTAAATCTGCGCCTGTGTGCAGAATAAGAAACAGTTCGGTCAAGCAACAGCCCTCACATCGAGTCATCCTATGAGTCTCTGGAATAACAAGGAACATCGAACATTCCTCGACGAAGCCGAGGATCTGGCTCACCCAGTCGATTGCGGTTCGTGGACCAGATGGCTTATGGGGATCGCTGTTCCAACAAGCATCGTTGTCTATTCAGTCTATTCAATACACACTGGGATAATTGCCATTTATGGGCGAGGTGGTTCGACGATCATCACAGGAGATGACGTTCGGTTTTTGGGTGCTGCTTACATCGCCTTAGCCATATTTCTCCACCTTCATTTTTGTTGGAGTGCTCATGAGACATGGTGGAAACAGGTCGGCAGACTCAAGGTCTTGTCCCTGCTCATCTTTCTTCCTTGCCTGCTAAGAGTCCTTTACCATCAGCTAGTCATTTAAACCAATCTCAAGTCAGCCATAACCAAAACGATGAAAACCAAGAAAATGGCATTGGGGGCAAGACACAAACACCGCCCCCTACTTTCGCCCCTTCAAATAGTCGTCCATTGATCTCGGCTGACGTGTGAAATGAATCCATGAATCTGATTCGTGGCCGTTTTTCACCAGGATGAACAAGAGGCACAGGATGAGCAGTCTCAGAAATCCTGGCGCGCCTCTGAATAAGTCTGATCACTCAGGAAACACGCTGAGCCAGTTCGACAAGAGAATGGGGACAACAGAATAAAAAGCCATTCTGCTGTCCCCATTCTTCTGTCGAATTCAGCTTCATGAGCTTTCCCACGAGGTAAGAATGTCTGAGTCTTTTTTCAGACCTGTGCATCCTGCCTATCTTGTGAATCCTGTCGCAAGTCCCGCTTCCTCGACAGACTTAAAACACATTGCCCTAAAACTGAAGTCCCCTAGATTATCGTCATGCTAAGTTTACGCGATTTTAAAGCATGGAGCATCATTGGGATGTTTTCAGCAGCTACTTTGACACCCTGCAAAGGACTCGTCTCAGACTGTGCGACCCCGATCATCATAGACAATTATAAGGTCCAAGATGTGACTTTAGAGGCAGCTATCGAAGCAGTGCGGGTGAAGACAGGCGTTAATATCATCTTAAAAGGAGTGCCGCCTGAGAAGCGCCTGAAAAAGGTGTCCTTGGACCTGCACGATGTTCCTCTGACGTTTATCATCGAATCTTTATGCAAGCTTTCTGACCTTAGAATGAAAGTTGAACCCCTTGCTTTTGTGATAGAACCCAAAGATGCCCCGAGTCCCATGCAAACAAGGATCTATCGAGTGCCGCCCAACTTTCCAAGGACTGGCATTTCTAAATAATTAACCAACAGCAAGCGCCGCGGATCAATCGGCCCGGTTTATGGCGCACGCTGAATGCACAGCATCACCGAGCAACCACAGTAGGCCTCGCCCCCGCTGAGTGTTGCAGGCTTTCCAGCCTGCATTCGCCGAACTCATTCACAGGATTTTTCAGAC
>JAIXZA010000155.1 GCA_027489965.1 Verrucomicrobiaceae bacterium
GTCGTCAAAAGCGCCCGCGTCATGAAACAAAGCGTGGCCTATTTGCAGCCATTCATGGAGGCTGAAAAGATCAAGAAACAGCGCGAGCGCGAGCTACTCATCGAGATCGCCGAAAAGACTGCAACGGCTCTGCAAACTGGCGGAGATGTCATTGTCAGTGACGACTTCCGATATACACCTTACAGCGGGCTCAGCCTCGAAGAACGCCGAATGGAGGTGAAATTTGCCGCAGCGCTTGCCTCTGAAAGTGTCGATAGACTTGCAGCTCAGGATCCTAATTCGGACACCTACCTGCAAAAGGTGAAGTCCAACCTTCATGAAGAATTCAAGAGCTTAACGAATGATGCCGAATTCATCTCTAAACTTCTGACGCAATTTCAAACCGTGCGGGCACCGTCATCAGCTCACAAGATGAACGCAGAAAAACCCGCCGCCTCATCCTTGACCGCCGCTGATCTCATCCCCGCTGAAGCCGCCAAACAAGGTGGCGGGAAGATCATCATGGCCACCGTGAAGGGGGACGTGCATGACATCGGCAAAAACATTGTGGGCGTCGTCTTAGCCTGCAATGGCTTCGAAGTCACAGATCTGGGCGTCATGGTTTCTTGTGATAAGATCCTCGCCGCAGCGATTGAAAAAGGCGCGGACGTCATTGGACTCAGTGGCCTGATCACACCGTCCCTGGATGAAATGATGCATGTTGCCTCTGAGATGGAGCGCCGAGGCATGAAGCAACCACTTCTTATCGGCGGTGCCACTACCAGTGCAGCTCATACGGCCATCAAGATAGCACCGCATTATTCGGGCCCTATCGTGCATGTGCTGGATGCTTCACGCAGCGTACCTGTCACCACCTCACTCATCAGTGAAGAAAACCGCGATGCCTTCATCGCCGAGAACGAAGCACGCCACGTGCGCCTGCGCGAAGAATACGGCAAGAAGAAAGAGCGCAAGCTTCTCAGCCTCGAAGAATCACGCGAGCTTGCCTTCAAGTGTGACTGGGCCACCCAGGAGATCGCAACACCGAGCTTCATCGGCACACGCACGCTGGAAGGTCCCGACTTGGTGGCCACCCTGCGCCCCTTCATTGACTGGTCACCTTTCTTCCACAGCTGGGAACTGCGCGGTCGCTGGATCAGTGCTGAAGGCCGCTTCTCCTCTGCTCATGAAGATCCTGAAATGAATGTGAAGGCTGTCGAACAGGGCCTGAAACTGTACTCAGACGCCAATGACCTGCTAGATCGTATCATCGGCGAAAAGCGCTTCACCCCGCGCGGCATTTATGGATTCTTCCCTGCAGCCAGTATTGGCGATGACATTGAAGTCTATGCCAATGAGTCCCGCGATTCTCTGCGCTGCACCTTTCATACACTGCGTCAGCAAGTCATTAAAAAGGACACTCCAAACTATGCTCTGAGCGACTACATCGCTCCGAAAGGCAGTGGTCGTGCAGATTACATCGGTGGCTTTGCTGTTGGCATTCATGGTGCCGATGACTTTGCTCAGCAGTTCGACGCGGCTAATGATCCCTACAGCTCCATCATTGTCAAAGCGCTCGCCGACCGCCTAGCAGAGGCCTTTGCCGAATACCTGCATTTGGAAGCCCGCTACGCCTGGGGTTATGAGAAGCCGGGCGACTTCAGCAATGAAGATCTCGTCAAGGAACGTTATCGCGGCATTCGCCCAGCCCCCGGCTATCCATCCCAGCCCGACCACACCGAAAAGCCGATCCTTTTCGACCTGCTAGATGCCACAGCAAAAACCGGTGTCGAGCTCACCGAGAGCATGGCCATGCATCCCGGCAGTGCAGTCAGCGGCCTCTACTTCAGTCATCCAGATTCCCATTACTTTGGCATCAGCGTGCTGGGTAAGGACCAGATCGAAGATTATGCCAATCGCAAAGGCATGACCGTTGCAGCCGTCGAAAAATGGCTTAGCCCATGGCTCGGCTACTGATCTCCGCAAAGCCCCCTACCTCATGACATAAGTCACTGGAGCCTGCAGGCGCTGATAGTGAGTTAATACTCTATTTTGAAAAGCGGCCCACTTGGCACCTGGGCGGCCATTGTCCATGAGGAAATGCGGGCAGGCTTTGCGGTAGGGCGTTACACCGGGACGTGGCCAGTGATAATGGGGCACTACATGACTAAGCGGGATCTGATGTTTCCACATGAGGTAGGCGGCTAACTTGGCTGTGCGATCCATGACTGATCCGAGATTGATGCCGCGATACTCACACATCTCAATGCCGATGGACTTGGTGTTTCCGAGGCCATTGAAGTCCGCGTGACCACCCTGAACATGAGTCGAGAGATGCTGGATGGCGTAAGCCGAATCGACCGTGAAATGCCAAGAAAGTCTGCCTGCACGGGAGGCACCTGGGCGCAGACGGGAGCGCAGGCCTCGACTCATGGCAGATGCGTATTCATTGGCATTCATCGTGGCGCTGCCTGTTGAGTGAATGGTGATATACGTCGGCTTCATCGACGGATGATTTGGACGAGCCAAAGCGGAGGCTGAGACAAATCGAGCACGCACGCCGACCTCGGCTAACAAAAGAGATGATGAAACACTATGGCCGACGGTTGGATAGGAGGGCTTAACCGTGGTAGAGATGATTTTGGCGGGAGTCTTCTTTGTCGCTGCTTTGGTGGCGGTTGGCCTAATTGTCCGTGGGGTCGTCTGGTATGAAACAGGCGCGTAATAGTAAACTGGCTGAGTCGGATAATTATAATATCTGGCGGCTATCGGCTGCGGTGCGTACTGGTTTGGAAAGCCGTTAAAGCTTGATTGAATCCGGGCCAGATTATTACTCAGGCTTGAAACAACGTTGGCTTGATTGAGCGGACTACCAGCTGTGCAGCCAAGTAGCAGGATCGTCTGCAAAGCTAAGACGAGCTGATAGTTCCAGAGCGTTTTCATGCAAAAAAGACATGGAGGGTCCGTCCGCAGTGAAAATGCGGTGATTAAGGAAAGGTGTTTACCGCTAGTTTTTTGGCGGTAGGTGGTGTCTCCGAGTTGCTCAACTTCTGCGGGTAAGGCAGTCGGAGACACCTTTTCCACAGCCCGTGGAAAGTCGTTTCCTTTTAGCGGAGAGTGGTGAAGCGGCGGCGGCGGAGAAGAGTCACGATGCCGACGCAGCCGATGAGCAAGGCTCCGGAAGGTTCAGGCACGGGAGCCGTGCCGACGGAACCTAATTGGGCTTCAAAAGCATTGTCACCCATCGGAGCGTTGATGGTGCCGCCACCGGCGAGAATGCCTCCTGCCGCACCACTGAAGAAGGTGGTGTCAGCCTGACCGTAGAGAACGGAGGTCATATTTGCAAAATCGAAGGTGGGAGCTGGATCAATGGAGCCGAAGGTCGGCAGTGTCCAAGTCGATCCAGTGCCCAGGAATGCCTGTCCGCCATTGCTACCCAGGAAGCCGCCGCTGTCATAAATCCAGAGATAACCGGACTTACCATTGGAAGCTGTGCCATTGACTAAAGCGGTGCCGCCAAAGGTCCATGGGAGTGAATCATCCAGCTTATCTGTGGCTAGAGAGTTCCAGTTAGAACTCCAGAGACTGATGTCATTGCTACCAGGATTAAAACCTGTATTGAAGAAACCAAAATCGAAGGTGTAAGCACTACCAGCACCTGTGGTTAAAGCGGTGCCAGCACTGTCAAAGTAGGTGCTTTGAGATCCACCGAAGGTGTTTGTGCCACCCCAGTTGAAGGACTGAGCCGAAGCACTTTCAGGATTGAATCCAGCGGCAAGCAGGATCAGGGAGAGGGAGATTTTGCGGATGAGTTTCATGGCGGTTTGATGTGGTTTTAGCTGTTGGTTTTTTGACTGAGGCGGGGAGGAAAGGATGATGTTGAATGGGTTTGGGTGGCCTAAAGACGGAGGGGGATCAGACTCCTCCGTCTTTGCTTTTAGAATCAGGGATTCCAAGGGCGTGGGATAACCAGATTCAGGACCGGTGCCGTGGTGGCGCGTTTGATGAACTGGCTGCGTCCTGCCTTGAGGAACGTGTTGTTATTCTCGTTCGAGAAGGTCGCTGTTGGGCGCCAGAACTGATTGGAGGCATTACCATTGAGCAACCAGTAAACTCCGTAGCCTGGGCTGTTCGGTGTTGTGTCACCATTCCAGAGTTGGATCTGGTCAGAGGCACTGGCGGAGACACTTCCAAAGAAGCCATTAGAGATAGTATGGGCTCGGCTATTCGGACTATCATCCAGCGGATAACCACCTGATGAAAGTGAGGTGCCGGCTGGGACTTTCATACGGAACTGATTCATGCGGACCTCACCGACTTGTGTGAAGGTATCATTGTCAGTCGTCGTGCGGTGTTTACCCATGACGCCAGTGCCAGGGGCGATGACGAGGCCATCATGATTCACGACACCACCTGGAAGTGACCAGTAGTAGAAGGTCGGTGCACCTGGGCGGGCATCGAGCAGGTAGTAGGTTCCCCAAGCACCGTTGGTGAAGACTTGGACCTGATCTGCAGCAGAGGCTGTGGATCCACCAGTGAAGGAGGCTTTTGGCATGATGTCAGCCAGCGTCACATGCTCACGCACCAGGAAGGTGGCACCATCCAAGCCACTAGGCAGGGTGGACGTAGTATTATGTGGGCTACTCAGATTCAGGGCGATGCTCTGTGCTGTGGAAGCTGCATAGTTCACGTCGATGCGGTGGCCTTCAGCGGATCCGTTGGTGATTTCCACATAGTAGGACTTCGTTGCTGTCATGTAGGTCCGCAGGTCACGAGCTTCTGTGGCTGGCACGTTAAGCGTGCTGCCAGAGGCTGTGGTGATCGTGCAGGAGTACACGGGCTTCTTGACGAAGTTATGGGAGACCGTTTGATACTGACCCATGACAGTTGGGCTCTGCCAGCCTTCGACCCAAGTGTATTGGGTAGTAGCAGGTGCAGCCAGATCCAGCTTCAGGCGTGTGAAGCCTTTGCTGCCAGCGGCACCAGCAGCAGTCCACTTCACGGTTTCCGTGCCATCCAGATTGCTGGTGATGGTCGGGACTGTGGAGACTGTGATCCAGTCAGCCAAGTTGGTGCTCCGCTGAAGGGTGTAGGTCACATCACTGCGGCCACCCAACGGACGGCGGTAGGAGATGTCATAGCTACCATCGCTGGCAGGCGTGACATTCAGACCCGTATTACCTGAGACTGCTGCGCTGGTATTCCCCTGCACGACTGGCACACCTGTCGCTGGATCACTGCCGAAGGCGTATTCCATGAGGTCGGTGAGGCGGTCGAAATCAACATTGCTGCTTGGATTTGGTCCGCTGCTTGGGGTCGTGGAGCGCCATGTGTCATATGGAGCTGGGACAAAGCCCGTCGGTGTGGTGTCGGTGCTGTCGTCGGTGCCATCGTTGTCATCGTCGGTGTCTGTCGAGTTCGGGATACCGTCGCCGTCAGTATCAGGGTCCTGATCGTTCGGGATACCATCGCCATCCATGTCTGGATCAACACCATTGAGGATACCATCATTGTCGATGTCGTTAGACGGTGCAGGACCGCCGAAGGCTGCGTCGTTCGGATCGGCCACATCGGCCCAGCCGTCACTGTCGGCGTCGGTGGCAGGTGCATCGACTTTACCATCGTTGTTAGCGTCTGGCAGACCGCCCACCACGATGTCACGAGCACCAGCGTTGTCGCTGTTTAGATCGAGATAATCAGGCAAGTCAGCACCGTCGGTATTCTTCGGCGCTTGGTCATTGAGATCACCACGCACAGTCGGGGCACTGTCCACACTGCTCATGATGCCATCGCCATCAACATCGGTGCCGTCGGCAAGGCCGTCGTTGTTCGCGTCGATCCCAGCTGGGCCGTTTTCCTTAATGTCTGAAATGCCATCGTTGTCGCTGTCGAGATCAGCATAGTCAGGGCGGCCATCGCTGTCGCTGTCAGGCGGGATGATGGTTCCTGGAGTATCCTTCTTGCCGTCGCCGTTGGCATCGGTGCCGCCAGCTTCCCAGACATCATTGATGCCGTCGTTGTCGCTGTCGAGGTCGCGGCTGTCAGGCACGCCGTCACCATCGGTATCGCCGCCGTTGAGGGCGTTGATGGTCTCGGTGGTGTCGAGGATGCCGTCGCCGTCATCGTCGGTGTCCACGTTGTCAGGTGCGCCGTCGCCGTCGGTATCGATGCCGCTTGGGCCGGTCGGTGTTGGGTCAGCACCATCGAGGATGCCGTCGCCGTCATCGTCGGTGTCAGTGACGTTCGGGATGCCGTCGCCGTCCACATCGGGATCAACGTCGTTGTTCACGCCATCGCCATCAAGATCCATGTCCGTGGTGTTCGGGATGCCATCACCGTCGAAGTCGGTGCTGGTGCCTGGGCCGGTCGGTGTGGTGTCAGGAGCAGCATCAGGAGTGCCGTCGTTGTCATCATCCGTGTCGGTGGCGTTCGGGATACCGTCGCCATCAACATCTGGATCGACCACATTGAGCACGCCGTCGCCATCCATGTCTGGATCGGTGGTGTTCGGGATACCGTCGCCATCGAAGTCGGTAGGCGTTCCGGTGCCGGTAGGTGTGCTGTCTGGAGCGGCATCAAGGGTGCCGTCCTGGTCGTCATCAGTGTCCGTGGTGTTCGGAGTTCCGTCGCCATCGGTGTCGGTGTCGTGGACGTTCAGGATGCCGTCACCGTCAATGTCCGTATCGGTAGTGTTCGGGATGCCGTCACCATCAAGATCATTGCTGGTGCCGTGGCCACCAGGTGTGGTGTCGGTGGTGTCAGGGATGCCGTCTTGGTCGTCATCGGTGTCGGTGGCATTCGGGATGCCATCGTTGTCAATGTCAGGGTCGAGGGCGTTGACGATGCCGTCACCGTCCATGTCGGCGTCTTGTGCGTTCGGGATGGTGTCGCCGTCCACATCAGGCAGTGTGCCCAGGCCGGTGATGCTGGTGTCGGTGCCATCGGCAGTGCCGTCTTGGTCATCATCAGCATCGGTAGCGTTCGCGGTGCCGTCACCGTCCACGTCGTTGTCGAAGACGTTGTTGATGCCGTCGCCATCCTGATCTGGATCGCTGGCGTTCGGGATGCCGTCGCCATCAAGGTCAGCAACCGTGCCTGTGCCTGTTGGAGTGGTGTCTGGCGCAGCGTCAGGCGTGCCGTCTTGATCGTCATCGGTGTCGGTGGCATTTGGGATGCCATCGTTGTCGGTGTCAGGGTCCAGAGTGTTGACGATGCCGTCACCATCGAGGTCTGGATCTTGAGCGTTCGGGATGCCGTCGCCATCAATGTCAGGCAGCGTGCCGATGCCACTAGGTGTGGTGTCGGTCAGGTCAGCTGTGCCGTCGCTATCGCTGTCGGTGTCGGAGATGTTCGGTGTCCCGTCGCCATCGATGTCAGTATCGAAAACGTTGTTGATGCCGTCGCCGTCGATGTCTGGATCGCTGCTGTTCGGGATGCCGTCGCCGTCGGTATCGGTGGCGCTGCCTGGGCCGCTCGGAGTGGTGTCCGTGCCGTCAGGGGTGCCGTCGTTGTCATCATCGGTGTCGGTCGCATTCGGGATGCCGTCGCCATCAATGTCAGGATCAACGCTGTTGTTCACGCCGTCGCCGTCAAGGTCAGGGTCGGTGGTGTTCGGGATGCCGTCGCCATCGAAGTCCGAGCTGGTGCCTGGTCCGGTCGGTGTGGTGTCGGTGACATCTGGGGTGCCATCATTGTCATCATCCGTGTCGGTGGTGTTCGGAGTTCCGTCGCCATCGGTGTCGGTGTCGAAGATATTGATGATGCCGTCGCCATCCATGTCTGGATCGCTGCTGTTCGGGATGCCGTCACCATCAAGGTCAGCGATGGTGCCAAATCCTTGCGGTGTGGTGTCGGTGGAGTCAGCGGTGCCATCGTTGTCATCATCCGTGTCGGTGGCATTGGAAATGCCATCGCCATCAACATCGGTGTCGAGGGCGTTATTCACGCCGTCGCCATCTTGATCAGCGTCGGTGGCATTCGGGATGCCGTCGCCATCATTGTCAGCCAGAGTGCCGAGGCCGGTTGGGCTGGCGTCTGGAGCGGCATCGAGCGTGCCGTCGTTATCGTCATCCGTGTCGGTGGTGTTTGCAGTGCCGTCACCATCCGTGTCGGTGTCGAAGACGTTGATCACGCCGTCGCCATCAAGGTCCACGTCTTGGTCGTTGAGGATGCCATCACCGTCGATGTCGTTGGTGCTGCCTGGGCCGGTCGGTGTGGTGTCCGTGCCGTCAGGTGTGCCGTCGTTTTCATCGTCCGCGTCGGTGGCGTTCGGGATGCCGTCGCCGTCCACATCTGGATCGCTGACGTTATTCACGCCGTCTCCATCCATGTCAGGATCGGTGGTGTTCGGGATGCCGTCGCCGTCGAAGTCGGTGGCGGTGCCTTTGCCGGTCGGTGTGGTGTCTGGAGCAGCGTCGAGCGTGCCGTCGTTGTCGTCATCCGTGTCGGTGGTGTTTGCAGTGCCGTCGCCATCCGTGTCGGTGTCGTGGACGTTGATGATGCCATCGCCGTCCATGTCCACATCGTCGTCATTGAGGATACCATCGTTGTCGAAGTCCGTATTGCTACCAGGGCCGGTCGGTGTGGTGTCTGGAGCGGCATCAAGAGTGCCGTCGTTGTCATCATCCGTGTCGGTGGCATTCGGGATGCCGTCGCCGTCCACGTCGTTGTCGCTGACGTTCAAGACGCCGTCGCCGTCCATGTCGATGTCGGTGGCGTTCGGGATGCCGTCACCATCGAAGTCGGCAGCGGTGCCCTTGCCTTGTGGCGTGGTGTCCGTGCCGTCAGGGGGGCCGTCATTGTCATCGTCCGCATCGGTGGCGTTCGGTGTGCCGTCGCCATCGGTGTCGGTGTCATGGACATTGAGGATGCCATCGCCATCCATGTCAGCGTCATCCACGTTCGGGATGCCGTCGCCATCGAGGTCAGCCAAGCTGCCTGGGCCTTGCGGTGTTGGATCGCTCACGTCAGGAGTGCCGTCGTTGTCGTCATCGGTGTCGGTGCCGTTCGGGATGCCGTCGCCGTCCACATCGCTGTCGAGCGGATTGACGATGCCGTCACCATCCATGTTTGGATCAGTGATGTTCGGTGTGCCGTCACCGTCGATGTCGGTCAGGGTGCCGAGGCCGGTCGGAGTGGTGTCGGTGACATCAAGGGTGCCATCATTATCATCGTCCGTGTCGGTGGTATTCGGGATACCGTCGCCGTCCGTGTCGGTGTCAAAGACGTTGGCAATGCCGTCGCCATCGAGATCAGCGTCCAGGTTGTTCGGGATGCCGTCATTATCGAAGTCGGTGCTGCTGCCAGGTCCCACAGGGGTGCTGTCGGTTCCATCGGCGGTGCCATCGCTGTCGTCGTCGGTGCTGGTGGTGTTAGCCACGCCGTTGCCGTCAGCATCGGTGTCGTGGATGTTCAAGGTGCCATCATTGTCGAGATCGATGTCAGTGGTGTTCGGGATGCCGTCACCATCGAAGTCGGTGCTGGTGCCCACGCCGGTCGGTGTGGTGTCGGTGCCGTCAGCAGTGCCGTCGTTGTCATCGTCGGTGTCGGTGGCGTTCGGGATGCCGTCGCCGTCCGTGTCGGTGTCGAAGATGTTGAGGATGCCGTCGCCATCAATGTCGCGGTCAGCGGTGTTCACCATGCCGTCACCGTCAATGTCCACCGTGATAGCACCACCAAAGGCGCTGTCATTCACGTCCACAGGATCTGCCAGGCCATCGCCATCTGCATCAGCGCTCTGAGGAGCTTCGATGAAGCCGTCGCCATCTGGGTCAAGCGCAGCCGCGTCACGACCTGCTTCCACGAGGTCCGTGGTGCCGTCGCCATCGCTGTCGCCGTCGAGGTAGTTTGGCAAGCTGTCGCCGTCGGTGTTGACTGGCGCTGGATCGCTCGTGTCGCCATAGGCCAGTGGTGAACCGTCCGCAGCGGACATCACGCCATCGTTGTCAATGTCAGTGACTCCAGTGTCAGCGGTGCTGAGCATGCCGTCGCCATTGGTGTCAGCCGCAGCCACACCGGCAGGACCATTTTCAGCGAGGTCGCTGATGCTGTCATTGTCGCTGTCCAGATCGCGGAAGTCAGGAGTGCCATCGCCATCGGTATCGCGGAGAGGAGCCGTGGCTGCGGTGTCCACGATGCCATCGGTGTTGCCATCGGTGCCATCGGCTTTGCCATCACCATTCACATCGGTCAGGCCGACTTCGCGGACATCGTTGATGCCGTCGTTGTCGCTGTCGAGATCCTTGCTGTTCGGGATGCCGTCGCCATCGGTGTCGCCAGCGCCTTCGAGTGCATCGGAGATGCCGTCGCCGTCGTCGTCGAGGTCGAGGGAATCCGTGACTCCGTCGAAGTCCGTGTCGATGATGACTCCGGTGCCGTAGCCGACCTTACCATCGCGACCATCGGGGATACCGTCCATGTCGGCATCGGTGTTGTTGTCCACCTTGCCGTCACCATTGGTATCAAGAGCGCCGAGACCAGCTTCAACTAGATCTGTCAAGCCGTCGCCATCGCTATCGAGGTCGCGGTAGTTCGGGAAGCCATCGAAGTCCGTGTTCGTCACCACAGGTGCAGCTGGATTCAACTGCTCACCATAGCCAGCTCTGTTATCGACGCTGTTCATGATACCGTCACCATCGCTATCAGGTCCATCGACCACGCCGTCATTGTTGGCATCGGTGCCGAGTTGACCGTTTTCGACGGCATCCATGAGGGCGTCATTGTCACTATCGAGGTCGCGGAAGTCTTCCTGACCATCGAAGTCGGTGTCCACTGGGAACAGAGCGCTGTCGATCACACCATCCGTGTTCAGGTCAAAGCCATCGGCTCGACCATCGCGGTTGTTGTCCACGCCGAGCGCTTCATTGACGTCGTTGTAGCCGTCGTTGTCGCTGTCGAGGTCCTTGAAGTCAGCGATGCCATCGCCGTCGGTGTCCACTGGGTGAGCAGGGTCAGCGCCAGCTTCGATGGAGTCTGGGATGCCGTCACCGTCTGTGTCCTTATCAGCGTTATTGGCAATGCCGTCACCATCCAGGTCGCCGAGACCTTCTTGGTCCGTTGGGATGCCATCACCATCTGGGTCAGCGGATGGGATCATCTCGAAGCCGTAGATGGCTGGGTTCACGTCAGCGGCATCAGGGATACCGTCGTTGTCTGCGTCATCAATGCCGTCCACACGACCGTCGTTGTTGGCATCAAGCGCACCGCGGCCAGCTCCGACGATGTCGAAGGTGCCGTCGTTGTTCTTGTCCAGTTCACGGTAGTCAGCCGTTCCGTCATTGTCGCTGTCAGGGGCCGCAGGGCTATTGAGATCACCCCAGGTGGCTTTGCCGTCCACACTTGACCTGATGCCGTCGCCATCGGTGTCAGTGCCATCGGCCACACCGTCATTGTTAGTGTCCGTCGCACCGCTGCCGCCTTCGATGAGGTCGCTCACGCTGTCGTTGTCGCTATCCAGATCGGTGTAGTCAGGCAGGGCGTCGTTGTCGCTGTTGCGAGGTGTCAAGCCGACACCCACGATGCCATTGGCACCCACAGTGCCGTCCATCGCGCCATCGCCATTGGCGTCCACGCCACCGGCTTCGACTGCATCGCTGATGCCGTCGTTGTCGCTGTCGAGGTCGCGGTAGTTGAGCACGCCGTCGCTGTCGTAGTCGGCGGTAGCGCCTTCCACGTTATCGCGGATGCCGTCACCATCGGAGTCAACGTCCTGGCTATTGATCACGCCGTCGCCGTCGAGGTCGCCAGTGCCTTCCACAGTGTCGAGGATGCCGTCGCCGTCATCGTCGGTATCGGTGGCGTCAGGAGTGCCGTCGTTGTCGCTATCGACAATACCCAGACCGCCAGGTCCGACGATGCTGTCCACTGCATTGAGGATACCGTCACCATCGGTGTCGGCGGTTCCATCCACCTTGCCGTCGTTGTCCGTATCTTTACCGGCCAGACCGTTCTCCACGATGTCGTTGATGCCATCGCCATCGCTGTCGAGGTCGAGGTAATCTGGCAAGCCTGTGCCGTCTGTGTTTGGCAGGACAGATGAGCCTGCGTCACCGTAGATGGTGCTGCCATCCACGCTAGACTGTATACCGTCACCATCGGTGTCGGTGCCGTCAGCTCTGCCGTCATTATTGGTGTCAGCAGCGCCGTTTCCGGACTCGACGAGGTCAGAGACGCCGTCGTTGTCGCTGTCGAGGTCACGCCAGTTTGGCACGCCGTCACCGTCCGTATCTGGAGCGGGCAGCGGTGTTCCATTGGTCACGGAACCACCCACGTTGTCCAGGGCATCTGCCCAGCCGTCTTGGTCAACATCGGTAGCAAGGTCCACACGACCGTCGCCATTGGCGTCCACGCCACCGGCTTCGATCACATCGTTGATGCCGTCGTTGTCGCTATCGAGGTCATGCGCATCGGCCACGCCGTCGCCGTCGGTGTCAGTGGTGCCTTCCACCATGTCGCTGATGCCGTCGCCATCGCAGTCGATGTCGATCATGTCAGACAAGCCATCACCATCGGTGTCTGGGCAAGGTCCGCCTGGTGGGCACTCGATGCTGTCAGGCACACCGTCGTTGTCATCATCGGTGTCGGTGAGGTTCGGAGTGCCGTCGCCATCACTATCTCTCAAGCCGAGGCCACCGCTGTTCGTGGTGCTGTTGCGACGATCCACAGCATTGGCGATGCCGTCACCGTCGGTGTCGCTGGCATTGTCCAAGTCACCGTCGTTATCAGCGTCGAGGCCGCCGTTGCCGTTCATGTCGATGTCAGGCACGAGGTCGCCATCGCTGTCGAGGTCACGGTAGTCAGGCAGTGCGTCTGCATTGCTGGAGCCGCTGTCACTGTTTGGCAGCGCAGGGCTGCTGGCATCGCCGAAGCCTACGAAGCCATCCACGCCATCGAGGATGCCGTCATTGTCAGCATCTGTGGTGCCATCGATCTTACCATCCTTGTCAGCATCGGTGCCACCGGAATTGCCTTCCACGAGATCGCTGATGGAGTCATTGTCGCTGTCGAGGTCGCGGTAATCAGGAGCTGCGTCGCCATCGCTGTTTGTTACGGCGAGAGGAGTGCCAGTGACCACAGAGCCGCGAGCATTATCGATCGTGTCGGCTACGCCATCCATGTCGATGTCGTCACCGTCCTGCTTGCCGTCGCCATTGGCATCGGTGCCACCGGCTTCGAGCACGTCGTTGATGCCGTCGTTGTCGCTGTCTAGGTCTTTGTAGTCAGGCTTGCCGTCGCCATCGCTGTCGCGAGCGGTAGCTGTTGAGCCTCTTTCAGTGAGGTCTGAGATACCGTCGCCGTCGCTGTCTGGATCTTGAGAATCCGTCACGCCGTCACCGTCGGTGTCGCCCAGGCCTTCGATCACGTCGGTGAGGCCGTCGCCGTCATCGTCGGTGTCGGTGATGTCTGCTGTGCCGTCGCCATCGCTGTCTTTCAAGCCGAGGCCGCCATTGCCATTCACGGTGTCTGCGATGTCAGCAATGCCGTCACCATCAGCGTCCACGAAGGTATCCACAACGCCGTCGTTGTTAGCATCCAAGCCACCGAAGCCAGCGCGATCGATGTCGAGCGCGGTGCCATTGGTTGGGTCTGCGTAGTCAGCGCCGCCGGAGCTGTCGCTGTTCGGGATCGCAGGGCTGGCGCTATCGCCAAAGGCTGCTGGTGTGCCGTCCGCGCTGTCGCTGAGGCCATCACCATCGGTGTCAGGTCCATCGACCTTGCCGTCCTTGTTCGTGTCAGCGCCATTGCTGCCGCCTTCGACGAGGTCAGAGATCAGGTCGTTGTCGCTGTCGAGGTCCAGGTAGTTTGGCAGGCTGTCACCATCCGTGTTCGGCATGGTCAGGGCTGTGCCAGTGGTCACAGAGCCAAAGGTGGTGTCCACGCTGTCAGCGAGACCGTCTTGGTCTGCGTCAGTGATCGGAGCAGAGCCGATCATGCCGTCGCCATTACCGTCGGTGCCGCCAGCTTCGACCACATCATTGAGGCCGTCGTTGTCGCTGTCGAGGTCGCGGAAGTTCGGCACGCCGTCGCCGTCCGTGTCTTGAGCAGTGGCTGTGCTGCCTTTTTCAACGCTGTCTGGCAGACCGTCGTTGTCGCTGTCCAGATCGCGGAAGTCCACGATGCCGTCACCGTCAGTGTCCTTGGTGAGCGGACCTTCTTGGCTGGTGCTGATGCCGTCGCCGTCATCATCGCTATCCATGTAGTCAGGGATGCCATCGCGATCCGTATCGCGGCTGATCGGACCTTCCTGCGCATCGCTGAGGCCGTCGCCATCGCTGTCGCCGCTGCCGGCCACGCTGGTGTCAGCGCCGGTGCCAGTGGCTTTGTCGAGGTAGTCCACGATGCCGTCGTTATCCGTGTCTGCTGGGTTCAATGCACCGCCTGCGCCGAGTTCTTGGCCTGTCAGTGTGGCGTCGCCATCGTCGTTGTTGTCCAGATTGTTCTTGGTGCCGTCACCGTCAGTATCGACGTTGTTGTTCTCCAGGCTGTTCGGCACAGAGTCACCATCGCTATCGGTGATGCTGTAGTTTGGACCGGCTGCACCGGTGTCATTGGTTTCCACCGAGTTCGCCAGGCCGTTGCTGCCGTAGCTGGTGAAGCCCGTGTCACCTGTGCCGACCTTGCCGTCGCCATTGCTGTCCTTAGCGCTTCCGGACTCCACGCTGTCAAAGATGCCATCGCCATCGCTGTCGAGGTCTTTGAAGTTCGGCAAGCCATCGCCATCAGCGTCAGCGCTGCCTTCCAGCGTATCTGGGATGCCGTCGTTGTCGTCGTCGAGATCGAGCGAGTCGCTCACGCCATCGTTATCAGCGTCAGGAGCTGGGATACCGCCGAAGAGCGCATCATTGGTGTCCAGGCTGTTCGGGATGCCGTCACCATCGGTGTCGGTGGTGTCGTCCACCTTGCCGTCGCCGTTGGCATCGAGCGCTGCGTTTGGCGTGCCCACGATGTCCCTGGTGCCGTCGTTGTTGGAGTCGAGTTCCAAGTAGTTCGGTGTGTTGTCACCATCGGAGTCAGGGATGACCAAAGTCACAGCGGTGTTGCCAAAGAGCGCATCATTGCGGTCCACGCTGTCAGAGATGCCATCACCATCAGCGTCTGGGCCATCGACCACGCCATCGGCGTTGGCGTCGATGCCGCCGCTGCCCCCTTCGAGGAGGTCGCTGAGGGAGTCATTGTCGCTGTCGAGGTCGATGCGGTTCTTCACGCCGTCGCCATCGGTGTCAGCGTCAGCCAGCGGAGTGCCAGCAAAGCCACCACTGACCACAGGGTCCACGCTATCAGCCAGGCCGTCGCCATCAGCATCGGTGCCGAGAGCTTTGCCTGTGCCGTTGTCATTGCCACCAGCTTCGAGGAGGTCACTGAGACCGTCGTTGTCGCTGTCCAGGTCTTTGTAGTTGGCCACGCCATCGCCGTCTGTGTCGGTAGTGCCTTCGTCCTGATCGGTCAGACCGTCACCATCGCTGTCGAGGTCCACGTTATTGGCCACGCCGTCGCCATCGAGGTCGCCGGTGCCTTCGATTGCATCGGTGATGCCGTCATTGTCATCGTCGGTATCCGTGTTGTCTGGTGTGCCGTCGTTGTCGGTGTCGAGCAGGCCGGTGCCGCCAAAGTTCACGTCATCGCTGTCGATGCTGTCGAGCAAGCCGTCGCCATCAGCGTCTGCATTGCCATCGACTTTACCGTCGCTGTTACCATCCTTGGTGCCGAGACCGGCTTCCACGATGTCCCTGGTGCCGTCGCCATCGCTGTCGAGGTCACGGAAATCAGGTGTGCCATCCGCATCGCTGCTGGCTGGGACAGGATCAGCGGTTTCGCCAAAGCCAGCGTCGTTGTTGTCCACGCTGTCCATGATGCCATCACCATCAGCGTCGGGTCCATCGACCACGCCTTTCGGAGCTGCGGCATCGGTGCCGTTCTGGCCGGACTCGACGAGGTCGGTGACGCCGTCGTTGTCGCTGTCGAGATCTTGCCAATCCTTGGTGCCGTCACCATCAGTGTCTGGGGCAGTCAGCGCGGTGCCACCGTTGTCGGTGTCCACGGTGTTGACGATGCCATTGCCATCGGTGTCTGCGCCGTCCTGTTTGGCATCGCCATTGGCATCAGTGCCGCCGTTTTCACGGACGTCGTTGAGGCCGTCGTTGTCGCTGTCCAGGTCTTTGAAGTCAGGGATGGTGTCGCCGTCGGTGTCCTTCGGAGTGTTGACATTGCTGCCGACTTCTTGGGTATCGCTCATGCCGTCGCCATCGCTGTCGAGGTCCTGTTTGTCAGGGATGCCGTCACGGTCAGTGTCTGGGCATGGGGCACCTGTGACGCACTCGACGCTGTCAGGGATGGTGTCATTGTCATCATCCGTATCAGTGTAGTCAGGAGTGCCGTCACCATCTGTATCAGGGGTCACAATGCCACCAAAGGCACCTGCATCAGCATCAGCGCGATCTTCGATACCGTCGCCATCAGCGTCGGTGAGCGGACCGTCGATGTCGCCATCACCGTCCACGTCGAGAGCGCCGAAGCCATTGACATCAATGTCAGGCACGCCGTCGCCGTTGCTGTCTGGATCAAGGTAATCTGGGATGCTGTCAGAGTCAGCGCCACCTTGCTCAGGCAGGGCTGGGCTATTGGCATCACCGCGACCGGCGAAGCCGTCCACGCTATTCATGATGCCGTCGCTGTCGGTGTCTGGACCATCCACCACACCGTCGCCATCGGCGTCGGTGCCATTGCTGCCACCTTCGCGGAGGTCGGTGAGGGTGTCATTGTCGCTGTCGAGATCGACGTAGTTCTTCTTACCGTCGCCATCGGTATCAGGCACGGTGAGTGGTGTGCCGTTGGTGACAGTGCCACCGATATTGTCCACGGTATCGATCAGGCCATCACCATCAGCATCAGCTGCACCGGTGGATGGAGGATCAATCATGCCGTTGCCATTGGCATCGGTGCCACCGGCTTCGATCACATCGTTGATGCCGTCGTTGTCGCTGTCGAGATCGCGGAAGTCAGGGACGTTGTCACCGTCGGTGTCCTTCGGTGTGTTCGGCGTGTTACTGTCATTGTCCCAGTCGCCTACTTGCGCTTCAATTGCATCAAGGATGCCGTCGTTGTCGCTGTCGAGGTCACCATTGTCAGGTGCGCCGTCGCCATCTGTGTCGGCAAAGCCTTCAATGCTGGAAGGGATGCCGTCGCCGTCGTTGTCAGACTGCTTGTAGTCAGGTGTGCCGTTGCCGTCGGAGTCGCGATCATCTGGGATGCCGTCGCCGTTGCTGTCAGGGCGCTCGTTGAGGGTGAGCACGCCGTCATTGTCGTCATCGGCGTCCAGGTAGTCTGGGCGGTCGGTGCTGTCGCTATTCGGGAATGGTGCGCTGGTGGCGGTGCCGCGCTCGGTGGCGGTTGGCACGCTATCACCGTCATCGTCAGCATCCTGGAAGTCAGGCACTCCATCGCCATCGGTGTCTTGTGGGGCAGCGGCGCTTTCAAAGACATCAGCGATGCCATTGTTATTAGCGTCGGTGCTGGTTGGCACCACGTCTGCTACGCCGTCCATGTTGGCGTCGTGACCTTCCAGGAGATCGGCAATGCCGTCGCCATCGCTGTCAGCATCGCGGCTGTCTGGGGTGCCATCGAGGTCGATGTCCACCAGGCCATCACCTTCCAGTGTGTCTGGGATGCCGTCGCCGTCGTCATCGAGATCGACATCGCTGCTCAGGCCGTCACCGTCTGGATCAGGGTTGTTGGCGACAGGATCGCGGAAGTCTGGGATGCCGTCCTTGTCGGTGTCAGGCGTCAGTGTGGCGAGGTTCGTGTCACCGGCTTCGGTGAGATCGCTTGTGGCGTCTGCGTCCGAGTTGGCGTCATAGATGTCAGGAGTGCCATCGGCATCCGTGTCGGCCACGATGCTAACGCGGCTGCCATTGGCTGGGCACTCAAAGCGGAAGTCGTCGATGAAGTTCGACAGATAACCACCGCTGAGGGCTTGGAACTGGAAGCGGATCTTGTCGGTGGTAGCGTTGAAGGTGCTAGGCACTTGATACGTGCCGCTGTAGGTCACCCAGCCAGCGGTGCTGGTGGAGATGGCGCGGACGCGGCTGCTGAGCGGCAGGACCTGGTTCACAGCCGTGCTGGCAGCGCCGAGGCGCAGTTCCATCCAGTCCGTGGCGAAGCGGCCACGATGCCTGAAGCTGTATTGAATGATCTCATTCGGCACAGCGCTCACATCTTGATACATGAAGCCAGTGGCGGCTCCGTTGATCTCTGCCCATTGGTTGCCCTCAGGTGCGGTGAAGGCAGCGCCAGCAAGCGTGGCTTTGTAGCCCGTCTTGAAGATCTGTACCTTGTCGTCAGAAGCGGTAGTGCTCCAGCCAACGACTGCGTTAGCGGCGTTGCCACCGGTAGCGTCGGCGTCATTGACGAGGCTCCAGAGGAAGCGAGCATCGGCGTTGTTTGGCACCACTGGAGCTTCGAAGTTGCCATTCACGAGGCGGTTGCCTGGGGTGCATGGGAAGGGCTGTGCATCCCATTCATCGCGGAGGCCATCAGCGTCAGCATCCATGAAGGTGCTGGCTGGGAAGATGGTCTGGCCGTGAGCCTGCGCTTCCTGCCAGTCTGGGATGTTGTCGTTGTCGCTGTCGGTGTCGAGGTAGTCAGCGATGCCGTCTTGGTCGTTGTCGCTAAACTCAGCGGTGTCCAGGAGACCGTCATTGTCGTCATCGACATCGACTGCATCGGTCACACCGTCATCGTCAGCATCAGCGATGAGGTATTTCGGCAGACCAGCGGTGGTGGTGCCGGTGTCGTTGATGGTCAGCTTGCCATCATTGTCATCGTCGGTATCGCGGAAGTCTGGGATACCGTCGTCATCGGTGTCTTGACCAGGGGCAGCAGTAGCAAAGGCATCATCCAAGCCATCGCGGTTCGCGTCGATGCCGCTTGGCACGATGTCGCCTACTCCGTTGCTGTTGTAGTCATGACCTTCCAGCATATCGAGCTTACCGTCGTTGTCGCTGTCGGTGTCTTGGCTGTCTGGGATGTCGTCGCCATCGCTATCGACTTCGCCATTGTCTTCCGTCGCATCAGTGATGCCGTCGCCGTCGTCGTCGAGGTCCACGTCATTGCGCAGGCCATCACCATCGAGGTCAGGCACGGTGCCGAGAGGATCACGGTAGTCAGGGATGCCGTCAAAGTCGCTATCTTGTGGATGCGTTGGATTAGATCCAGCTTCCACCGTATCCGTGCCAGCGCGTTCATCGAGACCGCCTGAAGGGATAGTCAACGAACCGTCGCTGTCGGTGTCGAGGTAGTCATTGAGGCCATCACGGTCCGTATCAATTGGGCCAAACTTGCTGCCGTTTTCACAGCCAAAGAAGACACCATCCAGGAAGTTGCCGACAGAGGCATTGCCACCTGCTGCAGCCACACTGGTGAACTGGAAGCGGGTAGTGCTTTGTCCGGCTGGCACGGTGTAGGTGCCTTCATAGAGCTTCCAGGCGGTGTTACCCGTTCTGACGATCCTCACATTATAGCTGCTGGTAAGAGTGCCGATGTTAGCAGGACCGATGCGCAAAGCCAATGTGTCAACACCTGCACGACCACGGTGAGCGAACTTGAACTTCATCACGGTGCCGGCGGTTGTCGCCACCTCACGGAAGACATGGCCGACTTGGAAGGCGTTCAGCTCAATGAACTGGGTGCCTTCATAAGCAGGAACGCCACCGAATCCAGTCTTCCAGAACTCGAAATACTTGTCGGTAGCCGTGGTGCGCCAGAAGGGCACCTTGTTGGAATCGGTGGTGGAGGCATCACGGAAGAAGGTCAGACCAGCCCCGCCCATGCTCGGCTCTTCAAAGCCTGCATTGCCGAAGTCCGTCGATGGGCAAGCGCCCGTTGCACTGTCGAAGTTGTCATCAATGCCATCTTGATCCTGATCCTGGAAGCCAGGAGAGCACATCTCGATAGTGAAGTCGTCATAGGCAGGCAGGCCAGTCGATGCCCTAGCAAAGATCGGCACACGCACGGTGTAGGTGGTGTTTGGCTGCAAGACGTAGTTCGTAGCAGGGAAGGCACTGGTGGTCTTGGTCACAGGACCTGGATCAGTGATGCCAAAGGCGGGGACCACATCCGTGAAGGAGGTGCCACCGTTGTTCGAGATCTGCACGCCGACGGTGTAGTTGTAGGCGCTCGGATCTGCCACGCGGCCCCAGCGGAACTCCGTGATGTTGGAGCCAGGCGTCATGGTGGCCGAGGTGGTGAAGGTGTAGGTGAGGAAGTCACCTGCGGTCACAGCGGCCGCGAGTGTGGCTTGATCCACACCGCCCAGCTTGGCATAACCACCCGTGATGGTGCGCATGAGTCCACTGCCTGCGGCTTCGATGCCTGCACTCTGAACGAAGGCGTTTGGCTTGTTGCCGTAGTCACTGGATACGGTGTTAGTTGGGCTATTGTGCCACCAGCCGATGCTTTCGCATTGGACGAAGCCGATGCCGCTTGGATAGATGATGGAGCCGTTTGGCTGTGCTTCGACGAAGTCAGGGATGCCGTCGTTGTCGCTGTCGTTATCGAGGTGGTTCGGGATGCCGTCATTGTCGGTATCGAGATTGCCGCCACCGGAGGCCAGTTCATTGGTATCGAGGATGCCGTCGTTGTCGTCATCGAGGTCGGTGCCATTGCCCACGCCGTCGCCATCAGCATCCAATACGGATTTGCCAAAGGTGAAGTAGCTGGTGCCAGCATCCTTGAAGTTGAGTGATACATAGTAGTCTGCACCCGACTTGGTCATCACGCTGCGGGAATCCGCGCTGGTGATGGTGCTGTCCAGGCTGTAGATGACCAGAGGAGTCTCATCAGCTGCCAGCGTGCCAAAGGCGGCGGCAGGGATGCGCACGTGGATCACGCCTTGGGCACCGGTCTCCATGACCTTCCATTTCCGCGTCATCGGGACGATGGTTGGCTTGTCGCCAAAGGCGCTGCCAAACGTCATCGCGGTGCCATCATGACCCCAGATGGTGTAGCTGCCATCAGCCAGCACGCCTGGGTTTTCTGCGTTGGTGTTGTAAACAGCACCGAGGGCCATCACAGGCGCATTGGCGTTATTCACACTGCGGGACTGCTTCTGATTCAGCGCCATGCAGTCTTCACGACCGATACCTGCGATGTCATTGGAGAAGCCTGTCCTGACATAGACGCGAGTAGTGGCTCCGTTGGTGCCATCATAGTCTGGGCTGTAGTAGTCATGACCGAGGGTGATACCATACTTGATGGCCATGTAGGACTGGATCTTCTCACGGTTGCCATCGGTATCCAGGAAGCGAGTGGTATAGACGGCGGCTTCAGCGATGTTGCCGTTGAAGTCGTTGTCGTCTGCCGTTGTGTCACCGAAGATGGTTTCCAAGGTGCCGTTAGCACCTGGGTTCGCGGTTCCAGTGACCGCCGTTCCGCCATCAAGAGCGATGCGCAGCTTCGCCGTCGCCGTCTGGCTCCAGGCAGTGCTGTAAAGGTAGGGTTTGCCTGTGACACGAGCCGAGGTCATCGACGGAGCGATCCAGCCGCCCCCGTTGCGGTTGCCGAGTCGGAAGTCGGTCACAGTGTCCACGATTTCGGGGTGATCGCTCTCACCACCGCCGCCCTGCCAGCCTGTGGCTGTCCAGCCCATGAGATCACCAACGGTGCCGCCATCTGCTTTGGAAGCGATGATGAAGGTTTCCACCTGATCACCTGCGGCCAACATGCCGACCTGAGTCATGAGGAAGTCATTCGCATCAAAGTCCAGATGCGGGTTGTAGTTAAAGAATGCCGAACCGCCGCTAGTGCGGAAGGTGGGGCGCAGTCCTGTGGTGTAGCCAGCGTAAGCCGGGAAGCCCTGGAGCATGTCGCGCCAGACTTCCACTTCGCTGCCATTGGCTGCCATGGTGGGCGTGCTGGTGTTGAAGACGATGACGTTGTCCATCCATGCATCGAGATTGATGGTGTGGGTGGAGATGTCCGTGAACTGAACACGGGTGGTGGCAGAGGTAGCCACGAACTGCACCGTCTGACGCATCAAGGGTGCACCTGTGGGCATCAGTCTCTGATTGGTAGCTAGGACAGTCGTGCCATCCAGCAAATCCACACGGATGCCGACGTTACCTCCGCCAGCGCCGCCCGAGTGGTCATTGTAGGTCAGCATGTAGTTCTGGCCTGGGACCGTGGTGATGTCTTGATAGAGAACGCCATTGGGGGTCACATCGCCGCTGTTGAAGACCATCCCCTGACTGGAGTGCAGCACGTTGCCGGTCCTCGTCCAGCCGTTGAAGTTGGTAGTGAAGTGACCGTTGCTGACGAGGTTAGCGCGGATGTCATCCGCTTTATACCAAGCTCGCAGGCCGAGGTCCACACAGCCGGGAACAGGCGGAGCCTTGGCGGCGAGAGCGAAGACGGCACCGTCTGGGAGCTGCGCTGGGGTCAGGTCAGCGTAGAGGTAGGCGCTGTTGTCGTCGGTGAGGGTGTAGAGGGAGTCACTGCTATCAAAGGTGGCGTTGCTGCTGACGAGGATCTTCTTCACGCCAGTGTCGGGGAAGAGATGACCACGTGGGATCATGATGCGCACGCTGCCGATGCCGTCGCCATTGAGGTTCTTGCGGCTGACTTTCCACTGACGACCGCTGATGCGGTCCACATTGTCCGTGGTGAAGCCATAGACCGGCGTGGTGAAGGTGGTGGAGCTGCCGTTGTTGTTGCCCCAGAGGAGGAAGGAGCTGTCTTTGGTCAGTTCACGGCCGCTGCTCAAGTTGGAGGGCAAGAGGGCTCCGCCATGGCTCATGGTGATGATGTCATCGGTATTGATGCTGCGGCTCTGCTTCTGGTGCAGGCGCTCGCAGTCATCGCGACCGATACCGGCGATGTCATTGTCAAAGCCGCCGCTGTTGCCCACATCCCAGAGGGTGAGGCCGTGGCCGGAGAGGTAGTCCTGCGTCTGCTGGATGCCGTATTTGATGCCGTAGTAGCTCAGGGCCCGATTGCGCTCGATGGTGGTGAGCTTGCGGTTAAAGAGCATGATCTCAGCGATCTGGCCTTTGAAGTAGTTGAATCTGTTCAGGTTGGCGCCGATACGGCTCTCGCCAATGAAGGCGACGGTGTTGGTGCTGGATTGAGCGGCCCAGGCACCGTTGAAGCCTGCGCCCCAGTCGTTCGCCTTGGCATAGACATGGTAGGCGTTCCAGGTAGCGGTGGAGACGTTGCCCCCTGTAATGGATGCAACACCTGCCTTGCCGTCAAGAATAGCTCCTGAGGAGGGAGTCCAGCCCAGACGATCCGTGGTGCCGAAGATCTCATAGATGCCACCATTGCTCCAGGTGTAGTGCTGATTGGCAATGCCCGTGCCGCCGCCAAAGAACACAGCTGGGCCGTCATCGGTATCGACCGCATTTTCCTTGGTGACCACAAGATACTCACCGGCGGTGTAGCTATTGGTGAAGGCATTGGCAAACTCCAGTGTCTGCGTGCCAGTGAAGTTCAGTGTGGGGTTCCAGTTCAGACCGTTGGCGATGGTGATTGGAGTCGTGGCCGTGCTGCCAGGGGCAGCGGTGTTGTCGCTGAGGGACCAGTCGATCCAGCGGGTGTAGCCAGCTTCGGCTGGGCCGCTGTGGATGACGGAGTTACCTTGAAGGCTCGTTTCGATGCCGCTGGTATCGGGACCGCTGTAACTGATGGCGAAGACTGTGGCCGTGGCGTTGACGTCAAACCACTCGCCGATGATGTCATGATCTCCAGCACTCAGAGTCACGGTGGCCTGACGGTCAAGGGGGCCATGGATGCCGTCATTATCGATCACGAGCTGGCTGTCGATGTAGAGTGCGGAACCATCGTCGCTGGTGCTGTAGAAGGTATAGTCACCAGCGGTGGTGATGGTGATCTTGCCGGTGAAACGGGCGGAGATGGCGGTGCCAGTCAAGCCAGCGTTGTTGCGCACAGCGGAGGGGCTAAGGGCTGAGACCAATCCGGTGGTGCCGCCAGTGGTGGGGATGTTGTCCACGGTGTTGCCAGAAGGCGACACGTTGAACGCGCGATACTTCATGAAGCCGCGCAGATTGGCGTTTTCAGTCGCATCAGCGGTGAGCCAGAAGCCGGTGCCGCTGCCGATACCGGCGGGTGTGGGTGAGTATTCAGCGGCCAGGGTGATGAAGCCGTCTGCGGTCTGTCCGGCTGGGATGGTCACTTCATAGTTGGCTCCTACAGATGCCATGGTCAGCACGGTGTCAGCGCTGGTGAAGGCATCGTCTGCGGACCAGATGAGGCGTGGGTTGGTGCCGTAGAGGCTAGTCTGTGGCAGGCTGACCTTGACTGCGCCGACGCTGCCGACTTCGTTCAACTTCCACACGCGGCTCATGCGGCGGTGGGTGGTGAGGCCAGGGATTTCATCCGAGCAGAAGCCGGTGGCTCCGCCGTTGCTGCCCCAGAGGAGGAAGGTCTTATCGGCGGTGAAGTTATTGGTGTTAGCCCCATTGGAGGCGGCGATGCTCACATTGCCGACGGTGAGGATGTCCTGGTCGCTGCTGTTGCGGGACTGCTTCTGGTTGAGCTGCTGGCAGTCATCACGGCCAATGGCGGTGATGTCACTGTCGTAGCCGCCGCTGTTGCCCACATCCCAGAGGAGTGTGCCATCACCAGAAACATAGTCGTGGCCGAGAGTGAGACCGTATTTGATGGCGAGGTAGCTCTCCACCTTCTCGCGATCGGTGTCGCTGAGCACGCTGTTAAAGAACAGCACCTCGGCGATATCGCCATTGAAGAACTCAATGCTATCAGAGCGGGAGCCGATGCGGGCTGGGCCATTGACGGTGTTCCATACTGGCGAGGCCGTGCGCGCACCGCGATCCGCTCCCATGGACCAAATCTTAGACTGTGTGCCATTGTAGGTCGTGGTGGCCAGCATGATTGGATTGATATTGAACTCACCATTCACTACATGGTCATTCGCAAGGCCGGAGATTGAGGCATAGACGAAGTTGGGATGAATGGCGAGTGTGCCACTGTTCTGATTGGTAGCAGCAGCGCCGTAGCTAAAATGCCAGCCGCCACTGGAGCCCGCGTTGGGTCGCGAAACCGTCAAGAACGTCCTACCTGCGGTTCCCAGTGGGAAACCTGTCGAGGTGCTGCGCTCCAGGCGGTCATTCGAACCATCAAAACGCATCACTGGATTGAAGTTAAACCCGTTTACTGTGTTCACCGGCTGAAGCGTGGTATTCGACTGGCTGAAGTCATTACCATTGCCTGACCAGTCCATCCAATTGGAGCCGGTTGCACCCGTATCCGCTTTCAACCAAAGACCGACGGTGCTGCTGGCCACCTTGCCGGTGATGGTCACGTCGTCGATGGCGTAATCATCGCCATTGGCGCTGAACTTGAACTCAAGCAGGGCGGAGTTGCTGGCTGAGCTCCAGGGGATGACTAAGGTGACGAGGTTGGTAGGTGCCTGTGCTGTCGTTTGCACCGCAAAAGTGGCTGGTGTTCGGGTGGCACCGTTCATGGCTGCAACGGTGATGGTGTTCGTGTTGTCGTTGTCGATAGCCGCATACTGCGTGCCGCCGAGATAGACATCGAGCGAGGCGACATTGGCCGTCGGCACCGTGGGAAAGTTGTTCACGTTGTTGGCACGGACCTTGAAGGTGAGGGTAATGTTGCCACTCACATCGCGGGCGGTAAGCAGGTTATTGACCCACTGCGAAAGCGTCTGGTCAGTAACGTTGTCTCCATAGTTGGCAGCATGGCCTGGGGCTTCATAACCCCAGTTTCCAGTGGCAGACCAGAAGGACAGGTTGCCCGTGCCGAAGTCACCGTTCTGCACCAGGTTGCCGTTGCCGATGCTGCCCGTAGTCAGACAGCCTGGAGCACCGAGGAGACGGAAGTCCAGCTCCACGGTGTTGTCAGGATAGGCTGCGAAGAGATTGGTGATGCCTGCCGCGACCGGACCAAAGGCGCTGGTGTTGGAGTCCACTCCATCCAGGATGCCGTCCAGATCCACGTCTGCGGTGCCAGGGGAGACCCCAGCCTGTAAGGTGTCGCTGCCATACATGTTGTTGGAGTCACCATCCAAGTAATCAGGGATGGTATCGCCATCCGTATCCACTGGCGTGATGCCGGTGCCGTAAGCGGTGAGGCGTCCGCTCCCGTCCACGGCGGTGCCAGGAGCACGATAGCCTGCGGTGGATTGGGCTTCGATATTGTCAGGGATACCGTCGTTGTCGGAGTCGAGGTCCACGCTATCAGTGAACCCGTCGCCATCTGAATCAACCAATGGCACATTGTAAGCTCCGACCGAGATACCGGTCCAGTTTTCATAGATCGAGGAGGTATAGGAGAAAGAAGTGATCCCACGCCCACTGAAACGAAGTGCCACCTGGCCTTCTCCTACCCCAGTGATTGAAGTCGTGCTGTTGATGGTCTGAGTTGTTGCCGTTCCCAGAACTTCAAACGGACGGTCAAAAACAAAGGTGTTTCCATTGTTGCTGAAGATGGTGATGATCGGATTGTCCACCGGCTGACTGAAGGTGACGGTGTTCACCGCACCTGCACCATGATACGTATAGACGTTGCTGGTGTAGGTGGAAGGCATCGCTCCAGCGAAGTTCCCGTCTGCCCAGTCAATGGCGTTGATGCCGGCAATATTGTTCTGAGAGTTGGTCAAGGTGACCGTCACTGCACCCGATGGCAGCGTTAGCGAACCAGTAGCGGTGTTGCCGCCTGTCACGCTTGCCCAGGTTGTCCAGGATGCAGAGGTTGGCACTTGGTCCTCAACGTCGTCCACGATGCCGTCTCCGTCATCATCGAGATCAGCGCTTTCCACCAGACCATCACCATCGAGGTCGGTGCGGCTGACGAAGGTGAAGAAGCCATCGGCCACATCAGCGGCGGGGACTGTCACTTCATAGTTGGCACCATTCAATGCCATTGGATACTGGGTGTCGCTGCCATTGATGGTGGCGTCAGCGGACCAGACCAACTTCGGCAGGGAGCTGCCAACGGTGGTGAGCACTGAGGCGGGAACGCTGATGACGAGGTTGCCCACGGCACCGGTTTCATCTGCCTTCCAAACGCGTGCCATGCGGCGATACTGAACGCCAGCCCAAGGTGCAGCACCGCCAGTGAAGGTGGTGGCTGATCCGTTGTGACCGGTGACAAGGAAAGTGCGGTCTGCGGCAAAGGTATTGGGGTTAGCGGTATTGGATTCAGCGATGGAGCCGAGACCGATGGTGAGGACGTTGCTGGCGACAGAGCGGGACTGCTTTTGGTTCAATCCCGTGCGCAGGTCGAAACCGATACCGACGATGTCATTGTGGTAGCCGGTGTTGCTGGGCCAGATGTCGATGTTGGTGACACCATCACCGAACTGGTAGTAGGCCGTGGTGCTGCCGTTGCCACCCAAGGTGACGCCGTATTTGAGTCCAAGGTAGGACTCCACGCGTGCGTTGTCATTGGCAGACAATGTGGTGGGGAAAACAATGATCTCCGCTAGACCACCCACCATTTTTTCACCAGTATTGGCATTGGAACCCAGATAGATGCCGTTGGTGGCTTCGGGGACGTTGTTGGCGGAAGTGGTAGCTTGGACGCCATCCTTCCTGCCGGTGATGCCAGTGGGAGTGCCACGCAAAGAGTTGATGTTGGCATACGAGTTCGGTGCACCGAAGTATTGGTTGTTGGTTCCCGTCGCACCAGCTCCGTTGGTGATGACTTGTGGGCCGTCTGCCTTCATCTTAATCCTGCCGTTGGAAGTATTCACCCATTGGAATCCAACCACACCACCCGCATAAGAGTGCACCATGTAGGCACTCATGCCTCCAGTGGCGGTGCCGAGGTTCAGGGTGGAGGAGTTGATGAGGTTGTCACCACCATCAAAGTAAACGGAGGGATTGAAGTTGAAAGCGGCTGCCGAAGAGCCGGTGCCGGCTCTGTAGATGGGCTGAGCACCAGCGGTGCCCTGAGACGCGATGACGGTGGAGCCTTCCGAAGATCTCCATTGGGATACGGTGGAACCTTCGGTATTGGCATTGGTTCCACTTCCGGCAGTGAACCAGAGGCTAGCACCTGCTACATTGCCAGCGGACGCTACATAAGTGGCGAATGTGAAGTGATTACCATCGCCAAAGTCGTGATCGGCAGCGAGGTAGGTGTTGGTGCCAACGCTGAGAGCGCTCATGGGCTTCCAGGTGTCTGAGGCATCAAAGGTGGCGTCACTCGATACGACGAGGAAAACGGGACCTCCGTTGCCCACGCTGCCTGCATCCACGGCCACTTTCATGCTGCCGACGGTGCCAGTCTCATCCACTTTCCAGATCCGAGCCAGACGATGCGTGGCATTCGTGGCGGCAGGTGGGGTGATGGCGACGCTGGCGGTGGTGGCGAGGTTGTTGTTACCCCAAATCATGAAGGTCTTGTCCGCAGCGAGAGTCGCGGCGTTAGCGCTGTTGCTGAGGGCGATGCTGCCCAGGCCCATGGTGAGAAACTCGTCTGTCTCCACGCTGTGGGACTGCTTCTGATTCAGAGCCGTGGTGTCATCGCGTCCGACACCTGCGATGTCATTGTCAAATCCGCCGCTGGCTCCCACGTCCCAGACGATGGTGCCAGAGCTGTCTTTGTAATCATGACCGAGCGAGATACCGTATTTGATACCGAGGTAGGTATTGATCTGCTCACGCTCCGCAGCGGTGAGCACGCGGTTGGTAAGGATGATTTCCGCAAGGCGTCCGCCGTAGGTAGGATGTCCGTGACGGGCACCGATGATGGGCAAGCCGCCCGTCCACTGAACGGTGTGGGAAGTGTCCAGGGCGATCTGCGCACCATTGAATGCTGCCCGCCACTCGCTGGCCTTAGAACTGTAGTTGATGATGTTAAAGGCGGTGGTGTCCCTGGCAGGTCCAGTGAGTGTCACCCCAGCAAGGCCTTCGCCAGCTCCGGTCACGGTGTGGGGCTGCCAGACTTTTCGATCCACGGAGCCAAAGGCTTCATAGATATACTCGTTCACATAGGTGTAGTAGCCACCTGCATTACCACCGAAGTAGAACAGGGAACCGTGATCCCCCGTTCGAGGGGCTACTTCTTTGCCCACGGCAAAGACTTCGCCCTGCGTGAAGCTGTTGCTGAATCCATCACCATCCCAGCGAATCCAGTCGTCGATGTCAAACTCGACCACGGGGTTGAAATTCAAGAGGGAAGACTGATCCGAAAGAAGCGCGGGGTCGCCGGTATAGGTAGCTGGCGTGTGCGCCTGGTTGTTCATGTCCACCCAGCGGGTGATGGCGCTGGTGCCAGTCACGCCGTAGTCGGAACGCATCCAGAGTTCGAGATTGCTGCCCAAACCGCCGGGAGCGGTGACCTTGGTGGCAAAGGTGAAGAACTGGCCGTTGGTGAAGTTATGGTCCGCAGCATAGAAGTCTGTGCCCGCTGCGGAGAAGGCTGATAGCGCAACCCAAGTATCAGAAGCATCGAAGGTGGCGTCACTGGACACGACGAGGAAGGCGGCACCTCCGTTGTCAAAGGCAGCCTGAGGGACGGCGACTTTCACGCTGCCGACGGTGCCAGTCTCGGCGATTTTCCACTGACGAGCGAGGCGCTTGTTGGAAGGATTGCCCACAGGAGCGGTGATGTTGGTGTTGGCGGTCATCGCGCCATTGTTATCACCCCAAAGCATGAAGCTCTTGTCAGCGGAGAAGGTGCTGGTGTTGGCGGCATTGGTATCAGCGATGCCGCCGAGGCCGATGGAGAGGACGTGATTGCCCTCCATATTGCGGGATTGCTTCTGGCTGAGACCAGCCACGTCATCACGACCGATACCGGCGATGCGGCTGTCATAACCACCGCTGCCGCCCACATCCCAAAGTGTGGCTGGGGAAGCTCCGCTGGCGAGGTAGTCGTCCTGAAGGGTAATGCCGTATTTGACGGCGAGGTAGGTGTTCACCTGGCGATGCTCGACATCCGTGAGCACGCGGTTATAGACGATGACTTCGGAAATCTGACCATCCATGAGTTCGCCACCGGTGGTCTCAGCACCGATGGAAAGAAGTGCGCCGGAAGCTGGGAAGTCGCCATTGGCAGGAGATTTCGTGACACGATTGGCGATGCCGTTGACGCTGATGCCGATGTTGTTGGCTCCGTCAGCGTTGTTGGCATAGGTATTGAAGATGGTCGGCGTATCGATCGGGAAGGCGGTGAAGTCCGTGCCCGGCGTCACACCGAGGTCAGCGTAAACACCGTCGATATACATGTCTGGCTTACCAGCATACCAGTGCAGAGATGGATAATCCGCAACACCGCCAAAGCTGATGATGGTGCGGTGAGCACCTGCGGTGGTATGAGTGTCACTGACCGAGAAGATGGTAACGGGGTCTGCAAATGTGGTGTCACCGACGATATTGAAGACGGTGTTGGGATTGCGGAAGAGGATGTCGTTGTTGAAGTCGAGAGCTGGGTTGTAGTTCATGCCAGTCGTCCGAAGCGTGGGCTTGTAGATGGCATTGGTCTGCTCAAGGTTATTGCAGGTGGCGGAGGTGTCGTTCCAAGCACCGACGGCAGCACCATTAGCGGTGGCGTCCAGGCCACGGTCAGCACGGAGCCAGAGGCGGAGATTTGAAGTCACAGCGCCTGGGGCCATGAACTTGGAGCCGAAGCTGAAGTAGGCTCCGTTAGGAAGATCGGCAGCAGGCACATCAGCGTAGAGGTAGTTCACACCGTCATCCACCAGCGGGAAGGCCTTGTCGTCAGTGGCGTTGCCATCAAAGACGCTGTTCGTCTTGGAGATCAAGAGCGAGCGTGCTGCATCACTAGGCATGGAGCAGGAACGTGGAATGGCGATGCGCACTGAACCGATGCCGGAACCCGTGCGGGCGACCGTCCAGATACGAGGCATGCGATTTTCCAAACCGGCAAAACCGCTGAGCGCCACAAAGTCGGTGCCAGCGGTGGAGAGGTTGTTGTTACCCCAGAGTAGGAAGCTCTTATCAGAAGAGATGGTGCCGGTATTGGCGGCGTTGGTCGTAGCGATGCTGCCCACTCCTATGGTGACAATATCGTCTGCGTTTGCTGAGCGGCTTTGCTTTTGAAGCAAGGCTGAGGCGTCGTCCCGTCCGATACCCGTGATGTCATTGTTCCAAAGTGCGGCAGCACCGAAGTCCCACACGGCGGTGCCTGAGCTATCCACAAAATCATGTCCCAGCGAGAAACCGTATTTCAGACCGAGATAGGATTCCACCTTTTCCACATCTGCGTCAGAGAGGGCTGAATCAAAGAAGATGGCCTCAGAGATGAAACCTCTGGAGTTTTCGCCGTTTGAGCCGCCGAGGTTGATCTTAATAGTGGATGAGTTCGTGGCCGTGCCTGTCTGCAACTGCACACCGGACTGGCTGAACTTCACATTCGTGCCATTGCGGCGAGTCATGTAGAGCTTCGGATTGGTCGTAGCCGTCTGCCCGAAACCCGCGCCGTGCCATGCCGGGTTGCCATCAAGGAAGAGCACGTCTTCCTTGTTCGCCCACCAGCCAAAGAGAGTGTTCCCCACTTGGCTGCCAGCGAGGCGCTGATTGTCGGTGCCCTCCATCTTACCGACCAGGAAGTAGGTCCAGTTGGCGTTGTAGGAGTAAGTCGTGTCATGGAAATCATCCACGCCGTCATAGAAGACCCCCGGGTTGAAGTTGAAGCTGTTCAATTTCAACCGTGGCACGTTGGCGTCCGCCGCAGTGCCAGCGACTGCGTGGTTGGAAGGAACCCCTGCCCCGGAAGGACCGAAGTTCGATGTTTCCCAAGCCTCCACCGCGCCATCTTGAACAGCCGTACCAGTGCGGGCAGCATCATTGGCCTTTAACCAAAGTTGCAAGTTCGTCCCAACATTGCCAGGGGCAGTTTGGGCCTGACCAATGACAGCGATGCCAAGAAACGAAAATAACATCAACACACTCCACACAAGATGCGCGCTTCCGGCTAAGAGGCGCGACCAGGCAATCGAGCTGGCCTGCACTGTGCTTAGCGCTAGGTCTGAGGTTGGTAAGTGGCTTTTTTTCATAGTGCGGAGGCTTGAGGCTGTGGTTTTCGACTGCGGCTTGTTTTTGTTTTGAAAGGGCGGCGGAGCGGGGTGTCGTGCTCGATTCTCTTTTAGCTGGCTCGGTGAGAGAGCTGACGGCGGCGGATGCGAGGCTTGCCGTTGATCGAGTTCTTTTCTCGAAAGACCTCTGCTCAATGCAGATGGCGGTCGGTCTGGAGCTGAGACTTCTTGAGTACTCCGAGTTTCACTTCCTAGCTGCGGTTTGGCTTCCTGTGAGCACGGGCTCTCAATCGCTCGTCGAATCGAAGTCGATGATTTCACACGCGGTGGCTTGCTGCAGATTTCTTGAACCTGTGTGCGGTGAGAAGAATTGGGAGTCATGACGGGAGCAGGAGTTGAGTGAGTTGCTAGGCCTCAAGCCAGTGCACATGATCGATATGATCTGGATTGAGTGATGTTATTGTAATTTTAATTGTTATTACTTCCATTGGACCAAAGGCCTAGTAATGGCAGATTTTTACAGAACCTGTAATCTGACTCATTCACTGGTTTCCATCCTTCGATCTCCCGCTTGGCAGACATGGATTGAAGCTTATTGACACCTCATTATAGTGGGCCTTTGAGATTCCAAATCTAAGCCTTCATGCCTTGATTTATAAGGGAATGAGCCGCCTAAACCGAGATAATGTGGAACTCAAAGGATTCGCCATCTCAGTGTTCAGATCCACTCTCGATTGCCCCGCTTCACGGGTTCTTATGCTCCAGTATTTAAGTCCCTATGATCTCTGTTCGCTAAATCAGGGTGGACAACCCCTAAACATATAAGGCTAGTCAGGATTTTAATACTGACTCAAACCGCAGACCTGTGATCAAAGCTCAAAATCCATCATTAACAAATAATCAGCTATAATTATGTTTTTGATAATTTTAGCAAATTGGAGGCAACATTGATCTGATTGGGAAACCCTCATGGGCAAAAATGGGCGGTCAAACATTTGATGAATCAAGTGAGCCTCCTGCAAATTCCACTTATCCGCTTTGATCCGAAAACGTTTGCCGTTGTTTGCCGTTGTTTGCCGTTGTTTGCCGTTGTTTGCCGTTGTTTGCCGTTGCTGCGGTGATGGCCAGCAAAGGCTGAACGAATGGGCCACACTTTGACCGCAGAGAGGCAGATAAGCGGAGATCAAATTAACAGTACCGATTCTATTTCTGTGAACCCTGTTTTGTTGTTTATCCAGGGATTCAACACCCGCGTCATCAACGGCGTGTGGCAACCGCTGCCCCACACGTGATTGCGCCAAGCTGGGCGCACCAAAGAAAAACGCCGCCTGTTTCCAGGCGGCGTTTGAGGGAGAACTGGTCTGAGAGTCCAGAAAGCTTACGGCTGAGGCACTTCAGCGATGGTCTTGAGCACGCGGCTCGAGATCGCGTATGGGCAGCCTTGGCTGTTTGGACGGCGATCTTCGAGGTAGCCTTTCCAACCATTGTTCTTGAAGCTATGCGGAACGCGGATGGAAGCTCCACGGTCAGCAATACCCCAAGAGAACTGGTCGATGGACTGAGTCTCATGCAGACCGGTGAGGCGCATGTGATTGTCAGGACCGTAAACGGCAATGTGCTCAGCACAATTTTTCTCAAAGGCAGCCATAAGAGCGAGGAAGTAAGCCTCACCACCGACTTCGCGCATGTATTTCGTGGAGAAGTTGCAATGCATGCCTGAACCGTTCCAATCGGTAGCGCCCAGGGGTTTGCAATGATACTCAACGTCGATACCATACTTCTCAGTAAGGCGGTTCAGGATGTAACGGGCGACCCAGATCTGGTCAGCACAGGTCTTGGAGCCTTTGCCGAAGATTTGGAATTCCCACTGACCCTTGGCCACTTCAGCATTGATGCCTTCGTGGTTGATGCCCGCGTCGAGGCAGATTTCAAGATGCTCTTCGACGATCTGACGAGCCACGTCGCCGACATTCTTGTAGCCCACGCCTGTGTAATAAGGGCCTTGTGGGGCTGGATATCCGTTCTCGGGGAAGCCGAGTGGGCGACCGTCCTGATAGAAGAAGTACTCCTGCTCATAACCAAACCATGTGTCTGGATCGTCGATGATGGTCGCACGATCATTGGAGGCGTGGGGAGTGCCGTCAGCATTGTAAACTTCGCACATGACGAGGACGCCATTTTTACGAGTGCTATCTGGAAAGACAGCCACTGGTTTCAGCACGCAGTCGGAGCTGCCACCAGGGGCCTGCTGTGTAGAACTGCCATCAAAACCCCAATTTGGGAGTTCTTCAAGCTTCGGAAAGCTAGCGAAGTCCTTGAGCTGTGTCTTGCTGCGCAGATTGCGGACTGGCTGATAGCCGTCCAGCCAGATGTATTCGAGTTTGTATTTGGCCATGGTTGTAATGTGTGACTAGGGTTTAAAAGCTCGGCGTGTGGAGATGATCCGCCCGCTGAAGCAGGTTCTGAAAAAGCACAGGCCATGCCAAAACAGAAGCGATTTTTATCACCAGAGCAAAGATTCTCAGGTCAAACGTCTTCTGAACCTCGCCGACTAAAACTCTCCACCCAGTGCTAGGTGTAAATCGGCACGATTTCGCAACCGCATGGCACGCACGGTGATGAGGCTGCTACGAGCATCAAAAGCGCGCTGGCGAGTGTCCAAGAGGGTCAGCACCTCTGACAGACCCTTTTCGTACTGACCTTGGGCTAGGCTCTCGGCTCGCTCGGCTTCGACAGCGGCTTGAGAAAGGGCATCGGCCTGCTGGCGGAGGAAGCCATCAGCAGCCAAAGCAGTCTCAACTTCGCGAAACGCGGTCAGAGCGCTGTTGGTGTAGGTTTGCAGTTGCTCCTCATAGCGAGCCCTAGTCTGCTGGGCCGTGGCCAGGATGCGCCCTCCCTGAAACAGGCTCTGGGTGATGTTGCTGGCGATGTTCCAGATCGCTGATTGAGGGTCCAGTAGATCATCGACATCCTGAGAGGTACGCCCATTTTCGCCCGTGAGACGAATGCTAGGTAGGAAGGCTTTTTGGGCAGCGCTTTCTGTCCGCAGGGCTGCCTCTAATCGGCGCTCGGCAGCCCGCAGGTCTGGGCGGCGGAGCAGTAACTCTGAAGGCAGTCCTGCTGGGATTTCACGTCGCAGTGTGGGCAGGCTGCTGAGTCCACGCTCCAATCCTGCCGGATAGCCGCCCATGAGCACCTCCAGCGCCCGTCGAGTCTGATCCACCGTCGCCCGCCGCTGCTGGATGGTGGATTCTGCGCGTGCTAGATCGGCACGACTGAGTGACAGATCTAAGGCCGCACGGTCAGGGTCCAGGCCGCGCGCCATCTGCCGATCTAGGATGCCCAGTTGTAGACGCCGAGTCTGCACATTCTCTTCGGCCAAAGAAAGTAATGCCTGCGCCTCAGACAACGTGATGGCCGTGCGTACGGTATTGGCTGCAAGTGATAACCGCGCTGCATGAAAATCTTCCTCAGCAGCCAAGCGGCGTGCTTTAGCCGATCCACGCTGATCGGCCACCCGTCCCCAAAAGTCGATCTCCCAGCTCACATTCAGCGGCAGACGGAAACGATTATTGATTTGCCCAAGCCCTGCAAAACGCTGATCTCCAGGGGCCTGGGTGCGGCTGGCACTAAAACTGGTCGAGAGACTGGGTAGCATGTCTGCTCCGACCTGCACGGTCTCCGCCCGCGCCTGAGTGACTCTCGCGCTGGCTGCTTTAAGATTTGGATTGGCCATGATCGCACGCTCGACCAGCTCATTGAGCGACGAGCTGGAAAAATCAGCTAACCAGCCAGTCGAAGCACTAGCGGGCAGCTTCGGAAGAGCCGCCCATTTCTCAGGAGCGATCTCACGCAGCTTAGTGACATCAGCCGTCATTCGTTTCGTTCCCAGCGGCGGCAAAAGACCGCAGGCAGCTAGGTGGACACAAACAAGACATAGAATGAGAACGAAAGGGAACCGAGACACAAGTGCCCAGAATGCAGTCATGAAGGGAATCTCACAACATGAAAGATCAAGAGCTGGCAATAGGCCCAAAAAGCAATCCTCAGACTCATCATAGAACCTTAAACTAGATTCACGGAGAGCGGACGAGAAAGGAATTGACGTTGTATAGCTGGATCGGCTATTCAGGGTCATTGGCAATCTCTTGTCTTTATGTCGATTACTTTAGCCATTTCTGCCATTTTAAGCTTAGCTTTTTGCATCGCCTGCCTGCGGATGGCGGCAGATGCGAAGACGTGGCGTCTGCGCTGGATGGATATGCTGGGAGTCATGGAGATGGACTTGGACCGTAGCGTTCGGAAAGCGCAAGAGCGCCAATTTTCATGGATGCTGATGTTTCTCTTTGTCATGCTACTTTCAGTTTCGGGCAGCTGTTTTTATTGGACAATGGTGGAGGTCGCGGAGGCTCGTCGCGAAAAAACCACCATTGAGCGCGAACTGGAAATGGGCAGAGCCGAGGTGGATCGAATGAGGCAGCGTTTGGGACGCTAGACTGGGCAAGACTGAATTCTGGCTCGACGCTCTCTTGAGAACGTGTTAGCGGTGGGACAGCCCGTTCAAGAGCTTTCCCATGGAATTTTCTTGGGCCTCTTTTTCTATTATGGCCAAAGCCGACCCGAACTCATCCCAACCTATCGAACCCAATTCAGATGGAAGCCCGCTGCTCTATCGGCGGATGCTCCCTTATTTGCAGCCTGTAAAAGGGCGATTTATTTTGGGGATTTTAATCGGAGTCGCTGCTGCTGCATTTAATGTCGTCATCTTGCAATCATTTGAGATTATTTTTTCTTTGGTGTTGCGAGGACAGACGGACAACATGGGGAAAAATTTTGATTTCTTCGGAATTAATCTCAATCCTGCCAGACTTTTAGGCGTGCCGGATGACACAGCAGTGAGTTTCCAAATCGCGCTCGTGGCCTGTGCTTGTATACCCGTCCTTTTTGCGATTCGAGGACTGCTAGAATACCTCAATAAGTACTGCCTAGCTTGGGTTGGGAACAAAATGCTCTATGCGATTCGAAACGACACATTTGCCGGTATATTGAAACAATCACCTGCTTTCTTCGGTGGCAGCAAGGCGGGCGAATTGATTCAAACTGTTTTTAATCAAACAAGTGTGGCCCAGAGGAATGCAGTTCAGCTAGTTCAGTTGGTTACCTCCAGTCCACTGAAGGTGATTGCCATTCTATCTTTGCTATTCTGGAAGTATCCGTTTTTCACCTTCATGAGCTTGTTTGTTTTTCCACTTTGTGTGCTCCCAGTGGTCCGTTTAAGCAAGCGTGTCAAAAAATCTGGACGCCAAGAGGAGCAGCAGGCCGGAGCCATGCTTACAGCCATGCATGAATCCTTCGGAGGTATTCGACTGGTCAAGGCTTACTCCAGGGAGTCCTATGAAGTAGCCCGCTTCGAGCAAGCCAATAATGCTATGAGTCTCAACGCGATCCGCTGGCAACGCGCCAGCGAAATGGCTGGCCCAATCGTGGAATCCGTTGCATCCCTGGGTATCTCGGTCGGTCTTCTATACTGGTGGAAGATGGAATACGAGGCAGGGGCATTTATGCTTGTCATTCTTGCACTAACTCAGCTTTACCCTCCAGCAAAGGAATTGAGCAAGGCTAACTTGTTGCTCCAAAAAACTGCTTATGCCGTCAGCAATGTAGTCGCCATCTTAGACAGAGAGCCTGATATCAAAGACAAGCCAGACGCTATCATTTTGCCCAAAATAAAGGGCGAAGTCAGCCTGGAGAACGTGACCTTTACTTATCGCAATCAAGAGGGCCAACCTCTAGATCAGCCCGCAGTAAAAGCGATCACTCTGAAATTAGATCCCGGAAAATTTTACGCCTTTGTGGGGCCCAGTGGTGCTGGTAAAAGCACCTTGTTTTCACTTCTATTGCGTTTTTATGAGCCCGATTCAGGGAGTGTGCTGATCGACGGCATCGATGTGCGAAGCGTGACTCAGCAGAGTCTGCGAGAAAACATCGGCATCGTCAGTCAGGACACGTTTTTGTTTCACGATACGATCCGGGAAAACATCCGCTATGGGCGGCTAAATGCGACTGAGGAGGAGATCGTGGCGGCGGCAAAGAAGTCCCATGCGCATGACTTCATCATGGCGCAAAATAAGGGCTATGATACCGTGGTCGGTGATGCGGGCTGCAATCTTTCAGGCGGGCAAAAGCAGCGTCTTTCTATCGCCAGAGCGGTACTGAGGAACGCTCCGATCCTGCTACTGGATGAGGCGACCTCGGCGCTGGATACAGAGACGGAGCGGATCATTCAGGATGCCATTCATCAGCTATCCGAAGGGAAAACGGTGATTGCCATTGCTCACCGTCTCTCGACCATCATGGAGGCGGATCAGATCGTGGTGATGCGTGAGGGACGAATTCAGGCCGTGGGCACTCATTCGGAGCTTTTAGCCACCAGTGAGCTTTATCAGAATCTGAACGCACTGCAATTCCATGAAACGTAATGAGTGATTGTCCGTGACAAGGGCTGCTATTCTTTGCTAAGGCTTAGCTTTGACTTATGTCCCGCTCGTTTTCACTCCGTGACTATTCCATCGCCCTGACGCTGTTAGGGATCTGCGTCTTTTTTGGCGTGGTCGAGCCGAAGTTTCTCGACTCTCGGAATCTGTCTCTACTGATGACGGAGCTTTCGATCACAGCAACACTGGCGGTGGGGATGCTGCTGATCATTTTGCCGGGCCACATTGATTTATCGGTAGGCAGTGGGTTAGCATTGCTGAGTGGGATCGCCACGGTGCTGACGACCAAAGCTGGATTACCTGCACCGCTTTCTCTCAGCATCGGATTGATCGTGGGCCTAATCCTTTGGTGGGGAAAAGGCGTCCTCATTGTGAAAGAACGCATCCCGGCCTTTATTGTGACACTGGCTGGCATGTTGGTTTTTCGTGGTCTGTTTTGGTTAGTGATTCAGAATCAAACGGTGCCGGTCGTGGCTGGCGGACAGACGAATCTTTACTCACAAATCAGCACTTGGTATCTGCCGTCGATAGCAGGCTACGGACTAGCAGCCGTGATCATCGCTGCGATGGTGCTTTTCACTCTCTCAGCTCGCAAGCAAAGAGCCGCCAATGGCCTTGAGGTCGAAGATGGCGAACTGGCTTTTCTGCGGGTCTTTGTCGCTTCACAGGCTGTCTTACTGTTTGTGATCGTGACGAACCAATTCCGTGGCATTCCGCTACCAGCGCTGATTTTTGCCACGGTGGCGCTGGTAATTCATGTTTTGACTCAGCATACGCCCTTTGGTCGTTATCTGTATGCCATAGGCGGGAACGCAGAGGCGGCCATGGTCTCGGGCGTGCCGGTGAGTCGAGTCGTCATCGGAGCCTTTGCCATCATGGGCGGACTGGTGGCGATCACGGGATTCATGCTGACTTCTTACACAGGCAACAGCACGACGGACATTGGCGAGTGGATGGAGCTGGATGCCGTTGCGGCTTGCGTGATCGGCGGAGTCAGCCTGCGTGGTGGTCGCGGAACGGTTCTAGGAGTTCTGGCGGGGGCATTGATCATGGCCACCTTGCTCAATGGCATGACCCTGATGGCCGTGTCTCCCGAGTACAAACTCATGGTCCGTGGTAGCGTGCTTCTGGCAGCGGTTTGGATGGACATTCGACTCGGTCGGGCGTGATCCGACATGGATTTGCTGTGATCTGGCATGGGACGAATGAACGAATTGGTCACACATCAGCGTTGATATCTCTGGGAACCTCAACCATCCCTTCACCTCTATGTCTTACCCCCCACAAGAATACGACGAGCCCAAGTCCAACACCGCAGTCTGGACAGCGACGGTGCTATTGATTCTCAGCTTTGTAACAGGCCTGCTGATTTTCCCGCCTCTGTATGATGCACCCAAGGGGGAAGCTGCCAGTTCAGTTCTTTTCATCGGGCGCTTTCACCCCATCCTACTGCATCTACCGGTCGGTGCCCTGATCGTGCTATCCATCATGGAGCTGGCCTGCCTGACTCGCAGCGGTGAATACAAATTTGGATCAGCAGCACTTTTGACGCTCTGGATCGGTGCAGCAGGCTCAGTGCTAGCCGTTTTGGCGGGCATCATGCTTTCCCGTGAAGGTGGCTATACAGGTGGCAATTTCACGCTGCATCAGACCTTGGCACTCATGGGGACCGCTGGCGTGCTGTTGGCCCTATGCCTCCGCATTTACGCCATGGGACAGCAAAACCGCGAGTTGATGCATGCTTACCGCGCCGTTTTCTTTGGCAGTTTCGGCATCATGAGCCTGGGGGCACACTTCGGTGGCAATATGAGTCATGGCAGCAAGTTCCTGACCGAGCACGCTCCAGCGCCGATGAAGAGTCAGATGGTGGGCATGGAAAAATGGATGCTCAGCTTTGTGGAACAACCCAAAGCCCCCGCGGCAGAGGTGAAAACTGAACCAACCGCAGAGCCGATCACGCCTGCGACGAAGCCAGCACCGGCACCTAGCGTCGAAGCAACCCCTGCTGCCACGATGCCAGCGCCGACTCCGGCACCTGCACCAACTCCAGCGCCCAGTGGCACTGATAAACTCGTCTTTCAAGACGTGATTCTGCCGATCTTCGTAGCCAAGTGCAATAAGTGCCACGGTGAGGAGAAGCAAAAAGGCGATCTGCGCATGGACACCTTTGAAATGCTCATGCTCGGCGGTGAAAACGCTGCTGAAAAGAAAAACAACATCGTTCCTGGTAAGCCTGACGAGAGCCTAACGATTCAGTCCATCGTAGCCCCGATCGACGACGATCTGCACATGCCGCCGGAAGGTAAAGACCAGCTTACGCCAGCTGAAATCTCGGCGATTCGCTACTGGGTACAGGCCGGTGCCAGTGCGACCCAAAAGCTCAGTGACGCACAATTCCCCGCTGAGGCGAAAGAAGCCCTGCCTCAGTAACGAACTTCCTTTCCGCCAAATCTTCTCCTTTTGACATATGAAACACGCCATCCTCATCTCACTCCTCGCTTTGCCACTCATGGCTGCGGACCAGCCAGCAGCTGATCCGGCGCTGAAAGCCACCCTGGATAAAGTCAACGCCACGGGAGCTTCTCTGATGCCGGTCTCAGCCGATGGTCAAACCTATCGATTCACCGCTTTGAACGTGGCCAAAGAGTTCGCCGATGCAGGATTGGCCCCACTGGCCCCGATGGTAGACAAAATTTCCTCCATGGATCTGGCCAAAACGAAAGTCACGGATGCAGGCTTAAAAGCTTTGGCTGGATATAAAAACCTCAAAGAACTGCACCTCGAAGGCACCGGCATCAGCGATGCAGGTCTAGATCATCTCAAAGATCTAACTTCCCTGGAATATTTGAATCTCTACAACACCAAGGTCACAGACGCAGGCTTGCCAAAACTAGCTGGATTGACCAAGCTGAAGTCCCTCTACCTCTGGCAGACAGGTGTGACAAAAGCGGGCGTCGCAGCACTCAAAGGCAAACTTAGCGCTGCCCATATTAATACAGGCTGGACTGCCGAAGATGATGCCAAGCCTGTGGCCATCGTCGCTGCGGCCCCTGCCCCAGCGCCTGCGGCAAAACCAGCGACCGCTACAGTGCCTGCCGCCAAAGCCGCAGCACCTGCACCAGCAGCGGGTGGAAAGATAGACCCTGCCATCGCGGCCAAAGCCATCGTTTATAAAGACGTCATCGCCCCGATCATGCAGGCCAAATGTGTTGCCTGCCACGGTGCCGAGAAAAAGAAAGGCAAACTACAGTTGCACGAATTTGCCGCAATCATGAAGGGCGGCGGCGACGGGGCCACCACAGTCATCCCCAAAAACATCAAGGACAGCCTGATGCTTACCCGTATCAATCTACCGAATGATGACGATGACCACATGCCACCGAGCGACGAGCCTCAAGTCACCAAGGAAGAATTAGCCCTGCTCAAATGGTGGATTGAAACGGGTGCTTCTGATAGCGCTACCGTTGCAGCCGCTAAACCCACGCCAGAAGTCGAAGGAGCACTAGCTGCCATGCTGGGCAAAGGCCTAGCGAAAGCCGCTGATACTCATGCTGCCGCGCCTAAAGTGGAGAAGCCAAAAGCCAAGCCGCTGACGGACGCCGAGAAAAAACAAATCGCTGACATTTCAGCTAAAATGCAGGCTTTAAATGCCAGCCTGATGCCCCTGGCGCAGGATACCGAGCAACTTCGCCTGAGCGTGATCAATGCAGCCGATAAATTTGGTGATAAGGAGCTGGCCATGCTGGAGCCAATCGCTGCTCAAATCATCTGGGTCGATCTAGCCCGCAGCCAGATCACCGATGCAGCTAGCGCTACATTGGCCAAGCTAACAAACCTGGAACGTCTGCACCTGGAAAACACCAAAATCACCGATGCTGTTCTGGCTGGGCTCGGCTCATTAAAAGCGCTGGAATACCTAAATCTCTACGGCACCAAAACCACTGATGCAGGGTTGACCAAACTTTCCAGCAGCAAGTCCCTGAAAAAAGTCTTCGTCTGGCAGACCGGAGTCACGAGAACTGCGGCCACTGCGCTTGAAGGAAAAATCCCAGGCCTGAAGGTCAATGTCGGCCTCAGTGAGGCCGAGATCGCCAAGCTCACCACACCACCGCCAGCCCCACCGCCAGCTCCAGCCAAAAAAGAAGAGCCCAAAAAAGCTGCAAAACCAGCGATAAAACCCGCCCCGACAGCTGCGCCTGCGGCCGCGCCAGCCAAGCCTGCTGTTAAAGCTACTCCTCCAGCACCAGCCAAGCCTGAGGTCAAGCCCGCAGCTGCACCAGCCGTAAAATAATTGAAGCTAGCCAAGCGCTTCATCGCGTTTCATATCTTGGACGCCGTTTACTTAAGTACCTAAGTAAGACGGCGTTCATTCGTTTCCCCCACTGACATGTCCACACCCGCTTTAAGACTCAAGGCAAGCCTGGCGCACCTTTCGTCGTTCCTCGTTTTTTCCCTCGCATTATCCAACTGTGACCGTGTGTCAGAACGGATGGAGATCACCCAAACGCGTGACATTTCCACCTATGAGGCCAAGCCCAAGCTCCATGCCTATCCGCAAGAGCGCTTTGGTGACGAGCGCCTGCGCTGGGAAACTCCCGCAGGCTGGGCGCAGGCGGAGCGCAGTCAGATGCGCCCAGTCAACCTGACCTTTGGCCCCAATAAAGAGGGCGAATGCTACCTTGCCATGCTCCCTGGTGGAGCTGGTGGTGTACTCGCCAACGTGAATCGCTGGCGGAAGCAAATGGCACAGCCTGAACTCACGGAAGCAGACCTAGCCAAGCTTCCGCAAAAGACGCTCATGGGTATCCAGGGCGTCTATGTCACTGTCGATGGAGCTTACACCAATGTCGGCGCGCCTGAAGCCAAGCCGGATCACCGCTTGCAAGGCATCGTGGCTTCTCTTGGTGAGGCCGGGTTGTTTGTGAAAATGGTCGGCCCAAAAGCTCTGGTCGAGGCAAACACAGCAGCTTTTGATCAATTCGTCGCCTCACTGAAACTGCGCACCCAGCAGCAGTAACCGTCCCCCCATTTACACCCATGTCTGCCAAGCCCACCAGCCTACCCGGTCAACTCTTCGCCATCCTATCCTCCTATGGACTTGCGATCACCGTCCTGAGTTTCCTGCTACTCGACACCTTCCTCGGCACCATCTCACAAAAAGACATCGGCCTACTCGACAGCCAGCGCATCTACTTTGATTCCTGGTGGCTGATCCAAGACGTGAACCTCGGCGGCACCCTCATTCCTCTGCCACTTCCTGGCGGCGGATTGCTCATGGTCATTCTCTTTTTCAACATGCTCTGTGGCGCCGTGATCCGCATGAGAAAAGGCTGGCGCACGATTGGTAATTTGATCTCTCATTTGGCCATCCTGTTCATGCTGGCCGCTGGCTTCGTTAGCTATTTCTACAAGACCGAAGGTGCCATGCCACTCTTTGAAGGTCAGGCCAGTGACCAGTATCAGAGCTATCACGAGCGCACTCTAGAAGTGCATCGCTATGATGCTGCGGGAAAAGGAGATGATAAAGCTCTCATCATCCCCATGAAGCACTTCGCCGATCTCGATCCAGGGAAAGCGCGCACCTTCTTTGCCAAGGACTTACCCTTTGAAATCCAAGTCACAGGCTATCAACGCAATGCCAACATCGTGCAGGCTGAAGAAGGTGAGAAAACCGCCATCGACGGCTACCGCATTCAACCAGTGAAAAATGCCAAGGAAGATGAAGCAAACGTCTCTGCGGTAGAAATCACCGTGAAACCCAAAGACGGTGCCGAACAAAAAGCCATCCTTTGGGAAAGAGCCCAAGAACCCTTCACGGTCAAAGTGGGAGACATCTCTTATGCCATCTCTCTTAGCCGTATGAAGTGGAAACTGCCGTTTGCGATTCGTCTCAACGACTTCGTCCGTGAGCTGCATCCAGGCACGATGAAGGCCAAAAAATTCACCAGTCATGTCACCAAGATCAGCAGCGATGGCAAAGAAGAACCCAAAGTCGTGACCATGAACGTTCCCGTGCGTGATCAGGGTTATGTCGTCTATCAGGCCAGCTTCAGCGAAGGCAGCAGCGGCGAGCAGTCCGTCTTCACCGTCGTCACCAATCCCTCCGATCAGTGGCCCCTCTGGAGCTGCGTCGCCGTGGCCATCGGCCTGATCATTACCTTTTTGGGCCATCTCGTGCGCTTTTTGAAAAGGCCGCTCAAAACGAAGACCGCGTAAAATCTTCCCACCCCCTTGCTTTTTCTTTTTTGTTATCTGCCATGAAAACCTTCATTCTCGCGCTCAGCTTTTTTGCTAGCTCGCTGTTTGCCCAGCTCCCTGATCCTGCCCTTCTGCGTGATAAAGACATCGTTGCCAGCTTTCAATCGCTGCCTGTTCAGGAAGGCGGGCGCATCAAGCCACTGGATACTTATGCGCGTTTCTTGCTCCTGCGTCTGCATGGCAAGCAAAGCATCTCTGTCGATCATCCGCAGCTGCCAGATGTGAAGAAATTAAAGGCCACCGAGTGGCTCCTGCTATCTTGGTTCCGCCCCGACATTGCGCGCGATCTGCCACTCTTTGTCGTAGATAACTCCCAGGCGGTTGGCGAGATCGGTGTGGACCCCAAAAGTCTGCGCGACCGCTATTCGTGGAATGAAATCGTCAAGGGCAAGGAAGAGCTGATCAAACGTGCTCAGTCCTATGGCGAACTAGAAACCGATCAGCTTACTGGCGTGCAGCGCAACGTCATCGACCTAGCACGTAACTTTTTCGACTACGATGCAGTGAGCGACTTCATGACCGCAGCACGCACCGATTGGCCCAAAGAGATTTCGGCCATTCTCCCCTCAGAGTTAGCCAAAGACATGTCGGGTGGTAGCAATGTCTGGGATCTGGCGATAAAGCTCGGTGATCTGATTCGTGATCAGCAAAAGATGACCGCGCTGGGTGAAGAACCCCGAGCAAAGCTCTTGGAGCTATTCATCAACACCACGCTTCGCCCAGGCAAGACCCTGGCCTTCATCCCGCCTGATGACGCTAAAAATGACACTTGGCTGCAAGTCGAGCAGACTGTCACCAGCCTCATGAAGGAAGGTAAGCTCCCAGAAGGTGAACTGCGCATTTCCAAGGCCAAGGACGCTCTTTATGCCGCCAGCCTGAAAACAGACACCTTTGGACCCGCGGTCAAAGCCTTTGTCAGCGATGTGCGCGCTGCTGCTGAGAAACGCGGCGAGCTAAAGCATGTGGACCGCGAGGTCAGCTACCATAAAAATGATTACTTCACCTATGCACTCGTCTGGTATCTGCTGGGTTTCCTCGTCGCATTCATCAGCCTAGTTGCACCCAAAACGTCTCTTGCCAAATGGTCTGCGCGCATTGCCTGGATCAGCATCCTGCTTGCTGTGGGTTACAATGTTTGGGGCATCACCCAGCGCTGCATCATCAATGAGCGCCCACCGATTGCCACACTCTATGAAACGATTCTTTTCATCACAGGCGTCGTCGCCATTGTCGGTCTATTCATCGAGCGCTTTACCCGTCAGGGCATCGGTCTGGTTGTCGCTGGTTTTGTCGGCGCTCTAGGCATGTTTGCCGCCAATCGCTTCATGGCTCTGGATGCCCGAGACACCATGCCCACGCTTGAGGCTGTCTTGATCACCAACTTCTGGCTAGCCACGCATGTGACCTGCATCAACATCGGCTATGCAGGTGCCATGCTCGGCAGCATCACCTCCATGGTCTATGTCATTTACCGCCTCTTTGCTCGCGGTGAACTGGTGATCGAATCCAGAAAGCTACTCACGCGGATTGTTTATGGCATCGTCTGCTTTGGCGTTTTATTTGCCCTCGTCGGCACCGTCCTGGGCGGCATCTGGGCCAATGACAGCTGGGGCCGCTTCTGGGGCTGGGATCCCAAGGAAAACGGAGCTCTCATGATTGTGCTCATGGGCCTCATCATCCTGCATGCCCGCCTTGGTGGCTACATCCGCGAAATCGGCCTGCACGCGCTTTCTTTAATGCTCGGTGCCATCACTCTCTTTAGTTGGTTCGGCGTCAATCAACTCGGCGTCGGGCTGCACAGTTACGGCTTTACCGCCGGCATCTCATTGGCTCTAAACACAGGTTACAGCATTAAGTTCATCTTCATGTTTATCTGCCTCTGCTTCTGGTGGAATGAGCGTTCTGCGAAAAGGACTTTGGCTTAGAGACTTGGCAGGGATAGATAGTCATCCTTATCGTCTCGATCATGCCTCCCGTTCTCGCAGCTGCAGAAAGTCTGCCACCGCTCTTCATTCTACTAGCGCTCATGCTAGTAGCTGTGGTGCTGGTTTCATTACTCTTACTGAGGCTGCAGCAGTCTTTATTAGTGGGCTATTTTCTCTGCGGTGTTCTAATCACAAATAGCGGCGTACTAGAGATACTCGGCGGTGGACACTCTCATACAGGGATTCGTCAGATGTCGGAGTTCGGCGTGATGCTTCTGATGTTCACTTTAGGCCTAGAATTCTCACTGAGTGATCTAAAGTATGTTCGTCGTCTGGCCTTTGTCGGCGGTGGCTGGCAGATGGGATTATGCATAGCTCTGGCTGGAACTGGGGCACTGATCACTCAGTTCCCATGGGCAGCAGCAGTGATTGTCGCAGTGACTTTGGCCATGAGTTCCACGGCAGTGAGCTTGAAGTCATTTCAGGATCTAGGCCAGGAGTCCAGCCCGGGTGCACGCATGGCTTTAGCTGTGGCAATTTTTCAGGATCTTTTCATCATCGTCTTCTTCTTGGTTCTACCACTGCTGCTACCGACAGAGGCGGGTGAAAAAGGCAGCCTACTGACCCGCGTCGGCTCACTGCTCGGCCGCGGCGGGCTATTTGTCATCTTGGCTGGCGTCAGCGCACGCTGGATCATTCCGACACTGCTGAATGCCGTGACTCGCACCAGAAACAGGGAGCTTTTCACGCTTTCCATTGTCGGCTGCTGCATCGGACTGGCCTTTGTCGGTGGCATGTTGCATCTGGGATTGGCGCTCGGGGCATTTGTGGCTGGTTTGGCAGTCAGCGAGTCGATCTTTAAGCCCCGCATCCTCGCCGATGTGATGCCCATCAAGGATCTGTTTTTGACGCTCTTCTTTGTTTCCGTCGGCCTCATGGTAGATGTGCGCATGGCTATCGTGTACTGGCAGCCGATTTTAGCGCTCACGCTTGGCATGATGCTTTTCAAAGCAGGACTCATCACAGTGATCGCGCGTCGCCTAGGTCTGGTGCATCGTCAGGCTTTGATGGCGGGCTTCGGTCTTTGCAGTGCAGGCGAATTTTCCTTGGTGCTTCTGCAAAAAGCAGGCCCAGTTGGCCTATGGAGCGCAGAGGCTCAGCAGATCCTGGTGGCCAGTTGTGCACTGAGTATGGGACTCTTACCAGGGCTGATGAAGACCGCTGAACCGCTAGGTGCATGGCTTGAGAAAAAGGGCTGGGGACGACGTAAACCCAAACTGCCAGAGTCCGATATCCTGCGTCAAAAAATGAAAGCAATGACCGGTCATGCCATCATCGTCGGTCATGGCCCTGTCGGTGAGCGATTGAATAAAGCCCTGCTGGATCAGGGCATTCCCACACTAGTCATCGATCTCAACGCCGAGACCGTGCGCAATTTGAAGCGCCATGGACAGCCAGTGCTTTTTGCCGATGCCGCCCATCTTGAAACCTGGGAGCTGACCCGACTTGATCAAGCACGCATGGTCGCATTCACCTTTCCCGATGCCCCGATCACCGCAGAGGCTCTTTCCATCGTCCGCGAACTTAGACCTGAAGTGCCGGTCCTAGCTAGAGCGCGCTTTGCCTCAGACGTAGAGCGGCTCAAAAGGCTGGGGGCAGCGGTCGTCGTTAATGACGAATTAGAGGCCGCTAAGTCCATCGTCGAAAGCGCCCTCATCATGCAGGGCGACAGCTAGCGCTTGCTTACCTGACGAGAGCGTCACGAAAGAATATCCACAATATTCAAAGATTGTGAATATATGGCTTGTAGCCTGCTACTGATTTTGACAGTGTTTAATCATCCGGTGAGTAACTCACAAAAAACTGAACGTGGAACGGCAGTCTTGGCATCCAATAAGGTAAGCCAGGCAGGGATCACCACCCCACAACGCCGCACCTCGGAATAACCCCAAACCAACAACGCACAGCCATGGACCGCGACGACCACCCAGCCAGCCACGCCTCCACCCTGATCAGCCACCACGACCTCGGACTGACTCAGTCCACAAGGTCGGCTGCGACGCCAAAGAAGCGTAAATCCGCCACCAGTCACAGGGCTTCCACGGCCCCAGTTGGCACCAAGACGTTCATTCTGGATACCAACGTTCTTTTGCATGATCCGGCCTCGCTGCAAAAATTCGCAGAACATGAAGTCTGCATCCCTGTGGATGTGCTGAGCGAGCTGGACCGCTTTAAGAATGAAATGACTGAGCGCGGCGCTAATGCCCGTGAAGCCCACCGCGCACTGACGAAGATTTTCTCAGCGCCAGACGCCTCGGTTTTAGAAGGTGTAAAAACTCTCGGTGGCGGCAAATTACGCCTCCTGACCTACGATCCAGATGCCGCCAACCGCATCCCGAGCATTGCCGAGTTTCAGCGCATCTTCCCAGAGAGCGGGAAGATTGATCACCGCATCCTAGCCGCCGCGCTTTTGCTTCGTGATCAGGTTAGCCCACCAGTCATCCTCGTCAGCAAAGACCTCAACATGCAGCTCAAAGCCCGTGCTGTTGGCATCGAGTGCGAGGACTACCTGCATGATAAAGTCGAGCAGCGGGATGTCTCCAACTTCGACATCGCACGGATTGAAGTCAGCAGTCATGAGCTCCAACGCTTCGCCAGCAGCGGACGTCTCAGCATTCCTGCGAACCGGGTCGGCGATGTCATGACCAATGACTACGTTCTGCTCATGTCAGGTGATAAAACCTCCATGCCTGCCAAAATGAACGGCCAGGGAGAACTCGTCAGACTCATGCAGACGCCTGAATCTCTAAAAGTCGGCCAGGGCCGCAGCATCAAACCCATGAACCTAGGCCAAACTTGCCTGCTCGATGCGCTACTCGATCCTGAGATCAGCCTGGTCACCTGTTATGGCCAGGCAGGCACGGGTAAAACCTTGCTAGCCGTGGCAGCAGGCCTTTCACAGGTCTTTAGCCGCACCTACAATGGCATGACCATCAGCCGTCCCATCGTTGCCATGGGTCAGACCGTGGGCTTCCTACCCGGCACGCTGCAGGAGAAAATGCGCCCATGGCTGCAACCCGTTTATGACGCTCTGGATCTGCTCATGCGCCCCGTGGAAAACATTCAGGGACCGCAGCGAAAAAAGAATCGATTTCTTCCTGATCGCCCGCCGGCCAAACCAGAAGTCGCCGCTCCCTACGATCCGCTCATCCAACAGGGCGTGATTGAGATCGAAGCGCTCTGCTACATCCGCGGACGCTCCATTCCCGATCGTTTCTTCGTGCTGGATGAGGCCCAACAGCTCACGCCGTTAGAAGCCAAAACCGTCGTTACGCGTATGTCTCGGGGGTCCAAGCTCGTGCTCGTTGGTGACCCCGCTCAGATCGACAATCCGTATGTGGACAGCCGTAGCAACGGCCTCGTTTACACCCGCCAACGCATGAGAGGCCAACCCTTCGCCGCGCATTTGCCGCTAGCCAAAGGCGAGCGCAGTCCCTTGGCTGAAGCAGGTGCACGCCTGCTTTAAAAAGCGATCATCCATGAACCGCTGGCTGAGCTAAGACTTAGCCAGCGGTTTTCCGTTCTAAAGACAACTCTGCAACATCAAAGTCTTCACCGCTGTCTGCATTCGACCCAGAAGGTAATAAATCGTCTGGCTGCGCAGCCGCACTAAATCCGCTCCGACGATTCGCGGCACGAAGTCAGACGATACCGCAAGAATCTCGTTTGGCAGACTGCCATTGAGTCCTCGGCACAGGATGGTCGCCAGGGCTTTAGTCAGCGTCTGAATTTTTGGACCTAGCTCAATGGCAAACTGCACGCAGCCCTCACCATCTAAATACAAAAAGACGCCAACCGTGTCTGAGCATTCCTGATCTTTCCGCACTTCTTCCAGATCATAAATCAGCCCAGACTTCCGGGCCTGCAAAGCTGCTGCTTCAGCATAGTGAATCAAATTCTCACGTCGCTCTGCTTCGGGCAGAGGCTCGAAGAAGTCGATGATTTCCTGAAGGGCTGCGGGGATCATGGAAAGAGGGCACTTTTATGTTATACATCCGATTGTTCATTGCCAGCTTAACCTCACGATGTCCCCAGATGCCCTGAACCAATCTTTCCTTTGCGACTCCGTGCCGCCTGAGATGATGGATCGGCTCTGGGAGGCTGGTTGGCGACATTTTGGCGAGACCTTTTTCCGTTATAGTTTAAGCATCGACGAACACGGCGTGAAGACCATCACGCCACTGCGGGTGGATTTAGAAAAATTCAGCATGAGCAAAAGCCAACGCCGGGTGCTGAGGAGAAATGCTGATTTACGCTGCGAGTTTCTGCCAGCTAGCCTCTCACCCAAGGCCCGCGCCATGTTTCAGCGGCACAAAGAACGTTTTTCTGAAAATGTGCCTGATGATCTAGACACCTTTCTTTCTGCCAATCCAGCCAACCTCCCCTGCCCCGCCGAGGAGTGCCGCGTTTATCTTGGAGAGGAGCTTGTCGCGCTGAGTTTCTTGGATTTAGGGCAGACCAGCACGTCGGCCGTCTATGGCATGTTTGAACCAGCTCATAGCGAACGCAGCCTGGGCATTTTCACCATGCTCAAGGAGATCGAGCATACTCAATCGCGCGGAAGTCGCTATTATTATCCCGGCTATGCCACCCTGGAGCCCAGTGCCTACGATTATAAAAAACAACTCCGAGGGCTGGAGGTGCTGGACTGGCAGACCGGTCTGTGGGATGATTGCGCCAGAAAAATCAACCCAAACACCCCATGAACCCCTTCCAATTCGACATCCGCAACCTGCCTGATGACGGCAAGCAGGTCACTGGCACACTGCCTGCCAGCTTTTTCCAACTACCCGAGAAGGACAGCGCAATCGCCACATCGCCATTGACCTATGACCTGAACATCCTGCGGGATGACAAGGACATCATCGTCACCGGCAGTCTGGATGCGACCTTCAGCCTGGAATGCGGCCGCTGCCTGGAGCACTTCGCGCATCGCGTAGAAATGACCGATTACCAGACTGAGGCTCCGATTGAAAAGGAAACAACGATGGACTTGACAGACCTCATAAGAGAAGACATCCTGCTCACCCTTCCGAACTTCCCGCGCTGCGAAAATGGTAACGTTGATCTGCGCGACTGTCCTGCCGAAGGCCGTTTTGAGAGTGCTGAGTCATCAGCGCCTCTTGAAATGCCTGGTGCAGACCGCGGAGTTTGGAATGCACTCGATCAATTGAAATAGCGACCCCCTTCAGAACATGGCCAATCCAAAACGCAGACAATCCAAAAGCCGTCAACGCCTCCGTCAAGGAGCGAACCGCTGGCGTGCACCCGTCCTCAAGTCCTGCCCTGAGTGCGGCACATCCATTCCAGGCCACGTTGCCTGTCCATCCTGTGGCTACTACAAAGGCCGTCAGGTATTGACCGTGACCGCTGCTGAATAAGCTGCGCTAGCTGTTTTATTTTCCATCAACCCCGCCGAGGTAACTTGGCGGGGTTGGTTTTTTATACCTTACATTCGTGTAAATTAATCCCAGAAAAAAATCTGCACATTTGTTGCACAGCTTTCAAAGTGCTCTACAATGAACGCTCTCACCGCATTACCTCGTGGTGTAATGGTAACACAGGAGATTTTGATTCTCTCGTTCAAGGTTCGAGTCCTTGCGAGGTAACCACTGCTCAGACAACTGAGCAGTTCCGCCGGAGGTGGGGCACCGACCTCCCTCCATGACACGTTTCCGTCCCTGCATCGATCTTCATTCGGGCCAAGTTAAGCAGATCGTCGGATCAACACTGAGCGATAGTGGCACAGGATTAAAAACCAACTTTGTCAGCGACCGTAATGCCGCTTGGTATGGTGAGCTTTATCGACGTGATGAACTCCCTGGCGGCCATGTCATCATGCTGGGGTCTAACAATGAATTAGCCGCCAAATCAGCTTTAGCCGCCTATCGAGGGGGACTTCAACTAGGCGGCGGTATCCGCCCCTGCAATGCTGAAGAGTATCTCACGGCAGGAGCCAGCCACGTGATCGTCACGAGTTATTTATTTGAAACAGATGGCAGCTTTTCTGAAACACGCCTGCAAAAGATGGTCGCTGCCGCTGGCAAAGAGCGTCTCGTCATCGACCTGAGTTGTAAAGCCACCGCTGACGGATGGACCGTCGCCATGAATCGCTGGCAAACGCTGACCGACCTTCATGTCACGCCAGAAACACTGCGCCATCTAGCGAGTCACTGCGCAGAATTCCTCATTCATGCCGTCGATGTGGAAGGCAAGTGTGAAGGGATCGACGAAGCCCTCGTCAGTTTTCTCGGCCAGCACAGCCCCATCCCCATGACCTACGCTGGCGGTATTCACCGAATGGCCGACCTGCATCGCATCCAGGAACTCAGTTCTGGCCGTGTGGACGGCACGGTCGGTAGCGCCCTCGATTTATTTGGCGGAAAAGGCGTTCTTTACACAGATTGCCTCGCCTTTAACCGTAGAACCCTCTCCTCATGAAAATCATCCGTTACTCCGACACCTCTGGCCAAATCCAATACGCAGCACAGCAAGCCGACGGCACAGCACTTGTCATTGATGGCGACCTCTTTGGTGACTATCAGGTAACCGATCAAAAGGCTGACGTGGCCAAATTACTGGCGCCCGTCGATCCAAGAGCGATCCTTTGCATCGGCTTGAACTACAAGTTCCATGCGGAAGAAAGCGGCATGGCTATTCCCGAGAATCCGGTGCTTTTCATGAAAAGCCCTGGTGCCGTTCAGAACCCCGGCGATCCCATCCTGCTACCCACTCACCTGAAAAGCAACAGCGTGGACTACGAGTGCGAGCTAGCGATCATCATCGGCAAAAAAGCCACCAATGTCAGCAAGGAAGACGCCTTTGATTACATCCTAGGTTATACCTGCGCCAATGATGTCAGCGCTCGTGATTGGCAAAGAAATGGCGGCGGCGGCCAATGGTGCCGAGGCAAGACCTTTGACACATTTTGCCCTCTCGGCCCCGTGCTGGTGACCCCAGACGAACTGCCCAATCCGAATGCACTCAAGATCAAAACCATTCTCAATGGTGAGGCGGTGCAGGATTGGAACACCAACGACATGATCTTTGACGTGCCTACCCTGATCGCCTTCCTTAGCGCAGACACAACGTTACTTCCAGGAACAGTCATCTTAACCGGCACCCCTCAAGGCGTGGGCATGGCGCGTAAGCCACCTCTTTGGATGAAAACTGGCGACAGCGTGACCATCGAGATCGAGGGCATCGGCAGCCTGACGAATCCAGTTCAGTGAAAGATCAGTGGAGTGAGCGGACGACTCCATGAGCACACCTCATGAAGTTACATCTGCTTTGCTACCTATCCGCCTTCCTCACGACCACCGCTCTCACCGCAGAGCCTGCCAAAGTCCGTTTGTGGCCGGACGGCGCTCCTTTGGCCAAAGGACAGGAAGATAAAGATCAGCCCTTTGTCTATGCCTGGCCTGCTGCCAAGGGAAAAGCCAACGGAGCCGCCTTTGTTGTCTGCCCGGGTGGTGGTTATGGAGGCTTAGCCGCAGATCATGAGGGCACCCAAGTGGCCAAATGGTTCAACGGACTTGGCGTCTCTGCTTTCGTCCTCCATTACCGCCTCGGCAGTCAGGGTTATCATTATCCCGTCCAGCTCATCGACGTGCAGCGCGCGATTCGCCATGTACGTGCCCATGCAAAGGAATACGGGATTGATCCAAATCGCATCGGCATCGTCGGTTTTTCGGCTGGTGGACATCTCAGCTCAATGGCAGCCACTCTATTCGATGAAAAGCCTGCGGGTGCCACGAATGATGCCGTGGATCAAGTCAGCGCACGCCCAGACGTGGCCGCACCAACTTATCCCGTCATCTCCATGATTGAGGACTACCGGCATGATGGCTCGCGGAAAAATCTCCTCGGCCCAAACAACACGGACGAGCTAGCAGCGCAGGTCAGCACGGAGCGCCGAGTTACAGCACAAACACCACCGATCTTCCTTTTTCAAACTGATGAAGACACGGTTGTGCCAGCAGAAAACGCCGTTGCCTTTTACCTCGCCTGCCGAAAAAATAAAGTCCCCGCCGAGCTACACGTTTATCGTCCAGGACCTCACGGAGTCGGACTCTTTCTCGGCGATCCTGTGCTTGGTTCCTGGAGTGAACATCTGCGCGATTGGCTGCGCAATCAGGGCTTTTTGAAGCCTAGTCCGCGCACGGCCATTTCAGGCAAAGCCACCATCAATGGCCAGCCCGTCAGCTGGGGCAGCCTCGTCTTCACACCCGAAGATCGCAGCGCCCCGGTGGCCTGCGCCCGCGTCATGAAAGGCAACTTCAAGCTGGATGAAAAAACCGGCCCCGTGATCGGCAAAGCCAAGCTCACCTTGAGCTACAGCGCTGCCGATGTCCCAGGCCTCGATACGCCTGATGGCACTGCAACGACTCATGAACAAAAGACTGGCTCAGGCGATTGGATTCTAGAAATCAAGCCTGATACCAAGACTCTAGAATTGCAGGCGGAACGCTAAATGCGTGTTTTGAATAAAAACTTTGTCAGGAATTCTGTCATCCTGACAAAGAGAGATGTGCTGACTACCTTCAGGTAACTTGGTGCATTCAAAGACAATCCAAACAACATTCATTAATACTATGAAGTTCCCCAAAGAACTGATCGCAGGCAGTCTTGCGCTCGGAATGATGGTCACCAGCGCTCGCGCTGAGGATCCAGCACCCGTGCCAACTGTTTGCGGTTTTGAAGAGGCTGTTAAACCTGACGTCGTCATTGGCGTCATTGATCCAATCGTAATCGACGGCGAAGAAGAGGTGATCAAAATTGACGGTGGCGATGTCCCTATCGAATGGGTCATCCGCACTGGCTCAGATGATCCACTCATCCTTGCCAGCTCCAGCGGTGCGATCAATACGCTGTCGCCAGCTTCAACAGCGACTGCTGCGATCACGACAGACGCAGGTAAAGACGAGGCCTCCACAGCGAAAACCGCAGGCATCTCGGCTCCGACTAAGTCGATCGCCTCAGTCGGTAAGCGCACTTCAGCCGTCGTCAAAAGCGGTCGTGTGTTCCTCACCCACTAAAACCAAACCTACCCGCCAAGGGTAGATCGAGGCCGCCGGACCCAACCCCGGCGGCCTCCTTGTTGAATCGCTTCATTTTAACTCATGCCAGCCTGTTTCCGACGCCTCATCTTCCTTTCGTTCTGCCTCATTCTACCCAGCCAACTTTTAGCCATCGGCGCTGATGAGGCGTTACGGCCAGCCGTAAAATCTGAAAGCACAGAACCCGAAGTTTTACGCAAAAGCAAAGCTGCCGCTGATGGAGAGGTTCAAGACGACTCTCAAGAGCTTTTACCTGCTATTCTCGGCTGCATCTTCACTCAATCGCCAGAACGAGGGCTAGCACTGCAAGCGCAGGGCAAACAAGGACTCACTGTCGATGGCTTTGAGCCCGTAGAATCCGAAGCAGTCACAAAAATCCTCACGCCATTCCTGTCAAAACCCGTCACTTTGCGACTGCTCGATGAGATGGCCAGCAAGGTCGAACTCTACCTTGAAAAAACGCGCGGTACGATGATGCGAGCCGCCTTTCCGCCGCAGGAGATCACCAGTGGAATCGTGGTCATGACCATTCAGCCCGCAATCCTTGGAAAGATCGTCCTGCGCGGCGATCCTAGCTTTGGTCAGACATTCATCACTCAAAACATCCACTCACGTCCAGGCCAGGCCATTGATCGGGATATCATCGCGGCAGATCTGGATTGGCTCAATGGCAACGCCCTTCGGCATTGCCGCGCCATCTTAACTCCCTCAGAATCCAACGGAATGCTGGATCTAGCGATGCAGATCGATGCTCAAAAACCATGGCGAGTTTACAGTGGCTTTGACAACTCGCTAAGCGACCGCCTAGGCGACTGGCGCTGGTTTCTCGGCGCGCAGCATGGGAATCTATGGGATCAGGATCATCGGCTCACCGCACAAATCACCGCAGGCTTCGATGATGAAGCACTGCATGGCGGTGGCCTGACCTACGAGATCCCGCTGCCTTGGCAGCACCTCCTAGAAGTCAGCGCCAACTACTCTGAAAGCCAGTCCTCCAATGATTCTGGCACTACACTCGTGGATCAAAGCGGCCAATTTCAGCGCTACTCCCTGGCCTACACCGTCCCGATGCGTTGGCATGGCTGGCAGATGAAATGGCGCAGTGGGCTCACCTTTCGTGATCAGGTATATTTGATCGATGCCATAGCGGCTGGTGGTCTATCAGCCCAGAGGCAACTGGGCTGGCATGGCCTGCAAGTCGAGACCGGAATCACGGCTGAAAATCAAGATCGATTCGGCACCACCCGAAGCGGACTACGCATGCTCTGGAATCCAGGCATCAAGCCCTTCAGCGCCTCGGATGCCGACTTCCGCGCCCTCGGTGCTAGCGATGCCGATGCCTGGATTGCGGAATATAACCTCCTGCGAACTCTCTCACTGAAGAAGGCCGGTTTATTTAGCGCCAAACTGGATGCCCAGTGGACAAATCAGTCCCTCGTCGCGGCAGATCAATTCGCACCGGTTATCTTTGGTCGAGTACGTGGTTTTGATGAAATCACTGGTTATGGAGATAGCGGCGCTAGCCTCAGCCTTGAGTACTTCACGCCTTGGCAGAAAATCAGTCAAATCGGCAGCTTCCGCGCTTTGACATTTATCGATGGTGCGACCGTGAAAGAGCGCGCTACTCGACAACAGCTTGATCTGCTCTCTACCGGCATCGGTGCCCGCTGGCAGTGGCGTGGCATCGCAGCTCAATGTGATCTTGGCATTCCTCTTTCAGCACCTGAAGGTACTAAGACCGACCCGCGTGTTCGATTCTCAATGACGGTCAGTTGGTGAAAGTGTGGACGAATCAGAAATGCCTCTCATCATGCGGGCAGTCATGCCACGTCCCACGCTATCAGACATCGCCAAGCAACTCGGCATCTCCAAGATGTCCGTTTCTCGCGCCTTACGTGGTGCATCACAGGTCAGTGTAGAGTTAAAAGAAAACGTCCTAAAAACCGCAGATGCCATGGGCTACCGGCCTGATCCAGAGATCACCAAACTCATGACCCACATGCGCCGATCCAAACGTGTAGAGGCCACCACCACACTGGGTTTTATCTGGGCAGAGCGGGATGAACCATCTAGCAACGTCACTTCCTGGTCCCAGGAGCTGGCGCGCGGTGCCCATGTTCGCGCCAAGCAACTTGGCTATCAGCTGGAAGAATTTCACCTCAAGGCTTCTGGCATGACTGCAAAACGCATGTCCCAGATCTTAGAAGCACGTGGTATCCCTGGGTTCATTCTTTCACCACTCGTCACTCGCAGCCGCGGTCATGTTTCCATGCAATGGGAAAAGTTCAGCAGTGTCGTCATTGGCCTAGGTTACGCACGACCACGACTACATCGTGTGCATCACCATCATTTTTTTGGGATGATGACCGCCATGCGAATGCTGAAAAAAAAGGGATATCGCCGAATCGGCTTTTACTGCGGGAGCACCCTGAATGAGCGTATGTATCGTGCTTGGTCCGCCAGCTTTTTAGCGCATCATCCATTACCGATAGTCCAAGCCACCGAGCTGATGGCCCTGCGACAAGAAATCACGCAAAGTGATTTCCAATCATGGCTTCAAACAGCCAATCCAGAAGTCATCATCGAAGGAGGTCATCAACTCAGTGACTGGCTGCCTATTCATAAGCCAAAACCCATCGTCACACTCGGCTGGCGAGAAGATCGGCCGCAAATCCCGGGAATCGATCAGCAGGCCCAAGTTTTAGGGGCCGCAGCGGTCGATCTCCTTGTCTCCCAACACCTGCGAAATGAGCGCGGCATCCCCTTGCATCCGAAGACAGTCCTGACTGAAGGCGTCTGGCGGCACGCTACCACACCAAAATAAGTCAATAGGCACAGGTGCTTGCTGGCATTGAAGAGCGCGATATTCTGATTGCATGCGCATACTCATCGCCAGTGATAAATACAAAGGATCTCTCACCGCTAGCAAGGTGGCTGAGACTCTGCACCAGGTTTTATCCATGGGTCTCCAAGATTGTGAGATCGACCTCTGCCCGATCGCTGATGGAGGAGAAGGCACGACCGAAGCTATGATCACAGCCCTCGACGGTCAATGGGTCGAAATACCAACGCTAGATGCCCAAGCTCGCAGAATCGAGGCACGCTATGGTTGGATAGCTCATCAACAAGAAGCTGTTCTGGAAATGAGTGCTGCAAGCGGACTCGCTCTAGTGAACGATCAACCGCTTCATCCGGAGCAAGCTAGTACTTATGGCACGGGTTTGATGATCCTAGATGCCATCCAACGCGGTGCCAAAAAGATCATCATCGGCATCGGCGGCAGTGCCACCAATGATGCTGGCTTGGGCATGGCTGCAGCACTCGGATACCAATTTTTAGACGCACGAGATCAGGCCATTCAGCCCATCATGGCTCATTTGCATCGATTAGACCAAATAGTCCCGCCAGAAATCGTTTTCCCAGAAATCCTCGTTGCTTGTGACGTGGACAATCCATTGCTTGGTCCTCATGGGGCCACCCGCATCTATGGACCACAAAAAGGCGTGACCGATTTTGTTTTCTTTGAAGATCGACTCAAAAAGCTAGCTGACACTGCCGCACGTGATCTCAGCTGCGATCCGCGTGAAATACCCGGCTCAGGAGCTGCTGGTGGACTTGGCTATGGACTCATGACTTTCTGCGGTGCCCATTTGGTCAGCGGCTTTGATCTAATCTCTGCAAAGATTGGTTTGGAAGAGCGCGTGGCTAAAGCTGACCTCATCATCACAGGAGAAGGTCGTCTGGATGCACAAACCCTGCATGGCAAGGGCCCCATGGGAGTGGCACTCATGGCGCGCCGCCTGGGCAAAGCCGTTGTCGCTTTTGCTGGCAGCATCGAAGATTCACCTACACTCCGCTCACATTTCGACCTCGCCTACGCCATCAAACCGAGCCAAATGCCACTAAGTCAAGCAATCACCGAGGCACCCGCACTGCTTGCCACAGCCGCTGAGCGCGCTCTGCCAGAGATTAAGGCGCTGCTAGGACTTGCACCCGTGCAGTGACTGTGCTCTGAAAAAGACTGCCAATCGTCTCCTCCTCAAACTATGTCTAAATCTGTCGTACTCCTCTTCGCTGGTCAAGGTGCTCAAAAAGTCGGTATGGGAAAAGATCTCGCTGAAGCCTACCCTTCAGTTCGGGCACTGTTTGAAAAAGCCGATGCAGCCATCTCGGGTTACTCGCTGAGCCAGGTCATGTTTGAAGGTCCTATGGAAGATTTGACGAAAACCAGCCGTTGCCAGCCAGCACTGTATGCTCATGGATTGGCTTTGTTAGAGGTCCTTAAAGAACGCGTTCCTGGCTTGAAAATCGCGGCGACAGCCGGTCTCTCTCTGGGCGAATTCACCGCTCATGCAGCCGCAGGCACCTTTGACTTTGCCACCGGACTGGATCTCGTTTTTCAGCGTGGTAGCTTCATGGAAGAAGCCTGTGAGCAGACGCGCGGTGCCATGGCCGCCATGCTCGGCGGAGAGGAAAGCGCTATCCGCGATCTGGCCGCAGAATGCGATGTCGATGTGGCCAATCTGAATGCTCCAGGCCAAATCGTTCTCAGTGGCAGTGTCGATGGCATTGAGGCCGCCGCCGCCAAAGCCAAGGACAAAGGCATCAAGCGAGCCATTCCCCTTCCCGTTGCCGGCGCTTACCATAGTCGCCTGATGAAAAGCGCTCAGGATAAACTAGCTACAGCTTTGGCTACCGCCACCATCCAAGAGCCAGCTGTGCCCGTTGTGTGTAACTTCGAAGCCCGTGTCGTGAACACCCCCGCAGAAATACGCTCCACACTCACCAGCCAAGTCACCGGAAGCGTCCGCTGGGTGGAGTCCATGCAAGCCCTGCGTGCCCAAGGACACGACCTTTTTATCGAACTCGGCCCAGATGCCACCCTTGCCGGCCTCATGGGCAAGATCGACAAAGCGGCCAAGGTCATCTCAATCAAGGACGTCGCCAGCCTCGAAGCCGCTGTGGCTGAACTGACTGCATAAGGCTGCCTTCCACTAGAGAGCGCTGCAAGGAACGGCCCAAAATCTGCGTATCATCTGGGTGGTGCACGTATTGCATCTCGACGTTGCTCCCCCCGCACGATGATTCTACGACTTTTATTCTCCCTAGGCTTTCTCATGGGCGCATTAGCGCTGCCCACAGTTCCTGCACATGCCGAGGGCACCTTCCCCCCAGAGCAGATCGAATTCTTCGAAAAAGAAGTGCGTCCTGTTCTAGCGGAAAACTGCTACGACTGCCACAACGCGCACAAGCACGAAAACGGCCTGCGTTTAGACATCTACAGCGCTGTCTTGCGCGGCAGTGATTACGGTAAAGTCGTGGAAGCTGGGAAACCAGCCACGTCGAAGCTGATTAAGGCCATCAATCACGCTGCGGGCGTCGAGGCCATGCCCAAAAAGGGCGATAAGCTAAAGCCTGCCCAAATCGCCGCTCTCGAAAAATGGGTCACTTTGGGAATGCCTTGGCCGGCTGAAAAGGAGCCTGTGACAGCTCTGGTAAAAGCAGATCCCATGCAGCACTGGGCTTATCTTCCAGTCAAAAAGCCTTCGGTAGGACATAGCGTGGACGAGCTCGTCAGCGCCAAGATGAAAACCGCCGGCCTAGACTTTGCCCCGAAAGCAGATGCAGCCACCCTTTGCCGCCGTCTTTACGTGACACTCACAGGCTTGCAACCGAGCTATGAGCAGAGTCAGGAATTCATCCGTGATCCGAATGCTGAAAAGCTCATCAATCACCTCCTTTCCACCCCAGCTTA
>JAIXZA010000079.1 GCA_027489965.1 Verrucomicrobiaceae bacterium
CAATATCTTTGGACGCTCTACTCCGGTGGACCTGGAATACTGGCAGGTGGAAAAAGCAGAACAGTAATCATTAATGCCCATACCTCACCTGATCGGGCAGAACTTCAATCTCAAGCAAGCGAACAATACCCATGGCCAAAGAAATCGTCAAACTCATCAAGCTCCAGATCAAGGCTGGTGCTGCTAATCCCGCCCCGCCAATCGGTCCTGCCCTCGGTCAGGCTGGTGTCAATATCATGGCATTCTGCAAAGAGTTCAACGCCGCGACCCAAAAGGCTGGTGGCGATGTCCTGCCGACCGTGATTACGGTTTATAAGGACAAGAGCTTTACCTTCATCACCAAACAACCGCCGGCTTCCAATCTTCTCAAGAAGATTGCGAACATCGCCTCTGGTTCTGGCGAAGCGGCAAAGAAGAAAGTAGCTAAAATCACCAAGGCTCAGCTTCTCGAAGCGACCAAGATGAAAATGGCTGACCTCAACACGACTGATCTTGAGCGCGGTTCCCGCATCATGGCAGGCACAGCCCGTCAAATGGGCATCGAAATCATCGACTAACACCAACCGCAGGAGAACGGGATTCCGTTCGAAAGCACTGCAAAACTAACATGCAAACCCGAAGCAAACGCTACAAGAAAGCCGCCGAGATGGTTCCGGCGGGAAAAACCTTCACGCTTGAGGAGGCCGCTGAACTGGTCCGCAAGCTGCCAGGTACCAAGTTTAACCAAACAGTCACTCTGTCCTTCCACATGGGTGTTGATCCAAAAAAGGGCGACCAAATGGTTCGTGGCACTTGCCCACTTCCTCATGGTTCCGGTAAGACTGTCCGTGTGGCTGTATTCGCCGTCGGCGCTGCTGCAGATGCTGCTAAGGCCGCTGGTGCTGAAGTCGTCGGTTATGAAGATCTCATCGCTAAAGTGAAGGATGGTGTGATGGACTTCGATGTCGCCATTGCCACTCCAGCTGCGATGAATGAAGTTCGTAAACTCGGTAAGCAACTTGGACCTCGTGGTCTGATGCCAAACCCAAGAACGGGTACTGTGACCGATGACACTGGCGGTGCGGTGAAAGCCGTGAAAGCTGGTCGTGTTGACTTCAAGCTTGATAAGAATGGCAACATCGCCACCACCATCGGTAAAGTCGCCTTCGATGTTGCTGCTCTTGCTGAAAACGGCACAGCTCTCATCGATGCTATCGTCCGTGCTAAGCCAGCATCGGCCCGCGGTAAATACGTCCAAAGCATCACCCTCGCTTCGACCATGTCACCTGCATTGCGCATCGACGTGTCCAAGTACATCAAACTGTAATCACGGAGGACCTGAATCATGAAAGCTGAAAAATCATTAATGATCGATAACCTGCTTGAGCGGGTAAACGCCTCCCCATTCCTCTTCGTCGTGGATTACACGGGACTGAAGGTGGACAAATTCTCCGAACTCCGCAAGCGCCTTGGTGCTGTGGGTGCAGAGATCCACGTCTTCAAGAATAACCTGGTCAAGAAAGCCACTGAGAAGGCTAACTACCCAGCAGAACTTGCGGTCCACCTTACTGGCCAAAGCGCCTTTGTGACCGGTGAAAAAGATGTGTGTGGCACCGCGAAGATCCTCAAGAACTTCACCGCTGAATTCACCAAGCCTGTGATGAAGGGTGGCGTTCTTGATGGTAACATCCTCGACACCAAGACCATCCAGACTCTGGCCGATCTGCCTTCTCGCGAAGTGCTCCTCGCTACTCTTCTTGGCGTCCTTCAAGGACCTGCTTCTGCTCTTGCCCGTGTGCTTAACGCCAAGGCTGAGCTCGGTGGTGCTAAACCTGCCGCTGAAGCTGAAGCCCCTGCTGCTGAAGTTGCCGCTGAGGCCGCTCCCGTTGAAGCTGAAGTTACACCCGCTTAATCCAACCCCTTTGAATAGATGGCCCTTTAAAGGCCTGAACATAAAACACCCAATGGTTCCTCGCCGGAGCGAAAGCTTTCGCTCTTAAACCAACCGATGCTTCGGTAATCGGCGACACCGACAAAATACTATGGCTGATCTAAATAAAATCGTTGAAGAACTGAGTGGCTTAACCGTCATGGAAGTTGCTGACCTTGTGAAATCCCTCGAGACAAAGTGGGGCGTTAGCGCCGCTGCACCAGTCGCTGCTGCTGCCGTTGGTGGTGGTGCCGCCGCTGCTGTTGTCGAAGAGAAGACTGAATTTGACGTCTTCCTGACTGATGCTGGTTCCAATAAGATTGGCGTCATTAAAGAAGTACGTGGCATCGTCGCAGGTCTCGGACTTGCCGAAGCCAAGAAGCTCGTCGAGAGCGCACCGCAACTTCTCAAAGAAGGTTGCAAGAAGGAAGAAGCAGACGAAATCAAGAAAAAGATGGAAGCTGCTGGCGCCAAAGTGGAGATCAAATAATCTCTTCATTCTTTCCCGTGTGCCGTCCTTGTGGCGGCCCACGGCTGAAAGAACTGTTAATGTCCCGTTTTTGCAAAAGTTTAGTCCTGACATGCCCGCACTTAAACCCGTCTCCACCTACAACCTCGAAGTTTCTTCGTTGGCTGGGGTGTCTCACGGGGCTTGGCAGTCGTATATTTCCCCCAATCACTTGAGCTTGGACAGCCGTCCGTGCTCTCGTTTCGTTATTTCTACATCGGAGAATCTGATGATCGGGCTGGCCGCCTGATCTTTAGACCTCCTTTTTCCCGTGGAGCAGATGCTCCACAACCTCACAGCCACCGCCATCCAGTAGCCTCCCCACCTTGCTTATGTCCCAGCGCACCAACTTTGGCAAGATCCACGAAGTAGCCGAGCCACCGAATCTTATCGAGATTCAGCTCCGCTCTTATGAGGATTTCCTCCAGAAAAACGTCCTCCCCTCCAAGCGTAAGGAAGTGGGCCTGCAAGCGGTCTTCAAAGAAGTCTTTCCGATCGAAAGTTACGATCAAAAGATGACGCTCGACTTCGTGGTTTACGAGATCGGTGATCCGAAACTTAATTCTCTGGAAGCTATCCGCGAAGCGGAAACTTACAGTGCACCTCTTTATGTGACCTTTGAACTGAAGGACGAAGCTGGTGCCAAGCAGGAGCGCGTTTACATGGGAGAAATCCCACTCATGACCGATCGCGGCACTTTCGTCATCAATGGCGCTGAGCGTGTAGTTGTCAGTCAGCTTCACCGTTCCCCTGGTATCTGCTTTGAAAGCAGCCAGCACTTGAATGGTCGCTGGCTCTACGGTTTCCGTATTATTCCTGACCGTGGAACTTGGTTGGAAGTTCAGTTCGACACGAACGATCTTCTTTATGTCTACCTCGATCGCCGTCGTCGTCGTCGTAAGTTCTTGGCTACAACTCTCCTCCGCGTTATTGGTTATTCCAAAGATGAGGACATCCTGAAGTTGTTCTATAACATCGAGGACATGAAGCTCAAGGAAGGCCTGAGCGAAGAGGAAATCGCCACGAAGTTGCTATTCCGTGACATTCTTGACGGTGAGCTCATTGTTGCTCGTGCTTACGAGCCACTCACTGCTGGTGTTCTTCGTCAATTGATCCAACTCGGTCACAAGACGGTCAAGGTCGTGACGGCCTCCCAAGACGATCTGATCATCACTTCTCTTCGTAAAGATCCAGCCAAGGATGAAGATGAAGCCTTGAAGGAAATTTATCGTCGTTTGCGCCCAGGCGATCCACCGACGATCCCAAATGCACGCGCACTCGTGAAGCGTCTCTTCTTTGATCCAAAGCGCTATGACCTCACTCGTGTGGGTCGTTACAAGATCAATCAGAAGCTGGCACTGAAGACGGATAGCGACATGCGCATCCTGGATGCCAATGACGTCATCACTGCCATGAGCTACCTCTTCAAGCTGCGTGCTGGTGAAGGTCTGCTTGATGATATCGATCACCTTGGTAGCCGCCGTGTTCGCGCCGTGGGTGAATTGCTCGCTAACCAATGCCGTGTCGGTCTTGCTCGCACGGAGCGTCTGGTGAAAGAGCGCATGACCTTGTTTGATGTGAACATGGACACCATGACTCCGGCAAAGCTGGTCAATCCAAAGGCGCTTTCCGCCGTCGTGCGTGACTTCTTTGGTCGCAGTCAGTTGAGCCAGTTCATGGATCAGATCAACCCTCTTGCTGAGCTGACCCACAAGCGTCGTCTGTCTGCACTTGGACCTGGTGGTCTGAATCGTGACCGCGCTGGTTTCGAAGTTCGTGACGTTCATCCTTCTCACTACGGTCGTATTTGCCCGATTGAGACTCCCGAAGGTCCGAACATCGGCCTGATCAACTCTCTGGGCACTTATGCCCGTATCAATGAGTTTGGTTTCATCGAAACGCCATACCGTCCGGTTAAAGATGGTGTCGTGGCTGATAAGATCGAGTATCTTACCGCTGACCAAGAAGAGAACCACCACATCGCTCAGGCTAATAACCGCCTCGACGAAAAAGGGAATTTCATTGGCGAAAAAGTGACTGTGCGTTATCGCGGTGACTTCCTGGAAGTTGAGCCTTCGAAGCCGACTCTCATGGACGTCTCTCCGAAGCAGCTCGTTTCCATTGCTGCTAACTTGATTCCTTTCCTGGAACACGATGATGCTAACCGGGCCCTCATGGGATCGAACATGCAACGTCAGGGCGTGCCACTTCTTGAAGCCGAAGCTCCACTCGTGGGCACAGGCATGGAAGGTAAAACCGCTCGTGACTCACGCGCTGTGGTTGTTAGCGATGCCTCTGGTGTGGTTGCAACAGCGACGGCTGACGTGATCATCATCACCAAGGACGGCGCACTTCCTGTCTCAGACAAAGTCTTCCTGGCTGATCCTCTGAAGTCCTGTCAGACCGATCCAGAGAAGGGGACCTTTGTTTATCCCCTGCGTAAGTTCGGCCGTTCGAATGCAGGTACCTGCATCAATCAGCGTCCGCTGGTGAAGCGTGGCCAGAAGATCAAGAAGGGCGACGTCATCGCTGACGGTCCTTGTACGGATCAGGGTGAACTCGCCATTGGTAAGAACGTGCTTGTCGCCTTCATGCCATGGAATGGTTACAACTTCGAAGATGCGATCGTCATCAGTCGTCGTGTTTCCAAAGAAGACATCTACACTTCCATTCACATCGAAGACTTCGACGTCATCGCCCGTGATACGAAGCTCGGGCCTGAAGAAATCACGCGTGATATTCCGAATGTCGGTGATGAAGCTCTCAAGAACCTCGATGCAGACGGCGTCGTCCGTATCGGAGCTGAAGTGAAGCCTGGCGACATCCTCGTTGGTAAGATCACTCCGAAGTCTGAAACCGAACTTGCTCCTGAAGAACGCCTCTTGCGCGCCATCTTCGGTGAGAAAGCTGCGGACGTTAAAGATACCTCCTTGCGCGTGCCTTCGGGTTGCACTGGGATCGTCATGGACGTCAAACTGGCTCAACGCGGTGGCATCAATGCAGGTGAGAAAGAGAAGCTTTCCCCAGCTGAAGCCAAGAAGCAGATCAAGCAGATCGAAGAAGACTATCGCACGAAGAAGGAAGACCTCACCGAGCAGCTTACTGAGAAGCTCAGCGATATCCTTCTCAACGAGAAGATCCCTCTCGATGTCGTTAATGGCCAGACTGGCGAAATCATCATCGGTTCGAACAAGAAGATCACTAAGACTCTCCTCCGCAAGTTGGCCGAGACTTATGATTCCATCGAAATCGATCCAAGCCCGATCCGCAATAAAATCTTCGACATCATCCAGAGCTTCGAACAGAAGTTCTCAGATGCGGATCATGAGCGTGAGCGTAACCTCGACCGTATTGAAACCAGCGAAGACGGAGCCGCAGACGGCGTTGTCAAACAGGTCCGCGTTTTCGTCGCCAGCAAGCGTAAGCTTAGCGTCGGTGATAAGATGGCCGGTCGTCACGGAAACAAGGGTGTTGTCGCTACCATTGTTCCTGAGGAAGACATGCCGTTCCTAGAAAACGGAACTCCAGTGGACATCGTCTTGAATCCTCTCGGCGTGCCTTCACGAATGAACGTTGGTCAGGTTCTTGAAACCCACTTGGGTCTTGCTTGTAAGGCTCTTGGTCTGAAGATCGCTACACCTGTCTTCGATGGTATCCCTGAAACTAAGATCATGGAATACATCAAGGACGCCAAGAAAACTCCTGGTTATGAGTGGATGGGCCTGAATGGCAAATCGACTCTCTATGACGGACGCACAGGTGATGCCTTTAACCTCGATGTCGTGGTTGGTTACATCTACATGTTGAAACTTGGACATCTTGTTGCTGATAAGATCCATGCACGTGCTGTTGGACCCTACTCTCTTGTGACTCAGCAGCCTCTCGGCGGTAAGGCCCAATACGGTGGCCAGCGCTTCGGGGAAATGGAAGTCTGGGCTCTTGAAGCTTACGGTGCCGCTTACACCCTTCAGGAACTCCTGACGGTAAAATCGGATGACGTTCAAGGACGCACCCGCATCTACGAACAAATCGTCAAAGGCGATAACTCGCTGGAAGCAGGCACGCCTGAATCCTTCAACGTTCTCATCAAAGAAATGCAGTCACTCGGTCTCGATGTGAAAGTGCATAAACGTGCAACCCAAGATGCGGATGTCGAAGTGCTTGAACGCTTCACCGCAGGTCTCTAATCCCAACCCTGAATCACAAACCTTAACGCTTCAAATCTATGTCTATGAATGCTGACGCGAGCTTGAAAGAAATCTTCGGGGAGAAACCCACGGGTGAGGAGTTCGACTCTGTGTCGATCTGTATCGCTTCCGCGGATCGTATCCGCTCTTGGAGTTCTGGAGAAGTCAAGAACCCTGAAACCATTAACTACCGTACGTTCAAACCAGAAAAGGGCGGCCTTTTCTGTGAGCGTATCTTTGGACCAACCCGTGACTGGGAGTGTGCTTGTGGTAAGTACAAGCGCATTAAGCACAAGGGCGTTATTTGCGATCGCTGCGGCGTCGAAGTAACACTTTCCCGTGTTCGTCGTGAACGCATGGGCCACATTGAGCTCGCTGTGCCAGTGACTCACATTTGGTTCTACAAATGCATGCCTTCACGCATCGGTCTGATGCTGGACATGACAGCCCGTTCTTTGGAGCGCGTCATCTATTATGAAGACTACATGGTGATCGAGCCAGGCAGCACGCCACTTCAACGTGGCCAGCTTCTGACTGAAGTCGATCTCCGTGAAGCAGAAGAGCAGTACGGTGCAGACGCCTTCCGCGTTGGCATGGGTGCTGAAGCCATCCGCGACATTTTCAGTGGGATCAATCTTACCGATGCCATCAAGGAACTGGAAGAGGCGATGACCAAGACCAAGTCCAAGCAGATTCGCAAGAAGTTGGCCAAGCGCTTGAAGCTTTGCCAAGGCTTTGCTGAGTCTCACAGCCGTCCAGAAGCCATGATCATGGAAGTTCTGCCAGTCATTCCTCCAGATCTTCGTCCGCTCGTGCCTCTGGAAGGCGGTCGCTTTGCGACCTCCGACTTGAACGATCTCTATCGTCGCGTCATCAATCGTAACAACCGTCTCAAGAACCTGCTCCAACTGCGCACACCTGATGTCATCATTCGTAATGAGAAGCGCATGTTGCAGGAAGCTGTTGACGCCTTGTTCGATAACGGTCGCCATGGCCGCCCAGTCACTGGTGCAGGCAATCGCCCTCTGAAGTCACTCTCTGACATGCTTAAAGGCAAGTCCGGTCGTTTTCGTCAGAATCTTCTCGGTAAGCGCGTCGATTACTCTGGTCGTTCCGTTATCGTTATCGGTCCTGACCTCACCCTCAATCAGTGCGGTCTTCCAAAGAAGATGGCTCTTGTCTTGTTCGAGCCATTCATCATTCGTCGCTTGAAGGAAATGGGTCTGGTTCACACCGTCCGCTCTGCCAAGAAGATGATTGAGCGTCGCACGCCTGAAGTGTGGGACATTCTCGATGAAGTGACCAAAGGACATCCAGTTCTCCTGAACCGTGCTCCGACTCTCCATCGCCTCTCCATCCAAGCCTTTGAGCCAAAACTCATCGAAGGCGAAGCTATCCGTGTGCATCCGCTTGTTTGCGGTGCTTACAATGCTGACTTTGATGGTGACCAGATGGCCGTTCACGTGCCACTCTCTGTGGAAGCGCAATTGGAAGCTCGCCTGCTCATGCTTGCACCGAACAACTTGTTCAGCCCAGCCAGCGGTAAGCCAATCTTGACTCCATCCCAGGACATTCCTCTCGGTTGTTACTTCTTGACTTACCTGCGTGAGTTTGGTGAGAAAAAGAAGGCTGATGTTTTCGAGCGTCTGCCAATTTACAACGACCCATCTGAAGTCGAATTTGCCCTTTCTGAAGGCCATGCTGGTGTGAACGACAAGATTCGTTATCGCAATCCAGACTACCAACAGGAGAAGCGTCCCTTCGGTGATCCGACCAAGTCCTTCATTGAGACAACTATCGGTCGTGTGCGTTTCAATGAGATCTGGCCTGCAAAGCTTGGTTTCATCAACAACACCGTTGGTAAGAAACAAATCTCCGACATCATCTGGCGCTGCTTCCAGACCGTGGGTCAAAAAGAAACGGTTGCTTGCTTGGACCGTCTGAAGACTCTCGGTTTCCGTGAAGCTACCAACTCTGGTTGCTCCATTGGTATCACTGACATGGTCATTCCTGACGCTAAGAAGCTCGGTCTTGAAAAAGCCTACAAGGAAGTCGATGCCGTCGAGAAACTCTATCGTCGTGGTCTCATCACTCATGGTGAGCGCTACCAGAAGATCGTTGACGTTTGGACCCAAACGGGTGACGCTACTGCTGATGAAGTGTTCCGCACACTGGAATACAATGAAGGCAAGAAGCATCACAACCCGCTCTACGTCATGGTCACCTCCGGTGCTCGTGGTAACAAGACGCAGATTAAGCAGCTCGCTGGTATGCGTGGTCTGATGGCCAAGCCATCCGGTGAAATCATCGAACGTCCGATCACTTCGAACTTCCGTGAAGGTCTGACTGTACTTGAGTATTTCATCTCAACTCACGGAGCTCGTAAAGGCCTTGCCGATACGGCTCTGAAGACAGCTGACTCCGGTTACATGACTCGTAAGCTTGTCGATGTGTCTCAGGACGTTATCGTCACCGAAGAGGATTGCGGAACCGTCAATGGCATTACCCTTTGCTCCATCTATCAAGGTGACGAAGAAGTGGTCGATCTCAAGACACGTATCTATGGCCGCACAAGCTGCGAAACCATTCACGATCCTGTCACTAAGGAGACTGTCATCGCCGCTAACCAACTTGCTCTTGAAAAAGAAGCTGCCCATCTCTCCAAGCTGGGTGTTGAGAAACTGAAGATCCGCTCTGTCCTCACCTGTGAGAGCAAGCGTGGTTGTTGCGCCATGTGCTACGGCCTCAGCCTTGCGACGAGCCGCCTCGTTCGCATCGGTGAAGCCGTTGGTATCGTCGCTGCTCAGTCCATTGGTGAGCCTGGAACCCAGTTGACCATGCGTACTTTCCACGTTGGTGGTGCCGCCATGAGCAGCTTCAAGCAGCCCTTCATCAACGTTAAGACCAGTGGAACCATCCGCTACACAGACATCCGAACGGTACAGACCGCGGAAGGTCAGTGGATTGCCCTCACGAAGAATGGCGTTATCGCTATCATTGACGACGACGGCAAGGAACTCGAAAGCCACAAGCTGGTTCTCGGTGCGATCATCGCTAAACCCGATGGTGCTACCGTGAAAAAAGGCGAACAGGTTGTGACCTGGGATCCTTACAACATGCCGATTATCACTGAAAAGGCAGGTAAGATCGAGTTCCGCGACATGATCGCTGGCATCACCTTCACCAAGGAGAAGAACGAATCCACAGGCAACGAAGAAACCGTCGTTATTGAGCACAAAGAAGATCTCCACCCACAGGTGGTCGTCACCAATGCCAAGACGCACGAGGTTCTCGCGAGCTACACCATTCCAGCCGGAGCTCACATTAGCGTGCGAAACGGTGAGAAGGTCGAAGCCGGAACCACGCTTGCCAAGACACCACGTAAGGCCAGCAAGACCAAGGACATTACCGGTGGTCTGCCACGTGTTGCTGAACTCTTCGAAGCCCGTAAACCAAAAGATGCTTGTGAAATCGCCCGAATTGACGGTGTGGTTGAAATCGGTGGTCTGGTCCGTGGTAAGCGCCGCGTGATCGTGACTGATCAGAAGTCTGGTCAGCAGGAAGAACATCTCATCCCTCGTAGTAAGCACATCCTCGTCTTCAATGGCGACGTCGTGAATCGCGGAGATCAGCTGACCGACGGACCTGTCGTGCCGCATGAAATCCTTGAGATTCTTGGCCCTCAAGCCCTGCGTGAGCATCTCGTCAACGAAGTTCAAGAAGTTTACCGTGCCCAAGGCGTGGAAATCAATGACAAGCACGTCGAGATCATCATCCGTCAGATGCTCCGTAAGGTGAAGATCACTGATACGGGAGACACTGAATTTCTCTGGGGAGATCAGGTGGACCGCACATCCTTCGATAAGGAGAATGAGCGCGTCTCTGAAGAGGGTGGTAAGCCCGCTGAAGCTGAGCCAGTTCTTCTTGGCATCACCAAAGCCTCTCTTGAAACAGAATCCTTCATCTCGGCAGCTTCGTTCCAGGACACTACCCGTGTTCTTACCGAAGCTTCCACCTTGGCCAAATCGGATTACCTCCGTGGCTTCAAGGAAAACGTTATCATGGGTCACCTTATCCCAGCCGGAACCGGTTTCATCACCCACCGCAACTTCGAGCTCGTCGAGACCGAACGTCCAGCTGGTCGTGGTGCCGAACAGGAAGAGGAAGCCCTCCAAGCGTAATTCAGCTGCGTCTTTGCTGACGCATTTAAATCAAAACCCCTGTCAGCCTTCGCTGCCAGGGGTTTTGTTTTTCTGTGGCAGACAATGCGAACGCAGTGGACTGGCAAAAGGGGGTAAGCTAGCAAAAATGTCCAGTCCTCTTCAGCGTGCGAGCGTATTCGTGAATCTGTTAGTGGGAACGACCTGAAAAGAAGCCAGACCTGTGACTTGGTCTAGCAGAGGTGTGAGAGCCAAGTCCCGAAGATGTCCTGCTACCGTGGTACTGATGCTGGCCGCCGTAAAGGTATTGGCCATTGCCGTGCTGATAACGCCCGCTGTAGCGCTGGCCTTGGTAGGTATAGGCACCTGTTTGGTAGAGACCACCCGAGTAATAGCGATTGTTGTGGTAGTAGGCGTTTCCTGAATAGCCAAGAGGCAGTGTATTGTAAATACCGTTGCCATAGGATGAGTAGCCTCGATTGCTGTAGCTGTTGTTACTGTAGCCTACAGGCACCTCACAGGAGGTGAGTCCAAGTGTAAGGGCGGCTGCGACGAGTAGCAGGGTGGGGGTAGCGATGTGGAGTTTCATGGCAGTGACTCTTGCCCAGTCATGGCTGCAAACGCCATGGGGACTATGCCCCAACCTTCAAGCGCAGTTCAGGATAACCTTCAGTGCCTGCTCACGAGCCGCATTGGCAAAGGTATCGTAAGCTGCCATCGCCTCATGCAGAGCAAAGTGATGTGTGATGAGTTGCCGAGGTTCTAGCTTGCCCGCGATTACCGTTTTCAGCAGTAGTGGCGTGGTCACGGCATCGACTAAGCGTGTGGTAATGGTGATGTTACGTGACCACAGTGTCTCTAGATGAAGAGGCACGCTCTCACCATGCACGCCGACATTGGCTATGTGGCCGCCTGCGGCAATAATGGACTGGCAGAGCTCAAAGGTTTCCGGCACGCCGACCGCTTCAATGGCGACGTCCACGCCTTTACCGAGAGTCATGGACATGGCTTTCTCGACTGCTCGGCCGTCGCTGGTGTTGATCAGCATGGTGGCACCCAATTTTTTAGCGATATCGAGTCGGCTCTCATCACGGTCGATCATGATGATGTCTGCGGGTGCATAAAAACGTGCGGTGAGCAGTGCTGCCAAGCCGATAGGACCTGCGCCGATGATGGCGACGGTGTCACCCGGCTTCACGCAGCCATTGAGAACACCGCATTCATAGCCCGTGGGCAATATGTCGCTGAGCATGACCATGGCTTCTTCATTGGCATCCTCGGGGATCGCGTGAAGGCTCGTGTCAGCCCAAGGGATGCGCACATGCTCTGCCTGCGTGCCGTCAATGGTGTTGCCAAGAATCCAGCCGCCGTGCTCGCAGTGAGAGCACATGCCACGACGGCAAAAGTCACACTTCCCGCAGGCGGTGATGCAGGAGATGATCACGCGGTCACCGACATGAAAGCGGGTGACCCCACTGCCAATTTGTTCGATGACACCTATGCCCTCATGGCCTAGGATGCGGCCTTCAGTGACACTTGGGACATCGCCTTTAAGAATGTGCAGATCTGTGCCGCAGATGGTCGTCTTGGTGATTCGCACGATGGCGTCTGTGGCATCCCGCAGACCGGGCTTGGGCACTTCTTGAAGGCTTTTCGAGCCGGGGCCTTGGTAAACGAGAGCTATCATGGTAGGCGACTATTGTTCTTGTTGTTCATGGGCCTCTACAAACCAGAGGTTCATATCGGCACCGCGTGAGACCTGAGTGAAAATGTCTGCGGTATCAGCATCCTTCAGCTTACTGGCTGTCTCGATTGCTTTGCGGACCTGTTCACCAAAAAAGGCGATGGCATGTGCCAGCTCTGCGATGTGATTTTTGCTCTTTGTGGTCGTAACCGAGTATTCTGGCAGCGTCGTTTGTTTCGCTGCCGAGCGGATTGTACCTTTAGCGATGCCTCCTAGCTGCACGATCCGCTCTGCTAAGACATCCACGTAGCCGACGCTTTCATTGAAGACTTTATCAAAGAGCTCATGGAGCGCGATAAAGTTTGGTCCTTTCACATTCCAGTGGGCCTGCTTGGCCTGCATCATGAGGTCGATAGCGTCCGCTAATCTCTCTTGCAGCAGGGCTGTCATTTCGAGGCGGATTTTTTCTGGGAGACTGTTGCGGGTGTGGGTGAGTTTGATTTTCATCGCCCTAGCTTTAACCGCTACCGCCGATCACCCGCCATGGGGTTGATACCCCATTTAGCGAGACGCGATGTCTGGCGTGTTGGTGTAGAAATGCTCACGCACTTTCGCAGCGATCTGCCCGTCAGTCATCTTGTCGGCGCTTTCGACATGCAGGCTTCTAGTGTTTGGTTTTTCCAAAGAGAGTTTTTTCGCCAGTTCACCTTTTGCCTCGCCTGGGCCAAAGATAAACAATGAAGTCGCCCCATGCAGTGCCGTAATGACTTCATCATAATAGCCCTGAAGATGCTGTTTAAACTTGCGATCTTGCACGTCATCAGCCAGCACACGCTGCGCCTCAAACGATTCACCGGGAACCGCATCCTTTGCGCGGCTTAGATGGCGCTCGGCCTCAGATTTAATGGTGGTGATTTCCTCGTTAAGTTTTGAGGGAGAGACAATCACCGCGCGGCGGTGATCGATCCAAAGGCCGATGTGTGTATGCATAAGACGCGACAAATCACCCCGACTCGCCTTTTCCTCTATGGGGTGAAAGCCTACCCGCTAGTCCACGTTATTCACGACGGAAGCGTAGCCACTTTTCGAATTCGACGGTGAGGAAGACCAGCATGGCGGCGGCGGCGATACGCAGCCATGCAGCACTCGATATCGGGGCACTGTGGAAGAGCGTGTTGAACAGGGGTGCATAAGTAAATAGCATCTGTCCGGCAATCATTGTGACCGAGCCGAAGATGATCCAGCGATTGGTGAAGAATCCGATGGAGAATGCGGAGTGGCTCAAGGAGCGGCAATTCAAGAGATAGAGCACTTGAATCATCACTAAAACATTCACCGCGACGGTTCGAGCTTCGGCCAGGCTGGCCTTTTCCATGCGCAACTCCCAGAGAAAAAGCCCGAGACCACAGGCGACCATGATGCTTGAAACCAGTCCAGAACGCACGACGAGAGCAAGGGGCATTATGGGCTGTTTAGTCGGACGTGGCGCGCGGTTCATCACATCGCCTTCCCTTGGCTCAAAGGTGAGTGAGAGACCGAGCACGGTGTCGGTGAGATTGATCCAGAGCAGTTGCAGCGGCAACAGCGGTAGAGGTAGGCCGAATAGAATGGCATTGAGGAGAATGAGCGATTCACCGAGATTTGTGGGGATGATCCAGACAATGAATTTGGTGATGTTGTCATACACGCCGCGTCCTTCTTCCACAGCGGCTTCGATGCTGGCAAAGTTGTCATCGGTGAGGATCATCGCGGCAGCTCCTTTGGCCACATCCGTGCCGTTATGCCCCATGGCGACACCGATGTCGGCCTGTTTCAAGGCGGGGGCATCATTCACGCCATCGCCGGTCATGGCGACGACGTGACCGCGTGATTGCAGTGCCTTCACGAGCCGTAGTTTTTGCTCAGGAGTTACCCTAGCAAAGACAGTGGTGCGTTCAGCGGTCTCTGGAAGATCTTCGTCTGAGATCTTCTTCAAATCACTGCCACTGATTGCTGTGTCTGCCTTCAGGCCGATCTGTGCGGCGATAGCGCGCGCGGTGATGATGTGATCGCCAGTAATCATTTTCACGGCGATGCCTGCTTTAACAAAATTGGCGATGGCAGCCACGGCAGCTGCGCGTGGTGGGTCAATCATGCCCTGGAGGCCAAGGAAGGTCAAATCGGTGGCGACATGCGAGTGATCGAGTTTGTCGTGGGCTTTTTCCACCTGCCTGCGCGTCATGGCGAGCACACGCAGGCCGTGAGTGGCCATGGCGTCGGCACGTTGCAACACCGCCACTTTGTCGATTGCGGTGGTAGATAGGCAGTCGTCGCTCAGAGCATCCGTGCAGCGGTCGATCAGACGTTCGAGGGCACCGACTTGGTAAATGACGCGCTCATCATCGTCCTCATTCAGTGTGGCGCGGAACATGTGCGCGGACTCAAAAGGGATCATGTCCACGCGTGGAGATTCTTCATGCGTGGCCTTCTGCTTGAGGCCCGCTTTTTCAGCGGCCACGATGAGAGCCGCTTCCGTGGGATCACCCTGCACAGTATGGCGTCCGTCTTTGAGCACGAGCTGACTGTCATTGCATAGCAGGCCAGCACGCAGGCACTCGGCTAGGGCGGGTTGTTGCTCTAGCTTCACGTTGTTCGCATCAAGTTTGATTTCCCCTTGCGGTTCATAGCCGCTGCCCGTGATCGTGAAGAGCCTGCTGCCTGCGAAGACTTCCTGCACCGTCATTTGGTTCTCTGTGAGCGTGCCGGTTTTGTCTGTGCAGATGATGGTGGTGCTGCCAAGTGTTTCCACTGCGGGCAGTTTGCGGATGATGGCTTGCCGCTTCGCCATGCGTGACACGCCGATGGCTAAAACAATGGTCACAGCCGCTGGCAGTCCTTCGGGAATAGCACCCACGGCCAAAGCGACTGCAGCCATGAACATGACTGCTGGTTTTTCGCCGCGGGCGACGCCTACAGCGAAAGTCAGCGCTGCGAGTCCGAGGATGATCCACAGCACTAAGTGGCTAAAGCGCGCAATCTGCTTCGTCAGTGGCGTGGAAAGTTCCACCGCACTCGCGATGAGTCCGGCGATCCGCCCAGTTTCTGTCTGATCGCCGATGAGGCAGACCACGCCTTCCGCTTGCCCGCTGGTGATGAAAGTGCCAGCAAAGGCCAAATTGGTGCGATCTGCCAAATCGGTATCACTGGGTAAAACACCCCGCTGTTTCGCAGCTGGCAGAGATTCACCCGTGAGGGTCGATTCATCGGCACGAAGACTGCGAACCTCAATCAAACGCAGATCCGCCGGCACGCGGTCACCAGACTGCAAGAGAACCACATCACCTGCAGCGAGCGATTCGGATGGAACACGCTGCTTGTTACCCTCACGTCGCACATTGGTTTCTGTGACGACCATTTTTGCCAATGCATCAATGGCTGTTTCTGCTTTCGTTTCCTGCAAAAAACCGACAATCGCATTCGCCAGAACGATGGCAGCGATCACCGCCGCATCCACCCACTCGCCGAGAGATGCAGTCACGCCTACGGCAATGAGCATGATGTAAACAAGCGGCTGATGAAATTGCCGAAGAAACTTCAGCCATGCGGGTGTGCCACGCACTGAGCTGACACGGTTCGGACCAGCTTCCTTCTGTCGTTTGGCTACTTCAGCTGCCGACAGACCTGCTGAGGAGCTGCTGAGCTGCGTGAACACGTCTTCAACGGAGAGCTGATGCCAGTGTACGTGCAGATTGGATTCTTCAAGCATGGTGTCAGGGATTCAAGCGCCAGATCGTGAAGTTCAGAGCGGTGGCAAACGTCACCCATGCTAGATACGGCAGCAGTAATACACCCGCAAGCCGCCGAACTCGCCAAAAGGCCAGCAGCGTTACCAAGATTGTCAGCCACAAGGCGAGGATATCGATCAAGGCTAGGTCAGGTCGATGCATGCCGAAGAACAGCGGCGTCCAAAGAAGATTGAGCGCCCACTGTACCATGAACAGGCTCAGCGCCTTCGTTTGCACCCGCCAGCCGCCCGCCCGCCAGCCACACAAAGCAAGAGCCTGACGAGGAATCGAAAGATATGGAGTCATTTAAACCTTTGCCTCCTTTGTCTTCGATGGTTTGACGATTTGCTGGATCTTCTTTTGAAGTACCAGTTTTGAGTGCCGATGGCATGTTCCTCACTGTCGGAGAGGATGAGAAGCTCTTTGGTTTTGATGGGGAGTTTTTGAAAAACGCGCAGTGCCTGGTCGCTGTTCTTGGTCATTTCTGTTTTCATATGGAGTGATGCTGCCACACGCATAAAAGACCGCTGTTCTAATCACGATGGGGTATAACCCTGCTTCACTGCCCTTCGACTTAGTATTCGGGTTTCACCCCATAGGCTCAGGCATGAGTTTGCCTCACTGTCGGGGTCTTCGGGAATGTTCTGCATTCCCGCTTGATAAACCAAAGCAAACCACAAAACACAATGATCAAACGTTTCATTCTGACTAGCGTGCTGGGCCTCGTAGCCTCAGCAACATTCGCTGGTGACATTATCGATACTGCCAAGTCCGCAGGTACTTTCAAAACCCTCATCGCTGCGCTCGACGCTGCTGGCAAAACCAAGATGCTTCAGGAGGACGGCCCGTTCACGGTCTTCGCCCCGAGTGACGAGGCCTTTGCCAAACTGCCTGCAGGCACGCTGGACGATTTACTCAAGCCTGAGAACAAAAAGAAGCTCGGCAACATCCTGGCCTACCATGTGCTTAAAGGCAAAGTCATGGCTGCCGAGGTGAAGACCATGATGGCCAAAACAGCCAATGGTCAGGAACTCGACATCAAGGTCACGGACGGCAACGTGACGGTGAACGATGCCAAGGTCGTCAAAACCGACGTGGCCGCCAGCAATGGCGTCATTCACGTCATTGACACTGTGCTATCGCCACCGGCCAAATAAGCTGAACTTCCGAAGACGGGCGCAGGAAGCCCGCCGAGATTGCTCGGCGGGCTTTTTGCTCTTCAGGCATAATCCCCACACCACATTTCTCCATGCATAGAACAATCTCTCGATTCACTCTCTCTGTCTTCTTCATCGTGGCCGGCGTGAATCACTTCATCAGGCCGGAGCTGTATCTTTCGATGATGCCGCCCTATCTGCCAGCGCATGAGTTTTTAAACATCATCAGTGGTGCCGCTGAAATTGCGGGTGGTCTTGGCGTGCTCATACCGTGGCTGCGCCGTGCTGCTGGATGCGGGCTGATCCTGCTGCTTATCGCTATCTTTCCTGCCAATATTCATATGGCGCTGCATGGAATGTCAGGTGCAGACATTGCGCCATGGATCCTGTGGACCCGACTTCCTTTTCAGCTCGTTTTGATGGCATGGGTCGTGCATGCAAGTTTATCAAAAACCCAAGTGGCAAATAGGTTTGTGCAGTCTCTGCAACGTTCTGAATGTTGCAGAGATCGTTGATTGTTTGACCAGCCTACGCTGTGGCCTGCGTTGCGGTTTTTTTCTTTGCAGTCACAGGCTTCGTGGACTCGTCTTTGCAGGCTTCTTCGTTGCTGCGAATGCGCGCGAGTTCAGTGAGTGAATCGTTGGCAGCCTTTTCTTCGGTGAGAATCTCCATGAGGATGTCTGCCGCCTTTTTGTTGCCTAGCACGCCAGCCCATTCATGAAGGCAGCCGTAAGAAGCGATTTCGTAATGCTCGATCTTCTGTGCAGCAGCGATAATCGCCGCGTTGATCACGGGCGACTCTTTGAACATCGTGGTGAGTTCATCCGCCTCGGTAATCAAGCCCACTGTGGCGTCGCACTTCTCACGCTTGGGTGTAAGTTCAAAACACGCAAAGACATGCTCAATTTTGGTGACGTGTTCTTCAGTTTGCCTTAAGTGTTGTAGGATCGCGCGCTGAAGATGATCGCAGGTGGCGGCTTTGGCTAGCTTTGGAAGTGAATGGATGAGGCGGTGTTCGGCATCGTAGATGTCGGCGAGTTCGTTATTAAAAAGATCTTGAAGTGTTTTCATGGTGTTGCAGTTGGATATGTTAATGAGATGCAGAATGCATCGGCTGACTCTAAAGAGTGCCCCTTCAGGGTTCCATGGGGTGAAACCCGACACGCCCTACACATGCAAAAGGGCAGGTGATGAACCTGCCCCGTGCTTTGGGATAATGCTAACTAGACAGCTAATCTTTAATCAACCTGTTCGCGGCGGCTTTTGAGTTCCACGAGATGATCGTAGAGAGGCGGCAGCAGATCTTGTTCAATCAGTTCCTTGATAGGCAGGGACATGTTTGGATCTACTAGAGCGGCTTCATATTCTTTGATGCCGTGTTTCTCACCTTGCTCAAGGATCAGCAGTGCAGGGGATTCTCCGAAGAGTTTGGCAGTGCCTTCCATGGCTTGGGCGAAGTTGCCCCAGACGCCCGATGTGATGTCGGGTGTTTCTCCGCTGTTGAGGATGATTTCATGGAGCAGATCCACGCTTTGCTGGTGGTCACCGCAGATGCTACCCAATGAGTCGTCCTCGGTGCTGTCGGCGAATTTCTTGCTGGCCTGGGTATAGGTTTCGACAGCGGAGATTTCCCCGCGAAGCATCGCTTGGCAGGCTTCAATGGTGGCGTTGTTCAGGGGGCTTGTTAGGGTCATAAGGGTAGAATTGAGGTTTATTTATTTCGTCATCTTTTTGCATTCATCCGCACATTTCTGACAAATGGCGGCGCAGGCTTTGCAGTGATCCATTTTGTGCTTGGCACATTCGTCGGCGCAGGCTTGACAGATCTTGGCGCAGAGTGAGCAGGCATTGGCTACGTGATCAGAGTCGCGGGCCATGAACTGCGTGCAGAGACCGCACACATCGGCACAGTCACGACAGAGCTTGATGCAAGCGACCATGGCTTTCACCTCGGTTTCGTTTAAGCAGGCGGTGGCGCAGCTTTCGCAGGCGACAACACATTCCTGACAAGTAAGGATACAGGCCTTGTGCTGCATCGGAGTCATGGACTCAGCTGCTGATGTTGGATTCGGTAGCGCAGTCGCTGAAGCCATGATGAATGTGAATAGTGTGCGTTTGATGAGGTTCATAGGTGTTTGGATTTTTTTTGTTTGTGCGGACGACAACAAGGAGTGCTGAAGCCCCCCGAACCTTGGTGACTTAGAGCCGGATCTGATATGGGGTGAATGCCTGCTTATGATTGGAGGCTGAACAGGTTGAAGCACGAAGGAGTATTGGTCGGCCTCCGAGTTAGTGGCTGCGATGTTCAGAAAACGGATTTTCCATCCGTAGCGACACTACCGTTGTATTGTTTCCGTGAGCCGCAATGCATGGCATACACTCGCGTGAAGGCTGCGCCGAAGAACAGAATCTGAGCTGAGTAGTAAACCCAGATTAGAATGATGATGAGTGATCCAGCCGCCCCGTAGCTTGAGGCCAGGGCACTTCGGCCAATGTAAAAACCAAGTAAAAACTTACCCAACACAAAAAGCACTGCGGAACTGACCAATAATCTCAGCGCGCGCAGCATCCCGCTGCACCACCAAGCTGGGATTCCTGCCAATAGAGCGCCCGCTAATACTAATAGACCGAGCAGGACGGTGAGTGTGGAGACTCGAAGATGGAGCTGGCTCAGCGCCAGTTCATGCGGTATGGGGTGAATGCCTTGCTTTGCATTGAAGTCGAAGCAGACGATGAGTGGCGATGCACCCTGCGCTATGGGGTGAATACCTACCTGGAACCTCTTGGTGTTAGTCGCTATGGGGTGTATAGGAGAGTTCAAGCAGTCTAAAATAGGAAGGTGTTCTTCCACGTTAAAGAGCATTGCCTGTTTCGTTTCTCCAGAACCATCCTATGCCGACGATTAACGAACTCCTTCAGGAGCTGCCAGGCAATTTATCCCCCATCGACTTGATTGATTTACCTGCCATGCCGCCACTGTCCCTGCTGCCACAGGTGGAACAAGCTGATGCGCTGCAACGCTACATCCGCCGTCACTCTCATGACGTGGGGAACTGTTTGTCTGCCATGGATTTACAGCTAATGGTACTGCAACGCAGCCTCAATTCGCCGTCGGAGTGCCTTGGCATTGTGCGCAGGCAGATAGGCTGCGTGGCTGAAATGCAGCTCCGTTTGGGACTGCGCTTTCGGGCCGCTAGTTGCACCTCAGTCTCTGTGAGTTCAGTCGTCGAACTATGCCGATCACGACAGAGTGCAGGCACAACTCAGAGTATCATTGAATGGACCCAGAATGGCAATGAAGCTTGGTTCCAAGTGGATCCTCAGGCAGTCAGCATCCTCATCGTTGAAATTGCCGATCATTGGTTTGTCTCTGGCGGAGGCACCGTTGAAACGTCCGCTGGCGCGGGCAAAATAAATTTCCAGATGCAGCGTCGGCAGGATGATCCTTCGGGAGATGGACTGCCTGTGGATGTCCGTGCTGAACTGCACGCCACCGTGACACGTTACGGAGGTGCACTCATTTGTGGCGCATCCAAATCTGAAATTGCCGTGACATTCACTCAGGCACCAATCTAACCTTCTATGATGGCAAATTTTTTCTTTGATTCCGTTGTCTTGGGGGTGGGCTTGTGTGGCGTTTTTATCTGGCTGGTGCGCAGAAATCGACAGGCACACGGGCGAGCCGCGGCTGAACTAAAGGCGGTCAGAGGTCAGGGCCAAGAGCGGCTGGACCTCGGCTTACGAGTGGCGGGATTAGCACTGGCTGACGTGGACTATTATACAGGGTTGACTCATCTCTCAGCTGAGTCGGCTCGGCAGTTCGGACTGGGAGAAAGCGCGGCGGTGGTTTCACGCGCGCAAGTTCACGCGACCTTTCATCCAGATGACCGCGCTGAGCTGATGCCACTCATCGCTGCTTCACTAGATCCAACGAGTGAGGGCTGGTTCAAGATGGATCATCGAGTCGTGTGGCAGACCGGTGAGGTGCGCTGGTTGCGGGTTCGCAAGCAGGTTTTCTTTGAAGGTGAAGGTAGCGCTCGGCGTCCGATGCGTGCCGTTCTCGCGACGTATGACGTCACTCCTGAAAAGTTCGCAGAGGAACGGCTAAGGTTGTTTGAAAAGGTGATCACAACGATGCATGATGTGGTCATGATCACTGAGGCCGCACCTCTGGATGAGCCTGGGCCGCGTATTGTCTATGTGAACCCAGCCTTTACGCAGATGACTGGCTACACGGCAGCTGAGTCCATTGGCAGATCTCCGCGCTTTCTTCACGGACCCAAGACGAGCCGCCTCGTGCGTGACAAGATCCGAGCTGCACTGCAAAACGGGGAACCCGTAAAGGTGGAGGTTACTGACTACCGGAAGGACGGTGCAGAGATTGAGGTCGAGTTTGAAATCCTGCCAGTCTCAGATGCGGACGGAGTGCTTTCCCACTGGGTTTCCATTCAGCGCGAAATCACAGAACGCAAAAAGGCTGATGCGGTGCTGCGGGCCGGTCAAGAGCGCATGCGCCTTGCAACTGAGTCCACGGGCGTCGGTATTTGGGAGTGGAACATCCTGACCAACAGGATCCGTTGGGATGCGCAGATGTTCCGACTCTATGGTGTGCCGCCGACGGCAGACGGCATCGTTCCTTATGAAACGTGGAGTCGTGCCGTATTGCCAGAGGATCTGGCGCATCAAGAAAAAGTGTTGCAGGACACAATGCGTAGGCAGGGACAAAGCAGCCGTGAATTCCGCATCGTGCGTGCGGATGACGGACAAACCTGCACGATTACCGCCATCGAAATGGCGCGCACCAATCTCGATGGTAAAACGGAGTGGATGGTCGGCAGCAATCTTGATGTCACTGAGCGCAAACTAGTCGCCCAAAAATTAAGGGAAGCCAAGGAAGCTGCCGAGTCCGCGAACCGCAGCAAGGACCGCTTCCTCGCCATTCTAAGCCACGAGCTTCGCACCCCGCTCACGCCTGTACTGCTGACTGTGTCCGCTCTGGAGCATGATCCCGAAGTGAGCCCAGCTGTGCGGGAGGAAATGACCATGATCCGTCGGAACATTGAGATGGAGACGAAGCTCATCGACGATCTTTTAGACGTCAGTCGTATCGCCAGTGGGAAGCTGGAGCTGCATATTGAACAGCTTGATCTCAATAGTGCGGTGGAGCATGTGTGTTCCCTTTGCATGCCGCAAATAGTCGGGCAGGAAGTCCTGCTAACGCTCGACCTTTGTCCTGACGCAGGCTTCATCCATGCAGACCCAGCCCGCTTTGAACAAGTGATCTGGAACGTGTTGAAGAACGCGGTTAAATTCACGCCGAGAAAAGGCAAGATCCATATCGCGAGTGTGCGTCACTCGCCGACACGTGTCGAAGTCTGCATCACGGACAACGGTGTCGGCATCGCACCAGAGGTTCTCCCGCGTATCTTTGATGCCTTTGAGCAGGGAGACTTCCATATTACTCGGCAGTTTGGTGGGCTAGGCCTCGGACTTGCCATTTCAAAAGCTTTGATCGAACTGCACGGCGGCACCATCCGCGCGCAGAGCGGAGGTGCTGGCCTGGGGGCTAGCTTCATGATTGAACTACCAAGCATTGGGCAGGAAAACCTGACATCTGACAGTCCTGGCCCCGTGGAAAAGACCGTGCCAACGGGGCTTCGCCTACTCATCGTCGAGGATCACGCAGACACTGCTAGAGCTCTGAAAATGCTCCTCTCTCAAGATGGATTTTCCGTCAACACGGCCTGCGACGTAGCCAGCGCACTGGCTCTAGCAGAAACGGAAACCTTTGATCTGCTCATCAGTGACCTCGGGCTGCCTGATGCCAGTGGTTACGAACTGATGACGCGGATACAGGCTATTCAGCCGCTGCGCGGGCTTGCCATGAGTGGCTATGGCATGGAAGAAGACGTGCGTCAAAGTCTAGCCGCAGGCTTCTCCGAGCATCTGGTAAAGCCGGTCAAAATACCGCAGCTCATCGAGGCAATTCAGAGGCTATTCACTTCCGAAGAGCATCTAGCCGAGCTTTATCAGCGATAGCTGCAGCGTCCGCTTTCTTCTTTTCTGCATCTAGGTCCGCCTGCTCGGCCGAATTGCTGGCGTCGATGTTGGCTTTGTCCATGGCTGCGACTGTGTCCGTCCGCTTCTTGGCCAGTTCTGCGGCCTGATCGACGGCTACCTTCTCCTGGTTGATGATTTCTTTCTTAGCTTCTGCCTGGGCATTGATGGAGGCTTTACGTTCATCACAGGCTGCCAAAAGCAAGGCTGTCATGATAAGGGCGGTGATTGGAAGTAGGATGTATGGGATGGTTTTCATAATTTGAAATTCACGATGTCCCTGCCCATGTCATGCTACTATGGGGTGATGTCCCCAAATCAAGGTAGGATTTCACCCCATAGCCTCAAAGTCACGAAGCTTTGATAATGGGAGAGACTTGAGTCACTGATCATGAACCCCACCACCATCCAAGAGCTGTCAGAGAGGTATCTGGCAGCTTTACGTATTCACTTAGAGAAAGGGGAAGCGGCAAGCATGCATGAAGCTCATGAACTTGGCTGTCAGGCTGTTTATTTGAAGCTTGAGACGCTCGATGTCGCTACCATTCATGAGGAGGCGCTGGCCTCACTTTTAATATCGGACCTCGGCATGAATGCGCGCAAAGATTTAGCCTCGAATGCTGCCGTATTCTTTACAGAGACACTTACAGCCATAGAAGAAACGCATCAGGCTGCCGTAGCGGCCAATGCGGATTTGAATCAACTGCACACCACTTTGGGGCGGCTCACGCTGGATCTGGCGGACTCGAATCGCGAGTTACAAAAAGGCATCCAAGACCGCAAAAAAGCTGAAACTGCGTTGGAAGCTGGTGCTGAAATTTCCAGACGGCTGCTGAAAGAGTCCCGCATCTTGGAAAGGCATTTGCAGCAGGTCGTGCGCAAGATTTTATCTGTGAATGAGGACGAGCGCTGGCAAATGAGTCTGCAGCTCAATGACGAGATCGCCCAGACGATGCTGGGCATTCATGTGCGACTGCTAGCACTGAGCAAAGCCTCTTTGAATACTGAGGCAAGCCATAGCAAAGAAATCTCCACCATTCAGCGGCTGGTGGAGAAGTCGGCAAAAACCATCAACTCATTCACGCGTGAATTTGACACCGCCAAACAACGATAAGCGAGTGGAGCTATCACGGCTCTATCATAGCGCCCTGAAGACTTACCTAAATCAAGGTGTCGGTGCTTGCATGAACTCTGCTCGTGAGCTGGGCAGTCAGGCTATTTCTATGGGCCAGGAGACTCTGGATCTTGCGCGTATCCATGAAATCGCGCTGATATCCTTGGTGCTGCCTAGCTATTCGGCGACTACGAGCAACAGCATGATGGGGCGGGCAGGTCTTTTTTTTGCAGAGGCCATCACACCCATTGAGCAGACACACCGTGGTGCACGAGAGGCCAATATCCGCTTGAGCCAAGTCGTCAAAGATTTAAGTGAGCGCACGCTTGAGTTGGCTGTATCTGTGGAAGAGCTGAAGCAGGAAATTAACCAGCGGCAGGCGGTCGAAGAATGTCTCAGAGAGAGTCAAGCGACGACTAACAAATTGCTGGAAAAATCACGCCAGATGCAAGAAGAGCTGCGTGAACTCTCTCATCAGCTTTTGACCGCACAAGAGGAGGAACGCAGGAAGATCAGTCGTGAGTTGCATGACGTCATTGCGCAAACACTGACAAGCATCAATGTACGCCTTGGTGCGCTGAAAGTAGAGTCAACCACTAACACTCAAGAGCTGCATGAAAAGATCGCCATCACCCAGAGACTCGTGGAGAAGTCCGTGGACATTGTGCATCGCTTTGCTCGTGAGTTAAGGCCCTCGGTATTGGATGACTTGGGTCTCATTCCCGCTCTATTGGCCTACATGAAAACATACACAGAGGATACAGGCGTGCGTGTCAGCCTCAAAGCCTTTGCCGACATTGAGCTATGTGATAGTGACCGCCGCACCGCTCTTTATCGAATCGTGCAGGAAGCTCTGACCAACGTGGCCCGTCATGCCAAAGCTAGCCGCGCCGATGTGAGCATCCAAAACTATGGCGGAATCATTCGCATGGAGATTATGGATGATGGTAATGGCTTTGAAGTTGCAGGCACATCCACGGCGAAAAAGACCAACCGCCTCGGACTTCTGGGCATGAGGGAGCGTGTAGAAATGATCGGTGGCACCTTCTGCATTGAGTCCGCGCTGGGAAAACCCACCACTCTGCGCGTCGAGATCCCTGCTTCCAATAGTGACGACATGCTTCAGCCTGATTTAAACCCTTGTTCCACCTCATTGCAATGTCCATGAATCCCATCACCATTTTATTAGCCGAAGATCACACCATTGTTCGCGAAGGCTTGCGTGCGCTGCTGAAGCTGGAGAGTGACTTTGAAATTGTGGGTGAGGCTAGCAATGGCCGTGAGGCCGTCGCTTTGGCTAGCAGCCTCCGGCCTGATGTCATCGTCATGGATATCGCCATGCCGCTGCTTAATGGCATGGAGGCCACGAGGCAGATCCTACTGACGCAGCCAAACGTGAAGATCCTCATTCTTTCGGCTCACAATGATGACGCCTATGTCAATAAAGTGATGGACTTGGGTGCGTATGGTTTTTTGATCAAGCAAACGGCATCCCATATTCTGCCAGAGGCCATTCGCCGAGTGCATCAGGGTTTAAAGAGCCTAAGTCCTACCGTCTCTAAGCGCCGTAAGGAGGCAAGAGCCAAAGCACGAGAACGGGGTGATCTCCCAGGAAAAATAAACTCTACACCGACTACCCGTGAGATGGAGGTGCTGCAACTCATCGCCGAAGGGAAGGCCAATAAAGAAACCGCTGACATATTGCACATCAGTTATAAAACGGTCGAGAAGCATCGGCAAAGTCTCATGGAAAAGCTCAACATTCATGACACCGCAGGCCTGACCCGCTACGCAATCTCGACAGGTGTGATCGAAAGTAGCGTGCAGGTGACGATCGTTTAATCAAACACTCCACCTGAATGAACGAGATAGAATACAAGCCTGTCAGCAAGGTCGTAGCCATGGCTGCATCTGCCGGTGGCTTAAAAGCCTTGTCGGTTATTCTGGGTGGCTTGCCTCTGGACTTCCCCGCAGCCATTGCGATTGTCATGCATATCTCCCCAGATCATGAAAGTCTCCTCGCAGGGATTTTAGGGAGTCGCACTGTATTACAGGTGAAGCAGGCTGAAACTGGAGACGTGCTATCTGCTGCCTGCGTCTTTATAGCGCCACCGAATCACCATCTTTCTGTGCAAAAAGGTGGTATCCTCAGGCTGTCCTCCGCACAGGCGGAAAAGATCCACTTTGCACGACCATCAGCAGAGCCATTGTTTGCTTCGGTGGCAGAAATTTATAAAGCACGCGCTATCGCCGTTGTGCTCACGGGTGGTGATGGGGATGGCTCATTTGGCGTGCAGATCATCAAGGACAACGGTGGCATTGTCATTGCCCAAGATCGCCCGACCTCCCAGGACTTTTCCATGCCTGAGACCTCCATCAAAACGGGTGACGTGGACTTTATTCTGCCGCTAAACGAGATCGCTCCTATGTTGATCGAGTTGGTTTGCCAAGGTGGAGCTAGCCAGACGCAGCATTGAGTTCATGATTTGTCTTGTGACTCACTCTAGTAGGGAACAAGGTCACTCTATGATTCAAATCGTGAAGGAAGTAACTCGATGAAAAAGAAACCTTCACATGTGGCTACCAAGCCAGCTGTAGAACTCAAAGCGGATTTACCCATTATTGGTATCGGTGCCTCAGCAGGAGGTCTGGAGGCTCTGGAGCAGTTCATCATGCAAGTGCCGCCCGCCAGCGGCATGGCCTACGTCATCGTCCAGCATCTGGAGCCCACGCATAAAGGCATCATGTCAGAGCTGCTCCAACGCAGCACCAGCATGAAAGTCATGCAGATCAAAGACCGCACCGCAGTGCAGGCGGATTGCGTCTATATCATCCCACCGAATAAAGACCTCTCCATCCTGCATGGCGTGCTGCATCTACTGACGCCTAGCTCGGCTCGTGGACTGAGGTTGCCGATAGATTTTTTCTTTCGGTCTCTGGCTGAGGATCAGCAGGAGCACAGCATCGGCGTCATCCTTTCTGGCATGGGCTCAGACGGCACGCTGGGGCTGCGCGCTATAAAAGAGAAAGCCGGCCTCGTGCTTGTGCAGGAGCCCACCTCGGCTAAATTTGATTCCATGCCACGCAGCGCCATTGACGCTGGGCTGGCAGACATCGTGGCTCCCGCCGGTGAGTTGCCGGAGAAGATTCTCGCTTATCTCCAGCGTAAGCCACGCAGCGCCGAGAGCGGACTGGAGCTTGAGGACAAAACACGGAGTGTGCTGGATAAAGTCATCGTCTTACTGCGCGCGCACACCCGCAATGACTTTTCTCGCTACAAACGTAACACGCTTTACCGCAGGATCGAGCGTCGCATGGGCATCCACCAGATCAGTAAAATGTCGGCTTATGTGCGCTATTTGCAGGAGAACTCTCAGGAGCTGGATCTACTATTTAAAGAGCTGCTCATCGGTGTGACGAGCTTCTTCCGTGATCCTGCCGTCTGGGCGGAGCTTCGCACGAAGATCCTGCCTGAGCTGCTGGCCACTCGTGTGCCTGGTCAGACTCTGCGTGCCTGGGTGCCCGGCTGCTCCAGTGGTGAGGAGGCCTACTCCCTGGCCATGATTTTCAAAGAAGCTGTCGAAGAGCTCAACCCCAAGGCCAACTTTTCTTTGCAAATCTTTGCCACCGATCTGGATCGCGATGCCATCGACAAAGCGCGGCTCGGCTTATTCCCTTGCAACATTACGGCTAATCTCACACCCGAACGGCTGGCCCGCTTTTTCAGCCAAGAAGACAACGGCTATCGCGTGCGGCGTGAGATCCGTGAGATGATCATCTTTGCCCCGCAGAATATTATTATGGATCCGCCCTTCACCAAGCTGGACCTTTTGAGCTGTCGGAACCTGCTGATTTATCTGACCGCTGAGGTGCAAAAGAAACTCATGCCGCTGTTTCACTTCAGCCTCACACCCGGTGGCCTGCTACTACTGGGCAGTGCCGAGACCGTCGGCAGCAGCACCGACCTCTTTGCCACCGTTAGCGCGAAGTCACGCCTGTTCCGCCGCATCGAGCCTGTGCTGCGGCAGGAGCCAGTCGAGTTCCCCTCATCCTTTGGCGCAGGCCGGTCCACCTCGGCAGTGGTCTCTCAGTCATCGAAGCCCAGCGCCAGCCTGCAAAGTCAGGCAGATCAGTTAGTCCTCCAGCACTACGCGCCGCCCGCCGTACTGGCCAATGATAAGGGAGACATCTTTTATATCAGCGGCCGCACCGGCAAATACCTAGAACCCGCCGCTGGAAAGGCCAACTGGAACCTCTTTGCCATGGCGCGTGAAGGTCTGCGCTATGAGCTGGCCAGCGCCTTTCAGAAAACGCTGCGGCAAAAAGAAGCCGTGATACTGCATCACCTCAAAGTCGGCACCAATGGCGGCGCGCAGCATGTGGATGTCAGCCTTCAGCAGCTCGAAGATGCCGGTCCGCTGCACGGCCTGATCATGGTCGTGTTTACGGATGTCCCCACGCCTGTGATGGCTAAAATCACGCCAACTCATGGAAACAAAAAGCTGCACGACGAGTCTGAGCTGGAAATCATGCAAGTCCGCGCTGAAGCCCGTGCCACGCATGAAGAAATGCAGACTTCACAGGAGGAGATCCGCAGCGCTAATGAAGAGCTACAATCAACCAATGAGGAACTGCAATCCACCAACGAAGAGCTGACCACCTCCAAAGAAGAGATGCAGTCCCTCAATGAAGAGCTGCAAACCGTGAATGCCGAATTGCAGGCCAAAGTGGATGAGCTGTCACGCGCTAGCAATGACATGAAAAACCTGCTGGATAGCACGGACATCGCCACGCTGTTTCTGGATCGTGATCTCAACGTGCGGCGCTTTACCCATCAGATGACCAAGATCATCAAACTCATTCCTGGAGACGTCGGCAGGCCCATCACCGATCTTGTTTCTCATTTGGATGACCCCGCACTCGCTTCTGATGTGCGTGAGGTGCTGCGCACGCTCACTTCCACTGAGAAACCCGTTTCCGCACCCGATGGTCGCTGGTTCAGCGTGCGCATCATGCCCTACCGCACCATGGATGATCGGATAGAGGGTGTGGTGATCACCTTTGCCGACATCACCGTGGCCAAGACACTGGAGGTTAAGCTACGCAGCCAACATGCCTGTTTAGAAGCCGATATCGCACGGCAGCAAATCATGCCTTCTCTACCTATCATTAAAGCTGGAAAGGTACGCCAGAAATGACCCCAGAGCCGAGCAGTAATCCCACCGCCGCAGCCCTACGCCGCCAGGCAGAGGCCAGTCTGCGTAAGCGGCAGAAGCATCAGGCCAACAAGCCCGCTGAAACGAAGCCAACGGCTGACTCCAAGCGGCTGCTGCATGAGCTACAGGTGCATCAGGTCGAGCTAGAAATGCAGAACGCCGAGCTGCATGAAGCGCGTGATCGCATGGAAAGCCTGCTGGAAAAGTACACCGACCTCTATGACTTTTCACCCGTCGGCTATTTCACCTTAAGCAGGGAAGGGAAGATCCATCTCGTCAATCTCACCGGTGCCAGCCTCACCGGCATACCTCGGGCCAAGTTGACTGATGACTCCTTCTCTGAACTGATCACGCCAGATCAGCGCCCAGCCTTCCGAACTTTCCTGGGGCAAGCCTTCGCGGGCGAAACCAAACAAGAAGGCGATTTCCATCTCCTGCGCCATGACCAGACTGCAAGAGTCGTGAAAATCAGAACCCAGCTCTCTCCCAGCGGCCAGGAGTGCAGCGCTGTGGTGGTGGACATCACCGAGCGTGTCGAGGCAGAGGCAAAAGTGCATGCTTCCGAGCTGCGCTACCGCCGCCTCTTTGAAACAGCGCATGATGGCGTACTGCTCATGGACCCCGCCACAAGGCTGATCACGGATGCCAATCCCTTCATGACCACGTTGCTCGGCTACACGCATGATGACCTGGTCGGGAAGGAACTCTTTGAGATTGGTCTGCTCAAAGATGAAGACGCCAGCCAAGCGATGTTCCGTGAACTCAAAAGGACTCATCAAGTCCGCTATGAAAACCTGCCGCTCAAGAGCCAGGATGGTCGCCATCAAGAGGTCGAAGTCGTAGCCAATCTGTATCTGGAAAATGGTCACAGCGTCATCCAGTGCAACATCCGTGACATCACCGAGCGGAAGCGTGCCGAGCTGGACATCCGGCTGAAAGGTAGCGCCTTGGCAGCTGTCGCTAATGCTATTTTCATCACGGATCGTGATGGGGTCTTGCAATACACGAACCCTGCCTTCACCACGGTGAGCGGTTACAGCGCAGAAGAAGCGCTCGGGCAGAAGGCCAGCTTGGTGAATTCAGGGGTACACCCCGATTCCTTTTTTCAGCAAATTTGGCAGACCATTCTTTCAGGCCAGAACTGGAGTGGCCAGATCACGAACCGACATAAGAATCAGCATCTCTATGTCAGTGAGCAGAGCATCGCCGCTGTCAAAGATGCCAGTGGGCAGATCAGTCACTTCGTCAGCGTGCAGCGTGATATCACCGAGCGCCTGAGGGCGGAAGAAGTCATTAAGCGCAGTGAGGCACTCTTTACCGCCATGTTAGAGAAGGCTCCCTTCGGTGTGTATGTGGTGGATGCTACTTTCCGTCTCCAACAGATCAATCCCAAGGCGCAGCTATCTTTTGCCAACGTTCATCCTTTGCTCGGTCGTGACTTTGCTGAATTCGTTCATCATCTCTGGCCAAAACGAGTCGCAGATAAGCTCTTGGCCCGCTTCCGTCACACGCTAAAAACGGGGGAGCCATATCAGTCACCCGAGTTTACGGAGCGGCGCAAGGACACTGGTGAACAGGAGGCCTATGAGTGGCAGATCCAGCGTGTCACCGTGCCCGCTGGGGAGTATGGCGTGGTCTGCTTTTTCAATGACGTCACTGAGCGTAAACGGGCTGAATGGGTGCGGCGGCGGCTGGACATCCTCACTGCCTCCAATCAGAAACTGGAGGAGGAAATCGTCCAGCGGCAGGCCGTGGAGAAAACACTCAAACGCAGTGAGCAGGACCAGCGGCGGCTTCTCCAGCAAGCCCAGCAAATGCAGAAGCAACTACGCAGCTTTTCCCACCAAATCATCACCGCTCAGGAAGACGAGCGGAAGCGCATCAGCCGTGAGCTTCATGATGTGATCGCCCAAACGTTGGTCGGCATCAATGTCCACCTCGGCACCCTCACCCGAGCCGCCGCAGGTATGCCAAAAAGCCTACTGGTGAAGATCCAGCGCACGCAGCAGCTCGTGGAACAAGCCGCCGATACTGTACATCAGTTTGCTCGTGAATTACGCCCTTCCGTGCTGGACGACATCGGCCTCATCCCCGCGCTAGAGTCCCACCTGAAAAGCTTCACCGAAAGCACCGGCGTGCGCGTTGTCTTGCAAGCAACCGCTGACATCGAAGTCATGATCGGCTACCGACGCACCGCGCTCTACCGCATCGTCCAGGAGGCACTGAGCAACGTCGCCCGCCATGCCAAAGCCTCTCATGTCTCCATCAGCCTAACAAGCCTGCCTGAGGGCGCCACCCGCATGACGATTGTTGACGACGGCCAAGGTTTCTCCAACGACGACGCCCTCGGTACCCGCAAGAGCAAACGACTCGGCCTGCTCGGTATGAAAGAGCGCATCGAAATGATCGACGGCACCTTTCAAATCACCTCCGCCCCCGGCCACCCCACCACCGTGACCGTGGAGCTGCCTGCTTTGAGGTAGGCAGGGTCGAGCGCCAGAAACGCGGTGGAGTGACGAAGTCCTCAATGGGGTAAACACCCCATAGCACCGCCTAGTGCCCGGTCTCAGTGTGGAATCTGCTGCATACTCGGCCAATTCGCGTGTCATCAGAGAACGCCTCCATGACATTTCCAACAAGCCCGCAGCCCGAGAACAGCCCCAGTACTCCCACCGAGACGGCAGCACAGGGGACCATTGCGGAGGTGAAACGCGCGCAGGCTCTGCTGAAGACGGGAGCTTTGCAAAACGCTATCCTGAAAAGCGCCAATTTCTCCAGCATCGCCACGGATGAGAAGGGCGTGATCCAGCTCTTTAATGTTGGCGCGGAACGAATGCTTGGCTACACCGCTGCCGAGGTGGTGAACAAAATCACCCCAGCAGAAATTTCAGACCCGCAAGAAGTCATCGCCCGCGCCAAGGCCCTGAGTATCGAACTCGGCACGCCAATCACGCCAGGCTTTGAGGCCCTGGTCTTCAAAGCCTTTCGCGGCATTGAGGACATTTACGAGCTGACCTACATCCGCAAAGACGGCAGCCGTTTCCCAGCCGTGGTCTCTGTCACCGGACTGCGCGATGCCAAAGGTGCCATCATTGGTTATCTCCTCATCGGCACCGACAACACCGCACGCAAAGAGGCCGAGGAGGCGCTGATCAAAGCAGGCGCTCTGCAAAGTGCGATCTTTAACAGCGCCAACTTTTCCAGCATCGCCACGGATGCGAAGGGAGTGATCCAGATCTTCAACGTCGGCGCTGAGCGCATGCTCGGCTACACGGCTGCCGAGGTGATGAACAAGATCACCCCAGCAGAAATTTCCGATCCGCAGGAAGTCGTGGCCCGCGCCAAAGCACTGAGTCAGGAACTCGGCACGGAGATCGCTCCCGGCTTTGAAGCGCTCGTTTTCAAAGCCTCACGCGGCATTGAGGACATCTATGAGCTGACTTACATCCGCAAAGATGGCAGCCGTTTTCCTGCTGTCGTATCAGTCACGGCCCTGCGCGACATTCATGACCACGGTGGCATCATTGGTTATCTACTGATCGGTACGGATAACACGGCACGCAGGCAGGTGGAGGCCGAGCGTCAACAACTGCTCGAAGCACAAGAAGAGTCCAATAGGCAGCTCATGCTGGCCAACGTTACCCTACAAGTCAGTGAAGAAAAATTTGCCGTCACCCTCAATTCCATCGGAGATGCGGTGATCGCCACCGATGCTGGGGGACGTGTGACATTACTCAACGCTCTTGCTGAGCAACTCACTGGATGGACACAGGCGCAGGCCACGGGGCACAGAGTTGAGGAGATCTTTAACATCATTCATAAAGAAACGCGGTTGCCTGCCGTCGTGCCGGTCAATGACACGTTGGCGAATGGCACCATTCAGGGCCTAGCCAACCATACAGTTCTCATTTCGCAAAACGGCACTGAATGCGACATCGCCGATAGCTGCGCGCCGATCCGTAATCGCGAAGGGCAAGTGATCGGCGCCGTACTGGTCTTCCGCGATGTCACGGGTGAATATGCCGTGCAGCAGGCGCTGCGTGATCAGCAGTTCTACACACGCTCACTGATCGAGTCGAATATCGATGCGCTCATGACGACCGATCCATTAGGGGTGATCACCGACGTGAATAAGCAAATGGAAGCACTCACGGGACACTCACGGGAGGAACTGATCGGTGCCTTTTTCAAAAACTACTTCACTGATCCCGCCCGTGCTGAGGCTGGCATCAAGCGTGTGCTGGCAGAAAGTAAAGTGACCGACTACGAACTCACCGCGCGTGCCAAAGACGGCGAAGAAACCGTGGTCTCCTACAACGCCACCACCTTTCATAACCGCGATGGTGTGCTGCAAGGCGTCTTCGCCTCTGCACGTGATGTGACTGAGCGGAAGCGCTGGGATAAGGTACTGCAAGAAAACACTGTCGAGCTTGAAACGGCTAAGGCTGCTGCGGAGAAGGCCAATTTGGCCAAGTCGGACTTTCTTTCCAGCATGAGTCATGAGCTGCGCTCTCCGCTGAATGCCATCCTCGGCTTTGCCCAGCTCATGGAGTCCGACTCACCGCTGCCCACATCGACGCAGAAGGCCAGCATCGACCAGATCCTGCACGCAGGCTGGTTTCTGCTGGAGTTGATCAACGAGATCCTTGACCTAGCCGTGATCGAGTCTGGTCGCCTGTCGCTCTCTTTGGAAGCCGTGTCATTGCCAGAGGTGCTGATCGAGTGCCAAGCCATGATCGAGCCGCAGGCGCAAAAGCGCGGCATTAGCATGACCTTCCCAGTGTTCGCAGGCCCATGCTACATCAAAGCGGATCGTACTCGCCTGAAGCAGGTGCTGATCAATCTGCTTTCCAACGCTATCAAGTATAACCAGACAGGCGGGACGGTGAAAGTGGACTACACACCCTGCGTCACTGGTAACATGCGCATCAGTGTCAAGGACACAGGCGCAGGTCTCACACCAGAGATGCTGGCCCAGTTGTTCCAAGCCTTCAATCGCCTCGGTAAAGAAGCCACCGGTGAAGAGGGAACTGGCATCGGCCTAGTCGTCAGCAAGCGACTCGTCGAGCTAATGCAGGGCGAGATTGGCGCTGAAAGCACTGTCGGTAGTGGCAGCGTTTTTTGGATCGAGCTGATCCATGATACGATCCATCACGAGGAATATACCAAGACCGTGAACACAGTGATGGACACATCTCCCATCTTAGGTGGGCCGAAAAAGCGCCTGCTGCTTTATGTCGAAGACAATCCCGCTAACCTTAAGCTGGTCGAGCAAATCATCGCTCGTCATCCCGATCTACGATTGCTCAGTGCCATGAATGGTAAAGACGGCATTGCACTGGCCATCGGTTACGTGCCAGATGTCATCTTGATGGACATCAATCTGCCCGGCATCAGCGGCATCGAAGCCATGAAGATCCTCCGAGATGATCCCATCACCGCCCACATCCCCATCGTCGCGCTTAGTGCCAATGCCATGCCTCGAGACATCGAGAAAGGTCTTGAGGCTGGCTTTTTCAAATACCTCACCAAACCTATCAAGGTGAATGAGTTCCTAGAGACGCTCAATTCCACGCTGGAGTTCGCAGCCATTTCCGTCAAAAAAGCAGAGGCCGCTGTCTTTCTAACTGCAGTCGATACCGCACTGGATAAGGTGGCAATCATGTCCGCACAGACTGAATGAGCCCCACCCAAACAGCGAGGCCTGTGATTCGTCGCAAGCCTTCCGCACTCGGGAGAAAACTCGAATCCATCGTCGATCAGCAGACTCTGGTGTTGCAGCGTGAACGTGATCTGAATCAGCAGCAAAAAGGTAGGTGCTCACCCTATAGTCAAAAGCGTGGCAATGGCGCATCATTGAGGCCTTATGAAACAAAACAAGATTCCTGTGAGCGTCTCCGCCAAACTCGCCGTTAGGCCTGTCAAAGCCAGGGCACCTTATTCTTCACCTTATGCACGCGGGCTTTGCCCAGTTGGAAATGATGAGCCCATGCGGCCTCAGGCAAACTATCAGAACCATGGTTCGGCAGACGGTCATGATGTGGAGGCCTGGCTGCGCGCCGAATCAGAATACATGGCCGACTACCAAAGAGCCAACTGCATGTGAAAACCCAACATCGCTGTCGCTTTTCCAATCCCACTCCAGCCGCCTCACCTCATGACTGAAATAACCGTCAAAGACTTCATGCTCGAAGCTTCTGAACTTATCACCAAGGACGCAATCATCACAGACATCGCCATCTGGGAGGGGCCCTGCACAACATCCTCTGAAAAGCCAGACTCGCAGACAACGAATAACGCAGACGCAAGCCCTGAACTATTCCCTCGTGTCGGTAAGGCGATCATTGATGTCTGCAACGCCTTACTGCGGGGCGAAATGGCTGCCATTGAAACCTACACTCAAGCCGTCGCGAAGTTCGCTGATTCCGCGGACAATGATTCCCTGGTCAGCATTCGTGACGAGCATCAGCAGAGCGCCACAGCCCTTCGTGATCTCATCAGCGAAAGCGGCGGTGTGCCAGCGATCACGTCAGGCGTGTGGGGTGGTTTCGCTCATGCCCTTGAAGGTGCTGCGAAGCTATTCGGCGAGAATCCCGCACTGCTGATTCTGGAGCAGGGCGAGCTGAGAGGCATCAGCGACTATGAAGCTGCGCTCACGGATTCCAATCTTTCGAGCCGTGCTATCCAACTGATCAATCAAGATCTGCTGCCTCCGCTCTACGATCATCTCGTGGAGCTCAAAGGACGCCGAGAAACCGTGGCTGAGGCAAGCCGCCATTAACACAGCATTTAAGCCCATCTTCCGAGACCACACCATTTTAACCTTATGCCGTCATCACCGCATCCACAACGCATCGCCTTCCTGGGTGACTACTCCCCGAGACAGTGTGGGATAGCCACCTTTACCCATGATCTCTGTGAGTCTGTGGCGAGGGCTGAGCCTGAGGCTGCGTGCTTCGTGGCTGCCGTCAACGACACCGCCGAAGGTTATGACTACCCCCCACGCGTGCGCGTGGAGTTGCAGGAGAAGGATCTGGAGTCTTACCGCCGCGCTGCGGACTTTTTAAACTTCAACAACGCTGACGTGCTCTGTGTGCAGCACGAGTTCGGCATTTACGGTGGCCCTGCTGGCAGTCATTTACTGGCCCTGCTCAGAGAAGTGCGGATGCCCGTAGTCACTACGCTACACACGATTTTACAACACCCGAGTCCTCTGCAACGCAGCATCATGGACGAGATTGCTCGGCTCAGTGACCGACTCATCGTCATGGCACAAAAGGGTGCGGAAATCTTGCGCACGACCTACAACGTGCCAGTAGAGAAGATCGACATCATTTCTCACGGCATCCCCGATGTGCCTTTTGCACCATCGGAAAGCTTCAAGGCGCAGTTCGGTGTCGAGGGCCGCAAGGTACTACTGACCTTTGGTTTGATCGGTCCTGGGAAGGGCATCGAGCACGCTATTGAAGCGCTGCCAAAGATCGTCAAACGCCACCCCAATGTGGTTTATCTCGTGCTGGGAGCCACGCATCCGCACCTCGTCGCGCGTGAGGGTGAACGTTACCGCTTGAGCCTGGAAAGGCTGGCCGGTGATCTCGGTGTGAAGGAGAACGTCATTTTCTACAATCGCTTCGTTTCGCTGGATGACCTAAAGGAATTCATAGGCGCGACAGACATCTACCTGACGCCCTACCTGCAAGAGGCGCAGATCACATCCGGTGCATTGGCCTATGTCTTTGGCGCTGGGAAGGCTGTGGTCTCGACACCCTACTGGCATGCACAGGAGCTGCTAGCAGACGGGCGTGGCGTGCTGGTGCCCTTCCGTGATCCGCAAGCTATTGCTGAAGCCGTCAGCATTCTGCTGGATGATCCAGAGCGCATGTCCACCATGCAACACCAAGCCTACGCGATGGGGCGGGACATGATCTGGTCTGCCACGGCCAAGCATTACATGGAGTCCTTTCAACACGCGCGCGCCGACCGCAAAGCGATGCCGCGTGCTGCCTTCGCGGGCTGGACACTGGAGGGGAGGCCCTATGCGCTGCCGCCGCTGCGGCTCGATCACGTCATCCGTATGAGCGATGGCACGGGCATCTTTCAGCACGCAATTTTTAACGTCCCTAACTTTCATGAAGGCTACTGCACCGACGACAACGCCCGCGCTTTCATCCTCTGCTGTGTGATCGACGATCTCGGCGGCAAGCCAGTGCAGGAGAGCCTGATGCAACACGCCACAGCCTACATTGCCTTCCTTGCTGCCGCGCTGGATTATAAGAGTGGTCGCTTCCGCAATTTCATGAGTCATGGACGGCAATGGCTGGAGGAAGTAGGGAGCGAAGATAGCCATGCACGCGCTCTTTGGGCCGCAGGCACTGGCGCAGGCCGCGCACAGAATGAGGGACACCGCCGACTTGCCGCGCAATTGTTTGAGCGTGGACTGCCGGTGGTCGCAGGCTTCACTTCACCTCGCGCGTGGAGCTTTACCTTGCTCGGTATTCACGAGTATCTACGCCAGCACCCGAACCAGCCTTGGATCAATACGCTGCGCGAATCACTGACGGCCAAACTCGTGGCTCTCTGGCATGAATGCGCCACCGAGCAATGGCCCTGGTTTGAACCCTACGTCACCTATGACAACGCGCGTATTTGTCAGGCTCTCATCCTGGATGGTCAATGGCAGCCTAAGGGGGAGCCTTTGCAAATCGGTCTGAAATCTCTGAGCTGGTTGGTATCGATCCAGAAGGGGCAAACGGGCTGCTTCAGGCCCATCGGCAGCAACGGTTTCTATCAGCGGGATGGCGCACGCGCCGACTTCGATCAACAGCCTGTGGAAGCCTTTGCCATGGTGTCTGCCTGCCATGAAGCATTTAGATCCACACAAAACCCAACCTGGCCGCGTGAGGCCAAGCGTGCCTTCGAGTGGTTTCTTGGTCGCAATGATCTCGGGCTGCCGCTCTATGATTTCAGCAGCGGTGGTTGCAGCGATGGACTGCATGAGGATCGCGTCAGTGAGAATCAGGGCGCTGAGTCCACTCTGGCCTTCCAGCTAGCACTGGCCGAAATGAAAAAAGCCGAGCAATGGATCACGCCGCTAACAGTTCCTACACCATGAAGATCACCCTCCGCCGCCATGAGGTGACGCTGCTACCCGAGAGCGCACGCGTCATCATTCGTCCCTTCATCCCTGCCGATCTGCACCGCATCACCACCATCATCGGTCGTGCCCTGGCGCTGACCGAAGAGGAAGTTGTCTCTCATCTTAACATCGTTTGCCGAGATTTCGACTCCCGCCACTTGGATGTCGAGCTATTGGTGCAATCCCACTACGAAAAGGTGCGTCACCACGTCTTCACGAATCGCACACTCTCTCGGGAGCGGCAGCTGCTCATTGGTGCGCTTTTTTCGGGTGAGTATGCGCTGGAGTCCGCAGCTTTGTTTAACCCATCCATCGTGCCTCACCCTGATCAAACGACTGCGCCAGCAGGAGGACTGCGCTTTGTCATGAGCCTGCGTGCCACGGGTGAAGGCCACATCTCGTCCATCGAATTTCGCGCAGGAACGATCAGCGCCAGCGGAGCTATCACACTGGACCCAGTCTCCCGCTATGTCACCGTTCCTGACGTGGTGACGAACCCTGGCTACCGAAAGCGGCGCTTTATGATCAAACTCCATGAGATGAATCTGGACGATGACTACGCCGCTGCCGTGATGGCCCCCTTGGCAGACAGCTTCACCCGCAGTGAGCTTTACAAGAGCTTGGCAACCATCAAGCAAGAGAACCTGCTTTCTCCACGCAACCTGAGCCGCACGCTGGAGATTATCCAATGGCTGGCCGACTCAAACTATGAGCTGCGCTTTAATCCAAAGCTCGCGATGAGTGAGCGCATCATCTTTCCTGTTTCGCTCAATGAAAGCAATGGCATCGAGGATGCGCGCTTTGTGCGTTTCGTGGATGATGATCTATCCGTGATGTATTACGCCACCTACACTGCCTACAACGGGCGCGCTATTTTGCCGCAACTAATCGAGACAGAGAATTTCCTGGACTTTCGCGTGCTCACTCTGAATGGCAGTGCCGTGCAGAATAAAGGCATGGCTCTGTTCCCCCGCCGCATTGCTGGGCGCTATGCCATGCTCTCGCGTCAGGATGATGAGAACCTATTCCTCATGTATTCCGACAATCCACATCACTGGAGTGACCCACAAATGATCCTGCGGCCTTGTGAAATGTGGGAGTCCGTGAAGATTGGTAACTGTGGCTCACCTATCGAGACTGAGGCTGGATGGCTTGTCATCACGCACGGTGTCGGCCCGATGCGAAAGTATTGTATTGGAGCCGCACTGCTTGATTTGAACGATCCCTCAAAGGTTTTGGGTCGCCTGCGCGAGCCACTGCTAGCCCCAGAAGGTAATGAGCGTGAGGGCTACGTGCCTAACGTCGTCTATAGCTGTGGCTCGCTGCTCCACGGGCGCACCTTGATCCTTCCTTATGCCATGAGCGATAAAGCCTCCGCCATCGCCAGCATCTCGCTGGACGAACTGCTGGTAGCCTTGCTGGCGAACGGTTCGGAGTGTGGGTGAGTAAGTAACATCCTGACCGCGCACACTGAGCATAATTCACAAGCTACCAAGGCTGCGGGTGGCCGCCGCTATGGCCAGGAGACTTTGATAAAACGCGTTCACTCCGCACAGAGCGTGTAAATACTGAGGGAATACCCAGCCACTGAGACGACCGCCATAGCGCATTGCCCATCGCGCGGGGCGGCTGTAGCGATCACGTCCTGCACGGAGAAGTCTCCTAGGTCCTCGCGGTATCCTGCCCAGTCACTGTTAAAGCGGCAAGCCCAGTGGCCAGCCTTTGGCACGCCGACCTCATAAGATGCCCAGTCACGTGCTGAAAAGTTAGCCACGACAAGAGTGTGGTCATTTGGCCCACCGTCTTGATATCGGAGAAAGGCGATGACTTTGTCCTGATTGTTAACGTGATGAACCTGGATGTGCTGACCACTGAGCCCGCGTGAGATGCCATCTAAATTCAGGCGTAGCCGGATTAAATCACGGTAGAGCCGAGTGACACCAGAGAACTTGCGGACGTTCGTCCAATCAATCGGGTCGGTGTCTCGGAACCATCCATCTTCCAGCATCGTCTGGCCCTGAAAGAGCATTGGGATACCTGGTGCGGTCATTACAAGACCTGCGCCAAGCGTTGAGCGCTTGAGTGCATACCAACCCTCAGGATCATGAACATCAACCTCGGATGTCACACGTGCTTTGCCATTGGAGACTTCATCATGAGATTCGGTATAAATGACACGCTTAAAGACATCTCCACCATAGTTATGCAGCAATGCATCGCGCACGGTGTTCATGTCACGATTGGCATCATCTGCGGTGATCAGAGCTGCGCGGATCGGATGGACAAAACCTGCATCCCACTGTGATGCAAAGTTTGCTCCGCCCTGGCTCTCATGTGCCGAAATAGCTTCCATATTCCGCAGATCTTCTGCAATGGTGATCTTGCCCGGGAAGCGTGCAGCCACGTCCCGATTGATCCACTGTGCTAGCGTCCAGCCATCGTGAATCACATCACCTTCGTTACCTGTGACACTACGGATGTAGAGCGTCATGTCATAACGTAGGCCATCCAATTGAAATTCTCCCAGCCACATCATGGCATTGTCATGGATGTAGTCACGTACTGCCCCGCGCCCATAGTCGGGCCTTGTTTCTCCCCAGGGGGTGTTAGAGCGCCAGTCGTTATAGAAATAGATGCCACCTTTGTCATTCTCACTCCAGCCATCAAAGCGCCAGAGATCCAGGTCAGAGGGACCGAAGTGGTTATACACGACATCAATGATGACCGCGATTCCTAGACTGTGGGCAGCATGAATAAAACTCTTGAAGCCATCGGGCCCGCCATAGGACGTTTCCACGGAAAAGAGATGGGCTGGATTGTAGCCCCACGAAACGTCACCTGCGAACTCGCTGACAGGCATCACCTCCACCACATTTATGCCGATGGCTTTAAGGTAAGGGAGCCGTTTGATTGCCTCCTCAAAGGTTCCTGGCTTGTCCTTGTCTTTCCGAGCAAAGGTGCCGATATGCAGTTCATAGATCACCATTTCATTCCAGGCGGGCATTTGAACACGTTTGGTGCCCCAATCAAAGTTGTCCTGGTAGATGACGCCATTGCCGATCGATTTTGTTACCTGGCGTGCATAGGGATCGATTCGAGAAAGCTTCTGTTTACCAGAGACAATCTCATATTTGTATTCATCTCCAGCTTTGGCCTCGCTGACTTCGGCATACCAATAGCCGTTAGACTCCGAGATAAGTGGATGCCGCATCGCATCAAAATCATTAAAACTACCGACAACTGAGACACTCTCTGCGTTGGGTGCCCAGACACGAAAGGCAACGCCACTTTTGAGGATCATGCTTCCCATGCCTGAGGTTGCCTGGTTGGTTGATTGGACTTTGCTTGAGGTATTCATAGTGCAGCTCATCAAAGGCTTGAGGGAGCTGTCCGCCATGGGGTCATTACCCCATTTAAACATGTATGAATCTTCATCATAATCATTTTGCGATGAATACTTCGATGATCCCTGCATTTAGCTCTCAGTCACTCCTCCCTTCAAATCTGGATCAGGACGAGCCACAGTTTCAAAGTACAGTCGCATACACACCTTCATCCGACGACATCGCCTACCGAGCTTTTTTGAACTATCAAAATCACGGTTCAGCAGATGGCCATGATTTTCTGGATTGGATCAGAGCTGAGGCGGAGTTAATCGCGGAACACAAGTATGAATCTCCCACTCACTGAAGTAGCCGCTGAGTTGGTTTTTCAGTGCGGTGGGAATTCACCCCATGGAATAAACGAGGATGATCCATCATGATCGACTTCCTATGAAACTCATCGCCCCTTCCTCGACACGCTCACCCAAAAGCTCAAAAAAACCGATCAATAATCTGCCGACGCCCGAGATGACATCAGCAGCGACTGTTTCCGCTTCCGCCGGTGATGTGGCGCTACGTGCTTATTATACCTATCAAAATCAAGGCGCTGGCCATGGCTACGACGTTGATCACTGGCATGCAGCAGAGGCCGAATTGAATGCCGAGAATGGCCATTCAGAAGAGTAATCCACAAGTCTCATCGCTATGCACAATCTCCGCCCTTGTTCGAATTGCCCCATGCCTTGCCACTTACACGATGCCTCCATGTGCGTGTGCAATTTGGTGACCCTTACAGAAGATCGCGCTCCTATCTCCTTTGGCCTGAGAGTGGGCCTCAATAACATTTATGGCGACCGCGATCTGCCACCCTGCGTCAGAGGTCCAGTTGGTGCGGCCTATTGGTCTGTCGAGTCAAATCATGAAGACTATAATGACAATCAAGGACTTGAGTTCCAACCTGGGCAACACGCCACTTTTCAGGAGGTGAATTAGTGGCAGATCAGAACGCCCGTGATGATGCGCAGACTTCGCTGAAGTTACACATCGTTTGTTGGTTGGGTGCTTCTAACGACTTTCGTTATTAGCTGTGACTCTTCGCAGCAACACAGGCGGCTGGCGCGCTCATGCCTTTATCTCCTGCCGGCCGCCGCCTGTGGGCAGTCTGGCGCTTCGTCTGGCGGTGAAAGACAACATCGACCTGAAAGGCCAAAAGTGATCGCTGGTGGCTCATCAAGCGGGTCGGGTGTCGCTGTCGCCACAGGAATGACTGATGTAGCATTTGGGACGGATACAGCCGGATCGATCCGAGTTCCCGCAGCTTGCAGCGGCATCTACGGTTTAAAGACGACTTTCGGGCTGGTCCTTATCAAAGGTGTTTTTCCGATTTCACCGAAGCATCTGGACACCATCGGGCCTATGGTTCGAAACTTGGACATCTTGTGCAAGGGCTGGATTTTAATTTCAGACCCAATGGAAACAGACTGAGAAGGATGGCAAAAGCGTAGCACTCGCGGATGCTTGCTTAAACGATCAAAAATACACCAACCAAAAAGGTGTCAGCTTACTCTCAAAAATCGTTATCCTCTCTTGAGAGCTAGACTATAGCGGAGATTGCTGCCCAAGGCCAGAATAACCCCATCACCAGTCTGCAACTTATTGGTCCACGCCTTGATATCGACGCCAGTTTCCCTGACTGTTCGCTTGATGATGGCACGCGGGATGACTTGCCTTGTGCCGATGTGCTCGAAAACCTCTTTGCCTGGCCATATCAAACTCTTGTCGGTATCGAAGTCGTGAATCGCATTAGTTGTCAGATCCTCGAATCAAAGCCTGGAAAAAACGACACTTCCAAATACTCAATCATCCGCACTTGGGTGGACGTTCGGCGCCTTGTTCCATTACGAATTGAGAAGCACAATGCTGCTGGTAAAGTGATACTCCGCATTGATTCCGGGCGTGTGGTTACTGATGACATTAGTCGCTATGTTCCGTCAGGACTGACCGTAACCGATCTGAGGTCGAATTCTGTCACTGAACTGGATGGCTCTAAGATGAAGCATGACGTGAAGTTTACTGATACCGAGTTCACGTTAACAGGTCTCAAGTAGTTAGGCGCAGGCTGTCCGACTAGGGTTACACCCCATGGCGGCTTTTCAGTCCATGGGCAAAGTGACTGCCTATGACAACACTCGAAATCAAAGGTGACTGGAATATCATCAAAGGTAACCTCAAACAAAAGTGGGCCAAGCTCACTGACGATGATCTCCAACTCATCGAAGGCCAGCAAGATGAGCTGTTTGGGCGCATCCAGAAGCGGACTGGAGAAAGTCGTGAAGCCGTTGAAGCAGCGGTCAATGAGTGCCGTGCTGCCTTGAGCCAATGAACAATCCCATGAGTCGTGGTTAGCGATCATGCGAATCAAATTTACATACTTTATGAAACTCCTTTTTATCATTTTTACCACGGCCATTTTTATGAGTGTCGGTGCCACCTGTGGGCACGCTCGTGAAGCTGTGTCAGTGGATTTTTTTTATGATAATCTTCAACCGCACGGTGACTGGCGTGAGGTCGGCGGTTACGGTTACTGCTGGCAGCCGCACGACACCGGTTCGGACTGGCGTCCTTACAGTGATGGCCGCTGGGTTTACACGGACGCAGGTTGGACTTGGGACTCTAACGAACCTTTTGGTTGGGCTGTTTATCACTACGGACGTTGGGTTGATGTCAGCCAGGTCGGTTGGGTGTGGGTGCCCGGCACGGAATGGGGGCCGGGTTGGGTTTCTTGGCGGCGCAGTCCGCAGTATGTTGGTTGGGCACCTTTGCCACCTGAGGCTCGGCTCCTTCAAGCGATTGGACTGAGCACATGGGTGGATGATTATTATGACATCGGACCTAGCCATTATCGCTTTGTTGAGAATCGAAACTTTGGTGCTCGTCGTCTAAATTCTGTCTTCATCGACCAGAGCAGGAATGTTTCGATCATTCATCAAACAACGAATATCACCAACATCAGCTATTTCAACAACGTGGTCTATAACGGAGGGCCTGTTTATGACCAGCAGTTGCGCCAAAGTAATGAACCCATCCAGCGCTTCAGGCTTGATCGCCGACAAGATCACGGAGGCGAATTGCAAAAGCAGTCCCCCGAGTTTTTAAGGTCTCGCATTGAAGGTGACTCGATGAGCGTGCTGGCTCTGCCATTCACTGGTCGATCCGCATCATCTCCCAAAAAGCTTCGCGATAAAGTGGAGCGTGTCGAAGTGAATCACGGCTGGAAAAATGCAGGCACGCAGGATGAGATCGCGGCCATGCGTGCTGGAATGAAAAGCAAAGATAAGGTTCCGGATAAGCTGCCACCTGTGAACACTTTTAGAAAAGTCACCGACAATGCCTCTGTCGCTGAAGAACGCTTCACGGAAGACCGTCCTGTGATGCCGGCTGATCGTCAGCCGAAGTCCAAGGGGAAGGGATCGGAGAAAACAACCACTCCAGTGCTGCCACCTGTGGCCGCTGAAAAGCCGATCCGCCAGGATGACCGTCCACCCGCCGACACCCGAAAAGATAAGGGAACTCAGAAGCCAATGCGTCCGGACCTGCCACCTGGTTTTCCAGAGCGTCAGATTCGTCCAGAAGATCGTCCCCCGACGAGCGTCCCAAAAGGCAAGGATACTGAAAAGCCAAGCCGCCCAATCATTCCACAATCAAAACCAGACATGCCGAATCGTGGCGGCAGAAATAAGGTAGAGGCACCGCAATTGCCACGCAGTGAAATTCGGCCACCCGTTGCAGTCGAGCCAAAGGTTCGTGAACGAGAGAAGATGCCACAAATACCACCTCCGATCCCACGCCCCGCGCCTGAAAAGCCAAAGGCGATAATACCAAAAATAGCGCCACCCAAGCCCGTTCCCCTTCCGAGACTTCCTCAGGTGATCAAACCTGCCCCACGCGTTCCGAAACCGTCGGCCCCAGATGTCCCCAAACCTAAAAAGAGCCAAGGCAAGACCAAGCCTAGCGGCGGACAAAACCCGCAAAGTAAATCCAAGCCATGAATGATATGCCCACCATCACTAACATCAAAGACCAAGTCTATAAACTCATCGAGCTCACCGGCGCCTCCAAAACATCAATGGAGGACGCTGTCCCAAAAGCCATTAAACGTGCAGACAAGACGGTTAAGAATTTGAAGTGGTTTCAAGTCATCGAGACTCGCGGCAGCATTGACCAAGGAAAGGTCGATCGTTGGCAGGTGACACTGAAAGTTGGCTTCAACGTGGAGGATTCATGATTCCCATCCAACACAAACTTTCCGATCCGCAGAGCACGGATGACATCAATCAACTCGTGCTTGAAGCCTCGGCCATCTTTAATCTGATCGATATCATCGCCGACTTCGCTATCTGGGAGAAAGTACTCAACAGTGCTGAATTTCGAGTCACGCCAGTGCTCGTCTCGGATGCATGATTAACCTAACCAAAGAAGTACAACTCCATGTTAAACTCTGCTAAATCGCTCAAAGGCTATCAGCTTGAATGCCTCGACGGTGATATCGGTAAAGCACGCGAATTTTACTTCGATGATCGGCACTGGACAGTGCGCTATCTGGTGGCTGACACCGGCAATTGGCTGGCTAGCCATCAGGTTTTACTCTCACCGTATGCGCTTGTCGGCGTCATGTCTGATGAGGGGAAGATTGTTGTCAATCTCACCAAAAAGCAGATTCAGGAATCTCCCTCATTGGACACCGACAAACCTGTCTCTCGTCAATACGAAGAAGATTACTACGGCTACTATGGATGGCCAAATTATTGGAGCGGAACAGACATGTGGGGGAACTATCCCTTTATCCGACGTGACCATGAACAAATCGACTTCCCTGCTAACAATGAGCGGACTTGGGATCCACACCTGCGCAGCACTCAGGATGTCACTGGCTACAACATTTTGGCAATCGGCGGCGAGATAGGACACATTGATGATTTCATCATTGACGATCAAACCTGGGCCATTCGCTATCTGGTAATCGCGACTCGGAATTGGCTGCCTAGCAAAAAAGTCCTCATATCGCCTGAATGGGTCAAAAGCGCGAATTGGAAGGATTTAAATGTCGCGATCACTCTATCTTGCGAAGAGATCAAGGCGTCTCCCGAATTTACTAAGGATAGCCTGCCGTCACGGGACTATGAGATCGGTCTGCATAAGCACTACGATCGCCCTGGCTACTGGCTTGATTAGAATAAACTATCTTTGACGTGCTATCTGCTGAGAAAGATCGACCAAGGCCTCATTCATTGAGGTGACTCTCGCGTTCATGGCTGGCTCAATGCTGGAGATCGGCACGATGATGCGGAAAAAGTGTGAGCGTGTCTCCTTGCCCGAAACCTCTGGAAGTTTCCAAGAGCCCTGGAGGACCATTTGATTTGCGGTGTCTGGCTCAAACTGCGTGATCTTTACTTCGAGGAGTTGAGCGTAATCCAGCGTCGTGAAGCTCTCCACAGGCTGAATGTTCATGGAGCCAGTGAGGCGGCTCAGGTTGCTCGCTAAGACGCGTGATATACCCACGTCGAGAGATTCACCCCATAGGTGAAGATGGCTCGTCATGAGCTGCCCTTCTTTTCGCGCAACGAGTTGCATGCGGTCTAAATAGCTTGGAATGGAAGGGCGATTGATTGCAATGGCAGGTGTCGAGGAAGTGAGGAAACGATCAGGAGCTAGAGGCTCCAAGAGGTGACGAACAGAGCTATCCTTGACAGGCTTGAACGTGCTGCAAGCTGTGAGAGCCAGCAGAGTAATGACGGAGATTGAGGTGTGGTTCATGGTTTGTTGTCGTTGCCGAGCAGAAGTGTGTTTGGGTTTTGTTGGAGGTCATTGGCGAGTTCTTTGATGGCTCGTGAGGCTCGTTCAGCCTCTTCCAAGACGTTTTGAAGGCGCATTAAAACGGGCGCTCGTGGGTTGGTGACTTTGGAGATTTCAGTGGATGCTTCTTCAAGTTTAGCCAGCGCGGTGGACGCTTGCTGGATCGCTTTCTTGAAGTCCTCCAGCATGGGATCAACCCCAGTATCAGCCTTTTTAGCGAAGCTATCAAAGCTCGCCATCGCCGCATTCATATTGTCGATGGCGGTGGAGAGTTTTGCATTGCCGGTAAGCATTCGGACATTGTCTGTGATGACGACGAGGTTGTCGTTGATCTCCTTCATCTTCATCGCGCTGATCTGCGTCTTTGCTCCCACCAGTGTGCCTTGCAGTTCCTTTATCAGGCCTGCGAGGTCGATCCCATCGAGTTTCTTTATTCCCTCTTGGATGCTTGCTAGCAGCGCATCAAGTTCCGTGCCAATGCTGGGCACTACGGGATAGGGGGATTGTATTTGAGGTTTGAAGTCCAGCACCTTGGTGTCGGGGGCGATATCAAACTCGATCGTGAGTTGGCCTGTCACAAAGCTTTGCTGCTTCATGCGTGCGCGTAGCCCTTCGGCCACGGCTTTCATGACGCCGGCCTCGGTCGATAGGTCGATGCCGCCGCCAGATGTCGAACTAACGCCGCGCAATTCCTTCTCCGACAACTCGATGAGCACGGGAATGATTCGACGGTTTTGGTCCTCGTCGATGATTACCTTGATGGACTTGACGCGACCAATGGCCACGCCGCCGAAGCGCACTTCAGAGCCGACTAGCAATCCATCAGCGCTTTTTTCAAAGTAGAGTTGTATGAGGCTGGTCTTTTCGAAGAATTTGCCTGCACCGAACAGCACGATTGCTATGCCGCCGAGTAGTAACGCCGTGAGGGCAAACAGGCCGATGAGTGTGGGGCTGGCTTTCTTGCTCATGGGGGTGGTGTGGCTGGGGTGTCGCCTCGATTGAGAAAGAGCCGCACGGCGGGGTTGTCGGAGTGGTCACGCAGTTCGCATGGCGGGCCGATGGCTCCCTGGGTTTTCGTGGCGGTGTCGAGGAAAAGCGCTTTGGTGCCGATACTGAAGATGCTGGCTAGTTCGTGCGTGACGATGACGATGGTGGAGCCTTGACTGTCCCGCAGGCCGAGGATCAGATCCTCCAGTCGGCGGGAGCTGAGCGGATCAAGGCCCGAGCTGGGTTCATCCAGAAAAAGGATGTCCGGGTCCAGTGCCATGGCCCGTGCGATGGCTGCTCGCTTCCTCATGCCGCCACTGATCTGTGCCGGATAAAAATCCTCAAATCCGGAAAGACCTACCAGTGCAAGTTTATAGGCGACGACCTCGCGCACGCTCGCGGCATTCATTTTGCCAGACTCTTCCAAAGGCATGGAGATGTTTTCGCCTAGCGTCAGCGATGACCACAACGCACCAGATTGATACATGACTCCAAAGCGTTTCATGAAGGCACTGCGTTTATCTGCATCGCTAGCGGTGAAATCTTCATCGCCATAGAAGATGCTGCCTTTTGCTGGTTCCTGCAGGCCGATCAGATGGCGTAGCAGGGTGCTCTTGCCACAACCGCTGCCACCCATGATGACAAAGATATCTTTGTCATCAATCTCGAAATTAAGGTCATGCATGACCACCAGGTGGCCGTAGGCCATGGTCAATTCGCGGACGATTATTTTGGCAGCCATGATCAGATATCCAGAAGGGTGAAGATGGCGGCGAAGGCGGAATCTAAGACCACGATGGCCGTGATGGAGGCCACGACAGCTTGCGTGGTTGCCTCACCCACTGCAGCGGAGGATTTGCCCGCTTGCATGCCCATCATGCAGCCGCTCATGGCGATGGTGGCACCAAAAAAAACGCTCTTGATGACGCCGAGTGATGAGTTTGTCATGTCCAGGGAGGCAAGCGTTTCATTCCAATACAACTCCGGTGGAATGCCCTCAGATGAGCCGACCAACATGCCGCCGAGAATGCCGATGACGTCCGCATAGATTGTCAGGAGTGGCATCATCAGCACTAGGGCCAGCAGTCGTGGCAGCACTAGAAAATCGAAGGGATTGAAGCCAAAGGTGCGTAGCGCATCGATCTCTTCATTCGCCTTCATACTGCCGATCTGAGCCGCGAATGCTGCGCCTGTTCGGCCACTCATGATGATGGCCGTCATGACAACGCCCATTTCCCGCACCATCGCGATACCGACCAGATCAGCGACATACAAGTTTGCTCCGAAGTGAGTAAGTTGCACATTTCCAACAAATGCAAGGATGAGCCCGATGAGGAAACTGATGAGTGCCACAATCGGCAATGCATCCGCACCGCATTGCTGCAAAACCATCCAAAAATCTGAGGTGCGGAAACGAGCGCGACCCATGCAGAAGCGGGCCAGTGAAAGCACGGTGAGCCCGGCAAACTCAAGAAATGACTGAACCTTGCCAAAGAATGACAAAGTCATTAGCCCAAGTTTGCCGAGGACAGAATCAGCATCAGTTGGCAGACTCGTTCCGCTCTCCTCCGGCACGGCGAGTGCCAGCGCCAACAAGCCTCGCAGCTTTGCAGGTAATCCATCCAGTGTGGGCTGCTCTGTCTTATCCTTCTCGGACGAGGCAATGCTACGAAAGTGTGCAAAAAGGAACGCCGGCAAAGAGGAGTCGTAAGCGCCGAGCTGGTTTAGATTGTAGAACGTTGGAAGCCTGCTATCCAGTGGCTTGCCGCTCACTTTGACCTCAGGTCCATCACGTTTCCAATCGCCTGCTAGTTCTAAGGTAAGCTCTTCCCCATCTTGTTTCCAAGCAGCAGAGGGTGGAGGATGAGGTTTCGCGGGCATCCGAAATTTGGTAACATGATGGTCCTGAAGAGCGTCGGCTGCGTCGTCAGCTTAAGCCATGGGGTAAAGACCCCATCGGAGCTATCACGTGCTACCGCTGAGCCTCAGTGGCTTCTGCGAATAAATTCACACGGCTAGCAACTGGCCGACCAAACTATTGTCAGAGAGTTCGTGCTGTTCGAAAGTTTCAGCACTGGTATGATCAATGATCTTCCTAGCGTTTAGCACCTCAGCATCCGTGCCATGGGCAATTACGACAAACTTGCCCGTCTTGATGGCTGTCTCATATTGCAGGACGCTGTTCTTGGGGATGCCCTGACTGTAAAGCGCCGCGCCAAGAGCACTCAACCCCCCTACCACGATAGCACCTTCCATCGCGCCGATGATCCATCCCACAACCGGTCCAGCAAAGAGCAGCGGCCCAACACCAGGTATGAAAAGGAACGCGGAGCCAAAAAGCCAGCCCCAGATTCCGCCCCAAAAAGCTCCCTGGGTGCCCCAGTACTTCATGCGGTCGCCCGTGTTGTAGTAGCCTACCACATGCTCGTCAGTGTGATAATCTCGCCCAATGATCGACAGTTTTTTCATGTCGAAATCGGCGTGTTGCAATTCCTTGATGGCTGTCTCAGCCGCTGCGTGTGTGTTATAGACGGCTACGACGGCGTTGTTGTGTGTGATTTTCATTGGTGTGCTTGATGTTAGGTAATTTGGGAACATCAGCACTTTGGGAAACTCAGTGGCCGATTACGATGGGGTGTTAGCCCCATCTTAAAGTCTTGCTGTAGCCTTATCTCGCTTAGGTCACGTTGGCTCCTGCTCTGAAGTTGGCAATCTTGCGGATCGACTCATGAAACAATGTGTAGCGAAGTCGGGTTACACCCCATCGCTACGGCGACAGTGCTGCGATATTCTGCGCGCTATGAGTTACCAAAGCATCAACCCATCTACCGGCGAACTCGTGAAGAGCTTCGATCAACACACCGACACTCAACTTGACGAAGCTATTGCCACGGCGGCGAAGTGCTTTGAAGCTTGGCGAAAGCACACCTATGCTCAGAAGGCCAGCATTGTCTCCAAAGTAGCAGCTCTCATGCGTGAGCGTGCGGAGGGATTGGCTCGGCTGGTAACGCTGGAGATGGGCAAGCTCTTCGCGGAGTCGGTTGGTGAGGTGATGCTGAGTGCGGACATTCTTGATTACTATTCCAAACATGGGGAGCGGTTCCTCTCACCCGAACATCTAAATCCGGACTCTGGTACGGCTGTGATTGAAAGCAGCCCACTTGGCGTGCTGTTTGGTGTGCAGCCGTGGAACTTCCCTTACTATCAACTCGCTCGTTTTGCGGGGCCGAATTTGATGGCAGGTAATGTTGTGATGGTGAAGCATTCAGGCACGGTGCCACAGTGCGCCATTGCCTTTGAGAAGCTTTGGCTTGATGCTGGTGCGCCGAAGGGTGCCTATACAAATCTGCTTATCTCGCATGAACAGGTGTTGGCCGTAATCGACGACTCCCGCATCCGTGGCGTGGCGCTGACAGGCGGTGTGGCGGCAGCGAGAGGCGTGGCTGAAGGGCCGGAAAGAATGTCAAAAAGACTACCATGGAGCTAGGCGGAAGTGATGCCTTCATAGTCCTGGAAGATGCTGATCTGGACAAGGCTATCACTTGGGCGATGTGGGCCAAGATGAACAACATGGGCCAGTGCTGCATCGCTGGGAAACGATTTATTATTGTCGAGGCCTTGGCTGATCGCTTTCTAGCAAAATTCAAATCTGCCATGGAAGCCCTCAAGCCAGGAGATCCGATGGATAAGAGTACCACGCTTGGGCCGCTTTCGACCGAGGCTGCATTGCTTCAACTTCTCAAGCAGGTCGATCAAGCCATAGATCATGGTGCCACCGTCGTGTTGGGTGGGAAGCGTCTGGACCGCCCAGGTTCATTCATGCAGCCGACGATCTTGACAGACATATGGCCTGACAATCCGGCCTATCGTGAGGAGTTCTTCGGCCCCGTAGCGCTGTTCTTCCGCGTCAAAGATGAAGAGGCGGCCATTACCCTAGCCAATGATTCTGATTATGGCCTGGGAGGATCCGTCTTCACTCAGGACATCGAGCGTGGCAAGCGCGTCGCGAGTCGCATCGACACCGGAATGGTCTTCGTCAATCACCCCACCTGGACCGCCGCAGACCTACCCTTTGGCGGTATCAAAAACTCGGGTTACGGCCGCGAACTCTCCAGCCTCGGCATCCAGGAGTTTGTGAACAAAAAACTTGTCCGAGTCGCCGACATCAACGCATCAGCTTAAACACCTACCATGAACAACATCGCCATTATCTACCACTCCGGCTACGGCCATACGAAACTTCAAGCCGAGGCCGTCCATCGCGGAGCAGAAAGTATTCTGGGTATCAATGCCAAACTCTACAGCGCGGAGGAAGCCGCCAAATGCCTTGATGAACTCGACTCTGCCGAAGCCATCATCTTTGGCTGCCCAACCTACATGGGTAGCATGTCCGCTGGCATGAAGACCTTCATTGAAGTCGCCGCTAAGAAATGGTTCACCTTTGCCTGGAAGGATAAGATTGCTGGTGCCTTCACCAACTCTTCGTCCTATTCTGGCGATAAACTCAACACGCTGACTGGCCTGTTCATCAACGCCATGCAGCATGGCATGATCTTTGTTGGCCTTGGCATCATGCCATCGTCAAACAGACCCGATGAAATGAAGCAGGTCACCGGCCCAGGCCCAGAGGCGCACAACCGAGTTGGCTCCTTCATTGGTCCCATGGCCGCAAGCTTCCAGATTGGTCCTCCTGGAGCACCCTGCATCGGCGATATCGAGACGGCGGAGATGTATGGTCGCCGTGTTGCCGAGATCACCTTGCAGTTCGTGCGGGGGAGAGCGCAGCCTTAACCCGAGCGCTCACTACGACAGAAAAAGCCAATGCATCTTAAAAAGAAGGGTGCTGACCGCGAAACACAAACTCTACAAACCCAATAATCAATCGCCAATGAAAACCAAATCCTATGCCGTTACCTCGGCCGCCAAACCTCTTGTTCCATTCAACCTTGAACGTCGCATTCCTGGGGAGCGGGATGTTCAAATTGAAATTCTCTTTTGCGGCGTCTGCCATTAAGATGTCCATACCGTACGCGATGAATGGCACGGCACCACTTACCCCTGCATTCCAGGGCATGAAATCATTGGCCGAGTTATCAGCGTCGGAGCACAGGTGAAAAAGTTCAAAACAGGTGACATTGCTGGTGTTGGTTGCCTTGTGGATTCTTGTCGGACATGCGGAAATTGTGAAGAACGTCTGGAACAGTTTTGCGAAAACGGAGCCATCTTCACCTACAACTCGCCTGACAAGCACAGCGGTGGCATGACCTTTGGCGGCTACTCGGAAAGCATCGTGGTGGATGAGGCCTTCGTGCTGAGCATCCCCAAAAACCTCGATCTAGCTGCCACGGCACCGCTGCTTTGCGCTGGCATCACGACCTACTCACCTCTTCGGCATCATAGGGTCACGAAAGGTCAAAAGGTAGGCGTTGTGGGGTTGGGTGGACTTGGGCACATGGGGGTTAAATTGGCGAAGGCTCTCGGTGCTCATGTCGTGGTCTTCACGACCTCGTTGAACAAGGTCGAAGACGCGTTGCGGTTGGGTGCGGATGAAGTCGTTCACTCAAAAGACGAGGCCGCGATGAAAAAGCACCTCAACAGCTTCCATTTTATTCTCGATACTGTGGCGGCCAAACATGACATCAATGCCTATCTTGTCCTGCTTAGGCGCGACGGTAATCTCACGCAAGTCGGTGTGCCTTCCGAAGCGCTCGACCTAGATGTCAGCAGCCTTATTTTCGGACGCCGAAGCCTTAGCGGCTCACTCATTGGTGGCCTCAAAGAAACCCAGGAAATGCTCGACTTCTGCGGTCAGCACAGCATCACCTCCGACATCGAAATCATACCGATCCAGAAGATCAACGAAGCCTATCACCGCCTCGTGAAGGGCGACGTGAAATACCGCTTTGTCATCGATATGGCTTCTCTCAAGAAAGCCCAATAACTTGATAACCCTATGTTAAATTTAACCAGCCGCGAGATACGTCTCGCCTCACGCCCGGCAGGCGTTCCAACTGCAAGCAACTTCACTTTGGTAGAAACCACTTTGAAGCCTCTTCAGGACGGTCATGTGCTCGTGCGCAATCAGTTCATGTCCGTGGATCCCTACATGCGTGGCCGCATGAATGATCGGAAGTCGTATGTGCCGCCCTTCGAGATCGGTAAGGTGCTCGAAGGCGGAGCCATTGGTGAGGTGATCGAGTCGCGCTCCAGCGATTTTAAAGTCGGTGATGCCGTCACTTCCAAATACGGCTGGCGTGAGGTATTTATGACAGAACCCAAAGAGTTGAATCGAGTCGATAGCTCGGCCCAACAACTCTCCGTCTATTTAGGCACCCTTGGCATGACAGGTATGACCGCTTGGGCAGGACTGTCGATGGCTGCGGTGAAAGCTGGCGAAGTGATTTACATCTCAGGTGCTGCAGGTGCCGTAGGCAATGTGGCCGGTCAATTGGCAAAGCTGCGGGGCTGTCGTGTGATTGGCTCTGCGGGTTCCGATGAGAAAGTGAAACGTCTGCTTGATGAATGCGGATTTGACGCGGCCTTCAACTATAAGTCAGGTGCCGTGCTCGATCAATTAACCCAAGCTGCGCCTGAAGGCATCGATGTCTATTTCGACAACGTTGGGGGAGATTCTCTTGAAGCTGCATTGTCAGCCTTGAGGTTACACGGTCGCATCATCGCTTGTGGCGGCATCGCTGGTTATAATGAGGAAAAGCCAAAGCCCGGCCCATCTAATCTTTTCAACATGACGACGAAGCGGCTCACCATGAAAGGCTTGATTGTGGGTGACTGGTTGGAGCGTCGATGCGAGTTTGAAAAAGAAGTTGGCAGTCTTTACCAGTCAGGCAAAATCAAAAGCATGGAAACCGTAGTCGAGGGGATCGATCAAGCTGTAGAGGCTTTCATTGGTCTTTTCGACGGCAAAAATGTCGGTAAGATGGTGGTTAAATTATGATTATAGGGTTTCACCCCATAGATTGAATTCCTGCCACTTTTTAAGCTGGCGGAATGAACCCAAACTCTAAATTTTATCTTATTGGCGGCGGTATTGGATCCATGGCTGCCGCAGCCTTCATGATTCGCGATGGCGATGTTCCTGCGGACAACATCGTCATTCTAGAAGCTAACTCACTCATGGGGGGCAGTCTGGACGGGGCAGGGGATGCTCAGTGCGGCTACTCACTACGTGGGGGACGAATGATGACCACTGATAACTATGAGTGTACCTGGGATCTCTTCAAAACCATTCCATCGCTCGCTTCACAGAAGGTGTCTGTTTACGAGGAGACAGTGACTTTCAATGAGAAGCATCAAGCGAATTCGATGGCGCGGCTCGTCGATCGCCGCCGTGCGAAAGTGCCGGTTACTTCAATGGGCTTCTCCATGCAGGATCGAATGGAGCTTCTCAAGCTCAGTCAAGCTGACGAAGAGACGCTTGGCGTTACTGCAATTACTGATCATCTCTCTCCAGCGTTCTTCGAGACTGAGTTCTGGTTCATGTGGTCCACCACCTTCGCTTTCCAGCCATGGCATAGCGCGGTTGAGTTTAAGCGCTACCTGCTACGATTCATGATGGAGTTCACACGCATTGAGACACTCGCGGGTGTTAAGCGCACTGTTTATAACCAATATGATTCGTTGGTGTTGCCTTTGCAAAAATGGCTCAAAGATGAAGGAGTTCACCTTATTAATGATTGTAAGGTTACGAATCTTACAAACCAATCTGCTGAAGGTGAATACATCGTCACTGCCATTCAATACCAACGTGCAGGAGCGACTGTGGTGATCACGGTTCATGAGGGCGATTTCGTCTTCTTACAAAATGGATCAATGACAGATGCCTCTAGCCTTGGATCCATGACCAGTGCACCAAAGCAACTAACCAAGAACGATAGTGGTGGCTGGGCGCTTTGGGAGAAACTTGCAGAGGGTAGGCCACACTTCGGCAATCCAGCAGCCTTCAATAGCTGCATCGCGCAATCCAATTGGGAGTCCTTCACCGTGACGCTGAAGAATCCGGCATTCTTTGACATGATGCAGCAGATCAGCGGTAATGAGGCTGGCACTGGTGGGCTGGTCACGTTTAAAGATTCAAACTGGATGATGTCCATTGTCCTGGCTCACCAGCCGCATTTTATCAATCAACCTGCGGATGTTCAGGTGTTCTGGGGTTACTCACTGTTTCCAGATCGAATTGGTAACTTCGTAGCAAAATCCATGTCTGCCTGCAATGGCGCGGAGATTTTGCAGGAGCTTTGCGGGCATCTACGCTTTGACCTGGATGTCATCGCTTTCGCTAACTGCATTCCCTGTGCCATGCCTTACATCACCAGCATGTTCATGCCGAGGCAGCTCAGTGATCGACCTTTACCGGTGCCTGAAGGTTCAAAGAATTTTGCGTTCATCAGCCAGTTTGTCGAGATCCCCGATGATGTTGTTTTCACCGTTGAGTACTCGGTGCGCGCAGCTCAGATGGCCGTCTATCAGCTGCTTGGGATCGACCGACAGATTCCGGCGGTGACTCGGCATGACAAAAATCTGCGTGTGCAGTTTGAGGCGTTGATCAAGGCATTTAAATGATTCATCCGCACCGTAGGGATACACCCCATCTCAAAGAAGATTGGAGTGTGCTTAATAGGCCTCCTATGAAAATATTATTCACGACTGAAGCCGTTTCTAAAGGTGGTAGATCAGGAACTGTCAAGTCACCGGAAGGCACGCTGGATGTCACTCTGGGGAATCCACTGGAGCGGGGTGTAGAGTCTCACGGATTGAACCCCGAGCTCATGTTTGCCGGGGCCTACGCTGCCTGTTATAATGGTGCTTTGGTCAATGCAGCGCAAACGCTGGGAACAGAGGTCAAGGACTCGACTGTGCGTGTCTTGGTTAGCCTCGTCGAAGATGATCAGGGCGGCTACGGACTCTCGATAGAGCTTCACGCCGAATTGGCAGGAATTGAGCGTGATCTGGCAAAGAGGATCATGGAAAAAGCACATGAAACCTGCCCTTACTCCAAACTCGTGCGCGGTGGGGCTACCGTTACCCTAGTTCTCGATTGAGCAATGAGCTTGTCTGTTCCGTGGGGTAACACCCCATAGTTTCGCGGCATGCACCCCAACATGAAAGGGATCACTTATGAAACCAAAAATCGACACTCAAGATATCCGCTGGCAGACCGACGACCTGAATGAATGGGGCATGGAAGAAGCTGCCCAATCTACAGAGGAAACTGAATTTCCAATGGTGCCTGTCTGGACGGAGTCTCCAGTTACCATGGAGTCGCTAGCCAATGTTGAGGGTGACATCTCCATCTCCGAGTTGCTCGTTCATGCTGGCAATGAAGAAGCTGAACCCGAACAACTTGTAAGCGCCGATAACCTGGTGAGTTAATAAGCCCTTGATTGCACTGGTCCCCTCCACTGCGCCAAGCATCCAGATTAAAATCGGCTCAGCAAAAAGCAGCGGCCCAATTATTGGAATGAACAAAAAGGCAGAGTCAAAAAGCCAGCCCCACACCCCGTCAGAAAAAGCAGTCTAGGTGCCCCATCACTTCATGCGGTCGCCCGAGTTGCAGTAGCCGACCACATGCCCGTTGCTGTGGCAGTCTCGTCCAAGGATTGATAGTTTCTTCAGGTCGAATTCGGCAGGTTAAAGTTCCTTCGTCGCTATCTCAGCTACCGTGTGACTTTATGGTTGGCTACAACGGCGTTGGCGTTGTTGATTTTCATAAGTTGCTTAGTGTTTGTCGGATTAAAGTCGCGTGCCTGCACTGTGGAATTCCCTCGCCGATTACGATGGGGGTTACGCCCCATGGCGAAAAGGTAACGCCTGCTTGATGCTCACTGCCTTCATGAACCTTACTCATCTGCATCTCGCGCTCAATCACGTCCCTGTTCTCGGCACGGCCTTTGGACTGGCTTTGCTCATCTTTGGAATCTGGAGGAAGAGTAACGAACTCAAGAAAACAGCGCTATGTGCCTTCGTCGTTATCGCCATCATGGCCGTGCCAGCTTATTTTACTGGTGAGCCTGCGGAAGATGGAGTCGAAGGCCTTCCTGGAGTCTCGGAGGCAATCATCGAGCAGCATGAGGAAGCGGCAGGCGTGGCCTTTGCGAGCATCGGGGCACTTGGCGTGATTGCTCTCCTCGGTTTGCTCGCACTGCGGCGCGGCAAAGCCGTCCCCGTGTGGTTCGCAGGCCTGATGGTCATCGCGTCGCTCACCGTGAGTGGCCTGATGGCCAGGACGGCGAACATCGGCGGCCAGATTCGTCACACTGAAATCCGAGTCGGTGCTGTCCCTTCGATCACGATCAACAAGGACCGCGATTAAGCCCAAATCATGGCTCCAGATACTCCATCGCTCCTCGTAAGACTCTGGCAGTGCAAATCGACGCTGCTCGCCGTCGTCGCCCTCTCTGGCATTGTCACGCATCTCGCCCTGCGCTTCGGTTTCGATGCCAAAACGAGCACGCAGAACCTTCCTTTGCTTATCACGCTCTTCATCGGCGGACTGCCCATGCTCTACGATCTGCTGCGAAAGCTGCTGAAGTGTGAGTTCGGCTCTGATCTGCTCGGTGGCGTCTCCATCATCACCTCGGTGGTGCTTGGTGAATACCTTGCGGGCTCCATCATCGTGCTCATGCTCGCGGGCGGTGAGGCCTTGGAGAGCTACGCTTTGCGCCGCGCCTCATCGGTGCTCGCGGCTTTGGTGAAACGCATGCCCTTCATCGCTCATCGCAAAACGGGCGCGGACATCGCGGATACCGCTTTGGCCGAGATCGCCGTGGGCGACACGCTCGTCATCTACCCGCATGAAATTTGCCCGGCCGATGGCGAAGTCACCGAAGGCCACGGCGTCATGGATGAGTCCTACCTCACCGGCGAGCCCTTCCAGATCACCAAAACCACCGGCTCACTCGTCATCTCTGGCGCGATCAATGGCGAGACCGCGCTCACCATTCGCACCACAAAGCTCGCCGCCGATTCACGCTACGTGAAGATCATGGAGGTCATGCGTGAGTCCGAGAGCAAGCGCCCACAGCTCCAGCGCCTCGGTGATCAGCTCGGAGCCATCTACACACCCGTCGCGCTCGTCGTGGCGCTACTCGCGTGGTTCCTCAGCGGCGATTCATTGCGCTTCCTCGCCGTACTCGTCATTGCCACGCCATGCCCGCTGCTGCTGGGCATTCCCATTGCCATCATCAGCTCCATCTCGCTCTGCGCACGACGCGCCATCATCGTGAAAAGCCCCGTCGTGCTCGAACAGATCGCCGGATGCCGCACCGCCATCTTTGATAAAACCGGCACGCTCACCTATGGCGAGCCCGCGCTCACCGATCAGCTCGTCGCCACCGGTTTTGATCCCAAGGAAGTGCTCACCCTCGTCGCCAGCCTGGAGCGTTACTCGAAGCATCCGCTCTCACGCGCCATCCTCGCCGCCTCGAAGGCGCAAAGCCTCATCTTGCCCGAAGCCAGTGCCGTCAGCGAGCAGCCAGGCAAAGGTCTGGTTGGCACCGTGTCTGGTCATGAACTCCAGATCACCAGCCGCAACAAACTCATCCCGCAGAACCTTCCCGGCACCGATCAACTCCCGCCTAACGCAGGTGGACTCGAGTGCGTCGTCGTCATCGACGGCCACTACGCCGCCGCGCTGCGCTTCCGCGATGCCCCGCGAGCCGAAAGCCGCAGCTTCGTCAATCACCTCGCGCCGAAGCATCACTTCGACCACGTCATGATCATCTCTGGTGACCGCGAATCCGAAGTCCGCTACCTCGCCGATCAAGTCGGCATCACCGAGATCCACGCGCAGAAGAGTCCCGAGGAAAAACTCACCCTTGTCCGCGCCGAAACCGCCAAAGCCAAGACGCTCTATGTTGGCGACGGCATCAACGACGCCCCCGCCATGATGGCCGCCACCGTCGGCATGGCCATCGGCCAAAACAGCGATGTCACCGCAGAAGCCGCCGGAGTCGTCATCATGGACAACTCGCTCAAAAAAGTGGACGAATTCATGCACATCAGTCGCCGCATGCGAGTCATCGCCCTGCAAAGCGCCGTCGGCGGCATGGCCCTCAGCCTCATCGGCATGGCCTTCGCTGCCACCGGTCACCTGAGCCCTGTGAGCGGCGCGATTGCACAGGAGATCATTGATGTGCTAGCGGTGCTGAACGCGCTGCGAGCGGCGTTCCCGCCAAAGGTGATTCATGATTTGTGAGGGTACATTCGAATGAATAAGGTAGCGGCAGCTCCATCTAGAGCCGCCGCCCTGCATGAATTATTGTCTGAATTCTCTGATATCAAATAGCTCGCTCGCCTCGATCGCGCCGGTTGCTAGGCTCCGTGCCTGCATCTCAATGTGGGTGAGGTTGGTCACGTTGAAGCCGCGGATCCTCGCATCATAGGTCGCCCCACCGGTCAGTGGATCAATCGCCATCGCAATGTTAAATTCGCGTCTTGTCTGAAGACCGGAAGGAGGTGTGCTAATCAGGACTGCAACGAGGCGGACGCCCTGGGGCTTGTCAACCGTGCCGCGCCAGCGCGATTCATTTGCACCAACAGTGATTCTGAACCTATCCGCAGTGATGTGGATACCGGCGTTTGGATCGGTGAACTCGGTCAGGACTTCCTGCACAAAAATCACATGCTCGCTCACCATGTGGCCGACCACATCAAGGTGGGTTTGGCCCCTGACGACCTGCCTAAAAAACTCTTCGCGAGGGATCACCGCGTCGCCGAGTCCAAGCACATCGGCGCCGAACCGTGGATCTTGGTTGAAAATCAGCAGTAAATCACCAATGACGAAAGAGTCTGGGCGCGTGCTAGTACCACGTGCAAGTGAGGTGACCACGCCTGCTGCGACATTTTCGGCTAGCTCGATCACCACCTCAATGTCAGGCACAAAGTATTCGTTGCCCTGCCCATCGAGGTAAACATGACCCGCTGACTTCAGCGTGCCGCCAGTGGACATTGGATAGGTCCAAGCCCCTGGATCAGTGCCACGGAAACCCGCTCGGTCGAGGAAGTCGGCTGGTAGAGCTGCTGCGTTGGCTTGGTAGCACTGCTGCACGATTTCGAAGTAGTTCTGCTCGATCTTAGCCTGTGCCGCACGGTCACGCACCAGCCCAGGCGCGTCGACTGCATGTCGGCGAGCTTCCGAGGTGCTGAAAACGGAACGCGCGGCACCTAGACGGCGCGGTCCGAGAGTCTCGGAAACCCGAGCTAAATCACGACCAAGACCGATGGCGTGGGTATCAGCAAGTCGGTTAAAGTCTGCCGCACCGATGCCGGTGTGCGCTTCGCCATCTTGCCCGATCACGGACGAACCGCTGATCAAAAGCGGCGTTCCATTGACTGTGGCCGGGATGGTTACTTTCTTACCTGTGACGAAGATGCCCTGATTGACGAGGTCGAGATTCCAGATCGGTCCTTCCGTCGCAAATAGCGACAGGGGTACCTTTTGCGTGAGCACACGTCCATCCAGCATCACAGCGGTCTGCGCAAAGGCTAAAGAACTTAGAGAAAAGAGTGCGGCTAGTACTGCGGTCCTCGCTTGATTGATATAATGACGATGATTTCGGGTAAAGCGGTTCCTACTGTTTTTCATGGTTGATTTATTTTTGAGTTTGTTTTGCCGTTGTGGGAGGAATTGAGGCGCTCATGAACGGGCGCGAGCAGTCGATGCTGTGATTGGCTTGGACTGATCTGGAGAGTATGGCCGTGGTCCGAGGTTGGGGGTGTCACCACCTTCTCGATGACCTTCGTCGCCAACGGCCATCCCAGGCATCTCCCTAAGCCGTCGTGCATGAGGCGATTGATGTTCTAGCTGATTTGATTCACTTGCGCGCGGCGTTCTAACCATGGCTGATTTATGATTTGTGAGGATGCATTCGATTGAGCAGGTCAGTGGCGTCTCCTTATGCATCCGCAGTCGTGGATGAATCAATTCCTGAAGGCTGTGATATCGAATAGCTCGCTCGCCTCGATCGCGCCGGTTGCTGAACTGCGGGCCTGCATCTCAATGTGAGTGAGGTTGGTTATGTTAAAGCCGCGAATCCTCGCATTGTACGTCGCCGCACCAGTCAGCGGATCAATCGCCATCGGAATGGGAAACGCACGATTTGTCTGAGCACCGCTAGGAAGCGTATTGATCAGAACAGCGACGAGATTGATACCCTGTGGCTTGTCCACCGTGCCACGCCAGCGCGATTCATTCGCGCCAACACGAATGTTAAATCGATCCGCAGTGATATTAATACCAGCATTAGGGTCGGTGAACTCGGTCAGGACTTCATTCACAAAAATCACATGCTCGCTCACCATGTAGCCACCCACACTAATATCGGTTTGGCCTGCGACGACTTGCTTGAAGAACTCCTCGCGAGGAATCACCGCTTCCCCGATACCATGCACATCGGCGCCGAATCGTGGATCTTGGTTGAAAATCAGCAGTAAATCACCAATCACGAAGGAGTCTGGGCGCGTGCTATTCCCCCGTGCTATTGAGGTGATCACGCCGGAGGCGACATTTTCGGAGAGTTCGACCACGAGCCCGATGTCAGGCACAAAGTATTCTTTGCCCTGCCCGTCCACGTAGACATGACCCGCTGACTTCAGCGTGCCGCCAAAAGTTACCGGATAGATCCAATGAGACGGATCCGTGCCACGGAACCCCACCCGGTGAAGGAAGTTTGATGGCAGAGCTGCTGCGTTGGCTTCATAGCATTGCTTGACGATATCGAAGTAGTTCTGTTCGATTTCAGCCTTCGCTGCGCGGTCACGCACCAAACTGGGGTCCTCGTCCGCATGTCGGCGAGCTTCCAAGGTGTTGAATATGGAGCGTACGGCACCTAGACGACGTGGTCCGAGATTGGTTGAGACCACAGAGGGAACACGGTCAGAGCCTGCGGCACGAGTGTCGGTGAGGCGATCAAAGTCTGCGGCGCTGATAGCGGTCAGTGTTTGGCCATCCTGCCCGATCACGGATGAGCCTTCGATCAAGAGCGGCGCACCGTTGACCGTGGCGGGTATGGTTACCTTTTTACCGGTGACGTAGATGCCCTGATTGGCTAAGTCTAAGTTCCAGATTGGTCCTTCTGTTGAAAATAACTGCAGGGGGACCTTTTGGGTGAGCACACGTCCATCCAGCATTACTGCTCTGGAAACAGGCTCAGCGATCGGTAAAGCGACCTGCGCATGGGTCAAAGTAACCAGAGAGACGAAAGCGGCTAGAGCGGCGATCATTGCTCGATTGATATAATTGCGACGATTTCTACCAAGGCGATTCCTATCGTTTTTCATGTTCGGTGGGTTTTGGGTTTTTTTTGTCGTTACGGGAGGAATTGAGACGCTCATGGGAGGCGTGACCCATCGATGCTGTGAATGGGTTGAAATGAACCTGGAGAGTTTGGCTGCGATCTAGGCCTGCCGGCGGCTACAGCCGGCTTCGCTCTCGATAAATGGGCAAAAGTAATCATCATGAATTTGGAATGATCCGATTTGTTTCAGTCGCATGTAGCTATTTGGTTTCTATATTCATTATCATATGTATGATTGATATTTTAAAACCGACTAATTATAATGAGGGGTAACTCAATTTTTTAACCACAACCTTTGATGTCACGTCAGCAATACACATCCAGAACTAACCCCATTTAGCCGATTCTAAATTTATCACCTAATAGATTGTCACATCCATGGGTGTGGCCTTTGCTGCTATCGGCCATTTAAGTCTCGTTAGCGGATCCGTTGCAGAGAAGATCATCGATAGGCTAGCCGCGTTGAATGCCTTGAATTTGGCGATCCTAACGTATTATGGTTCATAGCCTGTGTAGCATCGCGTCTGTTCTCGGGCCAGAGGACAATCTGTAAGTCACAATCAGTCTATTGCAGGACATTGAAGCAAACATGGGGTCTTTGCCCCATAGGCAAGCGATCATCAACGCATGTAGGGGATGCAGGATCAAACTCGCTTATTCCATGCCTCAAGCCATGTCGGTCGCTGTAGCGATGATGACCATGGTTTCCTGCGTCGGTAAAGTACCGCGCGAAATGGCTGCGGATGCCGTCGTCGTGCCTGCGAGTTGGCAGCAGGGGGTGTCTTCGTCGAAACCGCTCGATGTGGCGCTGTGGTGGCGGCGGTTTCGTGATCCGGTGTTGAATGACTTGATCGCAGAGGCGCTGAAGGCGAGTCCGACGGTGCGTTCGGCCTTGGAGAAGGTGACGGAGTATCGTGCGCGGCGTGGGGTGGAGTCGGCGAACTTGTTTCCATCGCTGGCGGCGAATCAATCGGGGCGTGGAGCGCGAACAAAGAGTGGCATCACGGATGTCATCACCACGAGCGAGAGCTACAAGGCCTCGTTTGATGTGAGCTGGCAGGTGGATTTGTTTGGGAAGCAGTATCAGACGCTCAAAGCGGCCACGGCGGACCTCGAACAGATCGGCGAGAACTTTTACGGAGCGCAGGTCACGCTCGCGGCGGATGTGGCGACGGCATATGTCGCGCTGCGTTCGGCGGAGGCGCAGTTGAGCGTGGTGCAGCGCAGTCTCGGCACGCGGGGCGAGACCGTGCAGCTCACACAATGGCGTGAGCAGGCGGGCACGGGCGATGCGCTCGACACGCAGCGCTCCATCAGCACGCTGGAGCAGGCGCGGGCCTCCATGCCGGCGCTGCAACTCAGCGTCGTGCAGAGCAAGAACCAACTCGCGCTGCTTTCAGGCCGCACGCCAGGTTCGCTCGATTCGCGACTCGCGGGCTCGCGTCGCGTGCCGGAGATGATTTCGCGCATCGCGGCCGGAGTTCCTGCTGAGGCTTTGCGTCAACGACCTGATGTGTGTGCGGCTGAGCATGCGCTGGAGGCTGCGTTTGCCCGCACGCAATCGGCGAAGCGTGCGCGACTGCCTTCGCTGAATCTGAGCGGCTCCATCGGCATTGATGCCCTCAAGGCGGGAAACATCTTTTCCCCTGAAGCTTTTATCGCGAGCATCCTCGCGGGTTTGGCTACGCCGGTGATCGATGCGGGCCGCATTCGGCAAAACATCCGCGCCGTGAGTTCACGCGAGCGACAGGCGCTCATCGCGTATGAGGCCACCGTGCTCAATGCACTCGCTGAAGTCGAAAACGCGCTCGCTGCCGTGCGTCGTTATGCCGAGCAGCATCGCATCGTCGAAAAAGCCGCCGCTGCCGCTCGCGAGGCCGTGACGCTGGCCGCTTGGCAATACGAGGCCGGTCAGGTGGATCTGCTCGTGTCGCTCGATGCGCAGCGCACGCTGCTCACGCTGGAGCAGCAGGAAGTCACCACCACCGCGCAGAGCGCCAATGCTTGCGTGCAACTCTACAAGGCTCTCGGCGGAGGTTGGTCGCCCTTTTGACATGAAAACCTCCACGCCATTGGCCCCAGCCGATCTCGCCAAAGCCATCCAGGCCAGCGGATCAAAAGGGCACTTCAAACGCAACGCCATCTGCGGCCTCATCGTCATCGCGCTCGGCCTGGGCGGATGGTTTTGGCGCAGCCGCATCGAAAAGGCCAAACAACAAGTGCCGCTCTATGTGACCGAGCCGCTCACGCGCGGCGATGTTTTCCTCACCATCACCGCCACGGGCAATCTGGAGCCGACGAACGAAGTCACCGTCGGCAGCGAGCTTTCCGGCATCACGCTCGAAGTGAATGCCGACATCAATGACCGCGTCACCAAAGGTCAGCAACTCGCCAAGCTCGACACCAGCAAGCTTTTGCAACAAACCGAGAGCAACAGCGCCGCCGTGCGAGCTGCGCAGGCGCGTGTCACGCTCGCCGAGGCCACGGTGAAGGAAAGCGCCGCGCTGCTCGCCCGCCAGCAGGAGCTTCAGCGCATCAGCGGCGGCAAAGTGCCCTCCAAAGCCATCATCGACACCGCCATCGCCACCGCCGAGCGTGCGAAGGCCGATCTGCTCAACACCCAGGCTGGAGTCGGCACCGCCGAGGCCCAGGTGCGCATCAACGAGAACGATCTCGGCCGCGCCATCATCAAATCGCCCATCGACGGCATCGTGCTCACGCGCAGCATCGAGCCCGGCCAGACCGTCGCCGCCAGCTTCACCGCGCCGCAGTTGTTCGTCATCGCCGAGAAACTGGAGCGCATGATTTTGAAAGTCACCATCGCCGAGGCCGACATCGGTCGAGTCGAGAAAGGTCAAAAGGCCAGCTTCACCGTCGATGCCTGGCCGGATCGCACCTACAGCGCCGTCGTATCCGTCGTGTCCTACGGCTCCGCCGTGACGCAAAACGTTGTGACCTACGAAGCTGATCTCGATGTCAGCAACGACGACCTCAGCCTCCGCCCCGGCATGACCGCCACCGCCGACATCGGCGTCGCCACGAGCCAGAACGTCTTCCGCGTGCCCACCGCCGCGTTGCGCTTCAATCCCGCAACTGCCGCCAAAACCGGCCCCGCGAAAAAATCCTTCGTCCAAAGCCTGATCCCCATGCCCACCCGCAACCGCAGCCGCCCCGAAGCCAGCGACAAAGACGACAAAACCAAACCCGCCGCCCACCTCTACATCCTCCGCGACGGCAAAGCCGAATCCATCCTCATTAAGGCCGGCCTCACGGATGGAAGATACACGGAGGTGTCAGGAGAGGGTTTGGTTGAGGGGATGCAGGTGATTTTGCGGAACAATGTGCCGACGACTTGAGCGTGGCGTTCCATGGTTCATCGATTTGCACGAGGTCCTACTTGGCAAATCTAATGCCCGACATACGCTAGTAGTCTGTGAGCACACCTGCCGACACTTTCAGCGACTATCTCGTCTTTGTGGACGAGAGCGGTGATCATGGTATGACGACGATAAATCCGGACTTTCCTTTGTTCGCATTGGCGTTCTGTGTGTTCCAAAAAACAGCCTACGTCGATGAGGTGACCCGTGCAGTCAGGCAGTTGAAAGTGAAGACCTTTGGGCATGATTTGGTAATCCTGCACGAGCATGATATTCGCAAAAAGGCAGGTGCATTCTCCATGATGAGCAAGGAACCGCGTGAGGCGTTTCTGAACGAATTGACCCAAATCATCGAAATTGCCGATTTCAGCCTTGTGGTTGTCGTCATCGATAAGCGAGAACTACACCTTACGGATGTCTCAACGACCAACCCGTATCATCTGGCACTCCTATTTGGCCTTGAACGCGTTCATCGACTTCTCTCGGAGCGTGGTCATGGATCCCACACCACCCACTTTATCGTCGAGGCACGTGGGAAGCGCGAAGACACCGAGCTCGAACTCGAGTTTCGACGCATTTGTGAAGGCGAGAATGGTCTTGCCCGACAACTGCCATTCAAGCTTGTCATGGCTGACAAGCGCACGAACTCGGAGGGCTTGCAGATTGCCGACATGGTGGCGCGGCCCGTTGCTTTATCTGTGCTTCGTCCAGATCAGCCAAACCGGGCAATGACCATCCTGAAACGCAAGTTTTGGGCGGGAGCAAATGGCCTTGTTGCTGACTACGGCCTGAAATGCTTCCCAGCGAAAAACGAAAGGCCACCGGGTAGTCCCAGTGGCCTCTCACCGAACGGGTAGTCCCATTCCAAAGCTGCCGCATAGATAGCGGCAGAGTGGGAATTTAGCAAGCTCATACTCGTCCTGGACAATTACTCCGGCCAACAAACTCATAGATTGCTTGGGCTGGAGTAGGCCAAATTTCCCTGAGAATCACCAGTGTTATCAGGGATTACTTTGTTCAGAGGGATCAGGCTTGTGATGACATGTCTGGTGGTGTTCTCTCCATCCACAAGAAGTGTGGGCGTAATAATGCCGATAAAACGGGCGTCCGACGTGAAGACGGGCGCTCCTTCGTCCTCAATGCGAGCAATGAGTGGACTGAGCGTGTAACGGAATGGATCTAGCCTTGGTCCAACCCTGTTGGAATAGGCGACAACGGCGGTCTCAAACTGCAACCCCAAGTGGCTGCGGTATTCCTTTGTGGACTCAGGGGCGTGAAGGATGCCAACTTGCTCACCCACAAATGGGACAAGGCGATAGCGCACGTTAGTTTGGAGTGGTGGAGACAAGAAACCTGTGAGGTCGGGTCTTTTGAGTTGTTGCTCTCTGGCAAAGGCATCGTCAATCGCCCCCATCTTAACCAATGCGATGCCTAGTGACTCATCCCGCCGCAACTCTTGCAAGGATGCCATTCCAGCTTTGGTCCAGATGGTGGGCTGTCCATGCAGCGGCGCAGCAGCAAAAATGTCATCAATCACGTGTGTTGAGGTCACAGCTATGCCCTCCGTAAAGAAAGTGCATAATCCTCGTTTTTTGAATCGCTGGCCTTGGAGAAGACCAATCTCACAAGTGCGCCAGGTGAACTCTGCCACCGCAATAGCAAAACCTCGGCGTTCGTCGCTTCTTGCCTCCTGTTGGTAGTTGATTCCGAGGGCTTCGAACTTGTTGATCGTAACAAGACGGCTTTTCCATTCGTGGATCGATTCCCTGGAGATAATGTCCGCATGAAACAGCGAGTGACAGGTAGGACACAATGCTAGGAGGTTCTCGAACTCATCCCCGCCGCCCGCCTTCACTTCAATGACATGATGCAAGTGAATCGCCAGCGTGGTGCGGCAAGGCGGATTGGCACACCGATAGCCCGCTTCTCGGAGCACCTTGTCACGCAACTTTGCCGGAATCGCTTTTCGTTCACTCATTTCCCAATGCTGGCGAATGAGTGCGGAGGGCCAATGCTCAATGTCTGAGCACTTTTAAACTGCACTTCTAATCCTTCAGGATATGGGGCATTGACCCCATCGCCATGTCGGAGTGCAACTGTGATACTTAAGTTGTCCCTTATTGACTCGCCATGACGCGCACATTATTCTGCCATAACACACCTGCATCATGAGTGAATCTCCGCTCATCGAATTGCACAGGCTGACGAAAACCTATGGTCTCGGCGATGCGGCGTTTCAGGCATTGAAGGGGATCGATCTGACGATTCGGAAGGGGGAGTTTGTGGTGATCATGGGGCCGAGTGGGTCGGGGAAATCGACGTTGATGAATGTGCTGGGCTGTTTGGATACGCCGACGAGCGGGCATTACCTGTATGAGGGCATCGCGGTGGAGACGCTGGATGCGGATCAGCGGTCACTGCTGCGGCGGTATGCGCTGGGGTTTATTTTTCAGGGTTTCAACCTGCTGGCGCGGACGAGTGCGCTGGAGAATGTGGAACTGCCGTTGCTGTATCGCGGCATGTCGCGGAAGGAGCGACATGAAAAGGCCACGGCGGCGCTGACGGCGGTGGGTTTGCCGACGAAGCTCGACAGCACGCCGGGAGAGCTTTCGGGCGGGCAGCAGCAGCGAGTGGCGATCGCGCGGGCCATCGTGACGGAGCCGAGCACGCTGTTTGCTGATGAACCGACGGGCAATCTCGACTCGGTGACGACGCGGGACATCATCGAGATCCTCACCCGGCTGAATGTGGATCGTGGCATCACGGTGCTGATGGTCACGCATGATGAAAACGTGGCTGCGTGTGCGAAACGACGCGTGGTGATCAAAGACGGCCTCGTCGAATCCGATTCCACCTCGCCATGATCTGGAATGCCTTTGCCATCGCCGTGCGGGAGATCGGCCGCAACCTCACGCGGGCTTTTTTGACCGTGTTAGGCATCTTCATCGGCGTGGCGTCGATCATCACCATGGTCACGCTGGGCGAAGGAGCCACGCTGGCGGTAAAGGCGCAGATTTCCAGCCTGGGGAGCAACCTGCTCACGCTGCGACCTGGGGCGGGTTTTGGCCAACGCGGCTCATCGGCAGGCGTGCCGAGTTTCACGGAGAGAGACGCGGAAACGCTCGGCGAGCAGATCGCGAGTATCGCCGCCATCGCGCCGGTGCGCACGGCGTCGCTGAGCACGATTTACCTGAGCAATGCGCGAGCGAGCACCATCACCGGCACCACGCCGATCTATTTTCAAATCAACAAGTGGAGCCTCGCGGAGGGGCGACTCTTCACGGACTTGGATGTGCGCTCCGGCAGCGCAGTGTGCGTGATCGGCAACACGGTGCGTGTGGAGCTGTTTGGCACCGAGAATCCCATCGGGGCGAGCATTCGCATTGGGCGTGCGTCGTGCGAGGTCATCGGGCTGCTGGCGACGAAAGGCCAGGCGGGCATGGGCGATCAAGATGACACCATCATCATGCCGCTCTCCTCGCTGCAACGTCGGCTGATCGGCAAAACGTCGTCGCATGACATCAATCAAATTTCCATCTCCGCCGTGGAAGGCACGAACAGCCTGGAACTGATCGCCGAGATCACGCAGATCATGCGCCAGCGGCGGAACCTGCAAAGCAACCAAGACAACGACTTCAACATCTTCGACACGCGCCAG
>JAIXZA010000061.1 GCA_027489965.1 Verrucomicrobiaceae bacterium
CCTCCTGCGATGGTCAGGTTACCCGCGAAATTGACGCTGGCGGCAGGAGTCTGCGAGCCTACGGCGGTAGTGTCGGCAAGAGTGGCCGTGCCAGTGGAGTTGGCGACATTGAAGACGGTCGCGCTGGTGATCGAGCTAATGAACCAGCCATCGGCAGCGGCCATGCCTGGGCCACTGATCGGCTGCCCTGGAACCAATCCAGCCGTACTCGCCACGGTGAGGGCGTTACCCGTGTTCGCCGTCACCGAGACAGCCGCCGTTGCACCCGAGACCTGCGCAAGATTCACTGAGGTTACAGCCGCCGTGGTGTTCTGATTGATACCAAATACTGTGCCACTGACGATTTCTGTGATGACGCTGCCAAATGGCACGCCTGTTCCCGAAACGGGCTGACCGATCACCAAACCAGCCGTATTCGCTACGGTGAGTTGGTTCGCGCCACTGGCGGCCGTTGCAGCCAAACCCGTCGCCGCCGAGCCGTAATTCGCAGCAACAGGAGTATTGATCTGCCAGGTGCCTGAGCCAATCTTGGTGAGATTGGTGGCGATGTTATTATTGGCAATGACGCCCTGCACATCATTGATCAGCGCACTGGAACCACCGAGGAAGAGGTTTCTGGCCGCAACCCCATTGGCGCCCAGATTGGTGCCGAGGACAAGGGCTGTAGGTGCGGTTCCCGCCTGGTTAGCGAGCAAGATGCTATTGGTCGCATTCAGTAGGATCGTCTTGGTGCTCACCGTCTCACCAGCTCCCGTGCCTGCCGCGCCACGATAATCCAAGGTGCCACCTTGCAGGTTAACGCGACCTGTGTTGGCAGTCAAATTGAACGCCCCAAAGCTGTTCACAGCGAGGGTGCCAGCCGAAATCGTCTTCAAGCCCGTGGCTGTGGTGGCCGTGCCGGACATCGTCAGCGTGCCTGATCCAGCCTTAGAGAAGACATCCGCAAAAGCGGTGGAGCCAGACAGGACACTGCCATTAAAAATGGCATCACCCTGGGAGGTGTAGGTAAAAGTGCGGACAGCAGTGTTGTCACCAATGGTCACGTTGCCATCAAAAGTGGCTAAGCCGTTAGCGTTGGTCGCAAAGGCCACATTGTTGTTGCCGTTGCCTCCCACGTTCGTTCCGATGGTGCCGATGGAGAAGCCGTAACCGTTGCGGCTGTTGACTGTGAGCGTGCGATTGACGGTGCCGAAGCGGAATGAGCCAAAATCGACGGTCTGGTTAAGATTACCTGTCCCATAGCTGCCGATGGCGCGATCCAAGAAAACCGTACCATTGTTAGTGTTCGTGTTGAGATTGGTGACGGCAAAGGAGCCGACATTGGTGCTGTCCGTGCGGACTTCGAGGGTGCCACCGCCAAATTCCATTGCGGCGGTGCCAGTGTTCAAACCCAGAGCACCGCCATTCGCCACGCGGATGGTGCCGCTATCTACACGGACGGTGCCGGTAAAGGCATTGGCTGAGTTGCCGAGGATGAGCGTGCTGGCGAGAGTGCCGCCGCCTGCTTTGATCAACCCACCCGTCGAGGCCGGGATTAGGCCAGTGATGTTGGTATTACCACCACCAACGAGGGTCGTAACCTGCCCCGTGCCGAGGGTGACCGTGTTTGATAGCGTCAACATGCCGGACAAGGATGAAATGCGATTAGCCACGGCGCTGGAGAAGTTAACTGTGCCACTAACCGTGTTGTTACCGACACTGGAAAGAGCCCCCTGAGCGAAGGTGCTGGCTGCGGCATTACGCGAATCGGCGGTGCGGACACCGGATCCCTGAAGTTCTAGATTCCGAGCAAGTGTAAAGCCAGTGGAAGGATTGGCCGCTGCGAGCATGAGCGTACCGCCACCGAGGGTGGCATCTCCGCCATTGCGAAGCGGCGAGGTGCCTGTTCCCGCCGCCGTAGCGCTGCCAAGAACGAGGATGCCGTTACGTACGGTCGTCATGCCCGTATAGGTGTTCGCACCAGTGAGTGCAGCGGTACCTGTGCCGTCCTTTGAGAGTCCATAGCCTGCGGAGGCTTCACTGATGACTCCAGTATGACGAAGGTTATTGAAACCACTGGTGTTCCAGTTCTGCGAGGTGGCCAGAATGGTATCTGCTGAGATCGTGGTGAGGAGAGAGCTCGCCGCCGTGGAGAGGGTAATACCACGCGGCTCGCCGGCAAAGCCAGTGGCTGTGTAGCCGGGGCTGCCTAGGCTGAGGGAAAATCCTCCAGGGGCAATGGTGTAGCCGGCTGTGTTGAAGGTGAGTGCTCCAGCCGTGGTTGCGGCACCCAGGGTAACCGTGCCAGCTGTGCCTCCAAAGAGAGCGACATTTCCAGCGTCATTCACCCATGAGCCGCCGACATTCCAAGTGGATCCACTCCAAAGGTTGGTGCCTCCATCCCAGGTGATATTAGCGCCATTCACCTGCATACTCCAGAGAGCGAACTGCGCCAGAAGGATTGAAGAGACCGTTTTCTTCCAAAGAGGTGTACGCAGACTACGAGTCAGGCGCACTGGGAGAGAGAGCGGTTGGGCGGTTGGTGTCTTCATAGGGGGCGGTGAACGAGTTAAAAAAAGGGGGAGGAGCGGCAAACGATCAGTCGATGCAGGTAGTTGAACTCAGCGGCGTGAAAAACGCATCAATCCAAAATTCAATGAAGAGAGCACTCGCGTCGTCTCGAAGACTGGCACGATGCTTGCTAAACTGAATGGATGATTGGTTAGACATGCTATTGAAGCCTTATTTTCCAACGCCTAACAAAAGGCACGAAAAATAATCTTTGATATTGGTTACTTGGCAGGCGGATGAGACTAACAAATTGCTAGGACTGAAAGGTTGGAAATCATTAAGTTACAAGATCATGTAATCACATAGAAACGACATTTTCCAAGGCATTTATTGTTATTTCCCGAACAAGAACTCGATTCGGGCAAGTGTTGTTGAAACTGAATTTCAAGGGATTGAAGCACTCTTGATATTTTAGTTTGCTTGATTATCAGGTTTTACACCTAAGTTTATAACGAGTTTAGGCAACTCGCCCCATCCTACAGACATTGCAATTTTACTGAGCGGCGGAACGGCTGCCCCTTCGTCGGGGCGGTTTATTGAGGAAACCCGATGACCGATGCATCAATCAGGGAAACGAAACCGCGTTGGAATCAGCTAAGCAGGCAGAAAAATGAATGGATAAATATTTTTCTTATTCATGTTAATAAATTAATTCAACAATCATCTCGCCGGCTGAGAATTGATCTGTTTTTTCCGCGGCCGATACTCTCGCAAGATACGACTATGGCGGTGATGCGGTGACAGGACGGGCGTGTCCGCCAGATGGATGGGGGGAGGCAGAAGCTCTTATCCAAAAAACCATGCAAGCTCTTGAAAACAGGCGCATTAAGCGTCTCTGAGCTAGATGCTGTAACCCTAGGTTTACCCTAAAAACAGGATTGGCTGACCGCCGATTTGCATCCCTTGCCCGACTCAACGATCTTCCATTCCTGTTTCTAGCAGACAATCCACGGTGTTGGGATGTGGAACGAAGAGTCACTTTGGCCATATGACTTGGAGACAACCAAGCAACTGGATACTCAAATTTACGGGAAAACAGAAAGACATGATTTACAGGTCAGAACCCATTCCTGTGAATCCTGTGAATCCTGTGAATCCTGTGAATCCTGTGATTAGAAACTCGAATCACGAACGGTCTCATATCGTCCACAGCGTGCGGAACAGCGCGTAACTCTACGGCAAGTTAGTCGGGAGGTTTACGGCAGGACGAAGATCTGAGGGAAAAGATAAAGGCCGAAGTCCCTCACTGAAACTTCGGCCTTTGGAGTTAGAGAAGTGAAGTGATTAGTCGTTCTGACGGCGGCGGAAGAACAGACCGAAGAGACCCACGAACAGCAGCAGCAAGCGGCTTGGCTCGGGAACGACAACGATCACACCATGCGTTCTGAACGCCGAAGTGTCCCAAGCGAAGTTTGTGGATGAAATGTCAGGAAGATCAAAGTCGCCGTGTATACCGCCCGTTGAGAAGCCCGACCCAACATTGAAGGAGCCTGAAAGCAGGCCGGTCCAATCAATCAAATTGAAGATCTGTCCCCTCGTTAACGATCCCGTAACGAGCGAGTTTGAGAAAATCGACATGATTCCTTGGCCAGCGATAGCCCCGCCATTATTGGTTCCGAGGGTCAGCGATCCCCCGCCTAGAGCAAGGTGATCCACCTGGTTAGAACTTGGGGCAGCAAACCAAGCCGCCGGTGCTGAACCAAACGTGCCATCATTCGTAGAAGACAGCGACGTGAGATAAGAGATCGCGTTTCCATTGTAGCTCGCAAAACCCGCATCGAATCCTGTGGGGGCGGTGATGCCCATCTGGACCTGTGATCCTGCATGCACAGTGAGGCTGCTCGCAGGAGCTAATGTCAGCGTCCGGTTTGTAGCGAAGCCGTTGTCCCCAGGAGCTAGGATGCCTTTGTTTGCCGGATTGCCGCTATCGCCGATAACCGTTATCCCGCCGATGGTGCCCGATCCAGAAAGGATGGGTGCGTTTGCATAAGTTGCGCCCGTTTTCATGACCGTGACACTTATCGTCCCTGTGATGCCACCGACACCGGCCACTCCGACCTGCAGATTGCCGTCAGAGACAGAGGTCGGGCCGCTGTAGGTGTTGTTGACATTCAAAAGGGTGGTCCCTGTTCCAGATTGGGTGAAGCCCCCTAAACCGGTAATGGCCGCAGAACTAAACTCGATTCCTTGGGTGACGAGGTCGCTTTGTTTGACCGCAAAGGTGGCCCCGGTGCCAACGCTGATGGGGCTAGTGGTGGCCATGCTGCCAGAGGCCAACCCACTACCGAGCTGCAATGTGCCGCTGCTGACGACCGTGTTGCCCGTGTAGGTATTGGTGCCTTCCAGAATGAGCGTGCCTGCGGTCGTTTTTGTGAGACCTGCGCCACCGTTGATCTGGGCCACGTTTTGCAGCGTTCCGGATTGGGCGTTGAAAGTGACCGTAGGTGTGACGGCACCGATGTTATTTCCGCTCATGTTCAGCGAACCGCCATTCAGCGTAAGAGTCGCTGAGCCCGCGCCTGTGGTGGCTCCTTTGATGATGTGACCGGAGACCGCCACGTTACCGCCAGTGATGTTCAGGCTACCGTTGGCGGTGATGCCTGCGGCGACCGTGTTATTTCCAAGGCGGACCGCAGAGGCAAGTCCGGCACTATTGGCGATGGTGACGGTGCCAGCGGTGATGTTCACGATGCCATTTGCGACATCTGTGCCCGTCACAGCCGTGTCGGCTCGACCGATTTCGAGACCGCCTGTGCCGATCGTCGTGGTGCCCCCGCCGATGTTGAGCGTGGAGGTCCAAGTGTTGTTTGCGACGGTGGTGCTTGCAGTGCCTCCGTTGTCACCGACCACCACTGTGGAGGCGTCCAGTGTCCCCAAAACGAAGTTGAGGATGTCAGAGCGATCTGAGTTCCGGTTCTGGCCGCCAATAGTCAGCGTGCTAAGCAACAGGCTCGCGTTCACGTTGGTCAAATCAACGACATTGCCGCCAGAAGCAATGGCACCTGTGGCAGCCGCTCCAGTGCCGATATTCAATGCAGCACGCCCGGTTCCTGCTTTGTCGGTGATCGTCAGGCTGCCTCCACCTCCGCCGATGAAGCCAGCATCTCGAGTCCCGTTGCCAACATTGATGGTGTCCGCTTTGAGGGTCGTCGAAGTGCTACCGAGATAGAGTTCGTTGCGCTGGCCTGCTGCGCCGTTATTTGTCTGACCGCCACCCACGGTGAGGGTTGTCGCCGTCAGGGTGCTGGAGGCCGCCAGACGCAGGGTGGCATCCAGATTATTCACGTTGGTGGTGCCAGCCGTAAGGTTGGGATTGACCGTGATGACGCTGCCGGCGCCAGAGAGGTTCACGTTCATGGTGGCCAAGCCGCTGAAATCCGCTACGGCGATGTTTCCGGCTCCGCCAGTGCTGTTGACGCCGCCCACGGTGAAGGCTCCGGCTGCAGCGGTGTTGGTGACGTTGAAGGCTCCCAGGCCGCTCACCGCCAGACTTGTGGTCGTATTGCTGGTCGCGCTGCTGCCAATGGTCACGTTGCCGTTTATCGTGAGGGATTGGTTGTTACCGATGGTGATGGTGTTCGCGCTAGAGCTGTTGGTCTGCACGGTCATGGTTCCGCCGAAAGTGGCGCTGGCAGTTGCCAGGTCGAGCGTTCCGGTGGTGGCGGTGGTACTGGAGGACCCGAAGACCAGCGTGTTCGTTGCCGCGGCGAGGTTTTGGTTCGTTTTGAATTCGAGCGTACCGACGTCGATGGTAGTTGCGCCTCCATAAGTGTTAAGGCCGCCGAGGGATAGCGTTCCGGCACCCACCTTGGTAAGGCCGAACGTGCTCGCACCGTCGTCGATCACTCCATTGACGGTCAGGGTGTTGGCGGTGGTGGCGATTTGGGTGGTGGCCCCAAGGGTGACCGCTCCGTTACCCATATTCATGCTGTGAGTGCCGGTGAAGGTGAAGCCGCTGTTCCAGGTCTGAGCCACATTGGAACCAAGGGTCATGCTGCTGCCGGAGGTATTGTTCAGGGTGCCCCCATTGATGGTGAAGGTGCCGGAGCCGAGAGCGTTGGCATGGCCAAGGTTGAGATTGGTGCTGCCGGCCATGGTGACACCTCCTGCAGCGCCAGAGTTGTTACCGTTGAGGTTCAGAGTGCCTGTGGAAAGGTTGGTCAGGCCGCCATAAGTGTTGGAACCGGTCAGCGTGAGCGTTCCCGCGCCTGCCTTGGTGAGGCCAAAGGTGGATGCACCGTCGCCGATGGCACCACCGACAGCGAGAGTCTGTGCGGCGACCGTGGCGATGACGTTGTCACCCATGGTGACAGCACCGGTGCCGAGGTTCAGTTGGTTTGTGCCAGTGAAGGTGAAGTTTCCGTCCCAGTTCTGCACGTTGTTGCCCGCGTTGGCGATGGCACCAGCTCCAGTATTGATGGTAGTGCCTGCCCCGATGGTGAAGGTGCCGGTGCCGAGAGCGTTGTTGTGGCCGATGATCAAAGAGCCTGCAGCTAGGTTGATGCCGCCTGCGCCGCTGTTGCTCCCGCTCAAGTTGAGGGTGCCAGCGCCGGTTTTATTGATGAGATGGTTGATGGCCACGGCACCGCTCACGGCCAGAGACGAACCATTGGCTCCGCCGCCGATCACTTCCCAGGTTTGGACTGCGCCGGTAGCGACCGGGGCACCGATGCTGATGGCACCCGCGTTGGTGGCCACGGCGATGCCGTTATTGGCGCTGACCGGAGTGAGCGTGAGGGTGCCGCCGGTGCCCTGATTGACAGCCACGGAAGTGACGCCGGAGGGATTGGCGGTGAATTGGAGGCTGTCTGCGGTGAAGTTACCGTCCAGCGTGGTGACGATGGCGGGGCCTGTGGCGTTGGTGTTGCTAAACACCAGTGTATCCGTGGATACAGGAAGCGCACCGAGGTCGGTAGTACCAGTGGAAGTGGTGGCCCAATTGGTGGTGAAAGGACCGGCACCGTTTAGTGTGCTCCAGGAACTGCCTCCCGGTGTTTCATCCCCATGCCAGTAAACCAAGTTCAGGGTGCTGGTGGTGAGGCGCAAAGTCTGATTGGAGTTGATGGTGCTGAAGTTGTAGTTCAGGCCGGAAGGGGCGATGCCAAGCACGTAATCGGTGGCCGTGAGCGTGCCAGCGCTGACGTTGATGAGATCGTATGTGCCCACTCCCAAGCCGCCGAGGTTATTGAAGTTCAACGAGAGGGTCGGGGTGACGTTGGCAGTGCCGGTGAGATTGAGGATGTCATTCACCGTTGGCGCATTGAGGTCAAAGCCGAGTGAGCTACCCGTGGCGAGCGTGAGACCATTGATGGCCATCGTGGTGGCGGCTCCATCATAAAGGTTCAACGTGGCTCCGTTGGCCACGTCGATGGCTCCCAGGCCCGTCGATGTGAAGCCGGCATTCAGGACGCCAGCGCTGACGGTGACGTTGCCGCCATTGAGGTTGGTTGAGCCCGTGACGGAGACGGTGCCGAGGCCTGTCTTGGTCAAATTGGCTGCTGTGGCGGTGGTGATGCCACCGAGTAGATTGAGGGTGCCACCAGCGTCAGCCGCGTTTAACGTACCGCCGCTGCTACCGATCGTGACGACCTTAGTTACGGCCAAATTAATGCTGGTGCTGCCGGTGTAGTTAAGAGTGCCACCGTTCAACGTAATTGTGCCGGAGGCATTTCCGAGGTTGTTGGCAGCAGAGAACGCCAATGTGCCGGCTGTGATGTTGGTGACGCCGCTGTAGGTATTCGCTCCAGAGAGAGTCACCGTTCCTGCGGTGGTTTTGTTCAAGCCCATACTGCCAGCGAGGATGGCGGAGGCAGAGCCGCTGCGCATGTCATAGGCGGCATTGGAAGTCAGGGTGCCTGTGGTGCCGGTGATGGAGCCGCTTTGGAACGAGACGATAGCCACCGTGTCATTGAAGGTAGCGACATCGAAGGTGCCGCCGGCAATGGTGACATTCCCGGTGTCCGCAAGGGCATTGGCAACTCCAAGAGCGATGGTGCCGGCGCTGATCGTGGTGCCGCCGGTGTAGGTGTTGGTTCCGCTCAAGGTGAGGATGCCAGCGCCGGTCTTGGTGAGTCCACCAGAGGTATTGCCGCCGTTGAAGGAAACGGCCCCCAGAGAGGCCTGCGTGGTGTAGACGCTTGCATTATCCACAAAGCTCACCGTTAGCACATCCGTGTTTAGGTAACCCGTGCCTGGATTGGTGAGGGTGATGCTGACGACCTTGTAGGTGCCGTTGCCGCTGCCATCATCGACCATGTTAGCCACCGCTGTGGCTCCTGCGCCCGTGCCGCCAGTGATGCGGACAATGGGTGCACCAATGTAACCGGTGCCTTCCGTGTTCACGGAGATGCTTTGCACACCTTCGCCAATCGGAGCCTGCAACGGTGAGGGAATGGTCGAGTTAAGGCCATTCGTGTCCACGGTCAGGCCACCGGAGTAAATGAAGGCTCCGCTATTTGCTGTGAGGGTGGTGTTGGTATTGTTGATGTTGATGAGGCTTGTGGAGGCCTGATTGGTGATGATGGTGCCGCCGTTGAGGTTGATGTGAACGAAGTTGTTCGCAGCACCCGTCGTAGTGCCATTGGTGATGCCGCCGGAGGCCGTGCGGATCGTACCACCTGTGAGCACGTTGAGCACGTTGGTCATGTTGTCGCGGGCAGCGTTGTCTCCGCGGTTGGTTAGAAGCGTGCTGCCGTTGGCTGCCACAAGGGTGCCGGTGCCCCGTACATTCGTCACAGAAAAGGCTCCTGCATCATTCACCCCCATGGCAAAGTTTGCGCCGGAATTGTAGGTGCCACCCTCAATGTCGAGAAGGGCGCTGCCGGAACCGTGGCCGACAGTGGTCCATGTGCCGATATTCACCGTGCCGCCTGTCTGACGGAAGATGCCCGTACCAGTCGTGCCTGTATTTGAGAGAGTAAGACGGTTCATGTTCACGATTCCACCACTGATCTCATAGTAGCCGTAACCCGTGCTCGCATTCCCGAGGCCGAAGACGCCATTTGCGTCCGCTGCGGTCAAAGTGACCGTTCCGGCAGTTTGATAGCCAGCACCAGCCGCGTTGGTCGCATTGCTGCCGAAGTCCATGTCCGTGGTCGTGATATTCGCCCCAGTCCCGATGAGCAGCATGCCGCGTGTCGTCGCTCCCGATCCCACGGTGAACTGGCCCGCGCCATTGGTCGTGGTGCCGGTGGAGACGGCGAGGCGACCGCCATTGACGGTGTAGTTACCCGTCATGGTGTTATTGCCTGTGAGCGACATCATGCCAGTGCCAACTTTGGCGAGGCCGAGGCCGAAGGAACCACCGTTTTGAAGCACCCCGCTGAATGTGGTGCTGGCATTATTGCCACCGGTCGTCAGGGCCCGGCCAGCCGTGCCGTTGAGGTTGTCAACCGTGCCTGCACCCGCCAGCGAACCCACGGTGGCTGCGAAGTTGTTCAGCCGCAGGGTTGTTCCTGCATCAACAATGTGGGCCGAGGTGGTATTGAAGCCGTTTGTTGCTCCTGCTTGGAAAACACCCGCGCTGACGGTCGTGGTTCCGACATAGGTGTGAGCACCGCTGATGGTGAGCGTTCCAGAACCTGCTTTCACCAGGTTTGCAGTGCCGCTGATGATGCCGCTGGAGGTCAAATTGGTGCCGATATCGGCCACGGTCCAAGTCTGGTTTGCACCGAGAGTGATAGGGGCCGAAATCGCAATTGAAGCAGGTGCTCCGGTCTCGATGTTGATCCCCGCGCTGGCCAGAGTCGGAGTGAGAGTGAGGCTTCCGCCGACACCTGGGGCGATACCAATTGAGGTGAGCGGGCCGCTGCCGATCTGATTGTTAAAGGTCAGATCGCGGATACTGAAGGCTCCGTCGAGGGTTGTTGCGAGCGAGGCGGCGGTCTGGGTGCTGGTGGAGAAGATGACGTTGCTGTTAACGCCGGGCGTGCCGTTGGCGTTCGTGCCCGCAAGATCGTTTGCGAAGTTTGTGCTCGTGCCGCTGTAGGCCGACCAACTGTTGTTGACGGATCCCCCCCAATAGATCGCGCCTGTTTGGGCGGCAGCCGTGAGACGGACATAGGTCGGATCCGAGACCAGTGAGTATCTGAATCCACCACCGCCTGCGAATGAGCCGATGGAATAGCTGGCCGTGTTCAAGCCGCTAGAAGCGGTGAGCAGGTCGTAGTTCCCGGCGACGATGCCGCCGATGCCGTTGAGGTTTAGGACGACAGAATTGGCCGTGGTGGCAGCGGCCGTAGAGGCGAACTGGTCAAAATTAGCTAGGCTCCCGATGTCGAGTCCCAGGGTGGTGGTGCCTGCACCGGCACCGAGATTGATGGCCCCGCTAAGAGTGATGACCTGACCTGCTGCGTTCAACGTATTGAGGGTAGCACCGCCAGCCACGCTGAGCGTGGTGCGGCTGCGGGCACCACTGGCGGCGTCTCCACTGATATTTAGGATGCCCGCGCTTACATTGGTTGCGCCAGTGTAGGCGATGCTTGCGCCGCTGAGAGTCAGGGCAGACGTGGCGCTGCTTTGGGTGATGTTAGTGACATTGCTGCCGATGTCCGCACTGATGGTCGTGGCACCCGAAGCTGTGCTCGTATTGCTGATGGAGCCGGTGGGATTGATCGCCGCCGTTGCCAAGGTAATGGTACCCGTGGTGGCATTGTTGCTGATGATCACATTGCCGGTTCCGGTGATGCCACCAGTGATTTGGGAGGCACCGGTGGTGCCTGACTTGGTGAGAATCAGATCCTTGGCAAGGGTAATGGGGCCGCTCAGCACGATAGCACCCGTCGAGTTACCCAGTGTGATCGACGCGGTGCCGCTACTGCCAGAGACTACGCTGATCGGATTAGAACCATTGCTGGCTGCGTTGACGAAAACGATCGCCGCGTTCGCACTACCGGAAGTATCGCCCAAAGTGATCGGATTCGCGGTCGCTCCAAAGGTGTTGGCATTGTTGCCACCGATGACGGTGCCCGCCCTGACAATCAGCCCACCATCGAAAGTGCTGGCTGCTGCTCCTAAGGTCAATGTGCCAGCTCCCACCTTGGTGAGTGAAAACCCGGTGCCGCTGATGGCGCTGGCGGTAGCAATGTTCCCTGCGCCGCCGACGCTGGCATTGCCGGTGAGGGTGATGCCTGCCGTGGATGTCAAAGTCCCTGCCGTAGTTCCTGCTGCGTTATTCACCCATGCGCCAGTGCCGGAGATACCGGTGCCTTCGAGATTGAAGGCGGCAATGGTTTCCGCACCGGTCTGCTGGTTGTCAAAAACACCGCCGGACTGGACGCTGAGCGTGCCGACAAGACCGTTCGTGCCTGCACCCGTATTTTGAAGCGTTCCACCAGAGGCCACGGTGACGTCGCCGGTCCAACGACCAGATGCGTTCAGTGTCAACGTGCCGGCATTGATGGCTAGCGTCCCCGTGCTGGCATTCGCCCCAGCGATAGTGAGAACACCCGTTCCTTGCTTAATGGTGGCAAGGTTGGAAGCGTTTGTTATCGCACCCAGAGTCAGATTGGCACCGGCGCCAACATCGAAGATCGGCGCACCAGTGAATGTGGTCGCGCCAAAGGTGAGGCCGGCGGTGCCGCTGGCCACGTTCGACCCAGCGGTCACGTCCAGCTCAAAGGCACCGATGCTGAGCGTGCCCAAGGTGTGAGAGATGCCGGCATTGCTCGTGGCGCGGTTGGAGACGATGGCGACATTGCCGGAGACGGCCGTATTGTGCGCCGGGACACTGCTGTCGATCTGGATGTCGAGTGTGCCACCCGCCAGACTCAGTGTGTTCGCCGCCAAGCCGAGCGCCTGGGTGCTGGCCGCCACAAGCGTGCCTGCGGAAAGGGTGGTGCCGCCGCTGTAAGTGTTGATCCCACTGAGCGTCATCGGGCCGATGCCGGCTTTCGTGAGGGCGAAGGCACCGCTCACGACGCCGCTGACGGAGAGGCCATTGGCCGAATTGTTCGTCCATGTCTGCGCCGCGCCGAGCGCCACGTTCGCGGCGATGATGCTAGCAGGCACGCTTGCCGCCATGGTAATGCCGTCGGCGACGCTGGCAGGCGTGATGGTCAAAGTGTTGCCGTCTGCATTGAGACCCAAGCCATTCGTGGTATCGGCGATGGTCAGGGTCTTGATCGTCATGTTTCCGCCAAGAATCGTAGCCGTGGGGGCGGTGGTGACGACTGAATTGGAAATGGTCAGATCGGCTCCTGATCCAGGCACGAGAGCCTGATCGGCGCCGCCGCTGGTGGCCACCCAGTTGCTCTGAGTCGTGCCATTGGAGGCAGACCAGACGTTTGTGGCCCCAGTAAGTCCACCTTTCCAGAACGCGGCAGTGATCGGCGTCGCCGCCGTAATGCCGACCTGAAGCGCCGTGGCAGAACGAGTGAAAGCTCCGACCGTGAAGTTAGTGTTGTTGAAAACCGTGCCCAACGTGGGAGCAGTTGCCGGATTCAGGCTGCTGCTAGCGCCGCCCTGGATCAGGGTGTAGGTGCCTGTGGTGGGCGTGGTTCCCAGCACCCCGTAAATGTTAACCCGGTGGGCTGCGTTAGTAATGGTGGCAGCACCAGTCACATTGATCTGCGCACTCGTGGCCGTAGAACCAATGGAGCCGCCGATGACGGTGCTTGCGCCACCAGTAATACCGAGGGTGCCAGCGATGACAAGCGGGGCATCCGTCGCCGCATAATAATTCAGCCCCCCGCCATTGACGGTGACTGCACCGGTGCCAAGACCTGCGGCATTTGTCACCACAAGCGAGCCACCTGTGACTGAGGTGGTGCTGGTGGAAGCGTTGGTCCCGGAAAGTGTGAGCGTGCCCGTGCCGATCTTGGTCAGAGAGATGTGACCGCCAGTGCCGCCACCGACCACGATATTCCCTGTGACATGGACGTTGCCAGCACCGCTCACCGTTAAGGCACGGACCGTGGTGGCGTCTGGATCCCCGCGCAGTCCACCAGTAAGCGTCAGCATGCCTGCGTCCGATTGGATGCGCCCCGCGCCATTGTCCACCGTGACCTGACCGCTGATGAAGTTGTTGCCGGAGATGTTACGGATGGCACCGTTGGTGCTGATGCCAGTGGTGTTATTGAGTGTGATTGCCTCATTGGTGGTAATGCCGCTGGTCAATTCCAGAGCAGCATTGGCACCTATCGACGTTCCGCCTGTGTTTCCGCCCAGCGCACCACCGTTGCTGAGCCGGACCGTTCCAGAATTGATGGTAAAACCTCCGGTGCCGGCAAAAGTGTTGGCCACGTTGAGATTGAGTGCACCTGTGCCATTCTTCGTGATTGTGGGGTTGCCGGAGCCAGTCGTGACCAGCGCATCATTGAAGGTAATCACACCCGTGCCCACAGCCTCAAAGGTGATGGCACTGCCCGTGGTGACAGCAGTCGCCACGCCCGGCCGGTCAAAGATGAGGGTGGTGCCGGTGTCCGCCTGAATTTCACCAGTGCCCGCCAGAGTCACGAGGCCACCATAAGTGTTGGTGCCGCTAAAGTTACGCAGAGCACCGTTGGCGGAGACGCCAGTGCCTAGGATACTCAGGGCCTCATCACCAATGGAAATCCCGCCGGAAAGCTCAACTGCCGCACCGTCAAGAAGTGTGACCCCGCCTGCGGTCGTGCCGAAGGCCGCGCCGTTCGTGACACGCAACGCACCTGCCTGCACCGTCGTGGTGCCGCTATAGGTATTGGCTCCAGCAAGGATGGTGGTCGCAGCCGCAGCCCCATTGGCGATGAGATCCACCGCGCCGCCCACGTTGTTGGCGATGACCGAGTTCACTGTGAGCGTGCCAGTCACGTTGCCGTTCGTGAGCACGAGGTCGGCCCCAGCCAAGGTTCCCGTCGTGAGGGTTCCCGCATTGCCTGAGTCACCCACCACCACGGTACCTGCCGCACTGCTGCGCAGAATGCCGCCCGTGGCTCCGAGGCGCAGGGTGTTCCCCGCCCCGATGGTGAGCGTGCGGGCCGCCGTATCCGTGATGCTGAGGGTGCTTAGGTCCGTAGTGCCCACTGCCTGGATGACATTGCCGGAAGAAGTATTGTCCACTAGGAGGTTGCCAGTCGCGGCGTAACCACCCAGCGAGCCAATATTCGTCGTTGTCGCGTAGGTCAAGTCACCAGTGAAGGCCGCGATCTGGCCACCCAAGATGCGTGCATAGGCACCACCATTGTTCACCGTGACGAGGGGGCCGAGGATCGAGTTCGCGCTCGTGGTGTTGATCGCCCCGGTGGTGGGAAGCACGAAGTCTACAAGCGCCCCAGAGGTGATGCTCAGCGCCCCGAGATTCAGCGTCAGGCCGCCACCGGCCCCGGAGGTTGCAATGATCTGGTGCCGTGTACCTGCGCCAGTGATGCTGGTGCCATTGAAGGTCTGGATGTTGGCCACCGTGTCCCCTGTGAGGGTCAGGGTCTGAGTGCGTGACGTTGAGGTATTGTTCATTATCAAAGCGGACGACGCAGAAATGAGGTTATCATTGCTCCCTCCGACCGCTGAGAAGTTAAGGGTCAGTCCACCACCGGTGCCGGAGATCTGGGTGGCCCCGGTGTAGGTGTTGTTGTTCGTGATCGTCATGGTGCCCGTACCAACCTTGGTGAGTGCCAGCGTGCTAGTGCCCGCACCATTTTGGATGACGCCACCCCACGTGAAACCTCCGTTGTTCTCACCGAGAGTCAGCACACTGGCATCATTCGTGGCTCCGTTGGTCACTAGACCGGTGCCGGTCATGTTGTTGAAGCTTTCGTCCTGGCCCTGGAGATCGAAAGTGCCATTATTGGTCAGATCGACTTGCGTGAACAACTGATCGCCATTGGCCTGACCTGTGGTCAAACGCAGCGTGCCAGTTGCACCAATGGTGGAGGCCGAACCCAGCGCTCTGACACCGGATCCGCCCTTGTTCAGTTGCACCACGCCGGCATTGACGGTGACCCCGAGGGCAGCATTGTCCGCCGTGCCCGCCAGAATGAGGGTGTTCGCGCCATCCTTGGTGATCAATGGATTGCCGGAGGTGCCGTTCGTCCTAGCCACGCGGTCGAGGGTGATGTTTCCTGTGCCATTTACGGTGAAGGCCCCACCGCCGTCGAAGTTGATAGTGCCGGTGATGGCGGCGGCCGCAGCGTTGGAGTTGGTTAAAATGGCCGTAGCGCCAGCGAAGCCATCGAGAGGCAGTGTCGCTCCACCACGCCCGAAGCTCTCTGCGATCGTGAGTCCATTGAGGTCCAAAGTCGCTCCCGCCGCGACCGTAGTGTGATCAGTCGCCGCAGCACTCGAACCCAATGCTGCTGCATTGAGCAACCTCACCGTACCTGCGCTGATGGTCGTGATGCCAGTGTAGGTATTCGCTCCATTGAGCACCAGAGTGCCCGCCCCATTCGTCGTCAGCCCCGCCGCTCCCGCGAGAATGGCATTAATGGTTGCTGTGTGTCCACTGGTGGTGACGCCAATGGAAGGGGTGGTGCCCGCTAGAGTGATCACGTCAGCCGCGACATTGCCATTAATAATGTAGCCATCTACATTGAACGTCAGTTTGTTCGCCGTGATACCCGTGCCGGTGTTGATGGTGATAGTGCCAGGCGAACCGCCAAAAATAGCATCATCTGCACTGGTATTCCCCCACAAAACATTGTTTACCCCGAGATCCGTGGTCCAGTTGCCATTGGTAAGATTCCAAGTGCCTGATCCGCCCGTAATCGCGCTGTCGCCCGCACCAACTGTAGAAGGGGCGATATCCCAGACAAACGTCGCAGCCTTGCCGGACTGGATCGACCAAAGGGAAAAACACGCGATCAACAGAGCGGTGATGGGTGTCTTCAAATTGGCTCGAAACCACTTGAGCAGCGGGCTGCCATTAATCACGGGATTCGGCGGGTTAATCGGTGTGTTCATATTAAATGGAGCGGTGAGGCAGGATGACTGAAAAAACGGATGAAATGGCAGGAAGATTTTGAGAATCAATTTCTGCTGTTGAGCGGGATTTTCAACAACACCGAAACGCTGGAACACCCATGCGATAAGGGATTCAGCGCGTTGCTCAGACGGGAGACAGAGCACGAATTCAATTCAATGTTGGTGCATAGTGGCATTTTTCGGATAATCAACCTGTCGAAATCACCCTTTTTGGGCAGTTGACAATATTTTTTGTGAACTTTTTCACACCTAACCCACATCCGCGCTGCTGAGTTTTGAGCAAGGAAATGAAATGCAGGGAGGCTAAAAAAAAGCCCGCCCTCCATTCGGAGAGCGGGCCTGGCGGTGAGTCGGTAGATCCCAACTACCTTGAGTTAAGATTCGTCGTCCTGCGAGTGGCGATCGTCACTACCGATGGGCTTGGCACCGCTGAGCTGGAGCGGGCGGCCCATGAATTCTTTGCCGCTCAGTTCGGCGACGGCGCGGCGGGCTTCTTCAACCGAGCTCATGGTGACAAAGGCGAAGCCTTTGGAACGCTGCGTGCGGTTATTGACGACGACTTCGGCATTACGGACGCCACCGACGCCATTGAAGAGCTCAAAGAGGTCGCTCTCAGAGGCATCATAGGAAAGATTGCCGATATAGAGGCGATCTGTGTCGATCGAGGCTGGATCGACGGGAGTGTTTTCACGACGCGGGCCACGGGGCTCACGAGGTGGGCGTGCGGCAGAGTCACGATCGGCACGAGCTGGGCGCGGACCGCGACTGTTGGCGGATGGCGGTGCACTGCGCTGCGCCTGCGGAAGGGTAGCGGGCTTACCGAGTAAGCCGAAGGTAACGGCGCTCAGGAATTTCTGAAAGCCAGTCTGCTGGGGCACTCCGCCACGCGGGGTAGAGGTGCGTCCACCGGAGTAGCCGCCGCTCTTGTTGTTTCCGCCTGGGCGGCGATTGCGGCGGCGATTGCCTTGGCCTTGCTGCTGTGTGTTAGTATCTGACATGGGTCGTTCGTTCTAGGTGTCTGTGGGGTTGGAGGCACCACGCAAGGGAGCGTGCTAAGGGTCGGTGCCGAGGATGGACAACGTGTCACATCCTGAGGGACGGGCCGTATGACGGGCCGCAGAGGCGGCTCATCGCAGCCCCATCGGGTGCCGCTAAGTCTGGGGTGGAACCCAGTGGGTCCGGTGTTCGCGTGACAGAAATCAGTCACGGTGAGGCGTCCCGGCGATAAAATCGCAGGTCCAGTCAAAGCATTTGGCGCAGTCAGGGTGCTGGCGTGGCGCATTTCCGCAGATCAGTGGGTGGACATTAGGCCTCAGAGCACGGTGCTCCAGAGTTAGCATGCCCAGACTAGTCGGGAGGATAGGCCGGGTCAATAGCGGAATTGGAAGAGAGTGAGGAGGTCTCTTAACGATCCGAAGAATAATTGCAGATTCATCCCAAGAATCTGAACGCGCTGGCGTCTTGCTACACGAACACGTTCGCATGCACGATGACCACCGCCTTTTCTTAGACGCTTTAGAGCGCTATGAGCGACCGCTAATCCGGTATGCTTTTAGTCATACCCATGATCTAGAAGAAGCACGAGATGTCGTGCAGGACGTGTTTCTGAAGCTCAGTCAACACATCGCCACCCTGGATACGGAACGCCTAGCACCATGGCTTTTCACAGTCTGCAAGAATCGGTCGCTGGATCACCAGCGCAAACAATCACGACTCGTTGTGATTGAAACGGATACACTTGATCTTGAAACCTCTGCGGGTCCACTCCCAGGGGATGAATTGCAGTCGCGAGAAACCTCGGCCACTCTGCACAGCCTCATTGCCGATCTACCCACGAGGCAAAGAGAGGCCGTGCAGTTAAAGTTCATTTCCGATCTCGATTACAAGGAGATCAGCCAAGTCATGAAAACCAGCATCGGCAATGTCGGCTACCTGATTCATCACGGTGTGCAGGCTCTACGCAGCAAATGGCAGGAGCTGGAGGCCGGGACCGCAGCCGCTACAGACCTGGCATTGAACGCTCAGCACTAGATTCTCATCAGCCCCCACACTCCCCTCCCCTAGCAAGCCTGATCTATTCATGAAACCCGAACAAATCACCGCCTGGGCGCTGAACCAGCTCAGCGCCGAAGAAACGGCAGAACTCGAAGCCCAGCTTCACCAGAATCCTGATGAGCATAGTGAAGCAGTTGGGACTCAAGAGTTCTGCCAGTTTCTCAGTAGCAAACTCAAAGATGATTCCCTATCACTGACCAAGGCTCAAAGACAGAGGCTGATGAAGCCCCGATTAGAAGTCCACAAATCGACCAACCTTTCCTTCAAACCCAAACCTCTCCAATGGTGGCAGCGCCCCGCATTCCCCATGGCAGCAGCAGCGGCGGTCATCGCTTTAGGTGTCGGCGTGGGCATTTATCTGCCCACACTCAAGGCCCCCCATGCTGATGCAGGTAATTTAGCTCGAGTCGATAATTCCAGCCCAGGAAAGATCCGCGTTAGGCTAGCCGAAAAAGCACAAGTGGCGGCCAACACCAAAACTCCTGGCACACCATCGGCGACGCCATTGAAACCTAGATCCGAAAGCGATCAGATTGCCTCCATGAACACAGTCAATGCGCCCGCGGAGCTGCTGACTTCAAAGGAGCCGTCGAAGACTAAGTCGCTAAGCACCGAATCCCAGCTGTCGATGACGGAGCAACCGGCATCCGTAAATGCATCGGCGCTGAGCGTGAAGAGCCCTCAAAACACCCACACTGGTTCCACCGCCATAGCAGGCGCAGCCGTGGCAAGCACGGCTGACAGAATCAGCCTCCCCAGCAGTGTGCTGAATAACCAGCACCAAAACCCTGTTGGCGCTATTTTTGATCCCCCGCAGCTCCCGCAAACAACCAGAGCAGACGCGTTTTCTAACACGGAGTCGTATGGCCAGATCTCAGAAAACACTCTTACCAGCGTTAGTCGCGACCCCTTGTCCACCTTCTCCATTGATGTGGATACGGCAGCTTACTCAAATGTGCGCCGCTTCCTCAACCTCAATACCCAGCCGCCACGAGAAGCCGTACGCATCGAGGAGTTGATCAACTATTTCCCGACTGATGAACCAGGTCCAGACCTCAAAACGAAGCAGCCCTTTGCCGTGAAGGTAGAGATGGCCGCATGTCCGTGGCAGCCGCAGCATCGACTGGCACGCATCCATTTAAAAGGACGCGACCTCGGCCAGGAACACAAGGCCAGCAATCTGGTCTTCCTGGTCGATGTTTCTGGCTCGATGAGCAGCCCTGACAAGTTAATGCTCGTCCAACGTAGTCTGCGACTCCTGACCGAGCGCCTGGGTAAAGAAGATCGTGTGGCGTTGGTCACTTACGCCGGCGGCACCGAGGTCGTTCTGCCCCCCACCAACGGCACTCAAAAGGCATCCATCATCGCAGCCATTGATCGACTGCAAAGCGGAGGCAGCACTCATGGCAGTGCTGGCATTCAATTGGCCTATGAGCAGGCGTCCGCAGGCTATATTAAGGGCGGCATGAATCGCGTCATCCTCTGCACGGACGGTGATTTTAACGTGGGTATCAGCACGCCGAAGCAACTGGAAGAACTGATCAGCGAAAAGGCACGCAGTGGCGTCTTTCTGAGTGTAATGGGTTATGGGCGCGGCAACCTAAAGGATCAAACGATGGAAACTCTAGCTGACAAAGGTAACGGTAATTACGCCTATATTGACAGTATCAGTGAGGCCCGCAAAGTGCTCGTCGAACAAATGCAAGGCACTCTAGTCACCATCGCCAAAGATGTGAAGATTCAGGTCGAGTTTAATCCGGTGGCCGTGCGTGAATATCGTCTCATTGGTTATGAAAACCGAGTGTTGGCCAAAGAGGATTTTAATGATGACCGCAAGGACGCGGGAGAGATCGGAGCCGGCCACAGTGTGACCGCCCTTTATGAGATCGTGCCTGCGAACTTGAAAGCTGGCGAAACGCCGCCTTTGGCCGTCGATCCGCTGAAATACCAGCCTGAACAACTGGCCTCTCCGCCAAAGCTCAATACCTATCCGAACGCCGAACTGGAAGCTCTGACGGTGAAGCTGCGCTACAAGGAGCCAGACGGAGTTACCAGCAAACTCATTGAAGTCGCCGTGAAGGATGACGCCCGAGCTATCGAGAAAGCCAGCTCCGAGTTCAAGTTCTGCGCCGCCGTAGCAGGCTTCGGCCTCATGCTGCATGATTCGAGCTACAAAGGTGAACTAACCTGGAACCAAGTGCGTCAATTGGCACGGGAAGGTAAAGGCAAAGATCGTCTTGGCTATCGCGGCGAGTTCCTACAGCTCATCGAAAAAGCCAGCAGCGGGAAGAACTAAACGACTGGCTTGGAGTGACGGCGGCCGACGAATCACCGACTGTCAACCATAGTCGAGAAATTCAGCGGCTGGATCTAACTATTTTCAACCTGCTAGGACTGCGTGTTTTCGGACGAATTTCACGAATAATCTTAGCCAGTGAAGAGAAATTTCTTGTGTGTCGGATTCCGTAGCGGCAGACTAACAAGGTCTGTTGGAAAATTTTTGCGGTTAAACACCGTGAATCAAATGCTAGAACAAACTGAATCTATGGCTGCGAAATCAACAAAACTCCCAGCACCGCGCCCTATGGCTGGTGCCAAACAACCGGTGGACTGGATGTTTGCCTTTAAATTTAATACGGCCTGCTTTCCTGGATGCTCAGACGATGGAGTGCCGCCACCGCCAGGTACAAAAGGAATATTTGGTGGTGTCACCGATGATTACAAATCGGGTCACAGCCAGAACTACGTCTTTGCCACCAGCGCGAACCCAACTTTAAGCCGAGGGGTTAACTGCCTCGGGGCCACACTCAAAGACCCACTGGGAGCGACCTTTGCCCAAGTCTATAATCAACCAGGCTACTACTATGTGGTTTGGAATGACCAATTTTACAATAATCCGATCGAAAACCATGAGTCACCCTGGGGCCACAGCAAGGGTATGGCTGCCTGGAATGATGATGGCGAGGGCTTTGTCCTACAAGTCTCGACGCCTTCTTGGCCTGCATCTGCCAGCCGCGCTCAGCCACGGCAGAATGATGGTAACACTCTCGGTTGTATCAACGACGATGACATTGAGGTGAGTCAGCATTTCTTTGCCGTGAAGCTGACCAAGGACGATCTGGCCGCAGTACTCACGGCCCTAGCCAATGCCAGTGTCGCGACCAGCCAGGATCAGCCGTCCATCTTCAATAATGGCGGACCTACAGACATTCAGGTGCTAGCGAAAGCGCTCGGGAAACAATCAACGAGCAAGCAAGTGATCACGGCCACCCTCTCCAGTGGTGTGACCCTGATTTCAAAGCCGTCGTCCATCGCAGTGCCGCCCTGGCAGATGGTTTCTGCTCAGCTCAAGAGTGTTAATTTACGCGTGGCCAGCTGGTGGGCCAAGCCAGAGATTTATAGCACCAAGGCCGGAGAGATCCCTGGATGTTGGGGGCCTGGACTGGGCACGCCCGGTGCGGTAGAAATCGCCACGACAGGTATGTGGGATGGCAAGGAGATCGGGCTGACAGGTGGTGATGGGCCAAACTTTAACCACGCTAAAATCGGCATTTCGGCAGACCCAAAGAATCCCATGGCCATCTTTGGTGACATGAATCAGCAGGGTGCACTGAGTTCCGGCTACGCCTATGCCAAGCAAACCTGTAGCAGTAGCCAAAACGGTCGCGGCGGCACCTTCTATGTGTTGCGTGATGCTGCCTTCTTCAAAAGCATGACGGCACTGCTGGCGGGGAAATCTGCGCCGACAACCCCCGCTGGCTATGGCTCTGCGCCAGCTGCCCCGAATTTCGAACCACCGGTGAAAAAGACGGCGGTGAAGAAGGTTCCAGTGAAGAAGGTGGTCGTAAAGAAGACTGCTGCCAAAACGGCGGTTAAAGCCACCACGAAGAAAGCGGTGAAAAAGACGGCCTCAAAAAGTCCTGTGGTGAAGAAAGCTGCCAAAAAAGCTACTGCCAAAAAAGTGACCGCCAAAAAAATCACCCGCAAAGCCACCTCAAAATGAGCACTTCCCAATACATCCAACCGAATCCTGATGCGCTGCGTAAACGGATCAAGCACATCGTCGTCTTGATGCTAGAGAATCGATCCTTTGATAATCTGCTGGGCTGGCTCTATGAAAAAGGGGCCCCACGTGGGCAAGACTTTGAAGGGCTCCATCGGGGGCTTTGGAACCCACTGGACAACATCGACTCAGACGGCATCCCATTCATCGAAAAAGTGCCCGTCGAAAAGAATGGGCAAGCCAAGAAACGCTTTGGCAACCCGGTGCCCAATCCCGTGGACTTCACACTGCCTGACCCTGATCCCGGAGAAGGATTTGCTGACACGACGCATCAGCTCTTTCTCAAATACCAAGTCGGCCAGCTCTATCCACCTGCGCCAAACAATATGGGCTTTGTGCAGAATTACCAAAACGCCATGCTCTATGGTACGCTGACCTATGGTGATCCGCCGACTGATCCGCGTGAGATCATGAAAACCTACACACCGGAGCAGGTGCCTGTTCTGAGTGCTCTGGCACGCGGCTTCGCCGTCTGTGATCAGTATCAGGCCTCTGTGCCCAGCCAGACGCTGCCGAACCGATCCTTTGTTCATGCCGCCACCTCTGACGGACATGTCAATAATCAGCCAGATGCCATCACACGCTCAAGGACGATCTTTAACCAGATTCAGGATGCGATTGATGATGGACGCACGGAACTAAGTTGGGCCGTTTACAGCGGGAATATGCTACCACCTGCTGATGGCACGAAAAGCGAGCGCGCAAAGCGGAAGCGTGATCTGCCGGGCGGTTTCAATGGCGAGCATTTCTCCCTGACACGCCTGACGATGGAGCAGCTGCATGATTCACGGCTGGACGCGAACTTTGGCACACTGGGTGATTTTTATCAAAACTGCCAAACCGGCAAGTTGCCCTCCTACTGCTTTTTAGAGCCCAATTATGGAGGCCCATCTCAGAATGATCAGCATCCACCTTCAGACATTCGTAAAGGGGAGCAACTAATCGCCGATATCTACAATGCTGTGCGGCAGTCGCCCGCTTTTGAGGAAACGCTGCTCATCTTTAACTATGACGAGCACGGCGGCTGCTATGACCACTTCCCGCCACAAAACGGCGCGGTGCCGCCAGACGCCGCGCAGCAGCCCGGCCAGCAAGGTTTCCTTTTCAACCGATTCGGCGTCCGCGTGCCCTGCGTTCTGGTCAGCCCATGGATCGCCGAGGGCACCATCGCACGGCCCAGTGGCTACACGCCCTATGATCACACCTCTGTGATTAAGACGGTGCAGAACTGCTTTAACCTAAATGGCGACCTGACCGAGCGTTCCAAAGCGGCCCCTGACTTTTCGGGACTGCTCTCCCTGAGCCAACCGCGCAGAGGCAAAGCTATCCCAGCGGTGACACCTTTAGTCATTCCGAAAGAGGTGCCAAAGAACGAGCCTCCCCATGAAAATGCGCTGCATCATGTCATGGCCGGGCTGATCGAAAAACACACCGGCAAACCCGCACCGAAAAATACCGACCTCTCCACCCATCTACAAACCAGCTACAGCAAGCTTTTCCGTCTGAAGTCCAAGAAGCCTAAGAAGCCTTAAAGTGAGGCATTATTTAGCTTAAGCTCAGCATCTCAGCCATCACGCTCAGGGCGATTTCAAATGGGGTGATGGCTCCGAGGTCGAGACCTGCGGGGGCGTGCAGGGCTGCGGGGGCGGTGGGCATGTCGGCTAGTTCTAGGACGAGCTGGGTGCGGCGGGCGCTGGCCATGAGGCCGACGTAAGGCAGAGGGGCTGACAGCAGTCGCTGGAGGCTGGTGTGGTCTCCGCGATGTTGGGTGGCCACAAAGGCGCGCGTATTGGCGTTTAAATGCGGGAGATCGGCTCTGGAGTGGCCTCTTTCGATCTCGGCGGGATAGGATGCGGCGGCTCCTGGCGGCGCGCAAAGACAGACGTGCCAGCCGAGGAATGTGCCGAGCCAGGCGAGTTCTTCATTGACGCGGTGATGCCCAAGCAAAAGCAGGCAGGGCCGACCTAATCCCACTGGCGGTGGAGGCAGCAGCGCGTTGGCCATGTTTTTGACCCTACGCAGGGATTTACCACTGCGTCCACGCTCGCTAGCTAGGCGCTGTGCCAGCCAGTGAATCGCAGCGGCCGTGGCTTCTGTCTTTTGCGCTTCAGGCGGTGGGAAGTCGGTCAATGTGACTCCGTCTAACTGCGGGGCTTGATCGGTAGCTGTTTTTTCGACCTGCCAGTCAGAGCGCTGCGCTAGGGCTGCCAGGGCTACCTGTAAGGGATGATCGTCGGCTAAGCACAAACGGCGTGCAGGCAGGACGGGATCAATGAAGACCTCCATGCTGCCGCCGCAGGGCATACCGACGCCGAAGACCTCTTCCTCCAGATCGACCTGGAGAATGCGTGGCACTCCGGTGCTGATGACGAACAGAGATTCCTCACAGACGTGCCGCTCCGCGCAGCCTCCGCCGACCCAGCCCCAGGCGTTCAAGCCATCTGGGCCGACCAGCATTTTGGCTCCAGGCTTGGCAGCGCTGGAGCCGTGGATGGCGATGACGGTGGCTACGGCAAAGGGCTGCCGCGCGGCGCAAAGGACACTGTATTGATGAATAAAGTCGGTGGCAGAACTCACACGAGGGGAGGTTTACCTGTCTGTAGAACTACTTTTCATGAGCTTGCGCAGCTTTTTTCACATCATCAGGTCCGGCACGGTGGATAGGGAGCTCCGAGGCAATATACTCACCGGACCACTGGCCTTGGAGCGCCTCACTTTTAGCTTGGAAGAAGTTCGTGAGCGCCATGGCCACCTGGAAAGAGAAGTCGGTGGAGTAACCATTCGGATCTGAAGCTTTGCCGCACGGAATGTTTTTGAAGAAGTCCATCCACTTAGGATCGGAAGGCTTTATGCCTGTCTGGATAGCTACGAGCGGCGCGATCTGCGGGAACTGCGCGGCATTGTGACAGGACATGCAGGAGCTGGTGGTGAGGTCAGCAGGGCCATTGAGCCGATTCCCGTAGCCCAAATGCTGCGGTGGCAGATGTTTTTGATCGGCAAAGATGACGGACTGCTTCAGGTCTGGATTGACGGTCGTTTTTGTGACCGGCTTCTTAAAGGGCTCATAGAGATTGGGAGCATTGATCACTTGGTTCGGTGCATTGACTTGAGGATCATTTCCCCACATCAGACCTGATGGCACGAGGTTCATGAAGCGGTTCGGATTCCCTACCTTACCATTATAGACAAAGGTGCCGAAGACCCACCCACTGAGTCCGGGCTGATCTGCACGTGCATCACGCACGGAGATGTCCATCTGTAGCAGATGTAAGTCCTTGACGATGCGTGTCGGGGAGTTCCAATCTTTCGTGATGTAGCCTTTCCAAGTAAGCGGATTGGTTTCGAGGTAATCCACTTTGTCTCCCTTGGATGTCTCAGGAGCATCTGTAAAAAGAAGCTTGGCAAAGACGGTGCCAATGGGGAAGCCGCCACCGGGGAAGCGCTTATCTAGAACGGTGACATCTGGCATCTGTGGGTCTCCCCACATCTTACCCATGCTGTAACCAGCGAAGTCGTTCACCAGTGTGATGGCATAGACGGAATAATCGTCACTCAACTGATCTGGGCCGAGCTGGTAGCGACTGATTGGGGCTTCTTTAATGAAACCACGGAAGCCTTCCGTGCCGCCATTGGGCGGAAAGCCGCTGGGTGGTGTCATGTGCAGCCAAGGGATGTGATACCACTGAGCACTTTTATTGAGGAAGGGATTCCAGTTATCGCCAGAGGTGCCATCGTTGGGCACATTGGGGTCACTGTTACCGATGACGTTGCCTTCAAAAGCATAGGCGCGCACGGCTTCGATGTATTTGAGCGGCTCTTTTTGGAAGTCGATATCGAGGAAGTCCGGTTTCTTGGATGGCAGCTTCTTCGGGAAATCGGTCTTCAGTTTAAAGATGGGCTGGTCGCTATAGGTGCTACGATATTCCGCAGGCGTTACCATGAAGCCGAAGTCTGGGAAACCTAGGCCTTCATATTTCATAGAGCGGAGCTTTTCCAGCGACTGTGCGGCGGTGAGCTTAACCGCAGGCTTGGCTAGCTGCGCTTCGACTGTCATGGAGATGCCAGCAAGGCTGGCGAGGAGCAGTGCGAGAGCACCGGGAGTTTTGTTGTATGCTTTCATGGGTTTTTGTTTTTTCGAGTGCGGGGGGAGTTTTCAGGCTAGGTCCTTGATGGAGACCTCACAGACGCTGCGCACCTCTTGCACGGTGGCGGGGGCATCAAAGCGGAAGAGTCCATCAAGCCCACGCTCGACACGGGAGGCGCGGATGGCTGCCTTCACGGCGAGGAAGACGGTGTTTGCCAGCACGAGCGGTGGCTCACCGACCTCTTTGGCGGAAAAGATGTCATTCGTTTCATCTGGCACGTCTGCTGCCAGATTTCGGGGGAAGAGATGCACGTTGAGATTCAGCGGTATCTCGGTGATAGCGGGGATTTTATAGCGCCAGGTGTTGGTGGTATTTAGCCGCCCTTCTTCCTCGGCTCCCTGGGGTTCAAAGACGAGTTTTTCGGTCAGCAGATAGCCGACGCCCTGAATGAAGGCTCCCTCGACCTGACCGATGTCGATGGCTGGATTCATGCTCCAACCCATGTCATAGACGAGGTCTGAGCTGAGGATTTTGACTTCGCCTGTGAGGATGTCCACCTCCACGACAGAGAGCGCTGCCGAGTAGGTGAAGCCGACAAAGGAGTCCACAGCACCAAAAATGGGTGCTTTAGAATCCGTGTCACGATACACACCCGGCAGATCAGGCTGATGGCCCTGTTGTTTATAGGTCATCGCTGGCACCTGAGTGGTGCCGCCTTCGATCTTGGTGGAGAACGAGGCCATCAAGTTCACCCGATTGGAGTAGGCTAGATTGACGAGTTTTTGCCAGATAAGAGCTGGACTGCCGCTTTCAGCTTTTTTGTGCGGTGGTGGTGACGCTGTTTCGATGGTTCTTGTTGTCGTCGTAACTGTTTCTGTTGGTGTCGCTATTGTGCTTGTTGCTGTCTCCGTTGTTGTTGGTGGCGGCGGCACGGATGGTGCCACGGCTGACCAGCCGGCCTCGCCATAGTTCCAAAAGTCGATTCCCTGTCTCGCGCACCAGTCGGCGCCATTCTTATTGAGCATCTCATAGCCAAACTCCATGAGACGGGCGCGTAGCACCTGACAGGTTTGTTTGACTGCCTCACAGCTGTAAGGAGTGCCTGCGGAGGCTCCGGTGCTGGTCGGGTTCGGGATGATCTGTGTCTGCACTCCACGCACGGTGATCAGGCTCATGGGTAGATTCATGACGTAGGCAGCCACTTGCAGCACCTGTGTGGCCAATCCCTGACCGATCTCGACCCCGCCCTGATGTACCACGAGTGAGCCGTCCGCTTGATTCACCACGACGTAGGCAGCTGCCTGCTCCAGAAGCTTGAGATTGTAGCCTGAGCCATATTTCACTGGCATCATGGCCAGGCCCTGCTTCCGCCATTTGTTCTTGCGGTTGTAATCATCCACCGACTTGCGCTTCTTGGCGTAGTCTGATTTCTCCTTCAAATATGCCCACACTTGCTTGATGTAGCAATAGGACAGCGCTTGGCCAAAAGGAGTCACATCTCCACGATCATAGAGGTTCTTTTCCCGCAGATCTTCGGGCAGCATCCCGATGGCGTAGGCAGCGTCATCCACGGCGTTTTCGATGATATTTTTGCACTGTACATCGCCAAAGGAGCGGAAGGCGGTGCTCGGTGCGGTATTGGTGCGGCAGACATCGATCTGGCTTTCAAAGTTCGGCACTTTATAGGCGTTGTCCGTGCGCAGCTGGATGCAGTTTGAGACGACAAAGGAGCAGTCATAAAACGCGCCACCATCTCCCCACATCTTGGTTTGGAAGCCCAAAATGCGGCCTTTATCCGCAGGATTGAGTTTGCCCTGATCCACGGCGATCTGGTACTGACCGTAATAAGCATGGCGTTTGCCGATGAGTCCCGTGTCTGTATCACGCGGCACGACGAGCCTGACGGGTCGCTTCGTGGCCTGCGCAGCAATGGCTGCCGGTCCTGCGACAAAGCGTGTCTGCTCTGTTTTCCCCCCAAAACCGCCACCCACGGGTGGGATGTCCACATTGATATGATTGTACTGCAAGCCGAGCGCCATGGCTGTGGTCTGGTGGATGGCTGCTGGGCTCTGGGTAGAGGGTCTTACGGTAAAGTGCCCCTCGTCCTCCGGTAGCACCACGCAGGCCTGAGGCTCCATGTAAAAATGAGCTTGGCCACCATTGGTCTGCGTATTCTCGACGACCAAGCATGGCACGCCATCAAGCACGACTGGACGCATCAGTGCAGACCGATCCAGATGATCTTTCTCACGCGTCCAGTCGAAGCGGCTGCCGGGACGAATGATCTTCCAGATGTGGGAAAGGAACACTGCCGAGCTCGGTGTGTCAGGGTAAACACTCTTCATCTTGATAGCCTCATCCAGCGTCAGCACGGGCTTTAACCACGCGCCCTGATTAAAGGGAAATTTATTCCACTGTTCCGGCCAGCTGAAGGGGCCATAAGCCACACAGTGCTCAGAAACATAATCGGCGATCCTTTGCGCCTCCTGCTCGGTCTCTGCCAAAACGAGCGCAATCGCCTGCCCCACATAGCTCACCTGTCCATTTGCCAGTAGCGGCTGATCTGCTCCCATGCCCTGCATATTCATGCCGCTCTTTTTGATATTCTCAGAGGTGATCAGATCCACAAATGAGTCGGCATATTTGGAAAGATGATCCCGCAGCCGAGTGGTGGCTATCTTCTTATCCGTGCCAGGAAGCACCAGCCAGCAAGTAGCCAAAGCACGCCGACTTTGTACAAAGGCCGCATTCAGAGCCTGAGCAGGCACCGGCACCTCATGCGTGTAGCGCAAGCGTCCAGACGTCTGCAACATGGCGGTGGTCTTGATGTAAGGCTGCGCGACGGGTTTCTTCCAATCCTGATTGGCGTAGGACTGCACACCGTCACTGACAGGCCAGTTTCCCCACATCATCACTCCGCTTGAGGCCACATTGGCGGGGACTTTGACTTTTTGAGATCCAAGGGCATGCACCACCGCCTTATAAAAGAAGCCCAGCACCAGCTGAATGCGGTACTCGTCCGTGTAGCCTTCGGAAGGCAGCCCATGCATCCGAGGAGCCCATTTTTTCAGCTCTGCTGCCGTTTCCTTGGCCAGCAATTGCGCCCACTCAGGGATCGAGGCCAGGTCCAAGGTGCGCCCGCGCATCAACTCCTGAGTTTTCGCCGCATGCCAGGGGAATGGTGCGATGCCGCCAAAGACCAGCGTCACATCCTCCAGTTTGGCCCTACCTTTGAAGCGGAAGCGCGTGGTGGAGTTCACGATGGTGTGTGAATTCACCTCACGCAGAGCTACTTTTTGGGCTAGAACGCAGTCGTTATCACCGCTCAAAGGCAACCGATAGCGGACGAGCAGGATTTCGTCCGCGAGCGCAGGCTTAGCCACGACCGCGGCCGTCAGCTCACCTGCCGTCGCCGACTGTGGCTCCCAGACACCATTAGCACTGAGTTTCACATACTCAATCACGGCACCTACAGCCACCATCGTGGTGAAAAGATCCGAGGGGAACGGCTCCTGCTTCCCCGCAATGTGCTCCTGCTTCCCCGCGATGTGCTTCAGCACCAGCATGGTATTACCGCCCAGAGAAGCCGCATTCCGCACGATCCGGCCCGCCGTGCGTCTCGCCATGTAGTGGATAGCCACCAGCGCCGTAGCCCTGGGACCTCGGCGCTGAAGTTCTGCACCGGTCAGCTCCAGAAGATCATTGTACGTATTGCCAGCACCGATGACGAGCTCATCCTTACCACTCACAGCATGGCCTTGCAGTTCAGGGAGCAAGCGAATGTCCACAAACATCCGAGTGGCAGGATACTCCGTCGTATAAATCCCAAAGGATGTATTGCCATGCACTAGACGCACCGCTTTGTCGCGATTTTCCTGCATCAAACCAGCTAACTCCGCTAGAGACAAAGGGGTAACCCATGCCTGACGCCCACCCTCGGACTGCACCGGCTGAGCGCGCCTTTGGGCTGCCTTTGGAAAAGGAATCTCCACCGTGCCAGGCAGCTGAGAGGCACTCTGACCATCCGCCAGACACTTCATTCGATTAGCCTCATCCTCAGCGGACCAATCCGAGGCAAAGGTCTTCATACCCGTCATGATGGATCGATAGCCCGTGCAGCGGCACAGATTGCCATCAAAAGCATCCTCGATCTCCTTTTTCGTTGCCTTGGGGTTGTTGGTAATGAATTCCGACATGTTCATCACAAAGCCGACACTGCAATACCCGCACTGACTGCCATTATTCATCGCTAGGCAGTGCGCCACCGGATTCATGCCATCATGCTCTAACTCGGAAGGATGCTCCTCCACCTTTTTCACCAAAGTCACGCAGGGCGCAGCCCCAGCATCCAGCGCCGTCGTCACCGCCGCACTCACTGCCAGACCTTTTTTAACGGCCTCCTGTCCCGCTTTCACCGCCGCCTCAGGCTCAGGAGTCCCAATCGGAGCCGCACCTCGGGAAGAAGTCGCCGTATGAAGCAGGAATTCAGGATCCGCATTGCGTACCCCGCCCGTGCCCTCGACCGTCGTCACGACCAGTCCACCTAGGGCACACACCGGCCTCAAGCAGGAATTGATCGCTCGGTGTTCAGGCTCCCGTTTTTCCTCATTCCAGTGGGAAAGAATCACCGTGCACCCACCGCAGCCTCCCTGACCGCAGGGCTTCTTCGGCCCTACCAGTGCGACCTCAGCAGAGCGCAGATAATCGATGAGCAGCATGTCTGGTGCCGCCTCTTTGATGGTCACAGGCTTTCCATTCAGAAAGAAAGATACTTCATTGGGAGATAACTTGTTCACGTTCATATCAGTACAATTTGATGCAATGGACAGGACTAAAATCTCAATAATCAAGCCTTTTAGACTTAATAGAAGAGTACAAACATCTAACAATTCAGGTTAATATCGGAAAGGAGATAAAACACAAGATCTATGTTTATCGACCTGAAATAAGAATAGCAACCTAAACAATCCAATCATTTTGTCAGAAATCAGTTGTACCTAAAAACAGCCACAACTTTGAAAAATTTGGTATGAAGATTAACCCTAGATTCGAAAATGGCTGATTGCCGATTTACATCACTCATTGATTCCACTAGGCTTTTTGCCTCTCGATCATCGTCACCCAAGCAAAAGCCACCTCGAATCGAAAAAGCCTTTTGAAACCAAGCCCCAGCGCTGCTCAACGATCTTCCATACCTGAAGCTAGCCGACAATCCACGGGGCGTGGGATGTGGAACGAAGAGTCACTTTGACCGTGTGATTCCGAGAAAACAAAGCAACTGGAGACTCCATTTTACAGGAAAACAGAAAAACATGATTTACAGGCCAGTACCCATTCCTGTTAATCCTGTGATTAGAAACTCGAATCACGAATAGTCTCATATCATCCGCTGCGTGCGGAACAGCACGTAACTCCACGGCAAGTTATTCAGGAGTAACCGAACTCAAAGAGCCCTTGAGTGTGGAAGCAGGAGTAACTTTTGCCGGTCAAAACCGCCAAGTTAGTCAGGGGGAATAATTAGAAGCGTTAGAAGCCAGCGAATAGCCCCACCAAGCCACAGGAGGGGTTTACCTTTGTTACCAATCGTTTTCAGAAGTCGCACAGCGCGCGACCAGTCATCCACGCTTATCTAGGCTCAATGAAATCACCGCAAACGACCGTCAACGTCTTCCCACACCTTGGAATATCGAAGGCCTGATTATTATTCTACCCTCAGGGGCAATCGGTAAGGTTGGCGGCCGGATCGACCGTGCCAAAACATGCTTCCGCCCTAACCATTCCCAATCTACGACATAACACAGGCTAAACGACAGGCTTCATGGCCTCTTCACCGAGGCGGTGAAGGTAGTCGTAACTGTAGATGCCGGTGTTGTGGCCATCGGTGAAATCAAACTGGATGGCGTAACCGCCGATGGGACGCCACATGCGGACCATGACCCCAGGAAAATGCTTTTGATCGGTACCGCCGTACTGTCGGCCTAAAAGATCACGCTCACCGGTGTTTTCAGCACTGGGTGACCAGGCGCGAAGCCGCTCACAGGGAATATAATGCTCAACTCCGTCTGGCCAGATGATGGCAATATCTGTACCGATGAGCTCGATGCGTTGAGGGGCTTTCATAAAAGGAAAAAGGATGACAGTGTGAATACGAAGAAAGGACGCCTTTCGGCGTCCCTTCGTAAAGGATGGTGATCCCAATTGGGAAGACTATCGGGAGTAAAGTTCGACGACGAGCTGCTCGTTAGCGATAGGATTGATCTCATCGCGAATCGGAGCACGATTGACGGTGCCTTTCATAGCATCGCGATCAACGGTCAACCAATCACCAACAGGATTGCCAAGTGTCATTTCGAGGAAACGACCGACAAGCTGCTGAGATTTTGGGCTATCTTTGACAGCGACGACGTCACCTGCCTTAGCTTGGAAACTGGCAATGTTAACGACTTTACCGTTCACCGTGATGTGGCGATGGCTGACAAGCTGGCGGGAAGCAAAGCGTGTGTTAGCGAAACCCATGCGATAGACAACGTTGTCGAGGCGCAACTCCAACATTTGGAGGAGGTTTTCACCAGTCACACCTTTACGGCGTTGGGCTTCAGCGAAGAAACGGCGGAATTGCTTTTCAAGGACGCCGTATTGGAAACGCAGTTTCTGCTTTTCAATCAGAGCGACACCGTAGTCGGACACCTTGCGGCGTGCATTGCGGACGCCGTGCTGCCCTGGCGGGAAGTTGCGGAGTTCAAGAGCTTTGGAGGGACCGAAAAGGGCGATGCCGAAACGGCGTGCAATCTTTTCGCGGGGACCTGTGTAACGTGCCATAAAGGTAAACTAAAAAGGGGGTAGGATGATTTAGACGTAGCAGGTCAATTAGACGCGGCGAGCTTTTGGCGGACGGCAGCCGTTGTGTGGGATCGGAGTAGCGTCTTTAATGAGGGTCACTTCGACGCCGAGAGCTTGGATAGCACGGACTGCGGATTCACGACCTGAACCAGGACCGCGGAGACGAACTTCAACTTCACGAAGACCGTGACCCATCGCTTGACGGCAAGCGTCTTGAGCAACGACCTGAGCGGCGTAGGCAGTGCCTTTACGGGAACCACGAAAGCCCATTTTACCAGCGGTTGACCAACCGATCACGTTTCCGACGCGATCTGTGATGGAAACCATGGTGTTATTGAAAGTGGCGCGGACGTGAACGACGCCGGTGCTGACATTCTTAGAACCCTTGGCCTTGATGACCTTGGCGTTTTCCGTGCCATCACCACCACCGATCTCAAGCCAAACGCTCTGAGATACGGCACGGTCACCGGAAGTTGGTTGTTTGTCGGCTGCAGGGGCTGCTGCAGGAGCGGCCGGAGCCGGGGCGGGAGCGGCGGCTTCAAGAGCGTCCACTGGTGTCGTTGTTTCGTCTGCCATACTGATAATGATAAAGTTCCTGGGGTGATGATGGCGAGATTAAACCTTGCCCTTCTTGGCACCTGGGTTGCGCTGAGCACCGACAGTCTTGCGTGGACCTTTGCGAGTGCGGGCATTGGTGTGCGTGCGCTGACCATGAACTGGCAGACCACGACGATGACGCTGACCACGATAGCAGTTGATTCCGAGGATGCGCTTCATGTGCATCTGGATTTCACGACGAAGGTCACCTTCCATCACGATCTTCATCCCCTGAATGGTCTGGGTGATGAGAGTGATCTGGTCATCCGTCAGTTCACCTGCACGGATGTTTGGATCAATGTTCGTGTGAGCCAAGATTTTGCGGCTAAGGGGAAGACCGATGCCATAGATATAGGGCAACGAATATTCGATCTTCTTTTCGTTCGGGATTTCAACTCCAAGTAGGCGGGCCATAAGATAAGATGCTGATTGAGAAAATGGATGGATTAGCCCTGGCGCTGCTTATGGCGTGGGTTCTTGCAGACAACGCGCACGATACCTTTGCGGCGGATAACGCGGCAAAGTTCGCAAAGAGGTTTCACAGACGGACGGACTCGCATAGGATCGGAATTAGATGGGGGATTTCCCAGCGTGAGGCGGGGAGCCGGAAGTCGTACCACACCGAGAGGGCGGTGCAACTGACAATTTCGAGTTTTTCACAATTAGAAATGCTCAACATGTATTAAGCATTTCACGAAAAAGACTCAGCCAACGGCGCTTTTTTTGAAGAGATTGATCAGCTTTTTAAAGGGCCAAGTGATGACTAAAATCACTGCCCCGGCGAGACTTGCAAACACCGTCATTGGCAATAAACAAAGGCGAAGGACGGGATTCATGAGCTTTTGCAGGGCTGGCTTTTCAGACCACAAAATACCGAGTGTGGTGATGCTGACAATGCCGCCAAATTTGATGATCTTGACCCAGGTCGGCCCGAGGTTCTCAAAAAAGTGGTGGAACTGCAATTCGACCAAAAGAAAAAATCCGACGTAGCCGATGAGCACAAAAGCGATGTGCTCCAGCACGGGATATTTGGCGATCATTTTAATGGCCAGACTGGCCACAAGACGCAAAGCAATGATGCCAATCGTGACACCAACATAGACAGGCCAGATCTCTTTTGGGCTCAAGGCGATGGCCGCGACGACATTATCCACGCTTAGGCTGAGATCCATTAGGGCGATCATGGTGATCGTCCCCGCAAAGGTGCGATGATGCACATTCACGACTTCACCTTCCTCTTCGGCGATTTCTTTTCGACCAGCAAAATGGGCACACATCAGCCACACCAAATAAAAGGCACCGATGAACATGATCCAGTTCTGACCAATGATATAAGAGGCAAATAGCAGCGCTAACAGGCGGAAACCATACGCGCCGATGTAGCCAATATTCATGGCCTTAGCCCGCTCCTTTTCCTCCAAGTGAGAGGCCATGGCAGCAATGGCTAAAGCATTGTCCACGGACAATAAGCCCTCAATCAACACTAATCCCATGATAACGGGGAGTGCTTGGACAAACTGGTTCCAAAGATCAGGGAAGGATGCGGCAAGGAGGGTGGCTAGCATGGGTTGAGATGGACGAATAATGAGAAAGATCAAGTTTTCACCCACTCGTTACATATTTATGATGTCAATCCGCTCGCAGGAATGGCGGTATGTGTCACATTTACCGACAATTTGATGAACCCAAGTGTTTTGAGCCTGCGCTGTCCGAACTGCGGACGCCCATTTCTCTCGCTGCCTCAGCAGCCTGGAGCTCTGCTCACATGCCCACATTGTGCGCAGAGTTCGCCGATGTCATCCTTTCAGGTAGCGGGGGCTAGTCCAACGGGTAATGCGACCCCGTTTCGTCGCCGCGTCATTCAGAACCAGGCACTACCGCCTCAGCAGCCGCAGTTTCAGCAGCCAGCGCCAGGTCAGGCCATACCGCCCTGGTTGATGCCGAACCCTGCTTACTACGCGCCGCCGCAGAGCACACCAACGACACGGTGGATTACGCCTCAACCGGGATGGACGCCGCAGCCACTCGGAGCACCGATGCCCAAACCCTCAGGCTGGCCACCTGCGCCGGAGCAGCCTCCGATGTTTGTGCCGCTAAACGCGTCCCCCTATCCGCCTGCGCCTGTCGCGGAGCGCCCATGGAATGGCATTTCAGAGGCTCTCTATGCGAGCCCGCCCACCTCAGCTTCCCCCTTTTCACTAGCTAATCTTGATTCAGAACCGGTGCGGGGCCTGATGCCAGTCACCAGAAGTGTAGATCATGAAAAATCATTCGATCTACCCCAGAATGCAACCTTCACCGAAGTCACGCAGACTCCATGGGAACAACCCAAAAAGCGCAGCACTTTACCTTTAGCGATAGCCTTTCTAGCCATCGTTTTAGGAGCCTGCCTCTGGGCGCTCAAGGACGATTGGATGCCAATGATCATGCCTGATTTGACGGCAACCATCCCTGATAGCTCGACCGCTGAAACAGCCTTTCCGTTGCCGACTCTGACGCCTGCGCTGAAGACACCCAAGGCAGAACCGGAACCTGAAGTGCGACGCGCGGAAGTAGTAGCGCCTCCTGTCGATTTAGTGGCTGCTGGTGAGGCTGCTGAAAAGCTGTTTACTGCGCTGATAGAGGCCAAAATGCCGGAGGAACGCTTAGCACTCATCGCGGCAAAAGAAGAGTATATCACCGATGTGGCTGAATTCTTTAACGCAGGAAAGCCTGATATCCTCTCCTTTAAACCCTCCAATGCAACCTTGCGTCATCTCCCCAGCCAAGAGATCGCGCCGATGTTTCAAATCGTGACCAAACAATGCACTCACGGAGCCCTGATGCGTGTGGTGCAAAAACCAGGCGGCGGCTTTCTTCTCGACTGGCCCCTGTTCGCTGAATCACATGCCCAAAAGTTGGTTAAATTCATCGAGTCAAAATCCACTCAACCGGTCTGGCATCACGTCTGCCTGCGCCGAGATCATGGGCTGGAGCTGCCTGAAGAAGAACGTGAGCATCAGGTCTCGTTCACTTTACAAGGCTCCTTAGACACCTCAGGTAAATGTGCTGCCGTTGCCCAAAAAGGCTCTTCAATCGGTCGCTATCTCAGCCGCGAAACTGAATGGGGAACCATTTATGTAGCACGCCTGCTTTTGCAGCATCGCGCCCTCAAAAACAGGGATCTCGCTATCACCATCCTCGATTGTGAAGGCGCGGCTGCAGGCTCGTCTCAGTAACCGTCAGCGTCGCCGAACGCCCAGCCCTGGGGCATCAGGCATGATCAGGCATCCCTTTGAGTCAAAGGTCACTCCCAGGTAATCATCTTCTGCCAAATAAAGATGCCCATCTAAGTCGGCATAATCTGACCAAGGTGCCAAATGCGCGGCAGCCGTGATGCTAATGCTGCTTTCGATCATGCAGCCTAATAGAACGCCAAGTCCATGACTGCGTGCGGCTTGAATCATGCTGATGGCACCCCTGAAGTTGCGACATTTCAATAACTTGACATTCACACCTTCGACCAAACCCAGAAGCGCAGACACATCTTCTGCCGTCTGTGCGCTTTCGTCGGCATACAAGGGAGTCGCGAGTCTGGGCAGTGCTAAACGCAGCTCTTGCCAGGCTAAGGTCCCGCCATTGTGATGAATCGGCTGCTCGATGAGCTCCAGAGAATAAGCTTCCAGCTTTAGAATCATCTTGGCTGCATCAGCAACAGACCAGCCTCCATTGACATCGACCAAGAGCTTTGCCTTGGGCGCAGCTTGACGTGCCACAGCAACGATTTGACCATCATATTCAGCATCCCCACTGCCTAACTTAAGCTTCAACACCTGAAACTGCCGCGCGGTCTCCTGCACCAGCGCCGCAAACTCGTCCAAGCTCGTCGGAATACTGAAGGAACGGCAACCTGGAATCAAACCAGGACGTTTCGGTAGCGAAACAGGCACTAGCGCAGATAGCGGCGATCCCGCACGCCTCCCCTCTAAATCCAGCCGCCAAAGATCCAAGGCTAACTCTGCTGCCCGAGAAGGCGCAGGCCCCTGCCCTGCTCGCAACCAAGCAAAAGTCGCTTCAATGTCCTCATGATAATAAGGCACGAAGGGAGCCTCACCAACGGCACCGCCTCCGCTAAGGCGCACCACCTGCCGTGAAGAAGAGGCCCCATGCGCAATGCGAAAGGGCGTGGTTAGGTGCAGGTTTTTGAGTTCAACTTCCGGCTTCATGCAGAAAGGATTCACAGGATTGCAGGAATCACAGGATTTTTTCCAAAGTCCTGCTTTGATAGCGTTTTCACTTCATTCCCTGATCCATGCCCCGCCCGTCTTTTCAACGATTCCCCGCCTCTGCCCCGAAACCACCACCGCCAGGCAGTGAGGACTGGGCGCGTCCTTGGGCGCAGATGAAGTACTTTTCCTACCATCCAGCGGTCTTCCCAAACATGGTCGGCCCCGTCTCTAGCGACGCGGGACCTGGCGATCTGGTGAATATTTATGACAAGGAAGGTCGTCGCTTTGGCGCAGGCTATCTTAATCCAAAGGCCCGAGTGCCACTGCGCGTGCTGCACCATGGCGAAGGTGAGTTTACCGAAGCTGACCTGGATGCCCTGCTTTTGCGGGCTGTCCGTCTGCGTAAAAACACCCTCAAGCTTGATGCCGATACGGACGCTTATCGCGTCATCCACTCCGATGCTGATGGCCTGAGCGGACTCATTGTGGATCGCTATGATGAGACCCTTTCCATCGATATCACGACACTGGGTGCCTGGCGCCGCATCCGCCGTTGGCTGCCCATGCTGCATGCTGAACTAGGCACCAAGCATCAGGTCCTGCATGTCGATCCAGACATCGGCCTCATGGAAGGCATTCGCATCGGAGATGTACCAGAGGCCAGTCTGCCAGCCCCGCGCAGCGCCCGAGTACGTGAGCATGGCGTGCGCTACTCCGTCAATTTTGAAGACGGTCATAAAACCGGCTTCTTCTGCGACCAGCGAGACAATCGCGTCAAACTCGGCAAACTCGCCCAAGGCCGAGTGCTCGACCTTTGCACCTACACCGGTGGTTTTGCGCTTGCTGCCAAAGTGCTGGCCAAATGTGAAGATGTCACCGGAGTGGACCTCGACGAAAAAGCCATCGCTCAGGCCAAAGCCAACGCCAACCTGAATCAGACCCGAGTGAACTGGATTCATGGAGATGCCTTTACGTGGTCACGGCAAATGATCAAAAACGGTGAGCTTTGGGACACCGTCGTGCTCGATCCACCGAAGCTTCTCCATCACCGCGACAACCAAGAAGAAGGCATTTTTAAATATCGCGACCTGAACGGACTGGCGATCCAGCTCGTCAAACGTGGCGGTCTCTATGTCACCTGCTCTTGCTCAGGGCTGCTAAGCACAGATGACTTCGAAGAACTCATCATCGGCAGTGCGCACCGTCACGGTCGCAAGCTACAAATCCTCGATCGCACCGGCCCAGGCCTGGATCATCCGGTCATGTCAAACTGCCCTGAGAGCCGCTACCTCAAAGTCGTCTGGGCCATCGTCGTCTGATCTGCATGACAACTGTCGGACAACTTTGCACCGCTGCTGCAGCCCTTCGTGATGCGCTGCGCCCACTGCTGTTTGCAGAACCCACGACCCACGTTTATTGTCCCCTCGAATACGCTTGGGCACCGCATGAAGCGTACCTCACACGCTTTGGTGACGGCTCAAAGAAAGTCATCTTCGTCGGCATGAATCCCGGCCCCTGGGGCATGACTCAGACCGGGGTACCGTTTGGTGAAATCAGAGCCGTGCGTGACTGGATGGGCATTTGTGAGCCCGTGACCAAACCAGCCAACGAGCATCCTAAACGCCCAGTGGTCGGCTTTGATTGCGAGCAATCCGAGGTCAGTGGCCGCAGACTTTGGGGACTCTTCAAAGATCGCTTCGGCACTGCAGATGCGTTTTTCAAAGACCACTTCGTGGCCAATTATTGTCCGCTCGTGTTCATGGAGGCTAGCAGCCGCAATCGCACCCCGGACAAACTGCCCGTCGATGAAACCACTGCCATGGAAGTCCTCTGCGATGCTCATTTGCGCGCCGTCATTCAGGCATTAAAACCCGAATGGGTCATCGGAGTCGGAGCCTTTGCCGAAGAGCGTGCCAAGCGTGCCCAAAGCATTCTAGGCAGCGATTTTAAAGTCGGTCGCATTCTGCACCCCAGCCCTGCCAGCCCTGCTGCCAACCGCGACTGGTCCGGCACCGCCACCAAGCAGCTCTTGCAGCTAGGTGTTTGGATTTAGGCCCCTTGATCCCCACCCAATAACGGCGCGCTTCAGGCAGCATCCAGAACGTGGTCTCTCGACTAAATGAGCCCCCAGGGCAAGACACTACAGAAACTGGGCGTAATAGAGCCGATGTTTCTCCCGCGTTCCATCCTCAGACCGTCCCCTGCGCCGATCGTCGTCGCGCTGGGAATGCTCTGTCTAACAGCTCAGGCGGCAGGGACAGCAGGGTTCGATTTCTTTGAGAAAAACGTGCGGACCATTCTGGTCCAGCGTTGTTATGAGTGCCACTCCGAGGAGTCTGGAAAAAAGAAAGGCGGCTTGGCTGTGGATGCTAGGGATTCCTTATTGATCGGAGGTGACAATGGCCCCGCCATCATCGCTGGGAATCCGGATAAAAGCCTGCTGATTGAAGCGATCCGCTATCAGAACCGCGACATGCAGATGCCGCCAAAAAGCGCGCTGCCCGACGCTGAAAAAAAGATTCTCGAACAATGGGTACAGATGGGCGCGCCCGATCCACGAGACGCTATCTCAGTCAAAGCCAACGCCCCGCGAGTCATCGACGTTGAAGCAGGACGCCAGCACTGGGCTTTTCGCCCCATTGCAAAGCCACCCGTGCCGAGCGCCAAAAACGGTGCTGCTAGCACGCATCCCATTGATGCTTTCATCTCCGCCAAGCTAGCTGAAAAAGGACTCTCTTTAGCGCTACCGACTGACCCAGCGACCTTTATTCGCCGCGCCACCTTTGATCTAACGGGCCTGCCACCCACCCCTGAAGCAGTCGCCACCTTTGTCCGTGAATGCCGACAGCACCCAGAGTCTGCACTGCCCCCAAAAGCCTGCCGGGCGCTGATCGATCGCCTTTTGGCCTCGCCCCAGTATGGTGAGAAATGGGGACGCCACTGGCTGGATGTCGCCCGCTATGCCGACTCGAATGGGCTGGATGAAAACATCGCTCTCGGCACCGCTTGGATGTACCGTGACTACGTGGTCCGCGCCTTCAATGCAGACAAACCTTTTGATCGATTCCTCACCGAGCAGATCGCCGGAGACCTGCTTTCTGCTAAGACACCTGCAGAGCGGCGTGAACATGCCACAGCCACCGCATTCCTGAATCTCGGTGCCAAAGTGCTAGCTGAACCGGACAAAGAAAAACTTGTCATGGACACCGTCGATGAGCAGATCGAGACCCTCGGCCGCGCTTTTCTTGGCATGACACTCGGCTGCGTGCGCTGTCACGATCACAAATTTGATCCCATCCGCCAAGACGACTATTACGCCCTGGCAGCTATATTTAAAAGCACGCGCTCCTATAGCCGTGACCGCATCGGCGCTCTATCCACAGCCTTTGAAACACCCTTGGCTGGATTGGATGAATTTGCCGCAGTGTATTCAGCCGAGCGCGCCCTAGCGGTAAAGACCAAGGAGGTCGCCACCGCCAAGGCTGCGCTGAATAAGAAAAAGACAGCCGAGACGCTCGCTGCCGTGGATCGGCTGATGCATGAGCAGGAACAGATCGAAAAAAATCTGCCAGATCTCCCCACCGTCATCGGAGTCAGCGAGGGTGAAAAAATACTCCCTTCCCTGCCCGTTCATATTCGTGGCAGTCACCTCACGCTAGGCAGACCCATCATGCGCGGATTCCCCGCCGTAATGCAGGCAGCCAAGAGCACGAACTCCAACTTCCCACAAGACCGCAGCGGTCGTCTGGAGCTATCCCAGTGGCTTTGCAGCCCTGAACATCCACTCACCTCTCGAGTGATCGTTAATCGCATCTGGACCTGGCATTTCAATCAGGGCATTGCCTCCACCCCAGATAACTTCGGCCTACTGGGCAGTGCGCCATCACACCCAGAACTCCTGGACTGGTTGGCGCGCTGGTTTTCTGATCAAAGCTGGAGCATCAAGGATCTGCATCGCCTCATCATGAGCAGTGCGACCTATCAACAAAGTAGCCAAGCCGCCATGGCTACAGCAGATCCAGAAAACCGTCTGCTCTATCACTTCCCCATTCGCCGACTGCAGGCCGAAGAGCTGCGTGATGCCATTCTTGCTGTAGCCAATCAGATCGACCTCAAGATCGGCGGAAAGACGGTGCCATTGAGAAACCGGCAGTTTGTTTTTAATCATACCTCCAAAGACGCCACCACCTATGAAAGCACGCGTCGCGCCCTCTATCTGCCGATCATTCGCAACAATTTATACGATCTATTTCAACAGTTCGATTACCCAGATCCGACCGTATCTACAGGCCTCAGAAACAGCACCATCGTTTCACCTCAAGCCCTGCTTTTAATGAATAACGACCTTGTGATGCAGGCTGCTGATGCCTTGGCCGATCGACTGCTCAAACTCCCAGAATCCCAGCGCCTGTCGATGGCCTATCAACTAGCTTTTAGCCGCGACATCACAACCACAGAGAGCCAGCGTGCCCGCGACTTCATCACCGTTAGCGATGCCACTCTGGCATCAGACCACCCGAATGCGCAGGCCCGCGAGTCCCGAGCCTGGAGCCTCTATTGCCAGACGCTCTTCATGACCAATGAGTTCATGTATCTGCGCTAGCAGAGAGATAGAGCCAGAGGCAGCCACACGTATGCACTCTCGGTGAATCTCTCTAAGCGTCAGCTTCTGCAAAACAGCGCCTCTGGCTTTGGCCTGCTGGCTCTGCGTGACTTGTTGCAGGCAGAACAGGTGACGACCAATCCGCTGGCCGCTAAAAAGCCGCATTTTCCGGCAAGGGCAAAGCGGGTGATTTTTCTCTTCATGAAAGGCGGACCATCTCACGTGGACACCTTTGATCCAAAGCCGCTACTGGATCGTGATCATGGCAAGCCGTTACCGTTTGCCCTGCCCCGCGTCACCTTTGCCAAGACTACCACGCTGCTGAAATCGCCCTGGAAATTCAAGCGCCATGGTGAAAGCGGGCTGCCAGTGAGTGATCTCTTTCCGCATGTGGCCAAATGCGTGGACGATCTCTGCATCATCCGCTCTCTGCATGGCACGAACCCAGCCCACGGCGGTGCCTTACTCAAGCTGCATACCGGCAGTGATACTCAGGTGCGCCCGAGCATGGGCTCCTGGATCAGCTACGGACTCGGCACCGAAAACAGCGATCTACCAGGCTTTGTCACCATCTGCCCCACCCTGGCCCATGGCGGCGTGAACAATTGGGGCGCGGCCTTTCTGCCAGCCTGGTGTCAGGGAACACCGCTGGGCAATGCCAGCGTGCCAGCCACCCAGGCCGTGGTCAAAAACATCGCCAATCCCCGCACCAGCCCAGCGCTGCAACGCCTGCAACTGGAGCTTTCTGCCAACCTGAATCGCGATCATTTAGCAGAGTCCACTGCTGCTCAAATGCTAGAAGCGCGGATCAACTCCTTTGAGCTCGCTTACCGGATGCAGACAGCCATGCCTGAATTGCAGGACCTCAGCGGCGAATCCGAGGCCACGCGGAAACTCTATGGACTGGACAATCCAGTCACGACGAACTTCGGGCGGCAGTGCCTCATGGCGCGGCGCTTTGCCGAACGCGGCGTGCGCTACATTCAGGTGACGCATAGCGACTCAAACGTGCAGTGGGACCAGCATGGCGATCTCATCAAAGGCCACACCAAGAATGCAGCGGAAGTGGATAAACCAATTTCCGGCCTACTCCACGACCTCAAATCACGCGGCCTGCTGGAAGACACCCTCGTCCTCTGGGGTGGCGAATTCGGCCGCACTCCCGTAGCCCAAGGCACAGCCGATGGCCGCGATCACAATCCTGAAGGTTTCACCATGTGGATGGCAGGTGCCGGAGTCAAAGCTGGCACCGCTTATGGAGCCACGGACGACTACGGCTACTTCGCCACAGAAAACAAAGTCCACATTCACGACCTACATGCCACGCTGCTGCACATCCTAGGCATGGATCACGAAAAACTAACCTACCGCTATGCCGGGCGTGATTTCCGCCTGACCGATGTGCATGGCCGTGTGGTTCACGATATCTTGAGCTAACAGCTGAGCCAATAGACACCCGTTTTTGGCAGGACCAATAATGGGCAAGAAAATTCGCTCAACCCATTCTCAATCCCATTACCTTGATCCTCATTGCCGATGCTTGCAGGCTAGGAAGCCTAGGTCACACCTGCCAAATCTAAGCCATCAATCCCGAGTCACCACACGGTCCAGATTCAGCATCACACCAGCGGTGGTGGTATAGGCGGCGAGATCCGACACGGGGAGTTTCGGGTCGGCTTTGGAGGCTCCTTGGGTGATGGTTTTAGCAGCCTCTTCGGGATGCGTGGCATACCAGGCGCGGCGCTCGTTCCAGCCTTTGACCAGCAGCTTCAAGGAATCAGGATCAATGTCACGGGCGGTGGTACGCTTGTAGCCATGAGTGATGGAGGCTTCGGGTGATTTGCCCTGCTTCATCATGATCTCAGCGAGCCCGCGCTGCGCTTCCACAAAGGTGACTTCATTGAGCATGGCCAGGGCCTGCAGAGGGGTGTTGGTGCGGCTGCGTTTGACGGTGCAGATTTCCCGAGTCGGCGCATCAAAGAGGAGCATGGAGGGTGGTGCGGCGGTGCGCTTCCAGATGGTGTAGAGACTGCGGCGGTAGAGGCCTTCTCCAGCGTCTGCTTTGTAACCGCGCAAGTCGCCATACTTGCTGGTTTCATCCCAGACGCCTTCAGGCATGTAAGGGCGGACGCTGGGACCGCCGACTTTGGAAACAAGCAGTCCACCAATGGCTAGGGCCTGATCACGCATCATCTCGCCACTGAGGCGGAAGCGTGGACCACGCGCTAAAAGCCTATTTTCTGGATCTCGCTCCAGCATCTCTGGACTGACCTTGGAGGATTGCCGATAGGCGCGACTAGTGACCATCAGTTTCAGCAGGTGCTTCATGTCCCAGCCACTGCGCATGAACTCGGCTGCCAGCCAATCGAGAAGCTCAAAGTGGACGGGGTATTCTGCCTGCACGCCGAAGTTTTCGGTGGTCTTGCAGAGGCCCACACCAAAGAGCCGTTCCCACTGACGATTCACCCAAACGCGCGCAGTGAGTGGATTGTCCTTAGCCACCAACCATTTGGCTAGGCCAAGGCGGTTCATCGGCGCGTCCTTGGGCATGGGGTTAAGCCAATCAGGCACGGCCATGGTCACTTTGGCACCTGGCTTATCATACTCGCCACGAGCGAGGATGAAGGCGTCGCGATTCGTCTTGGCTTCCTTCATGACCATGGTGGTCGGTAGCGCATTTTCAAACGTGGTGAGCGCTGTTTGTTTGGCCGTCAGCTGATCCATGGCCCGTTTCACAGGACTATCGACGGTGGCTAGGTAATAGGCTTCTAGATCCTTCTTCTGAGCAGGCGTGCGCTTATCTGGCGCGGTGGCCATGATGGCTTTGATCTTGGTCAGATCGGCATTGCCATCGAGTTTCACGTTGGCCATCGGCAAAGCCGTGCTGCTGATGCGGAAGCGCCCGATGTTATGTCTGCCGAGGGCCTCATGACGGAGGCGCAGCAGCACCTGCGCCCCTTCACTGTAACTCACAGGCTTCTCCAGCAGGAACATGGCACGGCGGTTTTCCTTCCTGGATGGCCCATCAATGGCCCAACCTTTACCGCCCTTCTTGTTGAGCAAATGAGTGATCTCATAACCCTTTTGACTGAAGTCAGCCTCGACCTTGGCGAGCTTTTGTTGCTCGGGCTGACCACCGGCTTTTTGGATAAAAACGTCAAAGTCACTCAGCACAAAATTGCCATTGTCGTTACGCCCCAGACTGCCAGCAGGCAGGGAGGCATCGGGGAAGCATTCTAACAAGAATCCAGACACGCCAGACTTGGGCATGGCGGCATCATAGAGATAGATGTCTTTGGCAGGATTAGGACCGCTGGCCAGATAACTCCCGTCTGCCTGTAGCGTCAGCTTAGCGCCGGCGTTTTTGAATTTAGACACCACCTGAGTGGGAGCCAAGAGAGTCCAGGACGATGCCTGTCCTTTGAGCTTGGCGGCCGATTCTTTTTCCCAGGCGGCTAGAAGTGATGGCAGCGTCTTGCGTTTCTCCGCCAGATCTTGCTGCGCAGCGCCGATCTCTGCCTGCATCTGCTTGATCTTTCCATCCTGCTCCGGCGTGGTCACATTCATGATCGGAAGTGAATTGCCACCACTGCGATTTGAGGCCCCCTGAATCGTGCCGGTCTCCTCAATGTTATTGAAGAAAGCAAACATCGAATAGAAGTCCTTTTGGGTAATCGGGTCATATTTGTGATCATGACAGCGCGCGCAGTTCATGGTCAGTCCCATCCAGGTAAAGCTGGTCGTCTCCACACGATCGATGATGTTTTCGATCCGCCATTCTTCAGCGATGATCCCCCCTTCCCCATTGATGCGATGATTGCGATTGAAGCCTGTGGCGATGAGTTGGCTCTGCGTTGGATTGGGTAAAAGATCTCCGGCAATCTGTTCGATGCTGAATTGATCAAAGGGCATGTTTTGATTAAAGGCTCCGATGACCCAGTCCCGCCAGGGCCACATGCTGCGACTGCTGTCTGTCTGGAATCCGTTGCTGTCGGCATATCGGGCAAAGTCCAACCATTCGCGCGCCATGTTTTCCCCGTAGGCTTGGGAAGCTAACAAACGATCCACCACAGCCTCGTAAGTCGTCTGACCGGAAGTAAGCGCCTGAACTTCCTCAGGTGTGGGCGGTAACCCCGTGAGATCCAGGGTCACGCGGCGAATGAGCGTGGCCGCATCGGCTTCAGGTGAAAAGGAGAGACCTTCTTTTTTGAGGCGTTGTTCCAGCAATGTCTCGATGGCTTTGTGGCCTAAACCCTTCGTTTCTGCCACCGGCTCAAAAGCCCAGTGCCCCTGATATTCTGCGCCCTCAACGATCCACTGTTTTAACAGCGCTGCCTCAGCTTGGGTGACCGGCTTATGCATCTTAGCGGGCGGCATCAGGTCATCTGCATTCTTTGTCAGCACACGGGCAAGCAGCTCACTTTGATCGGGCTTTCCAGGAACAATGGCGATAGACCCCGACTCCGCAGGTTTCAGCGCCTGCTCACGGCGGTCCAAGCGCAGCTCGCCCTTACGCTCCTTCTCGTCGAATCCATGACAGTGAAAACATTTGTCAGACAGGATCGGTCGGATATCCCGATTGAAAACGATGCTGCCAGCCTGAGCAGCAGACATGAAAAGGAGCAGGAAAGAGAAAAGGCGAACCATGGCGGACACATACGCTAGCGGGAGGGCCCCTCTAACGCAATATCCATCATGAACGCTTACTTGGGACAATCACGCCGTAACAACCGGCCAAGATCAACAGCCCGCCCAAAATCTGGGCCTCGGTGAATGTTTCAGCCAAAAAGAACCAGCCAAAAACCGTGATACACAGGGGAAGTAAAATTTGAAATGCTCCACCGATGCTCACCGGCAAATAGCGGAACCCTTCCGTCATGCCGATCTGCCCCCAAGCAGCCAGCACAGCCGCTAAGACAAGCAGGCCAAGATCGGCCCAACTAGGCAGAGCCGATGCCATGCAAAATGGCAAAGCCAGCAGCCCTGTGTAGAGACACTGACTGGCAAAAATGGTGCCACTGGTTTCTGTGCGGGTCAGTTGCCGGATCACCACGACGACAGCAGCAGAGATGAGGGCTCCTGCAATGGCGAGGCATTCCGGTTTGCCAAACACGCTCCAATCCCCGCCCTGAAGTCCCGTGATGAAAACGATGCCCGCAATGGCCAACATCATGCCAGCGATTTTTCTGAACGTCAGTGTTTCGCCCAATAACGGCACAGCCAGAAGAGCCGCCCAAATGACCCAGGTATTGCCGATCAGTGTCGCCTTTCCTGCTCCCAGAATCGGCAGCGTCATATAATAAGCGGCTGTTCCAAAAGCGCCCAGCACTCCCCTGGAAACAAGCATGCGCCCAGTCGCGGCGCGTTTGAAACTCACCTGCCCACGAGGAGCATACAGTATCCAGACAAGAACCAACCCAACGAGCGCCCGAAAAAGCAAAGCCCACCAGCCGCTCACCCCGCGCGCCGCTCCAAGATGCTTGACGAGCAGCGCCATTCCCGTGAATCCGACCAGAGATCCGAGCATCCACAGTGATCCACGACGAAAGTCGATGCGATTGGAGTCAACTGAGGGGTCGGACATAGATAAGTCCATGACTTCGCTCTTGTGAGATCAAAACGCAAGTCAGCCAAAACTCGACTCGCAGATTCAATTCGGTTTAAAGAAAGACTGCAAAAGACATCTGCGAGACGTTTTTGTAGTTTCCTTTTGATCAAAAGGTGGTGTCGTTGCGTTGTCCCGTTCTAGTTTACACTCACGACCATGTTCACCATTGAACTTTTCTCTATCGGCGCTGGCATCGTAATAGCGTTAATCATTTTCTTGATCATCGCCAAATTCTTCAATCTCTGGCTGCGTGCACGCATCTCCAATGCGCCCGTAAGCATCGTCAATCTCCTAGCCATGTATCTGCGCGGAGTTCCCAATGCACTCATCGTGGACACCCGCATCACCGCGGCTAAAGCCGGCATCCCGATCAACACAGATCAACTCGAAGCTCACTATCTTGCAGGCGGTGAAGTTTCCCATGTGGTGCTCTCACTCATTGCAGCTGACAAGGCTGGCATCCCACTCGACTTCAATCGTGCCTGCGCCATCGACCTGGCCTGCAAAGGCACCTCAAAAACGGTGCTGGAAGCGGTGCGCACGAGCATCAATCCGAAAGTCATCGACTGCCCACACCCAGACATGGGCCGTGGTGGAAAGATCGATGCTGTGGCCAAAGATGGCATCTCTCTCCGAGTCCGCGCCCGAGTGACTGTACGCACCAACCTTGACCGATTCATCGGTGGCGCTACCGAGGAAACCGTCGTCGCCCGTGTTGGCGAAGGCATCGTCACCTGCATCGGCTCCTCCGCCTCCTACAAGGACGTGCTGGAGAATCCTGATAGCATCTCCAAACTCGTGCTGCATAAAGGTGTGGACGCCGGCACAGCCTTTGAAATCCTTTCCATCGACATCGCGGACATTGACGTGGGTGAAAACGTCGGTGCCAAACTGCAAGCCGAGCAGGCCGAAACGGACAAAAAGATCGCCCAAGCAAACGCCGAAGTTCGCCGTGCAGCCGCCGTGGCCGTCGAGCAGGAAATGGCCGCCCGCACCCAAGAAATGCGCGCCCGAGTCGTCGAATCCGAAGCTCAAATTCCCCTAGCCATGGCCGAAGCCTTCCGCAGTGGCAACCTCGGCATCATGGACTTTGCACGCTACAAGAACATCACTGCGGATACCGACATGCGCAGCAAAATTGCTGGAGCAGGAAACGCCAATCAGGGCTAATTAAAGGCCCTTATCTGGTCGCTTATTGGCAATGAAAAAGGGCAGATAAAGCAGCGAGTAAAGAGTCATGCAAAGCAGGATCATGCTGCCGATGTACCAAGGCCATGGGCCGAGGCTATCCATCAAACTTGCCTGCTCTGGTTTATGGCAAAGGAATCCGTAGTTGGTGCTCAGCAGCTTGTTCAAGATGGCTGCCGTGAAGGCATAAGTCATTGTGACCCCAAACATCCGCAGCACCGCCCCACGACGTGGTGGACAGCGCATGGAAGTGACCACGTGCATGGCCGTCACCACGACGCCTGCATGCAGTAGAAAGAAGGCAAAAAAGCGTGGATCCGGAAAATCCACCTTCAAATTCGGCGTGATAAGCCCCTGCAAGGTGCCCGCCAACCCAAAGAAATAAACGATCTCAGCGGCCAGTCGATGCCTTGACCAGAGGGCGATACCTCCGCTAATGGCTGCCACATCACAAAAATGGTAGGGCAGAGCATTGGCCCATTCAAGGTCCCCTGCCTGCCAATGCGAAAGCAGTGCCATAGGCCAAGTCAGCAATAAGCCTGTGCCGAGAAGACGCTCAAGCCAAATGGCCAACGAAGTAAATTTCCAACTCGCCACAGCTAAGAATATCAAAACAAACAAGGCGAGCCAAAGGACCATTTGGTGGCTTGGACTGAAGGCGTGGAAAGGAACAGACATGACTTTTAATTAGAAGGCGACTCGCAGAAGTGGAAAGCACAAAGATTCATCCAACTTGCCACAGCACAATCCCAGCCTAATGGCAGAGAACCATGAGACAAGAATGGGACATCATCATCGCAGGAGGTGGCAGCGCAGGACTCGCGGCAGCGCTGACCTCGGCGCGCCGTGGTGCCCGCACGCTGCTGATCGAGCGACAGACCAAGCTCGGTGGCATGGGCACCAATGCCCTCGTGCACACCTTTTGCGGGCTTTTCCATCCAGACACGAGTCTGCCCTGGGCCTGGCTGAATCCTGGCATTCCAAAAGAGATTGGCGAAGCCATGATGACCCAGACGCAGCAATCTGAGCCCGACCTTATGGGAAGGGTATATGTGTTGCGGCAGCATCCAAGCTTGTTTGCCAGCATCGCCGATGATCTCTGTGCAGCAGAGGCTCAATTAACGCGCCAAAGCGGCAGCGAATGGTCTGGCCTGCGCCAAGTGGCCAACGGCTGGCAAGTGGAAGTGATTTCACGGGGGGTGACTCAATCTCATGTCAGCAAAGCCGTGATCGACACCACCGGAGATGCCACAGGGGCACGCTGGCTGAGCCCCTCACTCTGGACCATGGCACCACCGGAAAAACTTTATCGACCGGCTTACGTTTGCGCTTTGCCAAAGGTCACCGGAGAACATGGCGAAGGCTGGAGATTGGCTTTAGGTGCTCTGATCGTGAAAGGCATTCGATCCAAAGCCCTGCCAGAAACGGCGATGGGGGTGGCCTTTCGGGACTCTACCTTTGCCGAGGAAATGTTCATGACCATGGATCTTGAGGCAGGCCAAGGACAGTGGGATCCTTTTGACCCAACCAAAAGAGCCGAATTAGAAAGCACTGGCCGCCTCACAGCGATCAGCCTCTGGCACTATCTGCGCGAGCATCATGCCGACTTTACGAACTGTCCTCCACCGCAATTCCCCGCCCAAGCTGGCATTCGAGAAAGCGCGCGATACATCGGCGACGAGACCCTGACTGGGGAGGATCTGGCGGCGAACAGACGTTTTGATCATGAGATCGCCTTAGCAGGCTGGCCCATGGAAAAGCGGGAAAATGCCCGTGGGCCAAAGTTCAGATACTTTGATCAGCCTCAGCCTGCGGGCATCCCCGCGGGCTGCCTGAAGAACCGTCAATACCCCGGTCTTTTCTTTGCGGGCCGCTGCCTGTCTGCGGATCATGAAGCTCTCGCTTCTGTGCGTGTCATGGGAACCTGCATGGCCACAGGTCAATCCGCCGCCCACATGGCACTGGCCCTTTAAAACTTTTTCACCTCATGTCTGATCAAGAATCACATCACGAACGCGAGCTCGGCGGACAACTATTGGCCAGTGTCTCGCGCTCTTTCTATCTGACGCTCAAAGCTCTGCCAAAGGAACTGCGAGAGCCCTTATCCCTAGCCTATCTTTTAGCTAGAACAGCTGACACCATTGCGGATACAGCCGCCGTCAGTGCGGATCTGCGCCTAAATTGCCTCAAGCACTACCATGAACTGATTCAGCAACCAAATGAGCAACATCAGCGAATGCTGTCGCAGCTTATCGCCAGTGATTTCGTCAACCATCAAGCCGATGAGGCTGAACGTCGACTCTTGGAACGCTTTGAAGACGGTCTGGCTTGGCTGCGAAGCATGCAGGGTTCATCTCTTTCAGCCATTCAGCAAGTTTTAGAGCGTATCATTCACGGACAAACCCTCGACATTCAACGCTTCCCCAGTGACGGCGCTCTACGCTGTCTTCAAAGTGCAGAAGAGCTGGATGAGTACACTTGGCTTGTCGCTGGCTGTGTCGGCGAGTTTTGGACAGAAATGTGCGCATTGGAAAAACCGACATCCCTAGACGCCAGCGTCTCGGTCGCTCAAATGAAATCTTGGGGTGCAAGATTGGGCAAAGGTCTGCAACTCATCAATATCCTTCGCGACATTGGCGAAGATCTAAGTGATGGCCGCTGCTATCTCCCCGGTCAAGAAGCTGCCACCGTGCGCGCGAACCCGCGTATCCTTCAACCTGAATGGAATCAGTGGCTAGCTACTTGCCGTGAACACTTGGAATGCGGGTTACATTATGTTCAGCATGTGGCCGACGGTAAACTTCGCTATGCGACCGCTCTACCACTGCTGCTTGGCGCAAAAACACTGACTCGCATGCAAGCGGCCTCCTGGGAAGAGCTGCAAAAAGGCATCAAAATCTCTCGAATCGATGTTACCATGATTCTAGCAGAAGCCGCCATCGCCTGCCGTTCACCCGAAGGAATAGGCAAGTTGTTCAAGCGACTGAACCAATAAAAAACCCGCGCTTTCTTGGAAAAACGCGGGCTTATGAAAGGTGCTAAGATGAAGCGATTAACGCCCGACCATGAACAACATGGTGTCGCCCTTGCGCCAAACTTTAAGTAACACCATCTTACCACTAGCTTTTGCCAGTTCGACAGCCTCACCCACAGCACGCACTTTCTTGTCGCGTCCGACCATAAGAATCACGTCCCCTTCCTCGACACCCATCGCTGCAGCTCGGCTTTCACTATCCACCTGGGTGACAATGACACCTGTGATCTCAGCAGGCACATCATAGCGTTCGCGAGTGCTTGGCGTGAGGTTTTGAATGGTCACTCCATCCAAGATTTCTGCTACACTCGCTGTCGAAGGTGCCACTTTTGCGGGCACCTCCTCTTCTTCCTCCATGCTTGAGCCGATCGGTTTACCAGCAAGGATTTCAGGAGTAAGCTTGATGAGCTTGGCTTTCAGCGTTGCAGGTTTACCGTCGCGAATGACATCGATAGCGATTTCAGTTCCAGGCTTAAAACTGCTCACAATCAGAGGCAGCTTGGAGGCGTTCTCAATCTTTTGGCCTTGAACACCCGTAATGACGTCGCCGACTTGAACACCCGCTTTGGCCGCGGGTGAGTTGCTCGTCACACGCTGAACAAGAGCGCCGCTTTCTTCTGTGAGCCCCCAGAGCTTCATCGCTTCTTCATCGACGTCAGTTGGAAGAATTCCAAGGAAACCACGAGTGACCGCGCCGTCATCAATCAAGTCCTCGGCGACGCGAAGGGCCAGATTGATCGGAATGGCAAAACCAATGCCAGCGCTCATACCAGACTTGGAATAAATGGCTGTATTGATGCCAATCACACGACCAAGGGCATCCACCAAGGGTCCACCTGAGTTACCTGGATTGATGGCAGCATCCGTTTGAATGAAATCTTCATAGCCACCTTTTTGACCGCGACCAATGATGCCCATACCACTGCGACCAAGGGCACTCACAATACCCTGGGTCACAGAACGGCTGAGTTCCATGGGGGCACCAGCGGCTAAAACGATATCACCCACTCGGAGCTTCGTGCTATCCGAAATCGTCGCTGGAGTAAGATCAAAGCCTTCAATTTTAATCAGAGCAACGTCAGTCTGAGGGTCGGCTCCGATCACCTTAGCAACAAAACGTTTTGATGTGCCTTTCACGTCGATGACAGCTTCTAGTTTATCCGCTTCACCAACGACGTGGTTGTTCGTGAGAATATAACCATCCGTTGAAATAATCACGCCTGAACCCACGCCATTGGGTTGAAGATTCTCTTCATCATTCTGGCGTTGGCCACCACGGCGACCTTTCGGTGCTTCAGATTCTTCCTCTTCCTGCTGCTGACGAAAAAACTCATAATACCGGCGCATTTGAGGCGGCAGCGCTTCAAGATCGATCTCTTCATGTCTCGATTTACTGCCGTAAGAAAAAATCGTTACGACACTTGGCAAGATCTTTTCGACGACATTAGCGTAGCTCATCTGCAATTGACCACCATTGGGCAGTGCGCTGTCATCTTTACGAAGACGATTATGAAACTCGTCAGTGGAGAGCTTGGGCGCAGGAGTGCCTTCCAAGCCATGAGCGAGGCTTATAGCCAGCAAACTGGCAGAAGCGATGGTGTAAGTGAGGCAAGAGGATGTTTTCATAGGTGTATGTTATTATACGCGTAAAAGCGTAGTGCCTATGACGAAATCGTTCACCAAATGTTGAAAACTATTTAACACACAAAATTGAAGAATGGTGACGTTACGAGGCCTCACTCAACGTGAAGAATACTCCGCACTAGGCGGTGTTTGGCTCCTTTTGAATAACCAAGATTGCCGAAGAAATCGATAACGTAGCCTCAAGTGATCAATGGCCAAAAAGCTTAGTGCGCTCATCGACTATGGTGAAATGACAGAGAAGTTAGACCACTCACCTCGATCCCGAACAATTCACCATCGTTTGAGGTATATTCAGGAAAGTTTGAGAACAATCGGAAACCATATTGCCATGCTTTTTCCGGATGGGAGCGCCTTTCCACGACTCCGGCTAAAGCTAGATTCCGGAATGATTGTCAGCTTAATTGCAATCGATCATTGATTCCGCAAAGCTTTTTCAGCTCTGCGGCAATGTCACCCAAAGCATAGCTGCTCCGAGTGGGAGAAGCCTTGTTGAATAAGCCCCTGGCACAATTCAACGTCTTCTATAACAGAATCGAGCTCATCTATTGACCTGTGTAAAAATCTAAAAGATTTGTTTCCCCACAAACCCTATCTGTAAAGTCTAGATTTGGGCTGGGGAAGAAAAAACCCCGCTCCGTGAGGAGAGGGGTTTATAATCTGGC
>JAIXZA010000082.1 GCA_027489965.1 Verrucomicrobiaceae bacterium
GCTGCTTTACCCGTAAAGACACTCCTTTTGAAGAAATCGATCAAAGTAGCAGAAAAGGGCACATATGTAACGGTGAAGGAAGAATTCTTGCCAATCTCCCTAGCCCCCGGCGAGAGCTCAGAGATCATCAAAGATTCAGCCGCAACAGAACCAGATTTGCAAGACACCGGAGGAATCATCCAATATGATGCCCCCCTCCCCATTGACTTAACAGCTCACAAGCGGGGGACTATTGATGCTCCTGGAGCTGCCATAGCTAGACCGGGAGGCAGTGAGGTCTATGAGGTCGTCACCTTGGAGAATGCCGACTACGATGAAACCAACTGGCAGCCGACCAGCATGAGCGATGGTGCCCAAGAGGACAAGCAGGACGGCAAAACCGACGTGGTCAGCAAAGACAAAGATGATGACTTTGTGAAACTGCGCTTCTCATGCCCGCTCACCAATGTTGCAGGCAGCTCAGAGATTGTTTTCGATCAAGCTGGCACAGGTGAGCGAATGCAAGATGCCGACATTCGCTTTTACAACAGCGCTGGTGAGCGAGTGCAACGCTCGGCTCTAAAGATTGATGATTTAAAATCTCCCTCCGGGCCTCTGGCTCCTGCGTTTGCTGGAGGCCTCGATTTGTTTGTTGAAATCGGTGATCTTGGAAAAACAACCACAGCTCAAGGCAGCGCTGAGAGCACAACGCGGAAGTATGCAGATTTGATTTGGAAGATTACCACGGGAGGCACCACCATTGAACAGAAGGTGCGAATCTATCGTGGCGGCTTCTGGAGGAATGATCGCACTGACAACAGCGGCACCATCGCCCTTTATGATGGCAAAGGCAGAAAGCCTGACGGCACCATCGACTACGGGCAAATCGTCAAAGGCCCCTATCAGATCAAGACCGGTCAGGAAGGGTTCACTGATGAAACGACACCCAACAAGGGGCCGACTCCGATGGGTTGGTATGGCCTTTGGGACAGGAATCCGAACGATGGAAATGCAGGCATGAGAACCACTTGGGATGGTTCAAGCAGGCCACAAACGAACCATCATCGCGACGCAGACGGTGACTTCCTCGGCTATGTTCAGCAAGGCTCATATTGCCAGTGGGCGCAGGCTGGAAACCACAACATTGAAGGGAAAGGTGCTTACGGTTACGACAACGGAAACGACTCTGATCCCTACCAGGGGATGCCCGCTTCGATTCACTTCAAGTTTGAGCTTAGCCCGATTGGCAGCTTCACCACCCGAACCTTCCTGCAAATCCACCCCGACGGCTTCTGTGACGGCACTGCTGGTTGCGTTGGTATCCAAGCATATGACGACTGCACCAAGGTTTTGTATCTTGTGCGCCACTACTTCCAAACCCGCCTTCTTGTGGACTGATGAAATCGCTACTTCAACTTTTGCCACTGCTTGCGGCCTTGACCGTAGTTGCTAGCGAACCGCCAATAAGAACATCCACGCGATGGCTTGGAGATCGGGTTGCGATGCAGAAAAGAATCACGGTGGCAGTCGAAGGCTATGCCGCTGAACTCCGCATAATCAGTGACGGGCTTCGAGCGGCTCAAGCCACAACTAACGGCGAACAAAGGGCCATCATTGGCGCATCGCTGCAATCACTAGATGCGATCATGCAACGCCAGGATGCCGGTGGCGCATCCGGTTTACTTCCTCTCGTCAATCTGCTGCACTCACACAACACGGATGAAAGCCCCCGTATCCTGCCAACCATCGATAATGCATCTGCTCAGGGCACATTGAACTATCTCATTGATAGCGTCTTCGCGGCCAGGATGACCGGTGCTGCTGATGTTGTTGGCGAGCAAGAGATGGAGTCAATGCTTCGGTTCTACGCTGGCAACCCTGCGCAAACTTCGGAGGGCAGTTGGCAGGCCACCAACACCATGCTTTTCGTTTTTGGAGATCGTGTGCTTAACACTCTGTCAACGAAAGTTCCCGACCGCATTGATGCGTTTTACAAAGCAGTTCAGGATGCCCGCAAGAGTGCCCAGAGTGGTCCTGGTCCTGACGAGGAAGTGATCCCAGATGCTGAACGACCAACCGCCGAGCAACTGCGAGCTTATGAAGCGTCATTCGGCAAGCTCGAAGAACTCGCAACCAAGGGCGCATTACCGAAGTCCGACCCCAAAAGCCAGACAACTCCGACGCAGGCATCAGTTATCCAGCCAACTGTTCCAGCGGTGCCGACAGCTCCGAAGAAAGCCCCCTCCACTGCTTCACCATCATCGACACCGAGCGAAGAACCCGCTTCATCAACACCGTGGAGCGTCATCGTCGTGTTAATCGTGGCGGCGATTGGCCTGCTGTGGTTGTTGCTCAAAGGGCGAAAGTGATCGGCCTGCAACGTCATCGAGAACGGCAAATGTGGCTCGCTCAGCTCACCAGCTCCGCACCGTTGCCAACCACCGGCAAGCTCCGCCCTCTCCAACCCCCACCGCAAAGAACAGTGCGGCTTTCCGTAACGCCGCAGGTTGACTCGTTGTATCCGTCAAATGTAGCGCCGTGGCCTTGTGCTTGACTTGGGGCGCTTCATTACGCGGGCACCGAGGTGGATTCGGTTTTTATCTGTGCGGAGGCGCTCACTTTTGCTTTCGCCCA
>JAIXZA010000179.1 GCA_027489965.1 Verrucomicrobiaceae bacterium
GAGTAGTGGCTTGTGAAAGATACCAAGTCGGTAGGCTGGAGGGATCCGCAAAGGGTTCATCCAAGTCAGCGATAATCTGATCTATATCACCACCAATATTCATCGTTATAGGGATGATATTCTTTTGAAAACCTAATGTATCTGCGATTTTGGACGCTAGCACAGATTCATCCATCGCAGGTTGATCAAAGGAAGCTGTGAAACTATTCACGCTGGGATATCCTTGCTCGACAAGTCTGGAGGCGATGGTAGAGGAGTCGATTCCTGATGAGAGAAATATGCCGAGCGGACGATCTGCAACAGTTCTAATTCTAATCGCTGTGTCCAGTGTGCCAAGCCATTCATCTTCAGGAATTGGCTGTGCTGAGACATCCTGTGGTGGCTGCCAGTAGCACTGCGTCTGGACTTGCCTAGTGCGTAGATCATAACTCAACCAATGGGCATTAGGCAGTCGCTGGATATTTTTAAAAATGGTCTGTGGTGCCGGGATGTAACGATGCGCTAGATAAGCATCTATACCTGAGGGGTTCCAGTCACGCTGGTCGCGCAGCAAAAAAGGTAAAACAGACCGCACGGTACTACCAAAAGCGAAATCCCCATGCAGATGGCTGTAAACGATGGGTTTTAATCCCATACGGTCACGGATGAGCCAGAGTTTTTGTATGCGTAAATCCAAAATGGCGATAGCGAACATGCCGCGCAGACGTGTCAGCATACCGATCCCCCACTGCTGGTAGGCATGAAGGATAAATTCAGTATCTGAGCGTGTCTTGAAAACAGCACCTAAAGCTTTCAATTCTTCGGCGTGCTGAGACCAGTCATAGACTTCGCCATTATAGCAAATCCAGACCTGACCATCGTCGCTAACCATCGGCTGATCAGAAATGGGACGTGGGTCGATGATAGATAAACGTGCGTGAATCAGTGCTTTGCAGGCTGAAAACTCTGATCTTGAGCCGTCTTGCCTCCAGCGCACACTATGCATTGAGTCAGGACCACGATTTTTGAGCGCATCCATCATGGCAGCGATTGTTTCAGGTCCTCTTTCCTGTTGAGAGAAAAATCCGGCAATACCACACATAATGTTTAGTTGTTAGGTCTGTGTATCAAATCGAAGGCAGATCAAGTTTTAGCTTTTCGGTAATGGCATTCAAATGCGCAGCCCTAGAAAAAAGTGTTTGGGCACGTTGTTGCAGAGCCGCAGTCTCGGACAAGAGAAGATCTGGATCTGCTAGGAGGAAGGTCATTTTTTCCACCAACTGGTTAGGCTTAAAATCATCACTCACAAATAGCTTTTGATGTGGACCAAAAATATCTTCGGCCCCTTCGCAGGGATACATAAAACAGGGTCTGCCAGCCAAAAGTGACTCCATGACAGATCCAGGCAATGCCTCACGCAAGCTTGTTAAAAGACAGATGGGATTAAGTTCAAAGAGCGTTTGTATGTCAGCAAAGTTTCCTAACATGATGACTCGATCTTGGAGTTTCGTCTCGTGAATGACGGCTCGCATTGCCGGCTCATATTCGGGTTCGCAATCTCCGGCAATGATCAGGCCATATTCCGTGTGGCCAGCATCCAAAAGCCCACGAAGAACACGAACAGCATCCGTCTGCTTTTTTCTAGGTTGAACTCTTCCGATCACAAGTAGCCAACGCGTCACGCCAGCTTCTGCTTTTGAAAGATGTTTGTCTAGTTCGGCAGCAGAACCTTTGCGTTTAGGCGGTAAAAAAACAGCATCCAAAAAAACATGTGTCTTGGCTGCCATCGCAGGATGTGACTTCAAGCCTTGAGCAATCTTTGTCGATGAGGGAAGAATCAGATCCTGTTCTTGGAGAAGATACTTCCCCCCTTTTTTTGCATCGGCAATTCCGTCCCGCAAAATCGCTGCGGATCGTGCTTTGAGCTTCCTAGCCAGGGCTGCAGCATGTGGAGCCCACCACATTTCATTACTGATGACCCAAGAGGCTTCCGCAAATGGCAATTCTTTAGCCAGAGATTTAATGGCAGACCCAAATTGTATTCTTTCCCGCCATTTACGCCATTCTGGCAGTGGATGCAGTGTCAATGGCACGCCCATTGACAGGCATCGCTCTGTAAATTCCCCCTGCTCTGAACAGACCACATGCAGCCTAACATCGGTTCCCGATTGAAGTGTATGCAGTGTGTCTAGGAGGCGATTGATAGCGCCGCCTCGAACAGCTGTTTTCTGAATGAATACGAGTGTTTGATTCATTGTTTCAGTTAGAGGCCTTGCTTCCTGCGTCTTGAATGATTGTGACGGAAATCACGGGGATATCTTTGTGAAAAGTGGCTCGAAAAGTGGCACCAACCTCAAGGCACCCTCAATCGATAAATGATGCCCCACGTCACCATACAAACAAATATCACCATCGACTACAAGGTGTCTGCCATTGTTATTCAGAAGTAAGGGTGCGGGATCAATCACGGTTGCGCCAGATTTAACTAACTCATTTGTGAAGGAATCCATCACAGCAGTTGCTTTACGATGGTCAACTGAGGTTGAGGCGACAAGCTGTGGATCAGGAAAGAATGCGGGCAAAACCGCATGTAACGCCAGAGCACGAGGGACGATCATCTCGTGGTTTGGCACATCTTTCAGTATCCAAACCTTTGCTCCTGCTAAGCTGAATTCACGGATTGTTTCCTTCAAAGCAGCTAGACACTTTGGTGTGTTCCATTGAGTGTATCTCTGCCAATAACCGACCAGTATCACATGAGGAATTTTTTGATTTTCCACCAATTTCAAAATGGCCTGTCCCCACAAAGGCGTTTTATCAAACAATCCGTTCGTGCTTGGTTGCACAAAGCCAAGAAGGGGTGGTGTGGAGCTGTAAGATGTTAAGTAGCCGCGAAGGCCTCTTTCTTTACATAGCGCCTCAAGAGCTGGCGAGATACACATGGCATGGCTATCCCCCCAAACTAATACGTGAACAGGTGCACCAGGAAGCTGGCTCCCAAAAGAAGGTGGATCCTGTCTTAAGGTGGCATCCAGATTATTTGCCTTGCCTTGTTCATCGACTCCCATCCGCTTAACTGCACCAGCGAATTTGAGAGCTTTCTGCGGCCACCGTTCTGGCATCCCCTGTAGAGAAAGCACAAGCAAGCCCAATCCAAGAAGAACTGCAAACAAGGTTAAAGCCGCCACGAAAACAAAATTGCGATGAGGAAATACACCTCCGCGCTTTCTAAACGGTGTCTCAATCCAACGCCAAGAAGCATAGGCCAATCCTAGAGCCAAAAGCACCAGCGTGAGTCGCATCAAGTGTGAGGTGGTTTTACTGAAACTAACGTCCAAGTACTCCCAATAAGCCAAAAAGGGCCAATGCCACAAATAGAGTGAATAAGAAATCAGCCCAAGACCGACTAGCACACGAGATTCTAACACAATCCTCAACCAATACCTTGGAGGTAGTGGCTGAGTGGAACCTTGCGCCCAAATGAGAAAAGCCGCCCCAAGACAAGAAGGCAAAGCAAGCAAACCAGGGAACGGCATTGAGTCCCTGAGTTGAAAAGCAGAAACTAAAATCATGATGATACCCACAATAGAAGCAGCTTTACAATACTTGGCAGGTGCCACAAGCCAGCGGCTGGGAAAGCAGGCTAGAGTAGCACCCAACAAAAGCTCCCAAGCTCTGCTAGGAAGCAAATAAAAAGCCGAAGTCGGATCCAGACTAACCATCACAACACTAAAGACGAAACTAAGTATCATTAGCGCAAAGAAAACCTTCAAAAAAACCCGGCGTAGAAAAGGCTGCCTTTCATTTCTTGAAGACCACTTCATGATGATCCAGCAAAGGAATGGGAAGACCAAATAGAACTGCTCTTCAACAGCCAAGGACCAGGTATGCAGCAAAGGCTTTTGATCAGACGCTGCCGCAAAGTAGCCTGAGTCATTCCAAAAATAGAAATTCGAAACCATCAGGGCATGAGCGATTACTGAGCGCCCGAGCCCCATGAAATCATCCGGCAAAAGGACGATACTAGCTAACCCGACCGTTGCCACAGTCATCACTACAGACGCAGGCACGATACGCCTGATACGCCGCTCCCAAAAAGCAGCAAAGCTGAAGGACTGGGCCTCCATTTCACGCACTATGATTCCCGTAATAAGGTAACCAGAAATGACAAAAAAAACGTCAACGCCTATAAAGCCACCGCGAACAGAACCTGTCGCATGAAAAAGAACCACCAGCAGGACTGCAAGCCCACGCAAACCGTCAATATCTCGGCGATAGGTTTGGGATGTGCTTTCAGACATAATACCTGATGACATTTCGCGTCAATACTTGCAAGAACTATGCCAGAGGCTCAAGCCCCTCGGAGCTTCGAGACATCGTAAAGACTGAGAATGGACTTCATGACTTCATCTTTCCGGCCTTCTTTTAGAGCGGCGAAGGTGGTGTGATTTCCTTCGGTGAATTTGAAGTGGCCACTACGGGTCCGGCGCAGATCGGTGAGGTGGGCACCACAGCCTAATTTTTGGCCGATGTCATGAGCGTAGGTGCGGACATAGAAGCCTTTGCTGCAAACGACGCGGAAATCGATATCTGGCACGGCCGTCTTAGTGATCTGGTAGTCGTAAACACGCACAAAGCGCGGCTCACGCTCCACGACCTGACCTTTACGGGCCAGCTTGTAGAGAGGCACCCCATTGATTTTAATGGCACTAACCATGGGGGGCATTTGATAGAAGTCCCCTTTGTAACCATCAAAGGCGGCCTTAATTTCTTCGTCTGTAAGCTCGGGCACAGGCTTTTCTTCGAGGATTTCACCTTCGCGATCTTGGGTGCTGGTAGTCGCACCTAACTTCAGGCTGCCAGTATATTCCTTATCCTCACTCATGAGCAGGTCTTGCAGCTTGGTGCCGGAACCGAGCACAAGAATGAGCATTCCAGTTGCCATCGGATCAAGCGTGCCGCAGTGGCCGATTTTTTTCATGTTTAGACAACGGCGGGCGACTGCTACCACATCATGGGAGGTCATGTCGGGGCCTTTATCAACGAGTAGGACGCCATTAAGCGAGTCTTCTGACTTCATGTTCGAGAGCTTTTAAATAAGTATCTGCGGCCTGCACGATCGGCCCTTTCATGCGTGCACCTGCGGCTAATCGATGTCCACCGCCACCAAATTGAGCGCAAACGGCAGAAACATCAAGACGGCTGTCTTTGGAACGAGCGGAGACTCGGATTTTGCCTTCTGGCAATTCCTCGAAAATGACGGCACTCATCACCGTATCGATCATGCGTAGGGTGTCGATCAGGCCTTCCGTGTCGCCAGCTTGTATGTTGGCCTCTGTCATCAAAGCCTGCGTTAGATTCCAACTGACGATCTTTCCATCTGCACGATACGTCATCTCATTGAGCATGGCGCGCATGAGGATCAATCGCCGTGTTGGGTACGTTTGATACAAGAGCTGAGCTAAGCGGGAAGTGTCTAGACCTGCGTGGATCATTTCAGCCGCTATCTCATGGGTGCGTGCTGTGGTGGATGAATATTGAAAGGAGCCAGTGTCCGTGCTGATCGCTGTAAACAAATGCTGCATCACCGCGTCGGTGATCGGGAAATCTCCTGCACACAGCAATTCGTAAACGATCTGTCCGACAGCAGGCTGTGCACCGTCGATGTGATTGAGTTGTCCGTAACCAGGATTGGTGGGATGATGATCCACATCAATGAGCAATGGCGCACGCGCAAAGACTGCCACCGTGTTTGATCCTAATCTTTCATGGCTTGCCGTGTCCAGAGCTACGGCGACATCAAGGTCAAAGTCCGCATAGGGGGGCGTCAGTAGGGTGATCGCTTCTGGCAGGAAAGCGAGGTTGGCAGGAACTCCATCCTCAAGCAAGGCGTAGACCGTTTTACCCATAGCTCTGAGACTCAAAGCCAGGCCCATCACGGAACCTACAGCATCACCATCCGGCCGCACATGAGCGGCAATGGCGATCTTTTGAGCTGCCCGCAAGGCATCAGCAATGTCTTTTAAGGGTGCTAATTGAGGAGGTGTCACGGAAAGTTTTGGTACAAATCACGGTGATCTAAAGCAGTAAGAAAAATAGATTGCGCAGCTGAGGCGACGAGGAAATCTGCACCCGAAAGCCCACGCCTCTCTATCACCCCATCTTAGCCTCCTCTTCGCCTTCAGGAAGAGGGTCAGCAGGTGGAGGAAGGCTGTCGATGGCATTGAGGATTCTTACACCTCGTTCCACAGATTGATCCAGGCGGAAGAAGATCTGAGGGGAGTTCTTCATGACAATCCGCTTGTGGACTTCACGCTGGATAGCTCCTCGATTCTTATTCAGCTTTTCGATGACAAACTCTTTGCTGATGCCGGTGCCGAGCACGCCGATGTAAGCAAAGGATTGCTTCAGATCAGGCGTGGCCTCGACGTCATGGACAGTGAGGATCACACCATCAAAGCGATAATGCTTTTCCAAGACGCTGCTTAGCTCTCGCTTCAGCAGCTCGCTGACTCTTTTGATACGCTGGCTCATGATTGTTAGAGGGCTTGAGCAAACTTCTCGAGTTCGTAACACTCGATGATGTCATTCTCCTCGTAATCACTAAAGCCATGGAGCTTGATACCGCACTCCAGACCATTGCGCACTTCGGGGACTTCGTCTTGGAAACGGCGAAGGGTCTCGATGCCACCATCATAGACGGCTTGGCCATTCCGCAGAACACGAGCCCGTTGTTTGCGATCGATACGGCCATCGATGACCTGTGATCCACCGACGTAGCCTTTGTTGACCTTGAAGACTTGCTTGACCTTGGCATGGCCGAGCACTTTCTCACGAGTGAGCGGATCCAGCATTCCTGTCATGGCATCCTTCACCTGATCCACGAGTTCGTAGATGATGGAGTAAAGCTTGATCTGAACGCCTTCACGCTTGGCCACTCCGAGCGCTTTGTTTTCCACCTTGGTATTAAATCCAATGATGATGGCATCTGAGCCACTGGCCAACAGAACGTCAGATTCAGTGATCGGACCAACATCGCTGTGGAGGATGCGCTGATTGATTTTATCACTGGTGATCTCACCGAGACACTTGGTGATCGCTTCGACTGAGCCCTGCACGTCTGTCTTGATGACCAGCTTGAGGGTTTTCTTATTACCTTCGTCGATGCTGGAGAAAAGATGCTCAAGCGTGGAGCGGCGAGTAACGGCGAGCTTCTTCTGGCGATTTTCTTCCAGGCGTTCTTCGCTGAGTTTTTTGACAGAGCGCTCGCTGTCCATGATGACGACTTCGTCACCGACGTGTGGCATGTCACTAAATCCGACAAGCTCGACAGGCATGCCTGGCAGAACTTCTTTGATCGGTGCGCCGCGATCGTTGATCAAAGCGCGCACCTTGCCCCAATGAGGACCGCAGATGAACGGCAGACCAACGCGGAGAGTTCCTTGACGAACGATAACCGTGGCAACAGGGCCTTTTCCAGCGACCATGCTGGACTCGATCACTGTCGCACGAGCAGGAGCTTTGGGATCGGCTTTGAGTTCCAGAACTTCGGCCTGGAGGGCCATCGTTTCGAGCAATCCATCGAGGCCGAGACCACTTTTGGCCGAGACTTCCATGCACTCGATTTCACCGCCCCATTCCACGGGAGCGAGACCCATGTCCTGAAGTTGTGACTTCACACGCATCACATTGGCTGAGGCTAAATCACATTTATTGATGGCCACCATCAGCGTCACGTCGGCAGCCTTAGCATGGGCCAGGGCTTCTTTCGTCTGTGGCATGATGCCGTCATCTGCCGCAATGATAAGCACGACGATGTCTGTCACATTGGCACCGCGAGCGCGCATTCCAGAGAAAGCAGCATGACCAGGGGTGTCGATGAATGTGATTGGGCGTCCTTCATGGAAGACACTGTAAGCACCAATGTGCTGAGTAATACCGCCGGCCTCACCGGAGGTGACTTGTGTCTTGCGAATAGCATCCAGAAGAGAGGTCTTACCATGGTCAACGTGACCCATGAAAGTAATGATCGGAGCGCGCAGTTGCAGCTTATCCTGCTCAACTTCTTCTACGATTTGGGCCACTGGCTCGACGATAACTTCCTCGACCTTGTGAACACCAGCACCCTTCTCACGTTTTTCACGTTCGAGTCGGAAACCATGCTTCTCACAGACTTTTTCAGCTACTTCGATGTCGATGGCTTTATCCGCGTTAGGGACGAAAACTTTAAGCGTAATTAGATCGGCGATGATCTTGAAAGGACGCAGTCCCATCTTTTCTGCCAGCTCTTTAACGATGATCGGCGGCTTGAGATGGATGATCTTTTCACCCGCTTCATTGAGTTCAAATTCAACGGGAGCTTCTTCGACTTTCACCACTGGCGGAACCACCGGCGCAGGAGCAACTTCGACAGGTCCTGGCTCTTTCAAGCGCGAGATCGGAGGCAGTGCGCTAACCGACTTTGCATCGGCAGGGCGCCTCTTGACCTTTGGCTTATCATCTTCTTCAAAGATATTGAGCGCGGCTTTTTTCGCGTCATCCACGGTTGGCTTTGCCGGCTCAGCAGGAGGTTCTTCCTTGACCACTTTGGGTGCAGGCCGTGCTCCTAGGATAGGCAGTGTGCTACCCTCTTTGCGTACGCCTCTAACCTTTGGCTTTTCTTCCTCAATCAATGAGAGCACCTTTTTTGCCGGTTTCTTGGCAGGTGCACTCGCCTCCAGTTCATCGTCAGCTGGGCTGACAGAAGTGGTTTCGGCGGATTTCGAGGTAGAGGTGCGGGGTGGCATGAGATAGAGCGGACGGGCGAACGGCGAGTGGGGCTGTCGGATTGAAGTTAAAGTGACTGAAAGCAGAGAGGCTCATAAGCTACTCCGCTGGTGTGTAAGATTGAATTCTTTCGTAAACCTGCTTGGCGAGAATTTCATCACCGCCAAGAGCGTCTACGAGATCATCCAGCTCAGACTGAAGCAGCATCATACGGTCACCAAGACCGCCATTGATCAGCTTACGAGCAGTATCGAGATTGATTCCGAGAGCTTTTTCCAGGTCATGGGCCGCATGGTCCATTTGGCCTTCAAAGACTTCAGCTGCATGCTCATCACGCTCGATCTGCAACTCCATGCCGACGAGGCGGGAGGTGAGGCGGGCATTCTGACCACGGCGACCGATGGCCTTGGATAGATCTTCTTCACTGACGGTCAGGCGGGCGCTTTTTTGATCAGGCGACACCTGGATCGACATGACTTTGATTGGCTTCAACGCCTCACGCACGAACTCAGCAGGATCAGCCTTCCAGCGGATGATGTCTACTTTTTCGTTGTTGAGCTCACGGACAATGTTTTTCACACGCGCACCGCGAAGGCCCACGCAGGCACCGACAGGATCCACTTTGTCATCGGCACTGTTGACGGCCAACTTTGTGCGATAACCAGCCTCACGAGAGATGCTGGAGATTTCGACGGTCTGATCACTGATTTCGGTGACTTCGAATTCAAAGAGACGACGCACAAAATTCACATGCGCACGGCTCAGCACGATCTCAGGGCCACGGGCACCTTCACGCTCCACTGCCTTGACGTAGAAACGCATGCGGTCACCCGGAGTGTAATCTTCCGTCGAGACACGTTCTTTGGATGGCATGGTGCCTTCAAATTTACCCAAATCCACGATCACGTCTGACTTGTCAAAACGACGGATGACTCCACTGACGACATCACCAGCGCGATCCTTGAATTCATCATAGAGATTTTCTTTCTCCGCCATGCGCAGACGCTGGAGCATGGTTTGCTTGGCCGTCTGGGCAGCGATACGACCCATGTTCTTTGGTGTGACTTCGATATCGATCTCATCACCGATTTCAGCGGTCTTTTTGAACAGACGCGCCTTCTCTAAAGTGAGTTCCTCCCATGGGTTAGTCACGGTCTCTACCGTCACTAGTTTTGCCCAGGCCTTGATCGTCCCCTTGTCAGGGTCAATGGCAATACGCAACTCGCGTGCGGGTCCGATGCTCTTCTTCGATGCGGCGAGAAGTGCCTGCGAAAGTGCCTCGACCATCTTCGTGCGGTCGATGCCCTTCTCTTTCTCGTAGTAGTCGAATAGTGCTTTAAGTTCGCTGATCATAAAAATGGTACCCTCTCTAGACAAAAAGAGAGCGGGGCAGGCCCCACTCTCGCCAAAAAACAGAAGTTCGTCCGGGAAAGGAAAGTGGTATTCTAGTACACAGAGATGATTCGGCAAGCCAAAATTGAGAGTCGTTTCTAAGCCGAGTTCGGGGAACGGGCCAAAATCACCCTCCAAAAAATCTCCCCCCACGCCCTAAAGCGGTCTGAAATCACTCATTTGCGGGGATTGCCAAGCGCCTGCTTCCCGCTATCCTCGGCTTCCTCATGTCACTCGAAGCCACTCTCCAGTCCGCGGCTGACGCCGGTCAGCTCCTCAAATCCAGCCACGAAAACATCCTGGCCCTCCTCGCCGCCAGTCCTAATCCCCTTTACCGCACCAGCATCGAAGAACTCGCCTCCGCCAGCCAGTGGGATGAACTCAATGACCGCTTCTTCCAGGCCCTAAAATTTGGCACAGGCGGCCTGCGTGGACGCACTGTCGGCAAAATCGTGACCAAGGCCGAACGAGGTGAATCTACTGCCGATCAACGCCCCGACCATCCCTGTGTCGGCACGAACGCGATGAACTATTACAACGTCGGCCGTGCGACCCGTGGCCTCGTGGCCTATGCCAAGACCTATCGCCAAAATGCTGGCCTCAGTGGTAAACCAAGCATCGTCTTTGCTCACGACACCCGTCATTTCTCCGCCGAGTTCGCACTGAAATGTGCCCAGATCGCTACCGAAATCGGTGCCGACATCTACCTCTTTGATGGCTGCCGCGCCACCCCTGAGATGTCTTTCGCCGTCCGCCAATTACGTGCAGACGCCGGAGTCATGCTCACCGCCAGTCACAATCCCGCTCACGATAACGGCTTTAAAGTCAATTTTAACGATGGTGCAGGCATCGTCGAGCCACATGCCACAGGCATCATTAAAGAAGTCAATGCCCTCACCGACGAGTCCTACACTCCCCTGCCCCAGGATCAGCAGGGCAAAATCACCATGCTCGGCGCTGACATGGACGCCCAGTATCTCGAGCGTGTCGAGACCATGATGCTCCAGCCAGAATTGCTCAAAGGAGATAAAGCCAAGAACCTCAAAATCGTCTTCACTGCCCTCCACGGCACTGGTGGCGTGCTCGTCCCCGTTCTGCTGAAAAAACTCGGCTTCAACTTCTTCACCGTTCCTGAACAGGACATCCGCGACGGACGCTTCCCCAGCGTCAAATCGCCGAATCCAGAAAACGCTCCTGCATTGAAAATGGCCGTCGATCTTGCCAATAAAGAAGGTGCAGACATCGTCATCGGTACCGACCCAGACTGCGACCGCATGGGCGTCGGCGTCCGCAATGACAAGGGAGAAATGGTCCTCCTCACCGGCAATCAGACTGGCTCACTCATGGGTTGGTATCGCCTCAAGACGATGTTTGATCTCGGCATCCTCAATGACGCCAACAAAAAGAACGCCGTCTTTCTCAAGACCTTCGTCACCAGCCCTATGCAGGACACCATCGCCGCTAAATTTGGCGTGCAATGCGTGAACACCCTCACCGGCTTCAAGTGGATCAGCTCCAAGCTTGCCAAATACGAAGCCGCTCTGCCCGCAGACACCCTCGCTAAATATCGCGACCTCTCCGCCGCTGACTCCCGCACCGCCCGTCTCCAATACAGCAAGTTCCTCGTCTTTGGCGGAGAAGAAAGTTACGGCTACATGGGAGACGACTTCAGCCGTGACAAAGATGGCAATGGAGCCGTCGTCATGTTCGCTGAACTCGCTGCCTATGCCGCCAGCCAAGACCTCACCATCGTCGGCCTATTGGATCAGATTTATTGTGATGTCGGCTACTTCCTTGAGGTCAATCAAAGCAAAGTCTTTGAAGGTGCCAGCGGAGCCGCCCAAATCGCCAAGCTCGCTGACAGCTACGGCAGCAATCCCCCGACCGAGGTCGATGGCAGCGCCGTCACCCAAGTGCGTGACTTCCGCAAGCCCGGCATCTTTGATGAAGAAGGTGATGCCATCTCCACCGAGAAGATGCTCTTCGTCGATCTCGCCGACGGCCGCAGCTTTGCCGTCCGCCCCTCCGGCACCGAGCCGAAGATCAAATACTACATGTTCGCCCGCCAAGTCCCCGCGGCAGGCCAAAAACTCAGCGCCGACGAACTCGCCGCCGCCAAAGTCAAAGTCAGCGCCTCCCTGGAAAGCCTCTGGACCTTCCTAGAAAAAGACATCGACGCCCGACTCGCCTAACCATTAGAAGGTTGAACGCGCCAACAATTGATGGTGGAGAAAGTGTGAGCTATTCACACTTTCTCTCTTCAATCATACCACGCTAACCCAAAACTCATGACACTGACCCTCCCGCGCTGGTTCGATCTCCACACGCATTTCCGTCAAGGCCCAGCAGTGGCCTCCTATATCAAAGCTCATCTTGATATGGGCTGCGCGGGAGCCTTGGCGATGCCGAACACGCAACCACCCGTTTCACGAGTTTCAGGCGCAGCACAGGCGGATGGCTGGTCCATTGAAAGCTACTCTGCCGAGCTGTTAGCTGCAGGAGCGCAGACCTTTGAGCAACTCATCGTGCCGCTTTATCTGACGCGGCAAACGACAGCGGCGATGATCCGCGAAGGCGCGGCTTCGGGACTGCTACGCGCCTGCAAATACTACCCGCCGCATGGCACCACGAATTCCGAGCATGGGATGCCCATGGACGACCTCATCGGCGGTGAAGTTTTCCAGGCGATGGAAGAATGCGGCACCATCCTCTGCATTCATGGCGAGCAACACGCGCTAACTGGAGCAGACTATATCGATGCTCAGCACAACGCGGAGACGCGATTCTACACGGAGCGGATGCCGCGCCTTCTCGCCGCCCACCCAAAGCTGCGCATTGTTTGTGAGCACATCACTACACGCACAGCAGCGGAATTTGTGACCGCGGCTCCCGCTCATGTCGCTGCGACGATCACACCGCAGCATCTACTCTACACTCTGGGGCATTTGATTCAGGGACTAAAATACCATCTCTATTGCCTGCCGATTGTGAAGTTTCAGGACGATCGTGCAGCCCTTCGATCTGCGGTGACGACTGCCGGCCAGGCTAAGTTTTTCGCCGGAACAGACAGCGCACCCCATACAACTAAAGCAACGGCGTGCGGCTGCGCAGCTGGCTGCTTTACAGGAGGATGTGCTCCACAACTTTATGCCATGGCCTTTGAAGAAGCTGGCGTGGATCTCAGCAGTCTAGAGGGCCAGAGTCTCTTCGAGCGTTTTCTCTGCCTGAATGGCCCTGCGTTCTATGGCTTCCCAGCTTCAACGCAACGTTTCCAGATGGAGAAAGCTGTCTCTCAGACATCTCTACTTGAAACCCCTGCGGGTCCGATCACGCCACTTCCACTTGGAATGGGCATTGAGCTCAGTTGGCGAGTCCTCAGTTAAGCGTCAAAGTGGGTATCCTCACCACGGAATGCCATTCATCTGCCAGACGTCTGAGGCCAAAGGCTTGAGGCGAGTCGAGATAGGGACATTTGGAGGCAGCGAGAAGGTCTGATATTCAAAAGCCTCCCGCTCTGAAGTGGTGAGGGGACGGCTGACAGAGACCACGAGGTTGCAGGATTGAGCTAGGCTAAGTCGCGTCAAATCTTCGTCAAAGGCACCTGGGTAGAGCGGCCCTTCACTAAAGATCATGGGGTGTCTGCCGATGCTAAGAGAACGGCGTGTGGTATCGTCACTTTCAGGTCTGCCACAAACGCTCCAGCGCGTGCTGGCGTCAGCGCCATCTCGGCCGGGAAGCAGCAAACAGGCTTGAATCATCGGACCGGTGATGGTCATAGGTGCAAATTGCACAGTCGTGGCTTCAGGAACGAGCGCTTCAAAAAAGACTTCCTTTGCGGTGTCGTTATCACGAATAACGCGGAATGCCCACTCCCAGCTGGGAATGAAGCTGACCCGCGCGGATAGACCTACCTGGATGAATTGACTCTGCCAGGGGAGATCCGTGAGGCTACTATCAGCGGCTAATAGCAGCCATTCGGGAGATGTTCCGAGCTGCTGGATTGCCTGAGCGATTTCTTGAATCAGGGCGTTTGAATCTGGGCTTTCTCCAGCCGCGGCTGCACGCAGGCGACCTTGTTTGATCTGCCGACCTGTGCTGCTTTGCACGATCCAACTGTATTTACCAGAGGCAGCATCGCCCTTCATGACGACACTGATCCAGAGACAGTTTGCCAACTCAGAACGCTCACGAAGTTCAGCCGAGATGGACCACAGTTCGATGGCGCTTTTATGCTCCAGCTGCTGCATGAGTCGTGGGTCGGCTTGCAATGCCTGAACGAGTCGAGATGGCGAACGGCTACCATGCAAATGGCGCAAGGCCAGCACACGAAGTTCTGTCGGCAAGCTGCGAGTGAGAGTAACATCCCTATCTAAAAGTGTTTCATGCAGCGTGAAGAGTGTTTCCTCATCCACAATGGCCTCCGTCTCCAGTTTCCCCCAGGCGATGCGGAGTTGCTGCGTGCAAGTCTGCCAGGCGCTGAAATCCCGCAGCACTGGCATACGGCGCTGGGACTGACGCAGGGCCTGGGCATAAAGGATGACTTTTTCAACCGACTCAGGCCACTCGGCCAGGATACGACCAAGGGTGTAAAGGCATTGATACCGATGAGCTAAGCGCGCCGCTGACTGTAGAAGGTCATGCTGCTTTTTCAGGGCATAGGACTGCGCCTTTTTACCAACCCAGGCTAGCGCTGCCAAGGGGTGTGTGAGCACGACTCCGCAGGCCTTCAGCTTTTGCCAGTCTGGATCATGATCGACTTCACGCAGCAGCCGAGTTTGAAAGATGTCTTCTTCATCACGGAATAACAGGGCCAATTCTTTAGCTTTGTCTGACTGTGGCGGCTCACCAGGGAAAGGCAGATCCTCCAGAGAAACCCGCAGGCTTTTGGGAGCACTCAGGCCGACTTCGGCCAGTGTCCAGGCCGCCACTTTGCAACGTTGCACAAAGGCAGCAGGAGCGCGCTCAGGCAGCAGATGCAGGGCCAGGGAGGTGAGGCGCGCGGATTCTGCATAGAGCCCAGCACAGCGCAGGGTCGAAGCGGCGTTCAGCAGGACTTCCACTTCGATAAGTGGCGTGGCTGCCTGCGGCGGACGCGAATCACGCAACAGTTGCCAGGTGCTCATGCACCAGGGTGAAATGTCAGCGAGCTGCTCTGTGGAGACGTCCGGATCATGACAGACGAGATGGACTAACTTGGTAATGACAGCCACGAGCAACCTGAGCGTGACCTTCTGGGAGAGCGGCATCCAGGCTTCTTCTCTCAGGAAATTCAGATCGATGCTGCGTCCGCATTTCCAGTCAGGACGGGCTTTGATCAGTAGAGCCTGCAAGTCTTTCATCAGACCGATTGGATCTCCAGCTAAAGCAGCGCGACATAGCCAGAGGCTGAGGGCACTGGAATGCGGGGCTACAGGCAAAGACGGAAGAGAAAGCTTCTCATGCAGCGCGCGCATGACATTTTCCTGCAGCAAGCATTCATCCTCAGCCAAGATAAGGCTGGGCATGAGCGACAAGGCTGCCCCATAGATCAGCGTTTCCTTTGATTGCAGCGCCGCTAAAATGAGGGCTGCGTTATTTTGGCGCTTCTCAGGGGGCGAATCAGAACACTGGGTGTGCCGCCAGAGTTGATAGTCCGGGCGTGATCCATGCTTGGCGTCCTGGGCCCGCCAGTAGTCGCGCAGGGCTGGCCTGCTAGGTTTGCCGTTTTGAGCGCTCCGCCACTGCTCGTATTCCTGGACGATCACGAACAAACTCACCGTCATTGCAGGTGTGGATGGTCGGCGGGATTGATGACGGTTAGGTGCTGACATGAGGGGGTTTAAAGGCTACTCGGATGTCCCATCAAGGCAAATGCCCATCTGCAAGAACTCATTCAAAAGCGACCTTTAATGGACAGATCAAGATTCCTTTCCACCATGCGCGCCCTTTCATGAAGACATTGGTTCTTATCCCCAGCTATAACACCGGACGCATCCTGCCGCTCACGGTGACTGAAGTGCCGGCGCAATGGCCCGATGTCTGGGTAGTGATGGACGGTAGCACAGATCAAAGTGAGGTGCTTTTACAGCCGCTGCTTGCCGATCATCCAGGACTACGAGTCATCCATATACCGCAAAATGGCGGCAAAGGCGCGGCAGTGCTGCATGGCACAAAGTTGGCTCAAGAAGCCGGCTTTACTCACGTGCTGACCATCGACGCCGATGGCCAGCACCCAGCGGAAGACATCCCGCATTTCATTCAATTGGCCACCCAGCATCCCAATGGCGTGATGATGGGCTGTCCGGTTTTTGGTCCTGAAGCTCCCCAACTCCGTGTCCAAGGCCGCAAAATTTCCAACGGCTGGGCCAATCTGGAAACCCTGGGTTGGGGCATCCCAGATTCACTCTTTGGCATGAGGCTGTATCCCGTGGCGGCACTCCTGCGGGCTTTTCGGGGCACGATCTGGGCACGGCGCTTTGACTACGACACGGAAATTGCCGTGCGCTTGGCTTGGCAGGGTGTGCCTATGATGGAGATACCAACCAAAGTACGCTACCTTACAGCTGAGGAAGGTGGCGTGTCTCAGTTCCGCTACTTCCGCGATAATAGCGTGCTAACCTGGATGCATTTGCGTTTATTGTTCGGCTTCATTTGGCGCATTCCCCTGCTCCTCTTTCGTGGTCGTAATCCTCTGAAGCCATGACAACTCCAGCGCCCACTCCTACACGAGAAGATTTACATCGGATCGCGGATCTTTGCCCTCAGCGCTGGGTACAGCATTACACGCGCTCCAAATTGAGCAGTGATCCCGTTTATGGCGCTGTCGCTAAGGAGGTGATCGGCACAAGTCAGCCTATCCTAGACATTGGCTGTGGCATTGGACTGCTGGCTCATTACCTGCATGCCTGCGGCCACCTATTGCCAGTCACGGGCTTTGATTATGATCAAAGAAAAATCGATTCAGCTGTCGCCATGGCTGCCTCTGCTGGGCACACTCATCTGAACTTTGCTGCTGGGGACGCCCGCACTGGGCTGCCTGAGTTCAGTGGTCATGTCGTCATCTTAGACATCTTACAATTCTTCACCGAGCCCGAACAGGACGCACTCCTTGCCGCAGCTGCTTCCCGTGTTGCACCAGGGGCCAAACTCATCATCCGCTCTGGGCTTCAGGATGATTCAGGCCGCTTCCGCATCACGGTTCTCGTCGATTATCTGGCCAAAGCCTGTTTATGGATGAAAGCAGCGCCTACCCGCTACCCAAACGCCGCCCAGTTCCAGCGTGTACTCACCGCGGCAGGGCTCAAAGTCAGCATCAAGCCAATGTGGGGCGGCACACCCTTCAATAACTTTTTGATCGTCGGCGAGCGTTAGAAAAACAGATCTCACAGCTATGGGGTGAGGAATTGACCGCACCCGATAGCCATCAGAGAATCTCTATTAATGCTTCAGCAACCACTCGGTAGTGCGAGGATTGAAGTCCGCCAGCTGTTCCCAGTGGAAGGCATGACCGGCATCATCGTAGAGATGTAGGTCGGCTCCAGGAATGGCAGCGGCAACTTCTTCACCCATCCAGCGTGGGGTGAAGGTGTCGTTCTTGCCACCAATGACCAAGGTTGGGCACTTCACGTTCTTGAGCTCGCTGATGGTGTTATGAGTCATGGCCGCGGCGCTTTGAGCTTCCATGGCATGAACGGGCTGCGGCGCGGGATTGGTGGCAGCTTCTTTGAGGCCGCCCTGCATGTTGTTCCAGCAGTCATCATTATCAAACCAAGGCTTGGTGAAGATGAGCATCTGCACGTAATGCATGAAGTCTTCAGGACGCATGGTGGACTTGCATTTCATCAAATGCTGCCAGGTGTAGAGACCAAAACGATCCTGACGTGCCCAGGTGCACATGAGGATCATGCTTTTCACTTTCTCAGGATGGCGCAGGGCCAATTGCTGAGCGACCACGCTGCCGAGTGAGCAGCCGACGACACGTGCCTGCTTGATGCCGAGTTGATCCATGAGACCGGCATAGTCGTCTGCCATCATCGCCGTGGTGTAGGGGCCTTCAGGCTTGTTGGTGAGTCCGACACCACGGTTGTCACCGAGGATGCAGCGGAAATGCTTCGACCACTCAGCCGCGTGGGCATCCCAGACGCCACCTGGAGCAGTGACGCCCATGATGCATATCAGCGGTTCGCCGCTGCCGCGTTCTTCATAAAACATTTGGATTCCGTTGGTGGTAACGTGAGGCATAAGTGTGGTTTCTTTATTGGGTTAAACTAAAAAGAGCCGCCAGTCCTACCCAAAGCAGAGTGAATTGCCAAGGAAAATGCACGCGTAACTTCAAGTCATTCACCCGGCGGCGGCTGCGGTAATGAGGGAGAGAGCTGACCCGTCGGTCCTCGGGCTCGTACGTCGCCGCCGTAAAGATCGATGGCGCGCTTAGCGATGATGTCGATGATGGCTGGTTGCAGGGTCCGCGCGGCCACATTTGAAACGGCCATACTGGCCCAAGTCACGGGCGATTTGAATTTCACCACCTGCCACACTGGCAGCAGACGCTTGTACCATTTCCCCATGGATTGCATCGTTTCATGCGTGGCGATTTTATGGGTCATCTCCCACGTTTTTAACGCGGTGCTGGCGCTCACATCGACCAGCCGACCGATGCTTCGAGTTTGCAGGAAGTCCGCCACATCTAGTGCGGTCAAATGCACCGCGCGTGAAAACTGACCCAAGCCTGGTGCCAGCAGTGGATCTGGGTGCTGAGGGTGATACACGGCAGCGATCTCACGAACAAGCTTCGGCACCTCTTCCACCAAGGGCGGCAGCCATTCTGGATTCAGCCGTTTTTGCCAGCGAAGTCTATTTTTGCAGTCTTCCACGACTTTGTTGGCCGCCATGTCTTTGGGATTATTCCCACCCTCATGGTAATGTGCTACGGCCTCGCGAGCCGCCTTTAAATCCGCCGCAAAACGCAGTCCCGCCCAGATCAACCAAGTCGCCACGCCAACAATGAAGCCGGCGAGAAAGGTGAGGAAGTAACTCATGGGAGGGGAAGCTGTTTACGGTCGTCTACAGTCGATGAAGATGGTTGACGATCGTTTCCCAAACAACTGTAAACAACGGTCAACCATCGCAAACACTCGTAAACCGACTTTCCCCAGCCTACATTTCCAGGAAGTTTTTCAGCAACCGCTTACCATCTTGAGTCAGGATGGACTCGGGGTGGAATTGGACGCCATGGATCGGCAGTTCCTTGTGACGCAGGCCCATGATCTCAGACTCGTCATCATCACAGACGGCGGTGATCTCTAGGCAGTCTGGAAAGGTGTCCCGCTTCACTAACAGCGAGTGATAACGAGTTGCCGTAAAGGGCTCCGGCATGCCTTTGAAAACCGATTGGCCTGTGTGCCGGATTTTGGAAACTTTGCCATGCATGAGCCTACCAGCGCGCACGACATCTCCGCCAAAAACATGGCCGATGCTCTGATGGCCGAGGCAAACACCCAAGATCGGGATGCTTTGACCAAAGGTGCGGATCACGTCACAGCTGATGCCAGCTTCCTTTGGCGTGCATGGGCCTGGGGAGACACAAATGTGATCGGGACGCTTTTTAGCGATCTCTTCCAGAGTGATTTGATCATTCCGATGAATCTCCATCTGCGCGCCCATCTCGCCAAAGTATTGGACGAGGTTGTAGGTAAAGGAGTCGTAATTGTCGATGATCAGAAGCATGGCCGTGGAGAATCGTAACGATTGTTTGCCGTAGATGGGCGCTTTTGCAAGGCTTGTTCAGGCCATGGCCCGCTCATAGGCCTTCAGCAGCTCCGTCACACTTCTGGACCAGCTCAGCTCGCCATGCAGGCGCTGATAGCCGATTTCACCCATCCGCTGGCGGCGTGGCGCGTCATCCAGCAGGCTCAAAATGGCGTCTCCCAGCAAAGCCGCACTGTTTTCCATCACATACAAAGCCGCATCGCCAGCAGAGAAACGCCCCTCCCTCGTACCGAAGATGACCTGCGCTTTAGAGAATGCCATGTATTCCAGCGTCTTGTTCATCGTGCAGTGGTCATTGTAGTCATTGATCGGATCACAGGCCACCCCCAGATCCATCGTCTGGAGGCCAGAGAAAAGGAATTCATTGCTCACCCGACCCGGAAGGTCGATGCAGTCCTCCAGGCCTAGATGCTCCCTCAAGCGCACAAGCTTAGGATATTCAGGACCACTGCCCATCAGCAGAAACTGCACATCGGATCTGCCGCGCACTTTGAGAATGTGATCAGCGGCTTTGATCAGATAATCGACACCATCCGCATTGCCCATCACGCCGATGTAACCCACGAGGTAGCGTTTCCCCTTTTTTAAAACCGGCTCAATAGGCACGGTGGTCGGCAGTTGATCCGGTGAAGTGCGCACGATGAAGATCTCGTCATCACTTTTCTGTCCGCGCTTTTTGATCACTTGGAGCACGCTTTGATTCGTCGCCATCACCCCATCTGCCAAAGCTAGCGTACAACGCTCAGCCAGTCGTACCGCCCAATAGAAAAGGCCGCGTTTGCCGAACTTGGCCTCAAACATTTCAGGCCATAAATCATGCACGTCATAGATGACCCGCACTCCAGCCAACCACTTAAAAGGCAGCGCCACGAGGAACAACAGGTCGGGCGGATTGCAGAGGTGGATGATATCGAATCCACTACGTCTCCAAGCCTTCAGCGCGCAGCTCAGTTCTCCCCACAGGGCCGTCACATATTCCAAGAAATAACCACGCCATCCACCCGCCTCACCACTGATCCAGTGGCGGTAAATTTGAATGCCGTCTAGCTTCTCCTCAGGCTGAGTGAAACCGCGCATTTGCGGACAGATCACCGTCACCTCATGCCCCGCATCCCGCAAGGCGCAAGCCTCCTGCCAGACACGACGGTCCAGCGGCACTGGCAGGTTTTCGACGACGATGAGGACTCGCATGCAGCCATGCATAGGCATGTCCCACTTTTTATGCCGGAGAACCCCCTAGAGGGCAAGAGCAGATGTTTAAAGCGCCCCATCTAACCACGCCGCCATCTCCGCAGGCAGCGGGCAGTCCCAAGCTCGTGAAAAATCCGGCGTGCTGACCTCCAGCCGATGGGAATGCAGCGCCTGCCGTGAGAAAAACAGCCGCCGCGCCAGATCAGGCGTCCAGCCCGTGTCGATGAAGTCCAGATAACAGCGTTCATCCTCCCCGTAGATTTTATCGCCTAAAATAGGGTGCCCCAGATGGGCCAAATGCACGCGGATCTGATGCATCCTTCCCGTGATCGGTCGTGCCTCGACCAGCGCCAGTTGACCCGCCAGCGGATGCTCGACTCGGCGCAACACACGGAAATCCGTCCGGCAGGCTGCACCTGACCCATGCACCTGCTGCTTCACCCAGATTGGAGATTCCTCCACCTCGCCCTTTCTTACAATAGGAGCCTCAAGGTCCAGCGTCTCCCAGTTTGGCCAGCCCAGTACGATCGCCTGATACTGTTTGTGAATCTGTCGCTCCTGCATGGCAATACCGAAGAGTCGCGCCGCTGCCGCATGCTTGGCCACCAGCACCGTGCCACTCGTCTCCCGATCCAGGCGATTGATGATGGAAATCTGGCCTCCATTGGCCAGCTCGTAAGCCAGCAGCGCCTTCAGCCCATGCCAAAGCGTCGGCGTCCCATCCGGCGTGCTAGGGTGGATCTGCAAAGGCGCAGGCTTATCCACGACGATAAAATCGTCCGTCTCATCCACTAGAGTGAAAGCCGTGTTAACCGCGCGCAGCATGGCCCCTGCTTTAAAGCCAAGGGCAGTCCGTGCCAAGCATTGTCTCAGCGCCGCAGCGCCTCGTTGCGCTTTAAATCAACGTTTTGCGCATAAATTCATCCCGAACCTGCAAAAAAGGAACGCCAGACGAGCCTCATTTAGCTCATTTGAAAATTCAAATGCCTCAGACGAGCGTCGTTTGGTCCATTTGAAAAACCAAATGCCTCAGATGAGCGTCGTTTGGTCCATTTGAAAAACCAAATGCCCCAGATGAGCGTCGTTTGGTCCATTTGAAAAACCAAATGCCTCAGATGAGCCTCATTTGGTCCATTTGAAAATAAAATTGGGTCAGAAAAGCATCGTTCAGCCCTTTCACCCAGGAAAGCGGCCAAAAACCCGCCCCTGCCTCAAGGTTGTCTGGAGCTGTTGATTGCGGCGTCGATGGCGCACCGCCTTTGATTCGAGACATTGCGGCGTGACGGACGACTTCGGACAGGGTGCTACGCGTTCTTACCCATATGTTCATTCCGCTTGGCATTGAGACATACGCGTGCAGCATTTGAGCATGCTTGAATCTCGACAAACTCCTTTGGCTTCGCGGATGGTTTTTGCCTTGCGGGTGATGATGTTCTTTGGGCTGGCCCTGGGAGTCATCGGGGTGGCTTTGGGCATCGGGGTTCTGGGCTATCATTACATCGCCGGGTTTGCGTGGGTGGACTCAATCCTGAATGCCTCCATGATCCTGGGTGGCATGGGGCCGATGGGGGAGCTGCAGGGAGATGCGGCAAAGCTCTTCGCCAGTGCGTATGCTTTATTCAGCGGTCTGATCTTCATCTCGGTGACGGGCATCATGCTGGCACCTGTGGCGCATCGAGCGCTGCATGTGTTTCATCTCGATAACAACGATCACGAACCTTCATGAAGGTTGTCAGTCATCATGCACGGAATCAAAAAACAGCATTTACCCGAAAAACTCTGTCTGCACTGCCAGCGGCCCTTTGTTTGGCGAAAAAAATGGGCGCGCGATTGGGAGTCGGTCCGTTATTGCAGTGATGCCTGTCGTCGCGGCAAGGTTCCAGTCCAATCATGATCACGCTTCTGCTCCTACACGCAATCACCACCTGGGTTCTCTGTGGTCTGATCTGGACGATTCAAGTGGTGCATTATCCGCTCTTTGAAGACGTGGGGCATGAGAATTTCAGCGCCTTTCACGGACGCCACATGTGGCTGATCACCTGGATCGTGGCCCCGCTGATGTTTCTGGAAGTGGGCAGCGCTGGGCTGCTGCTTTTTTGGGGAGAACGCTCATGGCTCTTCCTGCTGAGCCTGGTGGCGTTAGCGGTCGTGTGGCTTTCGACAGCGATCTATCAGGTGCCGATGCATGATCAACTGGTGCGCGGCTACAATGCGGAACTCATCCGCAGGCTGGTGCTGACCAATTGGTGGCGCACTCTGGCCTGGACCATCCGTGGCCTTTGTTTGGCGGCAATGCTGCACGCGCTGCTGACAAAATTTTAACTCCCACGATTCATGCCTTCTTTCTTTCATGCCAGTACAACTGTCGCAGCCAGTGCTGAGCAGCTCTTTGCCTTTCACAGTGATCCCAACAATCTAACCGTGGTCATGCCACCGATGCTCAAACTGGTAAGCCTGACCACTGATGGTCCTGCGCTGGAGGGTCGGATGATCGAGCTGCATGTACGTGACTGGTGGATCATCCCCATGCATTGGACCTGCCGCTGGAAGACCGTGCAGGCTCCGCATCTGCTGGTGGATGAAATCGTGCAGGGACCGTTTCCCTTATTTGAGCATGAGCACCGTTTTGAGCCAGCGGGCAAGGGTGGCTGCGTGATGCATGACAGCGTCACTTATGAGTTTGGCCATGGCTGGTGGGGCAAGCTTATCTCTGAAACGGCTGTGCGCTGGTATCTGACCTTACTGTTTAAGTTTCGCCACCACCGGACGCGGCAATGGGCGACCCGATCTGGACAATCGAAGGGATAAAGAAACACTTGCCGTTGCTGTTTGAACGATTTGAGTCGTGCTGCCTTCTTTTTTATGCACGAGTACGCCTGGTTCCACATCGACAATGAGTCCGAAATAGCCTCCCCTGCGCTGCTACTCTATGAGGAGCGGATAGAGCATAACCTGCGGTTGATGATCCAAATCGCGGGAGATGTGCGCCGTCTGAGACCACACGTGAAGACGCATAAGCTGCTACCGTTGGTTCAGCGTCAAATCGAGCTGGGCATCATGAAGTTTAAATGCAGCACCATCGCTGAAGTCGAGATGTGTGCCATGGCGGGTGCTGCGGATGTGCTTCTAGCCATGCCCTGCGCCGGGCCCAATGGTCATCGTCTGGCAAAGCTGGCGCAGGCTTACCCTGGGACGACGTTTTCAGGCATTGCCGATGACGAGGAAACGATCCGTACGCTGGCTTCAGCGGCCCAGCAGCTTGGGGTGAATTTAGGCATCTTTTTAGAAATGGACTGTGGGATGGGCCGCACTGGAATCAGACCTGGAGAAGCCGCCGCTTATCTGGTGCATGTGATCAAAGACACCCCACGTCTGCTTTTCCAAGGACTGCATGCTTATGATGGACATATCCACGAGGCTGCTCTTGCCACCCGACAGGAGCAATGTGTGTTCGCGTTTGCACCGATCCTCGATTTCAAAAAGAGACTCGAAGGCGAAGGCGTCATCATCAAAGAATTCCTGACTGGAGGCTCGCCCACGTTTGGCATTCATGCCGGACATGCAGAGCGTACGCTCAGTCCTGGCACCACCGTGCTGTGGGATTTTGGTTATGGGGATAAATTTCCCGACCTGCCGTTCCTGCCTGCCGCCGTGCTGCTAGCACGAGTGATTAGTAAACCCGGATCGAATCGACTGACACTGGATCTGGGACATAAATCCGTGGCTCCCGAGAATCCGCATCCGCGTGTCCGCTTTGAGGAGTTGCCGGAGGCTACCGTGCTGATGCAAAGCGAGGAGCATTTGGTTCTGGAGACGGAGCGAGCCCATGAATTTCTTGTCGGTCAGGCCTTGCATGGCATTCCACGGCACGTTTGCCCATCGGTGTCGATGCATGGAGAAGCGGTGCTGATTCAAAACAGGCAGGCCACAGCCTTTTGGTCCATCACGGCAAGGAACCGCAAGATCACGATTTGAAGCTCGTTTCACCTCTCCTCATGAAGACCCTCACACGCCGCCGCGCCCTCAAGACTCTCTTTTGCTCCAGTGCCGCCATGGCCCTGAATCTCCAGCCTCGGCGCGCCTTAGCAGAGGCCTCCCAGGGTGGGTTGAATTTTCTGGCTATTGGCGACTTCGGCAGCGGTGCAAAGGATCAAAAGAACGTCGCTCAGGCCATGCAGGATTATGCCACCAAAACTGGCCTCAAGCCTGACGCCCTGTTTTTCATCGGCGATAACTTCTACGGTCCAGCAAATCCCCTGCCGAAGGTCAAAGGCAAAACCGTCAAAGGTGAGGCAGCCCCCTTCACGCCAGAATCCAAGCGCTGGAAGACGGACATCGAGGAGATGTATCCTGCGAGTGCCTTTCCTTGCCCACAATACGCCGTGCTGGGCAATCATGACTATCACGACAACCAAGGTGGCGAGAAAACACAGCTCACTTATGCCAAGCAAGCCGGCATCCGCTGGCAGATGCCGAACAAGTGGTATCGACAAGATCTCGGTGGCCTGATCACCATTCTTTTTGTGGATACAAATCTGCCAGATGTCAGCGGCAAAGACAACGCGACGAAGAAATACACCCGCGCCTCCCTGACCCAGGAAGAGGAGATAGCGCAGCTGGATTGGCTCAAGGCTGAACTGGCCAAACCGCGTGCAGCTTTCACGCTCGTTGTCGGACATCATCCTCTCTACTCCAATGGTGATCATGGCGACACCAAACCGCTCATCGATCAGTGGGACAGTCTCTTTCAGGAGCAAAAGGTCCATGCTTACCTATGCGGACACGATCATGATCTTCAGCATTTAGAGCTGGAAGGCAAATTCACCTCTCATGTTCTTTCTGGCGGTGGCGGAGCCAAGACACGCAAGCTAGAGCACCCTGAGCGCACCATGCCTTATGGCAAAGACGTCCACGGCTTTACCCACATCACAGTTCAGCCGGATGCACTGACCTTTGCCCATCATGGTGTGGACGGCGCTTTGCTGCATCAGTTCACGAAGCGTGTGGATGGGAAAGTGGCGATCAAGGCATAACCAAATTTTGGTTATTCCACATCATAGTGCTTTTCACTCACGGATTTGTCGTGGTCATAGACCTGCTCTTTCATGAGCTTGCCTTTTTTGGACCAGTAACGATTCAAGCCATGACGCTGGCCATTTTCAAAATGGGTTTCAGTAGAAAGTTGCCCATTGTCCCACCACTCTTTGATCACGCCATGCAGACGACCTTCTTTAAAGGAGTATTCGCCTTTGGGTTGGCCGTTTTTATGGCTGTCGCGAGCTAACCCATTGTAAGGTTTGCCATCGAGAAAATAGACATCGTCTTGCCACTTCAGTTCTTTGTAGGTAACAGGGCGCTCGGGTTCGGCGGCCAAAGTCGTCAGGCAAGAGCAAAGAAGGAGGAGGGCAAAGAGAGGCTTCATGGCCAGATTTTGAGACATGCTGAAGAACTCTGCAATGCTGGGGTTGCACTGCGCGTTTAGTTTTCCCTCCCGCCATGCTCAAAATTACCTCTCTGCTTCTCCTCATCACAGGACTGACTGCTCACGCAGAACTCCGACTCCCTGCCATCATTGGTGATAACATGGTGCTCCAGCAAAAGCAGAGCAATCCCATCTGGGGCTGGGATACCCCTGGCACTGACGTGAAAGTAACGCTGGGAAGTCAGAGCAAAACCGCTCAAACCGATGCCAAGGGCAAGTGGACGATCAAACTTGATCCCCTCCCAGCAAGCGCAGTCCAAGCCGTCATGACGATCGAAGGAACGACGAAGCGCGAGCTGAAAAACATCCTCGTCGGTGAAGTCTGGGTCTGCTCCGGTCAGTCAAACATGGGCTTCAATCTGAGCAGTGTCTGGGATGCTGATCTGGACATTGCCACAGCCAAATATCCACAGATCCGCCTGATCTCGGTTCCCCAAGTGGGCACACAAGAACTCCAGGACGATTTCAAAGGACAATGGGAAGAGTGTTCTCCGACGACAGCGGGCTCCTTTAGCGCCGTAGGGTATCATTATGGACGTGTGCTTCACGAGATGCTCGGCGTGCCCGTGGGCCTGATCGACAATGCTTGGGGCGGGTCGTCCTGCGAGGCCTGGGTGCGCAGGGACGTACTGGAAAAAGATGCACGCTTTAAAGCCATGATCGAAAAATGGAAACAGACTGAGTCAACTTACACGGACGCCATTTTTGAAAAGCAAATGGCCGAGCATCAAGCCAAGGTCGCTGCCTGGACCATCGCACGCAAGGAAGCCCTTAAAGCCGGAAAACCCTTGCCAGCCAATCTCCCGCGTGCCCCACAAAATGTGCTGCGTGGCCAGCATCGCCCAGGTAACTTGTATGCCGGCTGTCTGCATCCCATCCTTGGCTATGGTATCAAAGGAGCCATCTGGTATCAGGGAGAAAGCAATGCCAGCCGTGCGTATGAGTACAGCTATCTTTTCCCACTCATGATTACCCATTGGCGCAGCGAGTGGAAGCAAGGCGACTTTCCTTTCTACTGGGTGCAGCTGGCCGACTTCAAGCCCGAACAGGCCGAACCTGGTGATAGCGACTGGGCTGAATTGCGTGAAAGTCAGACCAACAGCATCCGCAAGCTGGCTAATGCCGGTCAGTGTGTGATCACGGATTTGGGTGAGGCCAATGACATTCACCCCAAAAACAAGCGTGACGTGGCCGAGCGCTTGGCCCGCTGGGCCTTGGCCAAAGACTACGGTATGAAATTGGTATATCGCAGTCCTGAGCTGAAGGAGTCGAAATTTGAAGGTGGCAAGGCTCTACTGACCTTCGACTTTGCCCCCCAAGGCCTGCGCACGATTGATGTGGATGAGGTGAAAGGCTTCGCCCTTTGTGGAGCCGATCAAAAATGGGTCTGGGCTAAAGCCAGCATCCTCGGTGGATCGAAGAAAGGCACGAATCAGATCGAGGTCAGCAGCCCGCAGGTGCCACAGCCAGTGGCGGTGCGTTACGCCTGGAGCGATAACCCAATCTGCAATGTCTTCTCCGCTGAGGGCCTGCCGGTGACACCTTTCCGCACGGATGACTTTCCAATGATCACCAACCCAGCCAACCCAAATGGCATCGAAGGTCAGGCCGCTAAACGTCAGGAAGAAATCAAGGCGACCCAGAAAAAGCGCCAGGAAGATCTTAAGAAAGGCAAATTGCAGCAGGGCAAAGCCGCAGCGCCCAAAAAGGCTGCCTGAAAATACTTGGGGTTTGTGAACAGGACGTTTCAACGCTGCGCTCGACAATTCGGTCTGTCTCGCTTACAAAAGCCACCCCATGTTTCCAATCGTCCGATATCGCCCCATCCTACTGACCGCCCTGCTCTGGCTTGCGGCTCTGGGTTGTGCACCTGCGCAGTGGCTCGTCTATGAGCTGACCTTCACGCAGGAAGAGGAGTCCGTGAATTTCAGCTGCTATAAAAGTGCTTATTTGATCGTGCCGGCTCAGGGTGGCCAATCCACCATGATACTGACCACTGAAGAGGGCGGCAGCTACTACGCCGTGGCCGAAAGCAGCGCGAAGTACTTTGTGGCAGCGAACGCCACCAGCCGGAAGGCCGTTTTTTCAGCCGCATCCATGTCGGGAAACTCCCAGGCACTCTACACCGCCGCCGGTCATCTGAATCGCTCTCTGCTCTTAGAAACTCCCAGCGGCATGACCACGCTGCGTGTCGCAGAGGCCTTGGATGGTCGTTTGCTGGCAGCGGACGACGAATCAGACAAAGGGCCATCTGCCGACGGGTCTTATGGGATGGTAGGCAGCGCCTTCATTACTGGGATGCTAAGAGAGGATCTTACCGCTCAGGCCACGCTGAACTTCACCACCTTAAACGGTGCCACGAGTTACATCATTGAGCTTTTAGAAAAATATGGTTACACGCCCGACGTGGGCTCTGTCCCAATCCAGCCAGAGGTCACCGTGGAAGACGAATCCATGATCGATGCCAGCCTCTTCCCGCCGCTGCCTGCTGAGGCAAAATCTGAGAATAACTGATGAAAAACGTCCGCCAAGCTCTTGTCCAATGTCTGGAGGCCTCTGGCGGCACTGGCATTCCCCTGCCCGTGGCGACGCCTAGTTCCTCCATCGTCAGCCAGCTACTGGATTTAGGCACTTTGGATGAGGAGGCCTTTCTTTCTCAGCTAGCCGTACGCATGGGCCTGGGCTTCGTGTCTATGCCAGTGCCCGACTCTGCGGATGCTCCTGAATTGAAGCGCTTGCTGCCGCCCCGTGTGGCTTTGAAGCATCGTTTATTGCCGCTGAAGATTGAAGAAATCGAAGGGCAGGCCAAAAAGCTCATCGTGGCAGGTTTTGACCCCTTTGACCTCATCGGCAGGCAAGCCGTGGCACGCGAAGTGGACGTGGCCGTGCGCTGGGAGATCGCCCCGAGGAAACGCATGCTCAATGCCATGCGTGATTTTTATGGTGTCGGTGCTGATACCTTTGAAGAGATCCTCAAAGGCCGTGATGTGGACGGGGCCGACCTGGAACAGCGTGATGAAGCTAACATCATCGATGCCGATGACGAAGAAGCTTCCGTCGTCAAGTTCGTGAACACGGTGATTCGTGAAGCTCTGGAGCAGCATGCGACGGATATTCATGTTGAGCCGATGGAAGAAAAACTGCGCATGAGGTACCGCATCGACGGTCGCCTGCGTGAGGTGCCAGTGCCAGAAAACATCAAAGCTCTTCAACAGTCTGTGATCGCCCGTCTGAAGGTCATGGCCAAGCTCGACATCGCCGAGCGTCGCCTGCCGCAAGATGGTCGTATCAGCCTTCAAATCGCCGGCCAGTTCATTGACGTTCGTGTGGCAACGATCCCCTCGGTAGAAGGTGAAAGCGTCAGCCTTCGTCTTTTGGGACAGGAAAAATTCAATCTCGAAAAACTCCGTATCGAGCCTGATCTGCGCGAGGAGATTGAGGCACTACTCAAGAAGCCCAACGGCATCATCCTCGTCACCGGCCCAACGGGTTCCGGTAAATCGACGACGCTCTACACTTTCCTCAGTCAGCTGAATGTCGAGCATCGGCGCATCGTCACCATTGAAGATCCGGTCGAAAACAAGCTTCCGGGCGTGGTCCAGATCGCCGTGCGACCTGAGATTGATCTCACCTTTGCCACCGGTCTGCGCAGCATTCTTCGTGGTGATCCAAACGTCGTCATGATTGGGGAAATGCGTGACCTTGAGACCGCTGAAATCGCCATCCGCGCCGCTTTGACGGGTCACTTGGTTTTCAGCACCCTGCATACCAATGACGCCATTGGTGGCATCATGCGTCTGGTGGACATGGGCGTGGAACCCTTCCTCGTTTCCAGCTCCGTGCGTGCTTTCATCGCCCAACGGCTCGTGCGTGTTCTCTGCCCAGATTGCAAGCAGCCGGAACCCGATGCCGCCACGAAATTGCGTGACCTCCAATACACAGGCCCGATTAACACCACGGTTTACCGCGCTAAAGAAGGCGGGTGCGAATCCTGCCGCGCGACTGGTTATAGAGGTCGTATGTCAATTTACGAACTCGTACGCCTGACTCCTGCCATGGGCGAGCTAGTCACGCATAAAGCCAGCTCTGGTGACTTGATGAAGCAGGCCTACAAAGACGGTTACCGACCCATGCGCGAGTATGGAGTGCGCAAGGTCTTAGCGGGTCACACCACGATTGAGGAAGTCATCAGTGTGACCGTGGCAGAGTAAACCAGATTTTGATTTCTCATGCCCACCTTCACCTACCAAGCCACCGATGCCACTGGGCGTGATGTCTCAGGCACCATCGAAGCGGCGGACCGTCCATCAGCGGTGCGGCAGTTGGGTGGCAAAGGCTTGCAGCCTTTTAAAGTCGTGGAAGGAGCTGGAAAAGCCGCCGCTAAAGTAGGAACTAAAGCGGCTCCAAATACGAAGGGTAAAACCGCCGCCCAAATCGAAGAAAGCACGGGTCCGATCAAGATCAGCAGCTCCCAGCTCCAACTTTTCACCGAAGAACTCGCCGAGCTACTCGAAGCCGGCATGAGGCTAGAGCAAGCGCTCAAGCTGATGGAAGGCAAGGGCACTGACGGTACTCATAGCCGCATCGCCTCCCGTCTTGGTAATCTCATCCGCGAAGGACACCCCTTCAGCAGCGCACTTCGCCAAGCATCACCCTCCTTTGGAGAACTCTACTGCGCGGTCGCCGCCGCAGGTGAGGCAGGCGGATCCTTGGGCGAGTCGATGAAGCGGCAAGCCAGATATCTCTCAAACGTAAGTGAGATGAAAAGCCAGGTAACGATCGCGCTGATTTATCCAGGTTTTTTAACTCTTTCGGCCATTGGTGTGACGATTTTATTCACGACCTTTCTGATTCCACGGCTGAGTTCGATGATGTCACGGATGAAAAATGGAGTGCCTAAGGGAATTCAAATCGTCTTGGCGATCTCCGATTTCATGAAAAACTACTGGTGGCTCATCCTCGCAGTGATGGGGCTTATCTTTCTTGCCTTCTGGGTATGGAGTCATTCGAAAACGGGCAAACCAGCTTGGGATCGTTCCAAGCTGAGACTTCCTATGTTTGGAAATGTCCTCATGACCAGCTTCCATTCTCAATTTTTGGAAACACTGGCCAGTCTTACTGGTGGTGGCCTGCCACTACTCAAAGGACTCGAATTAGCTTCGCGAATTTCTTCCAATCAATACATTGAGAACCAGCTTCAGCATGTGATCGCGAGTGTTCGAGACGGAGCTTCACTATCTCGCGGCTTAGAGAAGACGGCCTTATTTCCCACGAAGCTTCTTGAGATGGTGCGTATCGGAGAACACACAGGGGATCTAAGCGGCACCATGCGCCGAACGGCAGATCGCTGTGGTCGTGATTTAAGCAAGAGCATCGAAAAGATGATGGCCTTGCTTCAACCCGTCATCATTTTAGTGATGGCCAGCCTTGTCGGTGTCATGGCCTACATGATGATATCTGTGATTTTCGAAACCGTTTCTTCCATCAATAAACGTTGAGTCTTTCGGCCGCATCGCGAACTTAATAACGAACAATTTCTGACCCAAACTTGACCAACTCTTCACCACCTAAATCGAATATGAAAATCCAAAGAACATTCCGTCATCGTTCTCTTAGCCCGCTAGGCAATCTTTACATGAAAGCTTTCACGCTCATGGAAATGATGTTGGTTTTGGCCATCATCGCGCTTTTGATCGCCGTGGGTGCGGTTGCCTTGCAGAATGTTCAGGGTGGTGCCGAGGTCACGGCTGCTGAAGCTCACATGGGGACGTTGAAGACGGCGGTGATTCAGTTCAAAACTTTGAACCGTGCTCTGCCAGCGAACCTTGAAGCTTTGGTTAAGCCACCCGCTAATGCTCGATTCAAAAAGAGCCTTCTCGAAGAAAGTGGCATCACAGACCCGTGGGGCAGCCGGTATCAATTCCGCAGCCCAGGTAAGAATGGTCGGCCTTTTGAAATTTACTCATACGGCCCCGACAAGAAGGACGGTGGCGATGATGACGTTTTCTCGGATTAGTTTTCTAGTTTTTGGTTATGTTCCTCAGCCATGAACCCATTGATTCAGCGACGCATGCAGTCTGGCTCCACCCTGCTGGAGCTGATTGCCGTCATGTGCATCATGCTGCTAATCATTGGCATCGGCTTTGGAAGCTTTAAATTTCTAGACGAGAAAGACCCCTTTGAAGAGGCCTCACAAAATTTGGCTCAAATGTCCAAATTTGCTTTAAACACGGCTGTCTTACAGCACCGCGGCATGATGATTGGTTTTGAGAAAGAGAGCTTCGGTGTTGTCGGTGCTTCGGTAGATAAAATGGCAAACTTTTCACTGCCTGCGAACATGAAGATGTTCATCAGACGCTGGGGCGGCAAGGGATGGGAAGATGCTGAAGGTCAAATCTGGAAGTTCGGTGAGCATGGCATCTGTGAGCCCTTAAAATTCCGATTTGAGATCAAAAATGGTGGCAGTCATGAAGTGGAGTTCCACCCTTTAACTGGAGGTGTCGTCCAATGAAAATGAGCTATAGGCAGACCAGTGCTCCTCACCGGAATAAGAGAGGCATGACGTTGCTGGAAGTCGTTCTTGCTCTCGCTGTTTTTAGCATCGCGGCACTGGCGTTGGTGGGGACGCTCAATAAAATTGCAGAAACGGCAGTCGAGTCACAAGTGATTCTGGAGGTCGAGCAAACACTGGAGTCTCTCATTGATGAATACGGAAAGATGCCGCAAATGCGGAATCTGGAAGAAGACATCAAGCCTGGACCTGATGGTGTAGCCTATCGGGTCAAGATAGAGCAGATTAAGGACCTGAAGAATAAAGACGGGCAATTTCTTCAAGACATGTTTCACATCCAAGCATTTGCACGTTGGAATGACGGTGGTGGCGTGATTGAGCTTGAAGCTGACAGCATGCGTTATGCTGGGGCTTTTCTACCGCGCCAATAAGAAGGGGAAGCCATGAATACGATCACCACCCTTTCACCTACTAAGCGCCCATTAAAACAGAGGTCCAAAAGGGCATTCAATGTTGGCTTTACGCTACTGGAGATGATGGTGGCACTATCAGCCTTCGTTTTGCTCATGGGTGGAATCTTCGGCATTTCACAAGGCACCATGGAGCTGGCCAATGACGTGGGGCTAGCGCAGGATCGATCGCAAATTCGCCAAAACTTCGTAGAGTTTCTGCGCCGCTCTTTCCGCAATTTACCCGGAGATGCCGAAGTGCGGCTGAGCGTTAAGGCAAAGGGAGGCAGTTATGTGCCTACAATGAACATCGTGAATGGCGGCAGTTCTTTCACACCTGGCATCTCCTTGGCCCCAGATACCAGTATCGAACTCTTCGCCGATGAGCGTCCAGGTGGTTATCTACGCGTGACTCTACGGGTTTTGGATCAAAAGCAGACTCAAGCCGTGCGCTCTAACCAAAACGTCAGTTATCGTCGCGATCAAATCACTCTGCCGTTGCTGGATAATGTGAGTCGTTTCGAATGGCGCTTCTTTGATACAACAACGAATCGCTGGGAAAATAACTGGAAGGGACCCAATCGTCCGATCCTAGCGGAAATGAATTTGCAGCTGGATGATGGTTTTCAAACACGGGCTGTATTCTGGATTCCGCCGATTCTCCCTCCCCCATAAATGAACCTCAGTCATCATCTTCAATCTCGCCAGCAATCAGGCGCAGCGCTTCTGGCTGTGCTCTGGGTCATCGCGATGTTGATCGGTCTTGTCGCTGGTGTTTCTCTGCTGCTCAACCAGGACCTTGAAGCATCAGCCTCACGTCGGCAAATTTTCCGCGCACGAATGGTCGCTGAGGGGGCACTGAACATCGCCATGAACCCAGCTGTAAAAGCGGGCGATCCACTCTTAAAACGTCAGCTTTCCGAGGATGAAGCCTATGAAGTACAAGTCATCGGGGAGGGCGGTCGTCTGGATCCGAATATGTTGCTGGGAGTCTCGCGGGGGCCTCCCGTGCCACCTGATCCAAATGCACCTATCGCACCTGTTCCTCCTGCATCAGGGACCAACGGCAATCAAGTCCTCCGCAATGTCTTTATGCACTGGGGAATGAAGCTAGATCAGTCGGATAAGCTGATAGCTGACCTTACAGATTGGGTTGATGCAGATGATTTGCATACCAGGATCAACAGTGCTGAAAAAAAGGAATACGGAAACAACGGAATGCCTTTCAATCGACCTTTTCGCAGCATTGAAGAGATGGCCTTGGTCCGCGGAATGGACCAGGTTGAGCGGGCATACCCTGAATGGCGGTCTTGGTTCAGTATTTATGCGGGTGCAAAATTTGATCTGAAATCTGCTAGGCCAGAGGTCGTCGTAGCGGTAACGGGCTGCCAGATGCGGCAGGCACAATCATTGCACACACGGTTTATAGGGCGTGATGGTTTGCTTGGCACCGAAGATGATCCACCAGTATTGCTCGACGAAGCCTTGGGCACGCTTGGACTCATTGGTCCTGCTGCGAACATAGGTTTTTATGACATCACTAGTTCAACAAACCGCATCGTGGTGAGAGTGCGTGTTGGGGATCTGGAGCGTGAACTTTCCGCCGTCGCCCAAGGGCCACCTCCCAGTGTCGGCGGTGCTATCGGCCAAGGTGCGACCACCATCCTCTGGATGACAGAAGCAAATCCGATCAAAGACGCTGAGGGCCAAGATCCTCGCTCTACTCGGTGATCTTTACTGGTGTGCCGAGAGGTGCGTTGGCGTAAAACGTCTGGGCCATGTTGGCTGGTAAGCGAATGCAGCCGTGGGAGTCGGCATAGCCGGGCATATAACCTTGATGCATTCCAACTCCGCCAGTAATGCGCATGAACCAATACATCTTAGCGCCATCGAACCTAGTTCCCGGCGGACGACGATCTTTGCGGTTGTCGATCTGGGTCATGACAATGCCGCCGTAGTCATTGATGTAGTCGCCATAAACCGAAGAAAGATGGTCGGCGTCCTTCTCAATGATGGTAAAGTTCCCTCGAGGTGTGGGGAAAGCCGGACTACCCGAGCAGATGGGGGATTCGCCGACCAATTGATTGCCTTTGTAGAAATAGGCCCATTGTTCACTGAGCACGAGATGAATGCGTGGTCGTCCTCTGACGCCATCACCCTGCCAGTAAGATCCATCCCCCAGCACGGACGTTTTGAGTTTCTGAAAATTTGGCACCTGGGGCATCTTCACCATGCCAAACGGTGCAAAGCGCCAGCGCTGGGGTGCCATTGCCACATACGAACCACCGCCGGGAGCCTGAGTTGTGTAATACGGATTGGTTCTGACGCAGCTGACCGCTGAATAAAGACAGACCAACCCAAGAAGTAGTCGAACGTGGAGAAACTTGAAGGAGCGTTGGTTCATGAAGGGAAGGCTTTAACTCAAGGCCGGTTTTTCGACAATGAATGAAATGATCAATTTCACTTGAGATCCAAAGCACAAAAGAGGCCCAAGAAGCGTCAAAATTGACACAATTCAGTCACAAACGCTCAATCTGGTGCTCGGAACGAAAAGACTGAGGTGGACCCCGAAATTCGGGCCAGTAGTGAAGTTATGTGATTATAGTGATTACAGTCTTGGGGAGCACCCCAAAAGACCAAAACCTAATGAAAGCCAAACGTAAAAGACACGATGC
>JAIXZA010000144.1 GCA_027489965.1 Verrucomicrobiaceae bacterium
GTAGTTTCAGATCTTTTTGGTAAGAAGGGTATGAGTCTTTTGGAAAAGATAGAGCTGCCTTCTCCAGCTGGGCTTTTGCTCAAACAACAACTCGAGGTGCTCAAAAATATGCAGACTCGGAAGAATGGGGTCAGGGTGCAACTGGCTGACAGATGGCTCTGCTCGTATTCATCGTGGTTGGGCTTATGGTTCGCTCTCCCTGAACAAGTCTTCGGTATGGTGTGGAAGATCCATCGCGTCATGGAGCACGCGAGCCATTTCGACACGGTCAGGCTTCACGCGAAACAAGATGGCCTGTCGGCCAGCGAGGCAGATGCGGCTGTCAGGGTGAAGCTCTGGCCGCAAGCGCTAGCGAGTAGGTTTGGCGGCGAAGAAAGAAGCTGCCAGGCATTCAATACCCATTCCTTAGAAACCTGCATTGATACTTGAAGCATTGCGTCAAACCGGGAAGCTGTAGGTGTCATGACCTCATCTCCATTATCGTTTATTCTGGCACTGATCGTCAGTCTTTCTTTGGCAAAATCAAATGCCGCCGAGATTCGGGATGACTTCTCGAATGAGTCTGGACAATGGCGTTTTAGCCAAGGCGGTGGAAAGGGAAAACACGCTGTTCAAAACGGTAGGCTCGAATTCACGACTCAACGAACTTCAACAAACAATGATTCTGCTACTTACTATCTAAAGGCTATCATTGGACGGTATGACGAGTCATGGGAAGTTCAGGCAGATGTGTATCTTGGAAGTTTCCCGTTGGGCGCTAAAGATCCTTATGCGGGTCTTGCTCTGTTGGTTGGCAACGTCTCGAAAACCGACCGTAGTTTCATTAGGGTCCAATTGCGTAAAGGTGCGAACGATCGACGAGCATTCAATGCTGATGCTTATGCAGGCCGAAAACATCTTGGTTCGGAATGGTCTGACACGTCTGCAGTCACCGCTACAATCAAAATTCAGTTCGACAGTAAAACCAAGGTTTTAACGGCCAGTTATGATGCGGATGGTCCGGGAGCAGCGGCCACTTTTGCAGCTTTTTACAGCCTTGATATCAGCAAAGGATCAAACGCATGGAAGATGAGAAGTTCGGATGTGTTTGAATTCTCCATGGTTAGCCAATCCACTCGCACAATGGTTTCATCGGGTGACATGTATTTTGACAACGCCATCGTGAAAAACTTGGGTCGGTAAAACAGGAAATAACGTCAGGCTGCGGCTTTCTGACAAACACACTCAAACCCACAGTGGATGGGGCCGCCTGGCGGCAGGCTGACTTTGCCGAGCCACGACTCCCAGAAATGGCAACACCGCAGAGGTGGGATAACCGCAGAGATGAGTTTTAAATGGATTTCTCTGCGGTTATCCCCTCTCTTGCGGTGTAATATTCCCCGTATGAAAACCCATCACGAAGACCTGGGATCGGAACTCACGAAACGAGTCATCGCTGCCGCCATCGCGGTGCATCGAGAGTTTGGGCCGGGGCTGGATGAGGCGGACTATGAACGGGCATTGCATCTGGAGCTGGTAGCGATGGGCATCGAACACGAATGCCAGGTGCCTTTGCCACTCATCTACAAAGGCACGAAGCTGGACTGCGGCTACCGGATGGACCTCGTCGTCGTGGGTTGGCTGCTGCTGGAACTCAAAGCAGTCGAGAAATTGCATCCGCTTCATGAGGCACAACTCATCACCTACATGCGGCTGGCGCGGCTCAAGCTCGGGCTGCTCATGAACTTTGGCAGCCTCGTGCTCAGAGACGGCATCGTCCGCCGAGCCAACAGCAGCGCACGCGAGTCCAAGCTCTATGCTCCCGGTGCGGAATTCCAGTCGATGGATGAGTTGTCCCGTGAGGTGATGGATGCGGCGTTCGAGGCGCAGCATGTTTTGGGAACAGGTCTGCTGCGCAGTGCGTATGAGGCTGCGCTGGCCCATGAGCTGACACTGCGCGGCTTAAAGGTGGAGCAGCGGCTGCCGGTGAACTTACTTTACCGTGAGCAGCTCATTCCCAGCGCCAAAGAGCTGCCCATCACCGTCGAGGGCCGCCTCATGGCCTCTTGTGTCTGTGCTAAAACCATCGAACCGCTTCTGCTAGCCCGCCAAAAGTCTTTGTTGAGTGCTTCGGGTGCTGAAACAGGTCTTTGCCTAAACTTTCATGCGCCAACGCTCGCAGTGGAGGTTAGACGTATTTCGAAGCAAATCCAGAATTGAACACCGCAGAGTTTGGATAACCGCAGAGATGAGTTTTAAATAGATTTCTCTGCGGTTATCTCAACTCTCGCGGTGTAACCTTCAGGCCGCTGGGGGAGATGACGGGCAATAACGTCACGCTGCAACTGTCTGACAAACACACTCAGCCATGGGGGAGGAAATCGTTGCTCAGGAGCGTTGAAAGGACCTCATGAATGTGACCCAGTCACTGAAAAGCAATTTGCTAAACCGTAAGATTTCTATCAAGCCTATCTCAACTCCTGCAGCTCCCGGAAAACCATTCTTGACCGCCTTTCGATGACTACTCCACGCCAATTTTGTGATGATGAAAATGAAGCGCTTACCCTGAAGGTGCCGAAGGACGGATTGGAGGTCGTTCAGCATGTTCCGAGAGGCTCTGCTGGACGTGATCACAACACGCTTTATTTAGCCCCAAGAAGGATCAGAGATGAAGAGTTCAAAACAGCGGAACTGAATGCGTTGATCGACCGCATGTATGCGGTCATGCAGGCCAAATCAGGGGTGGGAATTGCAGCCAATCAAATCGGTAAAAGACTCCAGCTATTCATCATCGAAGCCAAGGTAGACAATCCGAGGTACAAGGTTTTAGGACCTGTAGCTAAACAAGTATTCATCAACCCAACAATCACTCAAGTCTCGACGCTTCGAAAAAACTTTTGGCATGGCTGCCTCAGCGCTCACGGAGAACCTAGAGGGAACCTAGCAAGCTTTGAGTGGATTGAGTATGAGTGCCAGAACGAGCAAGGTGAAATGCAGAAGGGAAGATTGGATGGATTTGCGGCGGTTATCTTCCAACATGAGTTCAGGCACTTGATGGGCGGAACCTACTTGGACCTTTCCCAAGAATTATTGGAAAAAGAGGTTTTGGAAGCCAAAATCGCGCAAGGCGAGTTAGCGTTTTTCGAATGGGTCGACGAAAGCTTGCCTCTGATGATCAAAGGTTACCAGCTTGGAAGTGCTATTGAAGAAACCAGTGCCCTTGACTTGAGTCGTTAACTTCTCGTTACGATGTTGTGGTGCGAATTAATATTCGAGATAACCTGGTGATTGAGCTATTCATTCACCTTCACTTGAGCGTTTCGTGGAAAGGGCTCAAAATCATAAGAATCTGACATGAATGGCTAAGCGTGACGATGACTGAGACGAACAATTTAGAACTGAGAAAACTCACCCGAGAAGGCTTGCAAACTTTGGTGACATGGGCAGCGGCCGAGGGGTGGAATCCAGGCCTTCATGATCATGAAGTCTTTTGGGAAACAGACCCTGAAGGTTTCTATGGATTTTATGCGGGCGAGACTCTGATTGCAGGGGGAGCTGTGGTTTCCTACCATCAGGCCTTCGGATTCATGGGACTCTTCATTGTGCATCCCGAGCACAGGGGACAAGGCATTGGCAGAAAACTCTGGCATCTGAGAAGAGATCTGCTGATTGGACGGCTAGACCACGGTGCAGCGATTGGGATGGATGGTGTGGTAGCCATGCAGCCTTTCTATGAAAAAGGCGGCTTCCGTATAGCATTCAAAGATGAACGGTATGAACGCATGGGAAGCGAGTTTACCGTCAGTCACCAAATAACGCCCATCAACGTCCATGACCATGAGCAATTGATCGGTTACGACACAGACTGTGTCGGTTATGGAAGGCAGGTTTTTTTACGCAGTTGGTTGAGCATGCCCAACAGCCAAGGGTTCAAATTCATTCGGGATAACCAAATATGGGGTTATGCTGTTGTTCGAAAGGCAATCGAAGGCTACAAGATTGGGCCTCTATTTGCCGATACAAGTGAAGTAGCGGAGGAATTGTATCGAGCCTGTCTCAACGCGTCTGTTGGACAGCCAGTCTTTCTGGACATTCCCGTCATTAACAAGGGAGCCGTAGAACTCGTTGGTCAATATGGGGCCAAATACGTTTTTGAATGCGCTCGGATGTATTTGGGGGAGGAGCCTCATACAAGCATCAACAAGGTATTTGGAATCACGACTTTTGAACTCGGCTAGAAACCAAAGCAACAGCATGGAGAGTCAGACTCCCTCAGACGCTTTTGTTGCTCTATGCCTAGAGCCAACCAGATCTGCGCCCCACTCAAAAGCCATTTCCTAGCCGTTGATAAAATTGGCACTTACCTTTTATGTCCTCTGATCTTTTTTACTTTCTGATTGCCTTTGCACTGGCAGGCCTTCTGGGGTTTGCCATTCAACGAGGCGGCACTTGCACGGTTGCTGCCATTGATGAGATCGTGATTCATCGTCGTGGCAGCCGTTTTTTTGCCCTTCTCGAGGCAGCTGTATGGGTTGCCGGCGGCCTTTTCATCTTTTGGGCCTTAAAGCTGGACCAGCAGCCCATTATTTCTTGGGATATTACTTGGCTGACTGTTCTGGGGGCAGCCTTGTTAGGCCTGGGTGCTGCTATTAACGGAGCCTGTATGGTCGGAACCATTTCTCGGATCGGCAACTTGGAATGGATGTTTGCCTTCACTCTTTTAGGCTTTTGGGTCGGTTCAATGGCATTCTATGCCTTGAGCTTGGACGTTTATCTGCCAAGCGGAAAAACTCGCGAAGCATTTAAGCTCATACCGCCTTGGTTCATTTTGTTGATTGTGACTGGTATGCTTGCGCGGCTATTTTACCTGAGAAAGCATCTCTGGCACTTTCGCATGGCCACCATTATCATTGCGATTGCTCAGTTGATACTGAGGCTGGTTTATGGGCCATGGGCGTTTAGCGATTTTTTAATTGATCTAGCCAAAAGAAACGAGGCCGTAAATTTCGTGCCTAGATTGTTACTTTTTATGGCCTTGTTGGGCGGGGCAATTTGGGGTGGCTTGACCAAGACATCGTCTCGGCCAATTGGAGGGTTGCATCTTCAGGGAATGATCCAAAGATTGATGGGCGGAGCTTTGATGGGGGCTGGTGGCCTGATGGTTCCTGGAAGCCACGATTCTTTAGTGCTCTTTTATTTACCGCTTTTACTTCCTTTTGCTTTTGTGGCTTACACGGTGATGATTTTGACTGTCATCATCTCTAAATTTTGGATTTACCGCCGTTCCCGAATGGATGCATGAAGATCTTCACGCCACTGTTGTTGCTCCTGGAACTTGCCAAGCTAAGGCTCCCAGATGAGGCCATACCGCAGGGTTGCGATAACCCTAGAGATGAGTGCTGAAATGGATTTTTCTGCGGTTCGGCCTTCTCGCGTCGCGTAAGCTTCAAGGCTTCAGAAAAGATGCTAGGCATTCAGTGCCGGCGCACGCGGCTCACTGGCATCCACTCGTCATCCGTGTCGGGATAACCGTCGTAATGCACCAGCAGAAGGCCCAGCTCGCTACGCACAACACGGCCAGGATACCAGTTGCCGCGCCACTCGATCTCCACGGCAGTGTCGGCTGCCCATGATTTCGGGGAGTAGCGACGCAACTGGTCCGCGCTGACCCAGGAATCCTGGTCTTTAGGCCAGCCGATCCAGGTGACCTTGAACTGCCCGCCCTTGGCGGCGAGGATTTTGACTTTGTACCATTTGCCCTCGTATTCCGCCTCGCAGCGCTCTCCTACTCGCGAAGTACCACCGTCGGCGGCCTCGGCCAGTACGAGGTCGTCCGGAAAGCCGCCGCTGGTCTTCTTCGCCACGCGTTGGTTTTCTGTGAAGGCCATCTCCAGGTCGCAGTAGCGGGCGGTTTCATGAAAGGTGATCTCGCCATCGTGATCGAAGTCGAGCTGCGGCTTGGCGCGGAGTAAATCCACGAGGCATTGCGTGAAGGTCCAGTTCCCCGTGCTCTTGGCGCTGGCCTGGGAGCTGGTGATGACACCGAACTGGATGCGACCGTTTCGCTGCGCCGCCTCATCAGCCAGGGCACCCGAGTGGCAGCAGTCCACGGTGAGCAGGGCCTTGGTGCCATGGAAGTGGCGCTCGATGGCGTCGAGAATGCTCGTCGTGCTCCAGGTCGAACGCGTGTCGTAAGTGACAAAACTCACCGGACGTGCCGAGTCCGAATAATCGCGGCCACCGTGCCCGGCGTAATAAAACACGAGCGTGTCCCCTTCTCCAGAGCGGCGCAGGAACCGGACAAACTCGGTCGTCACGCGTGACTTCGTGGCATCCTCGTTCTTCAAAAAGAGAATGTGATCCTCCGGTACACCCCGCTGGCGATAGACCTCGATCATGCGGGCGTCCACACGGCCCTCATCCGGCCAGGTGGCCAGCGAGGGATCATCAAAATTCAGCACCCCGACGGCAAAGACCCATGTCCGCGCCGGATTCCACACCGGGCCTCGTGCGCACGCTGGAGAGAGGGCAGCAAGCAAGAAAAAGACGGCGGCGATGAGAGGCAAACGAACGAAAAAAAAGCGTTGGTGTGGAGGAGGCGTAAGCATGGAAACCAGTTTTTGAAGGAAGCGGAAATCACGCCAACGCAGGGCGGCTTTCTGCATGGGTCAAATAGGATTTCTTCTGCGGATACCGCCAATCACAAAGTTGCGGTGCATCGGTGACAAGATGGCTGATTGCGGTTAGATCAGCAGCCATGCGTTTAATTTTTGGCTCAATCTGTCTTTGTTTCGGACTCACTCATTGTTCTTTGGTCACGATTCCTCTGGGGACGGCGGGTAGTTTGGCAGGCGCTGGTGTCAAGGCGGGCGGCAGCATGGCGTCGAGCACGGTAAAGGCGACGGGTGGTTTTGCCCAATCAGGGATGCAGGCGATGAATCGGCCCATTCAGCAACAGCCGCATTATGCGCCCCAGTATCCGCAGCAGCAGTATGCTCAGCCTTATCCCCAAGGGGCGTATCCCCAAGGGGCGTATCCACAGCAGGGATATCCGCAACAGCAGCAATACGCGCCAGCATATCCGCAGCAACAACAGCCGCAGGGTCAGTGGTATCAGGGACGCTGGTATCCTTATGCGCCGCAACAACGCTAGATTACTGGAACCAACCTCTCATGCGATCCCATAAACCTGGGCCTTGAGGGCCGCGCGGTTGGCGCATGTCCTGAGTAGGTTGAGCGATGACGTTTTGATGAGAATTGCAGAAACCTTGAGGGACGAGTTCATAGGGAAGCTCGTCTTCATAGGCAGTGCCATTGGCTTGACAGATCGGCGTGGCGAGCTGGCTGCTGAGGCGACAGAGGGCGACTTTAGTCAGTGGCGGCTCTGTGCGGGGGCCAGGCGGGATGTAACCGAGTTCGACCGCTTTTTTCATCACGTCGGCCCAGATGGGGATGGATAAGCGACTGCCGTAGCCTTCATCAATGATGGTTTGGGGTTTATCCAAACCGACCCAAACGCCGCAAGTGACACGATCTGTGTAGCCAGCAAACCAGGCGTCTTTGTAGTCATTTGTGGTGCCTGTCTTACCACCACCGGTTTCTTTGAATCCATGTTGAGAGCGCACGCTGGCAGCAGTGCCTTTTTCCATGACCTGACTGAGGATGCGGCGCATGAGATGGGCGACGCCTGGCGTGATGACTTCTACTTCGATGATGCCTGTGCTATAAAGAATGTTTCCTGCTTTGTCAGTGATGCGATCAATGAGGAAGGGGCGACGGCGGACGCCTTCGTTTGGGAAGATGCTGAAGGCGCTGGTCAGCTCTTTGGGATTGCCGCCGAGATTACCAATGAAGACCTGCGGTGTGCGGGTGAGATGATTGCCGATGCCGGCATCTCCGAGGGTGTTCAAAACGCGGTCCAGTCCGGCGAAGTTGCCGACGCGAATAGTCATGGTGTTGCGGCTTTGAACCAGACCTGAAGTGAGGGTTTGCTGGCCGAGAAATTTACCGTCTGAGTTCTGTGGATTCCAATCAGGCTCGGCGTCTTCGATCTCGCCACGCTGTAGAGGCGCATCATCAATAAAAGTGCCGGGAAGGAAACCGCTGGCGATGGCTGAAGCATACACAAAGGGCTTCACGGTGGACCCGATCTGCCGCTGCCCGAGGGTGGCACGGTTGTATTTACTTTGCCGGTAATCACGTCCGCCGACGAGCGCTAGAATACCGCCAGTGGCATTGTCCATGACCATGAGCGCGCCTTGCAAATAGGGAGTGGAGGTCAGTTCCTGCGAGTTATCCCAAGTGGCATCAAAACTGGCTTTGCTGGGATGCTTAAAGCCAGGCAGCTTCTCCACCGCAGCGAGACGCTTTTCCACGGAAGCTTCAGCAGTGGTTTGCAGTTCCTTACTCAGGGTGGTGTAAACCAGCAGGCCACCATCTTCGATCTCATTGTCTGCCAACAGACCATCGAGATCCCGTTTGACGGCATCTAGGGCATAGTCGCCTTGGCTTTGGAAAAGGGGCTGCGCACGTAGGACGACATCTGAGTAGCGAGCTGCCAGTTCTTCTTCTTCGGTGATCACCTTGGTCTGTAACATGCGCTTCAGCACATCATCCCGTTCTTTGGTGGCACCTTCGAAATTTCGAAAAGGAGAAAAACGCACGGGGCTGCGGATGATTCCTGCGATCATGGCGCTCTCGCTTAAATTAAGCTGGCTGGCGTGCTTGCCAAAATAAACTTGGCTAGCACGCTGGATGCCATAAAGACCGGTACCAAAAAAGATGCGATTTACGTAATGCTCAAGAATCTGATTTTTGCTCCATACTTTTTCGATCCGACGCGCCAACATCATTTCTAAAAGTTTGCGGTGAAAGGAGCGGTCATTGAGATCGGGATAACTGTTACGCGCCAGCTGCATGGTGATCGTACTAGCTCCCTGAACCACGCGACCATCTTTGATGTTCCTGACAAATGCACGCGCCACGCCGACATAGTCGATGCCGCTATGGTCGTAAAAACGGCTATCTTCGCGGGCTAGAAGCGCTTTGATGAAGTCAGGGGAGACCTGACTGAAAGGCACGACGATACGATTCTCGCCATACATGCGGCCCAGAAGCTCGCCCTGAGAATCCATGACCATCGTGCGCTCTGGCATCTTACCGAGCTGCGTGAGATCATACTTTTTGGCCATCTGCGAGTAGATGCCGATGACGACTGCCACGGCCACGGTGGCCAGCAGACTGCAACCCATCAGACCGATCAGCGCCAATCGACGCCAGCGTCCCCAGCGTGACTCAACGGGTGGCGAACGATGCGGGGCAGAGGGCTTGGACGATTTCATGGAGAATGCTCAGACGACACAGGCCGTGATTCCATTGCATCTTTTCATGGTCTAGCGCTGAAATGGAAACAGGTGAGTATTCATACAATAAAGGAACCCTACGAAAAGTCTGAACTTTGTTCAGAGTACTTATAGTATGGATTTAGGTCAGGATTAAACCGCAATGTTTTCTTGGCATGAATCCTTCATTCTGAGCAAACTGCCTCTATGTCTGCGCATTTAATCTTCAGTAGCCGAAGGGCTGGAATGATGATCCTAGCCATGGCTGAGCTCCTCAGCGCAGCACCTTGCAGAGCATCCTGGCGTGCAGGAGCGGCTAAAATTGACATCACCCCAAATCATCCCGTGCGGCTCAGTGGTTACGGAAGCCGGACGACGGAGCATGAAGGTACCTCTGTCGAGCTGCACGCCAAAGCGCTCGCGCTGACCTGGAAAGAAGATGAGCCCGTGGTGATTCTGACCGTGGATAATTGCGGTGTGCCCGCTGCCATGCGTGACGCGGTGTTAAAGAACATCAAGCAAGCAGGTTGGAAGATTGCCGATGCACGCTTTTCCCTGCACTCCAGCCACACGCACTGCGCCCCGATGCTGCCGGGGATGTTACCGTTTCTATTCGGCAAAGAACTCACCGAAACCGAGCAGGAGCATATCAATCGCTACGCTGGAGAACTCATTCGGAAAATGACCGAGGTGGTCATTCTAGCTCTGAATGCTCAGCAGTCAGCCCTGGTTGATTGGGAGGTGGGAAAGGCCAACTTTGCCATGAATCGTCGACTTCCGACCCCGTCAGGCTACGCCAATCAACCCAATTACGCAGGAGTTAGAGATCACAGTCTGCCCGTCATGCGTATCACCAGTTTAAAGGGTAAACTGCTGGCGCTCTTCACCAGTTACGCCTGCCACTGCACCACTCTGGCCATCAATCAAACGCATCCTGATTGGGCTGGATACGCACAGAAGGAACTGGAACTGCGCTTTCCTGAAGTCATTGCGATGACCGCCATCGGCTGCGGAGCTGATCAGAACCCCAATCCACGTCGGGAACTGACTTTCGCCGTCTCTCATGGGGTCAGCATTGCCAAGGAAACCGTGCGACTGATCAACTTACCCATGCGGCCCATTGTCGGGCCTGTGACCTGCTCCTCAAAGGAAGTGATGCTGCCCTTTGATTCCCTGCCAGATGTCCCGACCTGGCGTCAGCGGACACTGGATAAACACCCACAGACAGCCATGCATGCCAAACATTTCCTGTCATTGGCTGAAGCCAAAAACGTGCCCCCTGCCCTGCCCTACGCCCTTCAAGTCTGGTCCTTTGCAGATAGTCTTCTAACCATCAATCTACCAGGCGAAGTGGTGGTGGATTACAGCCTGCGGCTCAAAAAAGAAAACGATCCCAAGCGCACCTGGGTAAACGCCTACACCAATGATGTGCCCTGCTACATCCCCTCTCAACGCGTCTGGGAAGAAGGCGGCTACGAGGCAGGTGGTGCCATGATTTATTATGGTCGGCCGAATCGATTTGCCAGCGGGATCGAGGAGATCATCGTCCGCAACGTTCGTGAACTGATTCCGGCAGGCTATCATATCAAATAGGCCGTTCTCTATCTGCCTTTGTGCCTTGCTCTCGGCACTGCACTCGTTCCTTGCCAACACCTCACCATGCTGGCATCTCTTCCGGCTCCATGACGCCAGCCACCCTTTACCCCGATGATGACACCGTCCGCCCGACGCATGTCGTGGTAGATCTGGCGCAGCTGGCAGCGAATCTGACCGCGGTCCGCCAACATGTGGGAAAGGCCAAAGTGATGGCCATTGTCAAAGCCAACGCCTATGGCCACGGACTGGTCCGCGTGGCCACGCATCTCATGGCATCGGGTGCGGATTATCTGGGTGTAGCGCTCTATGAGGAGGGCATCCTTTTACGCCAAGCGGGCATCACGGCACCGATCCTCGTCATGGGCGGCATTGCTGGTGAGCAGATTCCTTTGTTCCTCAAACATGATCTCACCATCACCACCTCTTCCGTTGATAAGTTGCATCTTATTGATCAAGCGGCTGCTGCCATGGGTGTCACTGCCAGAGTGCATCTGAAGATCGACACCGGCATGGAGCGCATCGGCATCCATCATTATAATGCAGATCGTCTCTTGGAAGCCAGCCTGCACTGCCAACAGATCGAGGTAGAGGGTATCTACTCCCACTTTGCCAATGCAGACTCCGCTGATCTTGGCCATGCACGCTTGCAGTTAGAGCGCTTTTTAGAAGTCTGCGCTTTTTACGAAAAACGCGGGCTACCCATGCCCATGCGGCATATCGCTAACAGTGCCGCCATTTTGCAGCTACCCGAAAGTCATCTCGATCTCGTGCGGCCTGGCATCATGCTTTATGGCTACTACCCCAGCGCTGTTTGCTTGCGCTGCGTCGTGGTCAAGCCCGCGCTCACTTGGAAAAGCCGCGTCGTTTATTTTAAGGTGGTGCAGCCCAGCACACCCGTCAGCTATGGCAGCACCTGGCAGAGTGATCATGCCGTGCGCATCGTCACCGTGCCGGTGGGATATGGTGACGGCTACTTCCGCATCCTTTCGAACAAAGCAGAAGTCATCATCCGTGGACAACGTCACCCAGTTGTGGGTCGCGTCTGCATGGATCAGCTCATGGTGAATCTCGAGTGGGGCACCGCCTACAATGGAGATGAAGTCATTCTGCTCGGGGACAGCCTCTCTGCTGATGAATTAGCCGCCTGGGCAGGCACCATCTCCTATGAGATCCTGACCAATATCAATAGCCGCGTTCCGAGAGTGTATCTGGTTTAAGTCGCTATTTTCAAACGATTGATCTTCAACGATTAGGCATCACGGTTTTGTGAGCCTGCCCGTATCCCTGAATTTTGCCGGGTAAAGCCATCTCGCCAAACTGCGATGGTGTTTCTTTGGGCTTGTTTATTCTTAAAACAACAAGATATTATTGAAAATATGGATAGTTCTATTGAATCAACGCCCGTGCGGGTTCTTTTTTGTCTCGGCACTCGACCGGAGATGATCAAGGTCGCGCCATTGGTGATTCGACTCAGAGAACTCGGTGGGGTGGCGATCCTGGTGAATACTGGGCAACATGCGGATCTTTTAGCACCGCTCTTTGACCTGTTTCAGGTCAAGGCGGATTACAATCTGTTGGCGATGTCACCAGGTCAGGAGCTAAATACCCTGGTGGCTCGAATTGTAGAGAGACTGGACTCGGTTCTGAAAAACGAACAGCCTGATTATGTGATCGTGCAGGGAGATACAGCCTCGGCCCTGGGCGGAGCCTTAGCGGCATTCAATCGAAAAATCCCCGTCGGCCATGTTGAGGCAGGCTTGCGTTCGGGGAATCCGCTGAGTCCTTTCCCTGAGGAGATGAATCGCCGACTGGTGACACAAATGGCCGTGCTGCACTTTGCCGCGACCGAGTATAATCGTGCGAGTTTACTCAAAGAGGGGATCCGTGCTGAGACGATCCATGTGACGGGCAACAGCGTGGTGGATGCGCTGCAGCGCACGCTAAAGACCACGACTGCCGGAGCAGAAATCGCCCGACTGCGCGCGCAAGTGGCAGGTCGGAAACTGGTGCTGCTGACGACGCATCGACGGGAAAACTTTGGCGATGCAATGCGCACCCATTTGCGCTCTTTACGTGCCTTTGCGGAAGCCCGACCTGAGCTGTGCATTGTTTTTCCGGTGCATCCGAATCCGAATGTCAAAGAGGCTGCCGAGCAGGAGCTAGCAGGTTGTGATCAGATCATGCTGACAGCTCCGATGGGTTATGCGGACTTTGTGCATCTGCTGGCAGACGCGTGGCTGATTGTTTCAGACAGCGGCGGTATTCAGGAAGAGGCCGCGTCTTTGGGCAAACCGATCCTGGTTCTGCGTGAGAATACTGAACGGCCCGAAGGTGTGCATGTGGGCGTAGCGCGGCTCGTCGGTGAGGATCCAGGGCAGCTGAAGCAACTTCTGGCAGCAGCAGTGGCGGATGAGGACTGGTTTGAGGTGGCTGCCAAGGCTGAAAAGGTGTATGGCGATGGCCTGACGGCAGATCGTATCTCGCAGATCCTCATGGATAGGCATCAAAAATGCGGTGGTCTAGCCTCTGAATAACCTCATTATCCTCGTGACGAACTCACCCGCCAGCATCTCTATCGATCTCGACAACCAATGGGCCTACATGAAAACGCAGGGCTGTGAGGGTTGGGAAAGCTTCCCCAGCTATTTGGACTTGGTTGTGCCGCGTATTCTGGAGACGTTACGCCGATCAGGAGTCAGGGCCACGTTTTTCATTGTCGGAAAAGATGCCGCGCTGGATAAAAATCGCGCGGTGTTGCGCAGCATTCCAGAGGCAGGGCATGAGATTGCCAATCACAGCTTCATGCATGAGCCCTGGCTGCATCTCTACAGTGAGGAGGAGTTGCAGCGCGATTTTGACTCTGCCGAGACCGCCATCTACAAAGCCACAGGCAAGATTCCGCGTGGCTTCCGAGGTCCGGGTTTCAGCACCTCCCCAGCTGTGAGGAACTTGCTCGTGAAGCGCGGCTATGTCTATGACGCTTCTCTTTTTCCAACGGTGATTGGGGCCTTGGCGAGAGCCTATTTTTTCATGACGTCAAAGCTGCCAGATGAGGAAAAGGCACGTCGGTCAAAGCTTTTCGGTTCCATGACTGACGGCGTCTCTCCCCTCGATCCCTACCAGATCCAACCTGGTCTGCTGGAGATCCCAGTGACGACGATGCCACTCTTCCGCACACCCGTGCATCTGAGTTATCTGCTTTTTCTCGGCCACTTTTCCATGCCGTTAGCTCGTGCCTATTGGGCGCTTGCGATGTTCCTTTGCCGGAAAACCGGTGTTGGCCCATCCCTTCTGCTGCACCCGACGGACTTTCTGGATGAGACCGATGTGCCTGAGATGAGTTTTTTTCCCGCCATGAAGATCCCTTCTCAAAAGAAGATCGATCTCGTACGTCACACCCTTTCTAGCCTGCGCCAACACTGGCTGCCAGGCACCATGATGGATCATGCAGCTAAGTCCGGCATGGACATCGGAAACACGATTCTTTAGCAGGACCACAACGGAGAACAAAACGACCATGAGCACGCCAGTCCAAATCAACGACCTCGCCATTGTTCTCCCAGCCTTCAATGAAGAGAAGGATCTGCCTAACCTTTTGGTGAGAATTAAAGAAATGCTCACGGGCCAAACCTTTCGTTATCAGGTGATTGTTGTCGATGACGGATCCAAGGATCGCACTGCTGAAATTGCTGAAGCCGCCGCCAAAGACATGCCGCTGCGCCTGATCAAACATGAGGTCAATGGCGGACTCGGAGCAGCGCTGCAAACTGGTCTGCGTGCGGCTATGAATGTGGCAGATGCTGTGCTGGTCATGGACTCGGACAACACGCATGATCCACTTTATGCCATCCAGATGGTCGAGCGCTTGGAGAAGGATGATGTGCAGTTAGTGATCGCCTCCCGTTATCAGCCCGGGAGTCAGGTCATAGGGCTGTCCGCTTTCCGCAAGGGACTTAGTCTGGGCTGCTTTCTCCTGATGAAGACCGTCGTGCCCTTCAGAAATGTGCGTGACTATTCCACCGGATTCCGCTGCTACCACAGCAGCATCTTGAAGCGCATGGCTCATGTTTATGGGGAAACCAATCTCGTGGAGGAAACAGGGTTTGTCTGCATGTTAGAGGTACTCCTCAAACTGCGCTCCATTGGCACCAATGCCTGCGAGATTCCTTACACCCTGCGCTATGACCTTAAAGAAGGCGTCAGCAAACTACGCATTTGGCGCACGCTGAAGCGCTATCTCGCCGTGGTGAATCGCTATCGTGATAAAAAGCCTGAAGCTACTCTAGCCGCTGCCCAGGTGGCCGTGGCAGCTGCTAACGAAGCTTGAGTCACTGACTTTATCCACCCATGTCTGCTGCAACTTCCGACAAGAGAATCGCCGTGCTCGGCGCCGGTATTTCTGGCCTGACCTGCGCGCTACGCCTCGCTGAAAAAGGCCACGCGGTCACGCTGATCGAAGGCTCTGACCAGCTCGGCGGTCTGGGCACCTTCTTTGAGCATGAAGGGCGGACGTTGGAAAAATTCTACCACTGTCTGCTGCCCAGTGATGGGCCCCTGCTCGCGCTGCTCGACTCCCTGGGACTGCGTGAACACGTTTACTGGAAGCCATCCTCCTTTGCCTATGCTGAGGGTGTCAGCATCTTTCCCCTGAATACACCGATCGATCTGCTGAAGTTCGCGCCGCTAAATTTCATCGACCGAATCCGCGTCGGCATCACCGGAGCCTATGGACGCATTGCCTCAGCCAAGGGCCTAGACGACATCACAACAGCCCAGTGGCTATCCAAATGGTCGGGGCGCGGGGCCTTTGCAAAGTTTTGGAAACCCATGCTAGAGGCCAAATTCGGGGATCGCTACGAGGACGTCCCAGCCCTCTGGTTCTGGACGCGCTTCAATCGCGAAAAGGGCGAAAGCAAAGGCGAGGTCAAAGGCTATGTCCGGGGCGGCTACAAGCACATCACGGACACCTTTGCCGCGAAGCTCAAGCAACTGGGCGTCACGCTGCGCCTGAACGCTCGGATTGAGAGCGTGGATCTGGATGAAGCCGGAGTCCCGATCATCAAGACTGAAGGCGGCGCTGAGTCCTACGACCAACTCGTCGTCACCTTACCGTGGCCGGTGTTTGCCAAAACGGCAGGTGCTCGGCTAAAGGCGGCCTCTCCCGCGACCGATTGGAACATTGATTTCCAAGGAGTGATCAATCATCTGCTCTTTCTAAAGCGACCTTTGACCAAGCATTACTGGCTGGCCACGCCTGGTATGGAATACCCATTTGATGGCATTGTAGAAACCTCGACCCTGACCGATGAGGCCGACCGAGGGAATCGCCATGTCGTCTATCTGACAAAGTACCTGCACCGCGATGACCCACGCTTTGCCCAGCCTGAAGCAGAGATCCAAAGCACCTGGTTTACCGCGTTACAGAAACTTTTCCCGGATCTCAAGCCCGAGGACATCGAGACGCAATTCATCTTCCGTGCTCCATTTGTCGAGCCTGTTTACACTCGTGGCTTCATGCAGCGGCGTCCGCCAGAGGTCATGGTGCCAGGGCGCATCTTCTTAGCCACCACCACGCAGGTTTACCCGGTCGTCACTAGCTGGAATGGCAGTGTGATCCAGGCAACTCGGACACTCGAAAGCCTAGTCTGAAGCAGCAACTGGCACCAGAACTGCTGCCATAACCGAAATGTGTGCTCGACGTTTTGTCTGGTTCGCGCTTTGATGTGCCTTCGTTATGTGTTTCACGAATCTCCCGTTCTTGTGTCGGCTTTCCATGGCCTTGGCTAGCATTGCTTTATTGGCAAATTGTAGCCTGCTACCCAGAAAAGTGGTGGTGAAAAATACCTTGCCGGAAGGTGCCTGGTGGACGCATGCACCGACAGAAGGAGAGCACAAAATTGTCATCAGCCTGGAAGAGCAGCGAGTAGCCCTTTTTAGAGGCGAAAAGCCTGTGGGTGTCTCTCCCATTTCCTCTGGTAAGGAGGGGCACTCCACCCATGCTGGAACCTACAAGATTACGGAAAAAGATCCCGATCATCGATCCAGTTGGTATGGAGCCTATTGCGATGAATCCGGTAACATTGTTGTCGAAGATGTGGACGCACGGAAAGACCCCAAACCGCCAGGAACCACCTTCGTCGGCGCTGACATGCAGCACTTCATGCGCATCAATGGTCCAATTGGCATGCATCGCGGCTATCTGCCAGGGTACCCAGCCTCCCACGGCTGCATCCGCCTTCCCGGCACCATGGCTGCCCTGTTCTTCTCAGCCACCCCAGAAGGGACGCCTGTGGAAATCAAAGACCACGCCGGCTTAATCGACCTGAAGCCCGCATCTGAGGCTGAGACGATCAAAATGGTCGAAACCAAAACCATATCACCAGAAGCAGAGGCGTCCAAGGCCGCTGAAACTCCGAAGCTCCCAGAGGCGATTAAAGCTACTGCACCTCCAAAGGGTAGCGGCAGGACTTGGTTTGCCTCCGCTAAAAAACCTGCTGCTGCTGAAATCAAAACTGCACCCGCGACAGAACTCCAAAAAGACATCAAGCCAGCCGCCAAAAAGAGTTGGCTTGCGAGTCTAAAGCTCCCTGAAACCGACGAACCCGCCGCAGCCAAAACGGTCACAATGAAGAAACCACGCCTTGAACCAGAGGCTCTGCCAGTTTCGCCCGTTTATGTGCCAGAACCCAAGATCAGTCGGCCAAAACCCATCGTGATGGATCCGCCGAAACCACAACAAAAGCCTCAAAAAATCAGCCGCAAAAAAGCCCCCAAGCCTGGTCAGACTCTCTACTGGAACGGCAACTAGTCAGCGGCTGTCGCCGCCTTCATTCTCTTGCGATGCGCAATCAGCAAAAGGCCATTCAGAATCAAAGGTAGAAGTGGCACAACCAGCCCTGGCAATTGCGGAGTCGATGCCCCCTTGGCGATCATTGACTCCGGCACAAAGCCGTGACTATACAAATAACAGGCTGTGTAGGCTGGCAGAATGGCAAAAAAGAAACCCGAAAGGGCAATTCGCCAACCCAGCACATGCTTCGAAGGCACAAAAAGTAGCAGCCCGCCGGAAATCACCGCACACACACCTGTGAGGCCAAAGGATAGCACCAAAAAGGGCGGATTCTGCATTGGGTCAGCTGCTGCTAGGATGGTGGATAACGAGTGCATCTCAAGAGTCATGTTCAGTCTTTGTTCTCAATGAATTGTTTGCAGATCCCCCAAGCCAAGGTCTCGCGGGGCAGCAGCCCATCACCGCCCAGATAGAAGCGGCTAGCCAGGATGAAATTCTCTCGCCGAATGCCGCCTTTAGGACCACTGGCCATCAAATCTGCCACGACTAATCCAACAGAACCTGCCAGCCCTTCCTTCTGCCGAACATGCTCGCGATAGTCCGCCTCATTGGGATTTGTCAGCGCCAGCACACCTGCCAGGAGGATGAGAACAAAGAAAAGCTTTTTCATGTTAATTAGAGTGCGGAAAATGGTTGCCTGAGGACGCTTCCAGTTTCAGGCAGAGCCCAGCTCGGAACAGCAAGACCTGCTCACGCGGCAGACGGCACCTCGATCTCAAGGCGTGGGAAAAGTGGCACGGGGGCTCCGAGTTGGTGGCCGTTGGGGAGCATGCCCCACTTCAAGTCACTGAGTACGAACCCTGCGGGCATGTCCCAGCCAATCTGAGCACGAGCGGTCGCCATGGCGGTGGGCATGATCGGATTTAACAGAATGGCGACATGAACAAAGGCTTCCGCTAGGTGATAAAGAACGCTGTCTAGACGAGCTGCCTGCTCAGGATCTTTGGCCAGGGAGAAGGGCTTGGTGCTATCGACATAAGCATTGGCATGGGAAACGATCTTCCACGCAGCGGCAATGCCGTCGTGGATGGCCCAGGCGTTCATCTTTTCCTGATAAGCAGGCAACGCTTCCGCCACGGTTTGGCGCAAGGCAGCATTTTCGGCGTCATCGTAGCCTTCAGACACGAGCAAACCATTGCGGTATTTTTGCGCCATGTTGATGCTGCGATTGAGCAGATTACCCAGTCCACCGGCCAGCTCTTTGTTGTAGGACATGATGATGCGTTCATCACTGAAATCAGCATCGTAGCCGGTGGCAATGTCGCGCATGACATAGTAGCGCAGACCATCGGCGGTGAAGGTGTCAGCGAGGGCATTCGGGTCGATGACGTTGCCCGTGCTTTTGCTCATCTTGCTGCCCTTCACATTCCACCAGCCGTGGACGATGAGACGCGGGATCTGCTCGTCACTAAAGCCGAGCGCGTGAAGCATGATGGGCCAGTAGAGGGCGTGAGCTGGAACGAGGATGTCTTTCCCGATAACGTGTGCTTCAGAGGGCCAGAGCTTGGAAAAGTCAGGCATATCCGCATTGCCACACTCTTCCGCCAGATAACCGGCAAAGCTGATGTAATTGGTTAGGGCGTCAAACCAGACGAAGTTCACGAAGTTCTCATCAAACGGTAACGGAATGCCCCAGCTGAGACGCTCCACTGGACGGCTGATGCAGAGGTCCTGCGCTTTCCCTTCAAGCACATTCAGCACATCATTGGCACGGTGCGCTGGGAAGATGAAGTCGGGGTGTGTCTTGATGTAGGTCTTCAGCCACTCCACATGGTCACTGAGGCGGAAGTACCAGTTTTCTTCTTCGAGTTCGACGACTTCTCCCCACTCTTCGCCGAACTTGCCATCAGGACCGCGTTCTTTATCGGTGAGGAACTGCTCCTGGCGCACGCTATAAAAGCCCGTGTAGCCTTGTTTGTAGAGCTGGCCTTCGTCGTGAAGCTTTTGCAGCATGGCCTGAACGACACGCTTGTGCTTGGGGTCAGTGGTGGCTGCCCAGCCATCATAACGAACGTTTAATTTATCCCAAAGAGAGGTGAAATGACTGGTGATACCGTCCACAAAGGCCTGCGGACTTAGGCCGACCTTCTCAGCGCTCTTTTGCACTTTCTGGCCGTGCTGATCGACGCCTGTCAGGAAATACACTTCCCTGCCGGTTAAGCGCTGAAATCTAGCCATGACATCTGCCAGCACTTTTTCATAAGCGTGACCGATGTGCGGTGGCGCGTTGGTGTAGTCGATGGCGGTGGTGATGTAGTAGGGCTTCACAATGAAAAAAGTCAGTAGAAAGAGGTGTTTGAAAGCGAGTCCAGAAATCTAGGCGGCGGCGCTTCAAAAACAAAGTGGGGATGCAACGAAAATGAAGCGCCGCCTGGGGAATGAACCCACAGGCGGCGCGACGTGATCTTTTGAACTAGTTAGTGCTTGCTGCCGGAGCTGCAGCATTTGCTAGCTTCCTTGCCTGCAGCAGCTGTGCAGCTGGTGCATTCTTTCTTCGACGAGCAACAAGACGCGAGGAGGAGAGAAGCAGAGGCAAGGGTAATGGTGAGTAGTCGGATCATAGTGACTTGGGTCGGTTGGGTAACTTTAGACTATGAAAGCAGAGGCCTATGAAAGGCCATCAGCTTACTTGCTCATCATGACTGGAGCCGGAGCCGGAGGAGGCGTTGGCTTGGAAGCGCAGGAGACGAGACCGGCAACGGCGAGGGCGAGGATAGCGTATTTCATAGTATGTATCGTGGTGTTTGTTTGTGCTCTCATCGTCGCTGTTATAGCGAGAGAGAATTCTGGAGGCATAACGATAAATTGAGACTTTGCAAACGCACAAATCAACTAGATGCATCTAAATGGCTGTTTGATGCCACTGGGATTGGCCTTATTGATCGCCAATTGCATTCTTGAGTCCACTTGGCGGCGTGAGTCCAACCCCAGGTGCCTTCGGGGCTTCCGGCACTGGATCAGGCCTAGGCGATGGCTCAAAAGCAGGGACTGCACGCGTCACTGGAGTGGCTTTTGGCACGACAGCCTCAATCGCGTGCACGGGCTTTTTAACTTCATTTTTTAACCAAGTGGCATCTCCAGACAAATGCGCGATGATGCCCCCTAGAACCATGGAGCCACCGATAAAAACAGCCGCACGTAACCAGAATGGCACAAATTCATCTGGCGGTAACAAGGACTCATGGGGATTGATCGTCGGCGGCGCATCGACAGCCGTTTTAGCCCAATCGGGGCCTGAGGCAGGTGACGTCTCACTCGTGCCACGAAAAAGCAGCTCAGCAAAACCGACGGATGGTTTCTCGGCCATGGGTGCTAAGCCAGTGGTCAAAGGCGCCAAGGGGGCGGAGATCTCCCGGTTCTCAACCATGGGACGTGTGCGAGAAGCTTTACTCCTGATAGGCTCCAGAGGTTCTGAAGCTGGAGCGGCAGCAGGCTTGACCAGATCATGGTGCTGCACCACACGGGCATAGCGTGCCAAAAAGTCCCCGCGTTTACTCGCGCTGCCTTGGCGGGCTTTTGCCAGCTCGTCGTCCAAGAGCCGTGCCACCGTGTCAATCTCACGTGTGTTTGCAGGGGCTTCAGAGACAGCTCCAGGCAGTGGCTCTAGCGCTAACAAAAACCGGCCGACCGACGAGAGCCATGCGGCGTTCCAGCTCCTAGATCCATCCTTGGGTGCCGGTAGAATCAGGGCAGGATCCGTGCCGCGTCCGGACATCGCAGCGAGCGTGGGGTGGGCACGCAGCATGACGGAAAAAGCAGGCCAATCCGTCAATTTGGTTAGGAGTAGCTTCGTACTCCGCGCATCTTCACGGGGGAAACCCGTGAGCAGATGGATGTCCTCCAAGCGCAAACGGCGGGCCTCTAAACCTGAGTTTTCCAATTGTGAAAGTGCCCCATCCAGACCCGCTAAAACAATGTATGTCTCATGCACACTGAGGGCGCGGCGCTCGCGGAGAAGATCTGCCAGAGTGATGCCTTCAGCCAACTCTTCCGCCACGCAGGTCAACCCTTCAGCCTCATGCAAAAGCGCTACTGAAATGATGGCTGGGAAGTCACGCTTTTTGTCCAGGCGATAGGCCTTTTCTGCGGCTGCCGCGATCACCGCAGGAGCTAGACGGGAGGGCAGAACTTGCTCCACCAGGACCTGGCGGCCTGTCTTTGTCAGAGTGCCACGCATGGAGTAGGGATTGGCCATGTCTAGGCGCTGACTCTGAATGCGAATCCGATTCACGACAGCGCGCGCCACTTCTTGGTAGCTTGCCAATTGCTGAGCCAGCAGGGCACGTGGTTTTTGAGCAGCGGGAATTTCACCTGCTAGCTTATCGGGAACCAACTTTAAGAGTGCTTCTCGGAGGCTTTGAATAGCCGAGACGTTTTCTGGAGCAGCTGCGTCTAAGCATGCATTCAGCAGCTCGGTGAAATCGGCTGTCGGTAGCACCGCATCTGGCAGCGTTGGCCCGCCACCGGATTGATCGACGAGGAAGCTGCGCAGAAATTTGGCCTGTTTTTCAAAGGCTGCTTTGAGACCACGAACCTTTTTGGCTCCACTCGGCAGCAATCGATAATCCGCCACCTGAACCTGCAAGGACTGCGGCCCGATCTGAAGCAGACGCAGGCTTTCCAAGGGTTTGCTAGGCATGAGATCAATCCGCGACACCAGCGCCGCCACGGCCTCTAAGGCACGCGTGGCGACCATCACTGCGAGCCAGCCAGGAAGCTCGGTCTGACGAGACAGGTAACTTTGCAGTGTCTCGCCGTCCACATTGGTCGTGATGTAAAAAGGATTTCCCTCATCTTCACCAAAGTCCGTCAACCGTGCCAGCAATGGATGACCGACCTGTTGCAGCTTCCGGCAGTTGTCCTCAAACAAAGCACGATCGGTCAGCGCTTTCAGCAGCACGTGACAATGCACAAACTCCATCTGAACAGTGTCACAGGCCATCACATTGACCTGCTCGTCATTGCGAGTCAGTTCGACATGATTGCCTTCTGTATCTTGGACGATTTGATAGTGCCTGAAAAGACTGGGTTCCGGCATAGGGTACTGCGGGGGAGAGAAAGAATTGAGCCAAGTCTCGCCCGAGTGAAGCGTTTGACAAGGACGGAATATTAACGCCACACTTGCCAAGTCACCCAGTCTTTTGCTAAAGATACCCAATTCACATGAAAAGCATCGTCTCTGCAGCCTTTATTTTCGCCATCGCCCACTCTGCTTCTGCAGTGGAGTATGCTCAGATAAAATCCATTTTCTCCCAGAAATGCTATGCTTGTCATGCCGTGAGCAAAGGCAAAACCAAAGGTGACTTAGCTTTAGACACGCCTGAAAAACTCGCTGAGGTCATCAAGCCCAATGGTCAAATTGTCCCTGGTGATCCTGCCAAAAGCAGCCTGCTCACTTCCTGCAAGCTTCCCGATGACGACGAGGACTCCATGCCACCTAAAGGCAAAAATCGCCTGACTCCTGCTGAGATCACAGCTTTAGAAACATGGATCAAAGAGGGGGCCTTCACTGGCAGCGGACCAGCCCCCATGGTCGCCCCGACAGCAGCCGCAGCCCCCGCCGCAGGTGGCGTGCAGAGCTGGACCAGCAATGATGGCAAAGCAATTCAGGCCACGTTCATGGGCCTGCAAGGCGATGGCGTCCTGCTGAAAATGGCCGCCAACAACGAGGTCTTCCTCGTCCCTCTGGCTCGCCTTTCTCCAGAAAGCCAAGCTCAGGCTAAGGCAGCTAAGTGATCTTGGCCAGAGCACGCTGCCGCTGCAGTTTTATCTGACTGGATTAGATCTTTAGTTAACCCACTTCCAGCTTGCCGGTGCTGTCACCGACGGTCTCAGCGCGCACTCCCATGCGCTCTAGCATGGAGACGTAGAGATTGGTCATGGGGGTCTCTCCGGGAAGCATGACGCGCTTACCTGGCGTCCAGGTGCCGCCGGCGCGGCCAGCGACGACGATGGGGAGATTATCGTGGTTGTGGCGGTCAGGGTCACCGATGCCGCCGCCCCAAACGATCATGCTATTGTCCAAAACGCTGCCTTCGCCTTCCTTGATGCTCTTCAGTTTATCGAGGAAATAGGCGAACTGACGGAGGTAAAACCGGTCGATTTTGCCCAGTTTGGCCAGCTTTTCAGGATCGCGCTGATGATGTGAGATGCCATGATGTGCATCTGGAACGCCGATGTCTGGGAAGCTGCGATTACTGCCGTCATGCGCTAGCATAAACGTGGCGATGCGTGTCGTGTCGGTCTGAAACGCTAGAGCCATGAGGTCAAACATGACGCGGATATGCTGCTCGTAACTTTCAGGAATCCCCTCGGGCACCTTGAAGTCTTTCGGCATTTGAGTGGCGAACTTTTCACTGCGTTCGATGCGCTGCTCGATGTCGCGCACGGATTCGAAGTATTCATCCAGCTTGCGTTTGTCACTGCCGCTTACTTTGCCTTGCAGAGACTTGGCTTCGTCCAGGACGGTGTCGAGAATGCTCTTTTGAAGCCTCTGCCTGCGTGCGCCAGCTTCTCCCTGGGCTCCAGAAGCGCCGTAACCAAAAAGACGCTCAAAAGCCAGCCGAGGGTCCATCTCGGGAGCCATGGGCATGGTCTCATTTTTCCAGGCAAGATTGAACTGGTAGGCACAGGAGTAACCACTGTCACAGCGCCCTGCACTGCGCTGGCCATCCGCGCTCAACTCTAAGGATGGCAGACGCGTCAGATGGCCGATTTTTTGCGCAGCGATCTGATCCACCGACACGCCGAGTTGGATATCTGATCCAGCCGTCTTCTTGGGCATGCAACCCGTCAGGAAAGTAGCCGTCGCCCTCGCATGATCACCGCCACCGTTGCCGTGAGAGCGTGCAAAGTCCTGGGCCAAGCCGGAGACCACCATGAAATCATTGCGGTGGCGCTCTAACTCTTTGAGTGACGTGCTCAACTGATAGCCTGTGCCTTCCCCGGTGGGAAACCACTCATCCACATTCACCCCATTCGGCACGTAGAGCCACGCAGCCCGCAGAGGAGCTTTTTGGGCGGCTGCCGCTTTTGCCTTGCCTGCAAAGGTCTCCAGGAAGGGCAGAGACATCATTGTCCCCAGTCCGCGCAGCACTTTGCGACGGCTCATTTGATGAGAAGCAGTGGAAGTTTCGTGGTAGAGGTTCATGGGGGGACTAGATATACGACATACGCCTGACCTAACTTTCGCGACACTAACTTGCACCCAGAGTGCCCTGACAGGCGAAAAAGGTTGAAATTGTGTGTCGGCAACGCCCGATTAGCATAGTTCCCCCCAAACATACCTCCATGAAAAAAATAGCTGCTATCTCCGCCCTTTGCCTGTTCACCTGCGCTTTGTCTGCCCAAGAAGCAGATGTCGCCATCATTGAGATGAAGCCACATGCATCCAATCCACTAGGCTATGCCACAACGGACGTGACTGTGAAAGCTGGTCAAAAAGTTAAACTAACCCTGAACAATACTGGCAGCATTGCCCCGCAGCCGCATAACTTTATCCTGATCAAGCCAGGCAAAGAAATGGCCGTCGGTGCCCAAGCCAACGCCATGATGACTGACCCACAGGCCATGGCCAAAAGCTATGTCCCAGATGCTGCCAAAGACGACATCATCGCCAACACCAAGCTCGTCATGCCAAATAGCAGTGAGACCATCGAATTCACGGCACCGGCTGAAGCAGGTGACTATCCTTACATGTGCACCTTTCCAGGCCACTGGCTGCTGATGAAAGGCGTCATGCACATCACCAAATAATTCATTGCAGAAGACCCGAAGGCGGACTCCGGTTCGCCTTCTTTTTTGATACCAACCTCATCCACAGCCAATCATGAAACTTCTCTCCACCCTTCTTACCATAGTTGCCCTGACCTCCAGCCTCAGCGCGGATGAAGGTAAACTCACCGTCGCCGGTTTAAACTTCAGCTACCCGACCACCTGGACCTCAGTTCCCCCGACCAGTCCCATGCGCGCTGGCACTCTACAGATCACAGTTGAAGGCTCTGAAAAGCCTCTGGAGGCTGTCTTCTACTACTTTGGCGCAGGCCAGGGTGGCGACTCCAAAGCCAATGTGGATCGCTGGTTAGGCCAATTTGCCAGCCCACCCGAATCCAAGACTGAAGAGCTGGATGCCAATGGCACCAAAGTCACGCTCGTGACTGCGACGGGCACCTACAATGACGGCCCAATGATGGGACCCAAGACACCCAAGGACAATTACACCCTGCTCGGTGCCATCGTCCCAGGCAATGATGCTCCCGTTTTCATCAAGCTCACTGGTCCAAAGGATGCTTTGGCGAAAATCTCCGAGGAATTTAAGTCCCTCATCAAAAGCCCCTTCCCTGCGAAGTAAGCTTTTCAATTCATGCTTCAACCGACAAAGGCAGATGGTATTCCCATCTGCCTTTTTCATGATCGCTCTACGGTGATCACAGGCAGTTCATCACACAACGCCAGCGCTTTTAAAGCCTGACAGGTCGCAATGTAGGTGATGTAGAGGTAGTTTCCGCGATAGAGCGAGTGCATCCACCAGCGGCCGGAAACGCGCTGCTCCTGCTTCAGCCATGAAACAGCTTTTTGAATCCGCTCATCTTTGGCGGGCACACCGCTTTGACGCATTAGCACGACAGCGAGGGCGGTCATATAGGCATCGCTTTCCGGTTTGGTGGCATCGGGTAGACCAGTGATGAGCTTTTGGACGGTTTCGCTGACTTCGAAGTGCCAGTCGTTCAGTGCGGAGAAGTCGCGCGTGCTCCAGCCACCGTCGGCGTGTTGTTTGGAGGAAAGTAGCTTCAGCGCGGCATCATGTTTTTCAGCGGAAACAAGCTCTGGCAGGTAATAGGCGAGTTGCAGGCTCAAGACGCGATCCCAGTCATTTTTCGGCTCTGCGCTGCGCAGCCAGATTTTGAGTTTTTCGAGCTTCGCGACGAGTTTTTCGTCCTTGAGGCCCGCCAGCCATCCGGGAGCTGCGGTGATGGTGCGCATGGCTTGCAGCGAGAGTTCGAAGTCCGTCGTGATGTGCGGGATTTCGACCTCGCCATGGCTCATGAAGGCTCCGTTAGCCGCCTGACGCTCAAACATGTCGCGAATCGACCGCTCGGTGTGCTCGGAGGTTTTGCCCGTGACATGCTTGTCCCATTCCGCGAGCCCCAGCGAACGCCACACGGCGGTGAAAGCGCCCGGCATGTGCTTGTAGCCACTTTTGGTGGCCTTCTCCTTCACCTCTTTGATCTCCTTCGGCACGAACTCAATGAAGTCCGCCACGATCTCCTCGCTCGGTTTGCCGAGTTGCGGGATCAACGCGGGCCGCTCGCTCAGGTAAGGGCCCGTCGTGTGGCAGTTCACGCAGCTTTTTTCCCGCACCCAGGACGTCGAGCCGTCATCGAGATACTTCACAGCTGCCTTGATCGACTTTGCTCCGAATCGTTTCACGCGAGGCTCGTCGGCCGTGGGGAGGCTCACCTGGATGTCACCGGACTGATATTGAAACGCGGGCTTCGGTTTCGGCGCGGGTGGGGTCGCGGCAAATAGGACCGAAGGGATGAGCAGGACGGCCAGAATGTGTTTCATGCGGCAAATATACGCTGCCGATCTGCGGTTCATTCCGCTCACGAGGTTGGTTTTCCATACGCACGCTCCACCTTGGCGATGCGCAGTTGATAGTCAGCATACCATGTTGTCTTCCCCGTCTCCTGCGCGATTCGGTGCTCGGCATTCGCCTTCCAGTTGGCGATGGCCTGCGTGCTTTCCCAATACGAGACGGTGATGCCGAAACCGCCTGCACCGCGTGCGCTTTCGACACCGAGAAAGCCCGGCTGACTGGCGGCCAGCTCCACCATGCGATCCGCCATGTCTGCATAGCCTTGATCGCCCTCGGTGCGCTGTGAGGTGAAGATGACCGCGTAGTAGGGGGGCGAGGGTGTTGGAGCGAAGGTGGACATGGGAATCAAAGCGGTTTGTGCAAGCAGATCGCTCCGCCGGCCTCCGGCACATACACCGCCTGCTCGAAACCGGCCGCGGCATAGATGCGGCGCGCATGGCGGTTGTTTTCCTGCACTTCGAGCGTGAGACGACAGCAGCCCAGTTCGAGGGCTCGGTTGCCGACGGCTTCCATGAGTCGTTTGCCGATGCCACGACCACGATGCGCGGGCTGCACAAAGAAATCCATGACGTAGAGCAGTCGCTGCGCCGCGAAGGTAGAGAAGCCAAGAAAGCAAATCGCGAGTCCCACCGCCTCACCATCGGCGTAAGCTAGGAAAACGTGCGTCGTGGGATGCTGGCGCAGACCGGGGATGAGATCGCGCCGAGCCGCATCGGATAAAGGATGCCCGTCGCCCATCGGATCTGCGGAATACGCGTCCAATAAATGTAGCGTGTCTATGGCGTGGTCTTCGCGGTCGAGATCGGCTTCGAGCGTGAGGACGGATGCGTTCATTGTTTGGTGTGTGGCGGCGAGACAACACCGGTTGATCCCACTTGCGTCAAGGCAGGCTTTTGATTCTACTCACACCATGACCGCGAACTTCGCCCTCCGATTAGCGACCATGGAAGACATCCCGGCGCTGGAGCAGCTCATTCCTGCGTCCGTCTTTGCCTTGCAGGCCTCGTATTATTCAACCGCACAAATGGAAGCCGCACTGGGGCCGGTTTTCGGTGTGGATGCTCAGCTCATTCAGGACGGGACTTACTTCGTCGTCGAACAGGACGGGCAAATCGTGGGTTGCGGCGGGTGGAGCCTGAGAAGGGCCGTCTTTGGAGGTGACCGCCACCGCGTCGTCGAAGATGACGCGCTCGATCCGTCCCGCGATCCCGCTCGCATCCGTGCCTTCTTTGTTCGACCCGGTTGGGAGCGGCGCGGCATTGGGAATAGGATTTTGTCAGCGTGCGAGTCCGCGCTGACTGCCGCCGGTTTTCGGCGAGCGGTCATGGTGGCGACGCTCGCCGGAGAGCCTCTCTATGCGGCTTCCGGCTACAGCGTGGAAGAACACGACGAGGTGCCGCTGGTGAATGGATTGACCCTGCCCGTGGTGCGCATGGCCAAGGCGTTTTGATCAAGGGGCGATGCAACTGATCGCATCACCCATGCGAATGATGCCATCGCTCAAGATGTCCGCCCGCAGGCCGCCGCGATCAGCGAGAGGTTTCAGCAAAGATTGGCCGGTCACTTTGTCCAAATGCGCGCATGGCGGGCAGAGGCGGATGCCTTCGATGAGCACCTCGCCGATGCGGAAACGCTTCCCGACGAGGTCATTCAGCCGCAGGCCCTCAGTGACGATGTTCCGGCGTGCCTCGGCGGCGCTGAGGCCGATCTCGGCAAGCACCTCGCCTTCGATGAGCGTGAGTTCGCGGCCAGGGCCTTTTGGTTCCCAATCGGTAAACGTGCCGCAACCTTCAAAGTAGCGATCTCCGACGAGGCCACGATGTGTCCGAACTTCCACCTCATTCACGGCATGCGGCAACACGGTGGCGGCTGGACTGATGTAGATGGCAGTGACTCTCGCTGGCATAGGTGATCATGTCGCCAACTTCTAGCTGGTCAATCGCTGGAAGTGCTTGAGCCAATCAGGGTATGCGCGGAGTGATGATTCCATGTCCGCTGATACGCAGCTTCTAAATCTACCGCTCGGCGAAATTGTCGCCGATTGGAAGGAACCGCCTTTTCCGGCTCACGAGGTTTTGCATGGCTACTTTTGCCGTATAGAACCGCTCGATGCCGCCAAGCATGCGCAGTCGCTTTTCGATGCCTACTTGCTCGATCCTCATGGCTCTAGCTGGACATACCTGCCCTACGGCCCGTTTGAGACTTTTGCGGACTTTCACGCATGGCTAAAACAGCAAAGTCGTACTCGTGATCCGCTTTTCTTTGCCATTGTCGATCCCACGAGCGGCGAAGCCATTGGTCTGGCGAGCTACCTGCGCATCAAGCCGTCCTGCGGCAGCATTGAGGTTGGTCATCTGCATTTCTCGCCGAGACTACAACGCACGCCTGCTGCCACCGAAGCCATGTTTCTCATGATGCGCCACGCCTTTGAGCTTGGCTACCGCCGCTATGAGTGGAAGTGCAATGCACTCAATGAACCTTCGCGCCTTGCTGCGTTGCGTCTCGGCTTGTCCTTCGAAGGCATCTTCCGCCAAGCCACCGTGAGCAAAGGCCGCAATCGCGACACCGCTTGGTATGCTGCCATCGACAAGGAATGGCCCGCGCTGCGTGCAGCCTTCGAGCAATGGCTCAGCCCGTCGAATTTCGATGCTGATGGGCGTCAGCGAATAAGCTTGTCATCGCTCACGTGGCCAATTTTGAAATGACGTTGATACGGATTTGGTTTCGTAAGCGTTTTTCATCTACCATGAAACGTCTTGCTCTCTTCCTCCTCACCGCCCTCAATTTGCATGCCCAGCAGCGTGTGGAGGTCTCTCGGGACTTGTGGATTTCTGCTTACTCGAAGGAAGTGGAAGGAAACAATGGCGGATCACATAAGCTAAAGCTGAAGGGCATTCAGGAGTTCTTCCTCATCGACTTTGATCCGGCAGCGTTGCGCGGAAAGAAGATCACCAAAGCCCAACTGCATGTGCATCTAGCGTCGCCGGAGAAACCGCTAAGGCGCACGACGGTTTCCACGATTTCGCAGGACTGGGTGGAAGGCACCGGCAGCAGCTACGCGAAGACACCGGGCGCGAGTTCCTTTGCGTGGGCGAAAACCGGCGAGCTGCGCTGGGGCAACAATGATCCCGACATCACCAGCGTCGTCTGCGGTGAAGGTGGATCGCTATGGGGCTTTGGCGATGCCTCCGCGCCGGATGCGGAGGGCTGGCAAATCATCCCGATCTCGCCCGACGTGGCTCAGGCACGCCTGGATGGCCGTTCGCATGGCTTTTATGTGATCGACGACATCGGCAGCGAATATACGCGTGATGGCAATACGGTGAAGTTTACGAATTTCGTGAATCGTTACCTTTCGAGTCGGGAAGACAAGCGCATTCACAAGCCCTACTTCACGCTGTGGCTCGAAGATGGTTCCATAGAGTCTCCGAAAGCAATCAATCAGATCCATTCGGTCGCTGCTGCAACTCTGCCTCCGGTTCCAGCCACTCCTACTGAAAAGCCAAACCTGCCCACGAAAGACGTTTTCGGTCGCGAACTGGCTTCGACGCACTTTTTCGCCGCGAAGGGCGAAACGATTGGCTTTTCCGTCACGGGCAAACCGGTCGTCAAAGCGCCTCATGTGGGTGTGAAGCTCTATCGAATGCCGAAAGTGGCCGGGTTCACCGATCCGCTGGTTTTGGGTGAAACGGAAAGTGAGGAGACCTTCATCGAACTGCATGTACCAAAAAATACGCCTGCAGGTAAGCACGGCGGCACGATCACAGTTGATGGCACGGTGATGCCTTTCACGATCACGGTTTGGAACTTCACGCTGCCGGATCGACTGTCGTTTTTGCCGCAGATGAACGCCTACGGCCTGCCGGGGCATGCGCGTGAGTACTACCGGCTCGCGCATGAGCATCGCGTGGTGCTGAATCAGCTACCGTATGGCTGGACCGGCAAGGTGGACGAACCTGCACCGAAGCTCGGCGGCGATGGGAAGTGGGATTGGACGAAGTTTGATGCCGAGTGCGGCCCGCTGCTCGATGGCAGCGCCTTCGCCGATCTTCCACGTGGGGCGGTGCCGGTGGAAGCCTATTACCTTTTGTTGAACGAGAACTGGCCAATGAAGCACGATGAGCACTTCAAGGGCGGCTACTGGATCGAAAGTGCGTTTGATGACGCCTACTGGACGCAGTTCCGCGCGATGTCGGCGGAGATCGCCAAGCACCTCGAAGCGAAGGGCTGGACCGAGCCGATGTTTGAGTTCTACCTCAACAACAAGGTGTACTTCAAAAAGGACGACTGGCGCAAATGCACCGCAGCTTGGATTTTCGACGAACCGGTGCACACGCAGGACTTCTGGGCCATCCGCCACTACGGCCGCGAATTCTGGAACGCCGTCGCGCCTTATCCGAAGGTGAATCTCACTTATCGCGCCGACATTTCTCGTCCGCAGTGGCAGCGTGAGTTGCTCGATCACTGCGTGAACGTGGAAGTCGTCAGCGGCGTGCTGCGCACTTACTGGCCGCGCATTCAGCGTCGTGCCAAGGACTGTGGCAATCTTTACTACATGTATGGCAGCGCGAACGCCATCGGCACACCGAACATCGCCAACGCCGCGTGGTGCGTCGAAGCTTGGTCACTCGGTGCGGATGGCGTGGTGCCCTGGAACACCATCGGCAAAGCCGACGCCTGGCAAACGCCCGACGAGCTCTCCGTGCTCTACCCCACCGACAACGGCCCTGTGCCCAGTTTGCGCCTGAAGACCTTCCGCGCCGGTCAGCAACTCGTCGAGTATCTCACGCAATACTGCGCCGTTAGTGGAGAAAGCCGCGAGAGCGTCATGGCCGCCGTGCGTGCCATCCCCGGCCTCAGCGCCACGCTGGTGAAGAAGAATGAAGAAGACGCGGGCAAATCGCAGTTCGGCAAAGATACACAGCCTGCCTTTGAAGCACTGCGCCTGCGTTTGGGTGCCTATCTCGATGCCAAAGCACCCGCGCCGAAGGATCGTTGGCATGATCCGCGGCCTGTACGACCGGATTTGAAAAAGGCGCGGGAGATTGTGCCACTGGCGATGCCGTGAGGTGATTTTCGTTGTGGGAGAATGAAAATGACACGCGTGCAGCGTTGGTTTGTGACTGCATGAAAATCATTCTCCTTGTCTGCTTTGGCCTTCTTCACTCTCTGGCATTAGCTCAGACCAAGCCGGTCTTTAAAGCAGGTGCTGCCACCAGCAATATCACACCGCCACTGGGCATGGAGATCGTCGGAAACTTCGCGCCCAGGCCGATTGCGAAGCATGTGCATGATGAGCTGCATGTGCGCTGCCTTGTGCTTGATGATGGCTCCACGAAGCTCGTCTTTGCTGTGGCGGATACGATTTCGCTCGGGCGCGATGTCTGGGACGAGGCCAAGCAGAAGCTCGAAGTTGCCACGGGTATTCCGGTGGCGAACATGATGTTCTCCGGCACGCACACGCACTCCAGCGTCTCGGCCATCACGAACAAAGATCCCGCACTCGATTACCGCAGCTTCATCATCTCACGTGTGGTGGATGGCGTGAAACGCGCACTCAATCATCTGGAACCTGCCCGTATTGCGTGGGGCACGGGTAAGCTGCCACAGCATGTCTTTAATCGACGCTGGCTGCTCAAAGAAGGCGTCACCCATCCAAATCCTTTTGGTGGACTGGATCGTGCTGTGATGAATCCGAGCAGCCTTTTGCGCGCGCGACTCGCTGGGCCTGCTGGGCCGACCAATCCCGAGGTGTATTGTCTCTCAGTTCAGGCCACTGATGGACGCCAGATTGCGCTGATGGCGAACTACTGGCTGCACTACGTTGGCGGCGTGGTGCCGGAGCATTTGTCAGCGGATTACTTCGGCGAATTTTGTCGCCGCATTGAAGAAAAGACCGGTGCTCCCTGCGTCGGCATTCTGGCGAATGGCCCCTGCGGCGACGTGAATAATAATGACTATAGCGGCAAAACTCCCGCCGTGAAACGCGAGCCCTATGAGAAGATTAAACTCGTTGCCGGCGACCTTGCGCAGGAAGTGCTGCGTGTCCGTGAGACGCTCAAACATCAGGACTGGGTGCCTTTAAAAGCAGCTGCGAGTGATCTGGAACTCGCCGTGCGCCGCCCCACGCCAGAGATGATTGCTTGGGCCGAAGGCGTGCTCGCCAAACCGAAAGACGCCACTCCCAAGCATCGCCTGGAGCAGCCTTATGCCGAACGCACGCTGGCCGCACGCGAGGCGAAGCCGGACACCGTGCAAGCCATCATTCAGGCTTTCCGCATCGGTGAGCTTGGCATTGCATCGCTTCCCTTTGAGGTTTTCACCGAGATCGGTCTCGACATCAAAGCCCGCAGCCCTTTCAAGGACACCTTCACCATCGAACTCGCTAACGGCAGCAACGGCTACCTGCCCACGCCAAAACATCACGACCTTGGCGGCTATGAAACCTGGCTCGGCACCAATCGCGTCGAGCGTGAAGCCTCTGAGAAAATCACGGCGCGGACACTGGAGATGCTGGAGCGGGTGAAGTGAGCTTTTCGGGCTTATTTCGCAGTGAATTCAAATACGCGTTGTTGGGCGCTGGCTTCACGGGGCGCTCGGGAGTGGCGATCATGGCGCGGACGCGTTGATCGCTGCTGGCGATGAGATCGTGAATGATTTCGGCTTCAGGGAGGTTCTTCCAATACTTCATCGGCATCTCGGATTGCATGGCCTGAACCTTAAGCCGCGCGGGATTGAAGATGCTGCGGTAGTAAGTGCGCCAGAGGTCGTCATGTGCATCGGCGGCGGGAGCGTCATGTCGGCTCATGCCGGGCATGAAAGTGAGTTTATGGCCATCCCAGTTCGCGCACTCGTCTGGCGTCAAAATGGACCACTCCATGCTGGCGAAGCGTTTTTCAAAAAACGGCGACGCAAGTCGTGTGATTCGATACTCGGGCTCAAACCAGGCGACAAATTGCTCGCGACCGTTTTGCTCATTCACGCCCACAAGCCGGAAGCGCACAAAGGCATGCATCTTGTGAATGTCGCGGCTGACGGCCTTCGCCCACAGGTTGCACTGATGCATGTCGCGATCAGTAGGCATGGCGAGCAGGTGCTTTTCACCGCCTAGTGCCACTCGATGCAAAAGCCGATACAGAATGGCAAAACGCCGCTCGTCCGTGTGGGCGCAGACATTGGCGGCGAGACGCAAAAAGTCGGCTGGGACTTTCACGGAGGCGTTGGGAGCGGTTTGATGATCCGCTGGCTGCTCGGCGAGCAAACTGGCAGTTTGCGAGGCGTCCACCCAATCGACGTTTTCTGGTGCCACGCCATGCTTCAGCAACTCGCGGGCTTTGGAGCGCCAAGCTTCGAAGGTGGGCTGGATTTGAGCGGTGGTGGTCATAGCTGTCCACTGAGCACCATGGTGGCATCCGCAGGTGTGGTCGGAGGTGGGGCGTTGAAGTTGAGTTCGAGCTGGCGTGGGCCGGGCAGAAACTGCTGGCGGAGGTTGGTACTTTCGAGCTGGGCGATGTGCGGACGGTGATCGGCGGCGATGATGAAGGGCATCACTTTTTTGAGGTTCACTCGCATGCGCTGGAGATCGGCAAGCGTGAGGCTGGCCCAGCGTCTTGCCGCAAGGATGCGTGCGACATTGACGGTGCCAAGGCCGGGGATGCGCCAGAGCAGCTCTTGTGGGGCGCGGTTGATGTTCACGGGGAAGTCGGCGCGGTTTCGCAAGGCCCAGGCGAGCTTTGGATCGAGGTCGAGATCAAGGTTTGGATCTTCCTTGGGCAAGAGCTCACCGACGTCGAAGCCGTAGAAGCGCAGCAGCCAGTCGGCCTGATACAATCGATGCTCGCGCACGAGCGGCGGCGGCTTGATGGGCAGCAGCACACTGGGCTCCGGGATCGGGCTGAAACCACTGTAGTAAACACGCCGCAGACGGCAGTCGCGATACAGCTCATCGGCGCGGTGCAGCACGAGTGCGTCGGTGCTGTCGTCCGCACCGACGATCATTTGTGTGCTCTGGCCAGTGGCAAAGGCGGGTGCTTTGGCTCGTGGGCGATTCACGATCTGACGCGCGGCCTTTTTGGCATTCACGTTCTCGTCGATACGCTGGCGAATGCCATGCATGGCCTGCATCGTGTTTGTGAGGTTTTTTTCCGGCGCGAGGCGGTCGAGGCTCTTCTGCGAGGGCAGCTCGATATTGATGCTGATGCGGTCGGCATAGCGTCCTGCTTTGTCGATGAGCGCTTGCGAGGCCTCGGGGATGGTTTTGAGATGAATGTAACCGCGGAAGTGGTGAACCTCGCGCAGTTGTCGCGCGACTTCGATGACCTGCTCCATGGTGAAGTCCGCGCTGCGCACGATGCCGCTGCTGAGGAAGAGGCCCTCGATGTAGTTGCGCTTGTAGAAGTCGAGCGTGAGCTGCACGACCTCTTCCGGTGTGAAACGCGCCCGCTGCACATTGCTGGAGCGGCGGTTGATGCAGTAATGGCAGTCGTAGAGGCAGGCGTTGGTTAAGAGCACCTTCAGGAGCGACACGCAGCGGCCGTCCGGGGTATAGCTGTGGCAGATGCCCATGCCGCCGGTGGAGCCAATGCCTTTGCCATCGCGCGAGTCCTTCCGCGCCGCGCCCGAGCTGGCGCAGGACGCGTCATACTTTGCCGCGTCGGCCAGGATTACGAGTTTGCGTGTAAGGTCCATGAGTTCGAGTGAACAGTAGTTGAAATACGCCGTCCGTCATCAGCGGAGAACGAAAATTTTAAAAGACCGATGTTCGCAAAGTCCTTTGAGTGGTCAAAGGGAGCAAGGCATCCCTCTGGTTCGCGTATCTCTGTCATGCGTTTTCTCCTGATCTTGTTGTGTCTCGTCATTCAGTCGTCACTGCTGGCCAAAGAACTTCCCAAGCTCGACTTTGGCAGCGTGCGTGAGGAGCACCTCATGATCCCCATGCGTGATGGCAAGCGCCTCTCAGCCTATGTTTTCTTTCCACAGGGCAAAGGGAAGTGGCCGGCGATTTTCGAGCAGCGCTACGCGGATATTTCCAGCGCAGGGTCACGCAAAGCGGCGGCTAAATTTGCCGAGGGAGGCTTCGTCATCGCGCTGGTCAACTACCGCGGCACGCATTTGAGCGAGGGCGTGTATCGCGGCTACCGAGGGCTGCAATGGGGTGAGCTTCGCGATGGTTACGACGTGTGCGAGTGGCTGGCCGCTCAGCCCTGGTGCACAGGCAAGATCGGCACGTATGGCGGTTCACAGGCTGGCTACGCGCAAAATTATCTCGCGGTGACCCAGCCACCCCACTTGGTCGCACAATACATGACCGACACCGGCTTGAGCCTGTATCACGAAGGCTATCGAATCGGTGGCGCGACGAAGCCGCAGCGCTTCCTCAAGGGCGGTGCCGTAGCGCGCGACATCAAGGATAACGAAGCCATGCTGCTGGAGTGGGATCAGCATCCTGATTATGACGACTTCTGGAGAGACGAAGATGCCTCACTGCATTTCGACAAGATGAACTATCCCTGTTTCACCATAGGCAGCTGGTTTGATTTCATGTGCCAGGGCAGTGTCGCCAGCTTCATCGGTCGCAACGAGAAGGGCAGCCCCAATTCACGCGGCCAGCAACAACTCATCATCGGCCCCTGGCTGCACGGCGGCTATCCGAAGTCGAATAAGATCGGCGAACTGGTGTTCCCAGAGAATGCCTTCTTCGATGTGTATCCGCACATGACAAAGTGGTTCAATCACTACCTCAAAGGCGAGGACAACGGCATCGAGAAAGACAGGCCCGTGAAATACTACGTCATGGGTGCCTGCGGTGAAGTTGGGGCTCCTGGCAACATCTGGCGCGAGGCCAAAAACTTCCCGCCGGCGAGTCAGGCTGCGGACTGGTTCCTGCAACCCGATGGCAAGCTTGCCGCCAAAAAGCCAATCACATCCAGCGCCAGCACTTCATATGCGAGTGATCCGACTCGTCCGATGATTCTGAACACCGTGGGTTTCCCCGGAGCCAGAGATGCACGCGCCTTTGAAGAGCAGGCCGAAGTCCGCACCTGGACTAGCGATGTGCTCACGGAGCCGCTGGAGGTCACTGGCCGAATCAAGGCAGAGGTCTTTGTTTCTTCCACAGCAAAGGACACTGATTTTGTTGTGCGCGTGACGGATGTGTATCCCGATGGCCGCTCGATCCTGCTGGTCGATTACCCACTGCGTGCGCGTTATCACGAAGGCTTCGATCATCAGAAGCTGCTTGTGCCTGGTCAGGTGACGAAGCTGGCCTGGGACATCGGCTGGGTGAGCATCATCTTCAACCAAGGGCACCAGGTGCGCGTCACCATTGCCAGCACGGGTGCTCCGTATTTTGAGCCGAACACACAGACTGGCGGCCCTATTACCCATTTCGTTACTGAGCCTGGCATTGCCGCAATCAACACCATCTGGCACGATGCCAAACACGCCTCGCGCGTGATCTTGCCGATCGTGAAATAATCAGGGCTTCGTGCTGCTGGTCAGTTGCTTTGGATCATACTTCGCGCCTTTGGACACCTGGATCAGCGTCATGCGCACCTTCGTGGGGAAAAAATTTTCGGGATCGGGGCGCTTGTGGGCATGAAGGTTTTTGTCGTCCTTGAGCACGAGGTGCATCTCTTTGATGCCTTGGTTCCAGAGGATGTCGTTGTTCTGCCAGAAGGTGGTCATCGAAAGGTCTTTTTCGATCACGCCAGTCTTTGAATAAGGACCTGTACCAATGCAACCATAGCCGTGGTTTTGGCCTTTGTAGGGGATGTAACACACACTCCATGAGGTCGGCTGATCTCCCGCCGGTTTTTCGAGGACTTCGAGGCGCAGATGCACGGTGCCGTTCCGGTAATCGACCGGCGAGGTCCAATCCTTCGGACGTTTTGGATTGAGGCGGTCATCTTTGAGGTAGTAGTGCGACTGACTGGGTTTGGAGTTCAGGGCGTCTTCCTGAGTGAAGGTAAAGGTGACATCAAAAAGCACGAACTGCTCCGCACGAGCCATGGAGGTTAGAAAGACAAAAGCGAGAAGGACGATCAGGCGGTGAGACATGGTATAGTGAGAAGATGGCCTTCATTGAACAGCTTTTCACAGATTCAAACAAGCCAAGAAATTGGCCGATCGAGCTCACTTAGCTCCATCAGTTTTTCCAGAGAATACGGGCAGCGAAAACAGAGTTGTCCGCACCAAAAGCATTGTCTGGAGGGATCACGATGTTCGGTGACCAAGTCTGCATCCACTCGGCGACGGTGACCCAGGTCTCTTTCTCACTTACCTCTGTGATGGCGAAGTTGCCGAGTCGTGCCCCGCGCTCGGGTACGAGGATGCTTTCAGTATCGCGTTTCACTGCGAGCGTTTTTTGATCCACCTCAGCCATGAAGAGGGGGGCTCGGTGACGCGCGACGTGGTCGTTGTGCGCGCCTTTGCGATTATAGACGAGGTAAAGACGGTCGCGATGGGTGACCCAGTGCTGCTGAGTATTGTAATTCCCGAGATCGCTGCCGTCGTCGAACTTCCAGGGGCGAATTGGGGCGAAGTGCAGGCCATCGCTGCTGGTGGCCATGTAGCCTGCGGTGTCGTTTCTTAATGTGAGGTAAAATTGACTGCCGCAGCGTGTCAGCGAGGGTTCATACAAGCCGCGCCCGCTTTCCAGCGTCAGCTCGGTGCCATGTTCGAGGTATGTTAAGGTGGTGCCGTCAAAGGAACAGCGCAGCACAGTGGTGTGATAGTATTTGTCCTTCTCTGACTTGAAGTAAATGGGCAGCAGGATATCGCCGTTCTCGAGATCGAAACGCTGTACACAGCCTGCACCTGAGTTGAAGAATTTAGCTTCTTTCGGCATCGCCAACGTCGTCCAAGCAGTCCAATTCCGTGTCTTGTCATCATAGACCGCGTAGCTTGCCTCGCGCTGACGATTTTGTACGACCTTATCTCCGCGATACCTGACGGTGTGGCCAATGCCGAGAAGCTTGCCTGACTTTGCATGAAACTTTGGGGTGAAGTCGCAGGCGGCAACAACGATGTCATCGCCTTCGTTTCTCCTTCCGAGCGTGTCCGCGTGCTCTTTGATCGGGCTCCACGTCTCGCCCAGATCATCTGTGCGAACATCATTGAGCGCATAAAAAATGTCGCTGCCTGTGAGGAGCAGTTTTTGCATCGTGAGCACGACACTTGGCATTGGGCCAGGGATCGCGCCTGCTCGCGGATGTACCCAGCAGGTCTTGCCGTCGTAGCCTTTTGTCAGGGTGGTTAGCTTGACCTGATAAGGCAGGTTCGCTGGTGGTGGCTGCACGAGTTGCAGGTGCGGGCGTAGTTCTGGCACCTCGCGTTGCAAGCCCTCGGCGACGAGTCGCGCCATCATGCGTGCGCCTTCACGGGAGAAGTGTGATTTGTCCTGCACTCCCGGGCCGTAAAGCTGGCAAAATGTTTCCCCCATCTGCTGGAACAGGGCAAAGCTGGCCCGATGCAAGTCGATGACCGGCACCTGCATTTCTCTGCCAACTGCTTGTGCCGCCTGCACATAAGGCGTGAGGATCGTCGTCATCTTACCATCCACATAGACACGTCGCGCCACGGAGGTGACGAGCACTGGCTTTCCTCCACTCTCGCGCACCTCACGGATAAAGGCTTTCAAATTGTCGCGGTAAGTTGTGGCTGGATCCGTGTAACGCTTGGGGTCTGCCGTCTTTTGATCATTGTGCCCAAACTGAATCAGCACCCACTGCCCCTTTTCTTTGAGCGCACGATCCCACAATCCTAGTTCACGAAAGCTCTTCGTGCTTGTTCCTGATCGCGCGTGATTCACCACGGTCGTCTTTGGCAAAAATTCGCCCAACATCTGCCCCCAACCCGCGAGATCTGGCCTTTCTTTGGGTGGACTTGCAACCGTTGCCACCGTCGAATCGCCTGCGAGAACGATTTTGAGAGGAGCTTCTGCGTAACATGGGATCACGCAGAAGAGAAAACCGAGAGCCGAGAAGATGGGATGCATTCATCATCAAACGTTGATCATGGAATGTTCAATTCATGGACTCCCTATTTGCTTTGGATAATTTCACATCCTGTAAAATGATGCCCAGAAAGAGGACCCGCAGTGCGTAGCAGTCACTACCTTCTGCCATGATTAAAATCGACGGGCTTTGAGACTGACTTTGCGCCGACGTTGTCTGCAATGGAACCGCCGACACAGGTGGGATCAACAACCAGCACCACGGGATTGCCAACACGCGTACCACCTCTCTGGAATGTATTTCCGCTGCACACAATGTTGTGCCCATTAGGTGCAAACGTTACGGCTTCATCCGGGCAGTGGTCACCGAGCTGGAAGATGTTGTCCTTCACGATGATGGGGCCGTAGGTGGCGTTGGGTTCGTAGAGGGTGAAGTAAAGCTCGGGAAACTGGCCAGACTTGGCGGTTTGAAAAGCGATGCGACCACGGCGCAGATCAGGTTCATTCTTGGTGGTGTTATTGATGAAGATGTTGCCGGTCATGATGAAATTGACGGGCTGATTAATCCAAGCGCCTCGTCCGCCATTACGGAAGGTGTTGCCAGTCATGGTGACGTGCGTGCAGCTCTTCTCGACGCTGATGACGCGGCTGCCGTTGGTGCCATCGACGAGGTTGCCGGTGATGCTGGCATTCTGACAGAACTCAGCCAAAAAGAACGCGCCCATGCGACTGCCGAGAATGTGATTATTCGCGAAGACGATGTTTTGGCAGCGCTGAATGTGCATGGTATCTCCGATGGCACTGAGCTGGCAACCGGTGACGCGCAGGTCGCGAGCACCGGTGATGTCGAAGGCGCCTTTGCCTGGTCCGCTGCCGGTCGGGGCATACGCGGCGAGGTAGTGAGCCTGAACGTTAAAGGCTAATGTGCCGCTTCCATCGTCCTCGAAGTGAATTGGAGCGCCGCCAAGGTTTTTAGCTATTTTGATGTGGGTGGGCGTGGATTCGATGACGAAGTATTGCAGGCCACGCACAAGGTTCTTGGGCAGGTTTTCACCCATGAAGGTTAAAGCCTGACTGGGTTCTTCACTAGCGCTCAGAGAGATCGGTTTGACCGAGTTATCTAATTTAACGAGTTCACCGCTGAAGGTTGCCTCACGCATCAGGTCGGTGCGGAAGTATTTCTTCGCCCTCTCGACCTCCCAGGGTTCATAGGCCTCAGGGAAAGTCATGATTTGCCAAAGGTAGCCGTAATCCCACATGAACTTGCCGCTGCGCAGAAGCGTGCAGCTTTCCACGGCCACACGCTCCGCATATGCGGTGACTTCACTTTCGTTTTTGGATAAGCCATGGACGCCGATCACCGCGGCTGCCATGTCATGGGACTTCACCTCGCGAAACAAGAGGTCGTGTGTGCCGCCTGCCAGGGTGGTGGTAATCTCGATGCCTTTCGTGTTTACGTTTGGCTCCCAGGTGTTGTCTTTCTTTGCTGGATCAAAGACATGCCCGATGAACTCGCCGCCATGCCAGGCAAAGTGGGCGATGTTTTGTCCCGCAAAAATCACCAAGCGTGCTTTGTCCGGTAGCATTTCCGGCAGGATAAAACGTGCGCCATGCGCCATGACGGTCGTGTTCGAGCGCAGCGGGATTGGCTGCGTGCCATCGAGATGGTAGTCGCCCGCAGGTATTGTCACGGTGCCGTCTTTGGCAAAGAGCGCGGCGAGTTTGGCCGTGTCGTCGCCACGAGCCAAAGTGATCAAGGTGAAAAACAAAAGCGGGACCCATTTTATCATGATTGGATCTTAACGTCATGAAGCGAGCCGTTTCCACGACAAACACTGTGCGAAATACGGCTATCCCAATGGGCCAATACCAATGGCCATTCCGAAGGAACAGACGATTGCGCGCAAGATGAATTTGGCATAGGATCTGGGTATGAATCAGGCGATTGATCCGAAGCTTCTAAATGATCCTGCCTTTCAGCGGGTGCTCAACGATGCCTTGGCGATTCAGGATAGATTTGTAGCAGAGCCTATCTATGCCAAGACGGGTAAGGGTTTTTTGAGGAGTGCAGGTGTGACAGAGCTTAAAGAGATAAAGAAAGCCCTGACTAACAAAACCAAATAGTAATGCGATGAAGCGTTCTTGGCTGATGAGTTACTCCTGGCCGTTTGTGACTGCTCAAAATGCTCTGCTTTGTGCGGCTAAGAATGCATTACACAAACCCACCTCAGACGGCCATGATTCGACCAAGAAATTATGGGAGTCTATTTATCAGCAAGAAATGCGTTTGGATGAGGCCGTTGATCTTGCACGCCGTTGTCATCGAATGGCTCCATTTTGCTTTTACAATGGTAATACCTTTGCGGCGATTATTCGTGATGTTGTTAATCAGCTCAATCTAGCCCCTGATCGCGCTTACATCGTCCGCAGTCTAGCAGGCCATATTGTAGCAGGCGTGGCTATGGACGAGGAGGTGAAGGCTTTTCGAGAATTTTGCGATGGTATGGTGTGAAAATAGGGTGACTCAGCTTAGCTTGACCTCTCCGCAAAGGCTGACCTGCAGGCCGAGTTCGGCCATGGCGGCGGCTTTGATGCGGGCGGCGCGGTTGGCTTGTTTTGCATTGGGGCAATAGACGACTTGGATGTGATTCGACTGGTGGCGGGTCATCATTTGATCCCTTGAGACGCCTTTCATCACGGCATGCATGATGGGCCATTGAGGAGTGGTTTCTTGCCAGCGGCGCTGGGTCTCTGCCTCAGGTAACTTGACCACTTCAGCGACGCCGATGTCGGCATGAAGAGCGCCACCTTTGACGAAGATGCGGCTCCAGACGATATGGCCAGGTTTACTGATGCCTTTTAAGGTGCCGCCGCCGAGGCGGAAGTACATGGCAGGTTGCCGCTCGCTGCTGGCTCCTTTCCAGCCACCTCGAAAGTGCGCTGGAGGAGCCGCACCACTGATGAGGAGAACCCACACAAAGTCGCCTTCAAAGTCGGCTCCCCAGCGTAAATCGTGCAGCGTGTTTTCTGGGGCGAAACCAAGCTCGCGCCAGAGTCGGTAGGTGAGCAATCCATCCAAGCCAGCGCATTCATCGACTTCATTGAAATGGGGTAGAGCCTCGCCTTCAAAAAGGATGCGTTTGCCATCAGCGCTGAGCACGGGTGGACGATCAGCATTATTGAGCATGCCTTCGACGAGGTCACTGGCTGGCGTCAGATCCTTAAGCCCTTGTTGATACTGAATGCCGATGGCTTCACAGCCAAACTCGTCTGCTAGGCGCAGGGCAGCGATGTACATTTTGCATTGGAGAAGCACTTGAGATTCGGTGAGGTCATGGACTTCCTCCGTTCCAAGCCGCAGTTGAAGGCCTTTGCGTCTCAGCCAAGCAAGCACGTCTTGTGCATCGGTATCGCTCACGAGCTGCATCGCGGCATAGAGACTGGACTGACTGAGACGTTCTTTGAAACAACCCGTCTGATGCAGGAGCTCGTCTGGGATGATGGCGTTGTACATGCCCATGCAGCCTTCATCAAAGACTCCGAGGATGGCTTTATGCTGACGGAATCGGCGCCCGAAGTCGCTTCCAAGCCGCTGGTCCTCTGCGGGTAGTTTGAGCCGAGTTAGATCGCGCACATGCGACTGATCATGGCAGATGTTTTGAGTCGTCAGCCACTCATGCAGACCTTGTTTAAAAAAGAGATCGGTGAAGGTCTCACTCCAGAGTGTGGAGTAGCGCACGCCAGCTTTGGTGAGGGAGGCATTCAGGTTCAAAAGGCCAACAAGACCTGGCCACTGACCGCTCCAATTGGCGATTGTCAGAATAGGACCGCGATGCGTGCTGAGTCCGGCCAAAAGATGATGGGAATACTGCCACACGGCCTCTGCGACGATGAGTGGTGTATCGGGATCAATGCCGCGAAAGACGTCGATCCCTTCACGCTGACTGGCGATGAAACCGTGTTTCTTTCTGGCATTGTAGGCATGCGCACGCTTGATAGTCCAGCCTTCCGCTTTCACTGCTTTAGCGAGAGCTTCCTCCATGGCCTTTTGGGCTGGCCAACAGGTTTGATTGGCCGCAAGACGTAGATCACCACTAGCGACGAGTTGGATGGTTTTGGTGGGCATGCAGTATCATGAATCTGGATGCTACCGAGGCACAATGCCGTAGCGCTGCCGATCCTTGGTGGCTGCTTGACGATCTTTGACCACAATCGCCATTCGACAGGTTTCGTTCCTTCGCCAAATTAACCACTCTCATGACGCCACGAGTATTAATCATCGAAGACGAGTATGCCCTAGCGGCAGCGCTCTCGACTGTGGTGCGCCGTCTAGGCGCGGAAGCTGTTGTGGCAGCTTCAGGTCAAAGCGGACTTGATAAAGCCAAAGGCCAAACTTTTGATGTCATCTTACTCGACATTGGTCTGCCAGACATGAGTGGCCTGAAAGTGCTGTCTGCGCTCAAAGCTACGGGTCAAGAGGCACCCGTGCTCATCATCACGGCTCATGGTACGTTGGAGAATGCCTTGGAGGCTAGACGCCTGGGTGCGCATGATTATTTTTTAAAGCCGCTGAACTTGCCGGAGATGCAGAGCAGTCTGCGGGCCCTGATTCAGCCGGTTTCCGTCGAATCAGCAAGCCCATCATCGGTGGAGAAAGCACAGGTTTTGATGATCGGGGTTTCTCCAGGCATGCAGCGTTGTTTTGCCACAATCGCTCAAGCCTGCGCCGCGAATGTCCCCGTTTTACTCAGCGGCCCTCGCGGATCTGGAAAGACGGCAGCCGCGCAAGTGATTCAGCGGAATAGCCTGCATGCCAAATCCAGCTGTGTGACTTTCCGAGCCGATGAATGGCCAGAAGAAAAAGTTGCATCTGGATTCCAGACTGCGCTGAAGGAAGCACGTGAAGGCACCTTGATCGTGGAGGAAATCGCCGATTTAAGTCTGCCTCTTCAGGCGATGTTATCGCGAGCCATGAGCACTGAAGAAGTGCGTGTTTTGGCTACTAGTTCAGTGGTGCTCACAGATCAAATATCAGCAGGGCGTTTCCGCGAAGATTTGTATTATCAGTTGGCGGTCCTGCAGTTGAATCTCCCTCCTTTAAAAGAGCGCGTCGAGGACATTGAGGCCTTGAGTTTCTTTTGGTTCGCCGAATCTGCTCCGCATCGCGACATGGTGATCGCCCCAGAAACACTGGCTTGTCTGAAAGCTTATGATTGGCCAGGCAATGTGCGTGAATTGGTGACTGCGATGCGACACGCTGCTGCAGTGGCTAGCGGCCCATTCTTGCTGCCACGTCATTTACCTGAAGCGATAGTTGCTGCAGGACAGGTAGAAGTCAGCAGTCATCGTGATGAGGCCCTGATGAACGCATTAACTTCTTGGCTGGATCTACAACTCACCGTCCCAGAGGAAAGCCTGCCGCTATACGATGATTTGTTGGCGAATGTCGAAAAACAAATGTTGGTTCGTTTGTTGGCTCATTTTGACGACAAGCCGACTCGCATGGCCGCTGCCTTAAACATGAATCGAGCCACACTCCGCCGTAAACTGCGCGAGCTTTTGGGGCGGGACTAGGATTAAAGTCCAGGTGGGCGATCTGAGATGTCACGACCGCCGACTTTGGGAGTGGCTGGTGGGGGAGCGTTCGGGTTGAAGTATTCTCCACCAGCGACCATGACACCCCCTTTACTGGTTTGCTGAAGCATGGGGCGATCACTGCCTTTCTGCTTGTAGTAGGCGAGCTTTTTCAGCGTGCCATCTGGGGCGATGGTGGCGTAGGCAAAGAGTTCTGGCTTGGCTAAGAAGAGGACTTGTAGCTGGTTTTGAGCATCAATGGTGATCTGTGGATCGTAGACCATGCTTAGTGGTCCGAGGCGATAAGTGCGGAGCATCACGCCCGTTTTGTCATCTGTCATGCGGAAGTAGAGTGTGGTGCTATTAACGTCGAAAAGAGGATGCAGGCTGTATTTACGTGCTTTGCCAGCATCTTTAAATCCGGCAGGCACGCCATAACTTTGCTGCCACATGGGTTTAGCATCCACGATGCTGAAACGTGTGCGGGCACTTTCATAATAATCACCGCTCGGGGCGTGAAAAACGCGAGCGGTCATGGCATAGTTACCAATGTCCGTGGGAGAGTAGGCATCCGTCACGGTTACACGCCTCTGGATGGAGCCACCGGGCTGAATTTGCACCAACTCGGCACCAGATACATTCATTGAGGCTACCTCGACCCCATCACTGGTCTTCATGTTAAAGGATAACCAATTCGCACGCCCAGGACCACCTAGCACGGCAACAGCACCTGTGCGGTTGGTGATGACGACGGAGGCACTGATGGCCTCTAGCGCCATGTAATTGGAGTGCGGCAGCTTCATGGAGATGTCGAACTGGGCCTGAGCACACAGAGTACTGAGGGTGAGGAGGCAGAGGATCAGACGCATAGCAGTTGGGGGGATATGGAGATTGAATCTGGAATTCACGGAAAAGGAAACACTAAAATGCAGCCATTTTCTCAATCACCCAGTCCGTAGGCCGAGCCAACGACCTCGCCATCCATCTCATCAAAGCTAATGCGCATGGGGCGGCAGCAGACTTCGCAGTCGTAATCCACATCGCAGGGGATCTCTGAAAAATGCGGTGCTGGCACCTCAAACTCCTGGCAGCAACTGGGGCAAATGACTGGTGTGGTGAAGGTCATGCACGGGAGGCCGCCAGACGTTTGTTCCGCTGCTCCAGCACTTGCTTGACGATCCGCACCAGATCGCGGCTGTCGTAAGGCTTGGGCAGCACATCGGCAAAGCCATGCGCGCTGGGCTGGAGCATGGCGGGATCCGAGCGGTTCCCACTGGAAACGATGGCATCTACCTCAGGATCAGCCTGACGCAGCAGTTCCATGGCACGTGCACCGCCCATGCCAAGTGGGATGGTGAGATCGATGAGAACGAGATCAAAGGGTTTCCGTTCGATCATGGCTTCGCTGTAGCGCTTCACCGTATCGCTGCCATCGGCTGTCTCGACGATTTCGAAGCCTTCGCCCTTCAAATTCCGAACGATGAGATTGCGCAGGAGTACATCATCCTCCAGCACCAGAACTCGTCCGAGGATGGGTTTTGATGATGGTGCAGTCGGCATCCGCGAGATGGGAGCGGCGGCAGGTGCTAGCGGTGTGGCAGTCACTGCCTGCACGGCTTGTTTAAACTCGGCGGCTGAAGCAAAGCGTTGATTGCGGTCTGTTTTCAGGGCGCGCACGATCACAGCATCCAGACGCGTGTCACATCCGCAAAGGACGGAAGGTTGCTGCCATGAGCCACGCGGCACGGTGCCTGTGAGCATTTGATAAAGCATCACACCCAAAGCATAGAGATCTGCTCGGTGATCGATGTCTGCCTTTGAATCATACTGCTCTGGAGCCGCATAGTCTGGAGTGCCCATGGCCATGTTTGACTGCGTGAGCATGGTGGCTTTTTGGTCGAAGCGCTTCGCCAATCCAAAGTCGGCTACTTTGATGCGGCCATCGTTGGCGATCAGGATGTTGGCGGGTTTGATGTCGCGGTGAACGATTCCCTTGCCGTGGGCATAGGTGAGAGCGTCACAGACTTCTTCAATGATGGTTAGAATTTTTGGGATCGTCAGTTTGCCCATGCTGACGCTGTGATGCAGATCGGTCCCCTCCACAAACTCCATGACGTAGTAAAGGTATTCCCCGACAAGACCAAAGTCATAGACACTGACGATGTTTGGATGATTCATCTGCGCCAAGGCCTGAGCCTCTCGACGGAAGCGCTCCGCATAGGAGTAGTCACTGCCGTGATCACGATGGAGAATCTTAATGGCAACGGCACGTCCCAAATTCAGCTGCCGACCAGAATAGACACCGCCCATGCCGCCTTGGCCGATCATTTGATCAAACTGATAAAGCCCCGCTGGCAGCATTTGCGTCAGCTCTAGTGGCGTCGGGTAGGATTGCATGGGCACCCAACCAGCAACACCTTCTGAAACGGTCGGCTCCTTCGGCGGAGGCGTGCGCTTGGCAAAGGCAAAGAGGCGTTTCATGAGCAGAACAAAAGGTAACAGGAGACAGTCCTAGACTTTCCCAGAGACGGGAGGACGCGCAAGTCTTGTGTGCGTCTGAAAGAAGGTTTCTTTGAACCCTCCTTGTCATAAGTCAAAAAAATCACACAGTTCACATCGCCACCTTGGCTTCCTGAGTCATAGGCATGGCTTCGATAGCTGGGGCAGTTTTCGTTCGGCCAAAGATCGTGCGCAGTTCAGCCATGAGCCAAAGGCGGATACCCCAGCGGATGAAGCCGAGTGGGCTGAAATTCGGCGTGTAACTCAGCGCAATGGTCAGATCCATGCCATTGTTCCAGGCCCCATAGGTGCCTTTCTCCAGGCGTTTTTTAGCCATGGAGGCCAGCCTGCGATTGTAAAAAGACATGAATTTGGCGAAGAAATTTCCCGCCGCGCCATCATAGGGCAGACGGACCCACTCGGATTCTGGGTGATCATAGACCAACCGGACCGGCCCCACAAAGTAGGTGGCCAGATCCATGAGGAAGGAAATGCGCATCAGTTCAGCATCTCCCATGTAGTTGTATTTGCCTTTGTAGAGGCTTTCAAACCACAGCCGGTAACTGCGCTTGTAGGCACCTTTGAGGTAATTCGTCGTAGCGATGACATCTTCCCCCATGTGGTCGCGTTTGATCAACTGCGTCACGGCACTGACGGTGTGTCCACAGTAGTCCAGCCCTTGACTGTATAGTGGATCGATAAAGCCTGCTGCATCTCCCACCAAGGCCCAGCGGTTCCCCACCATCTGCTCTGTGTAGTAGCCTAGGCCCTTGTAATAAAAAGTGTCGTCTTCGATTGGCTCGGCGTTTTCAAACATGAGCCGCCCTATCGGGTGCTGCATGACATGCGTATGCAGACGAGCCGTCATTGAGGGGCCTTCGGGCATGGTGAAGACACTGCGGTCCCAAACTACGCCGACACTGTAGTCGCCATTGGATAGGGGAATCAGCCATACCCACCAGCCTCGGCCCATGAGATGGTTCGTGGCGTTGCTGCGGGAGGCGCGCACATGTTCCATGAGAATGGGGTGACGCGTGCGGCTTTCATAACTATCCAGCGGATTCACCTTCCGGTAACGGCACCAGATGGCAGAGGTGGGGTGCTCGTCCCCCAGTTGGCGGTGCAGGCCGAGTTTTTTAGAAAGTAAGGCCTTGCGCCCAGAGCCATCGATCAACCAGCGTGCCGTGTAAGTGCGCTCTTCACCCGTGCTGGTTTTCAGGCCAATCTGGTGATCTTCCCCAGCCTCTGCCAGGGTGATGTCTCGGATCGTGGCTGGCCTGAGTAGATCCACGCCAGCCTCCACGGCCAGATCCAAAACATGCTGATCCAGCAAAGAACGATCCAGCTGAAACGTCGGTAGTCGGCTTTGAAACTTAGGCCCCAGTTCTGTGCAGTCCTCAACTCGGTCATTCGGCTTTTTGTTGAACCACATGCGCAGCCCATGCTTCTGGTAGTGATGGGCGTTTAAATAGTGTCCCAGGTGCAGAACGCGTGTCAGGAAGCAGGCACCCACCTCTGAGGTGCTCTCACCCACCTTACGACTGAACTCGGTGGTGCGCTCCACAACCAGCACTTTTAAACTGGGCGTCTGCCGCTTCAAAAGTAGCGCGGAGGAGGCACCACTGAAGGCACCGCCGATGATGATGACATCGTAGTCTGTAGGAGCTGGGACGTTCATGTTTTGACTCGACTTCCGGTCTGGGCAAAGGTTCTGGCAGGTGACGCTGAAAGCTGGAACATCGGTTCCAACAGACAGGTAACCCCATGCAGCCAATGACTCCCGAAGAAACCTCCAATCCGCCTAGCGCGCAAGCGCCGCCTCCACGAAAGTCGAGTCTGCATGGGGCTTTTTTAACTACGCAACTGCTGCGCGCCATGCGCTTTACCCCGACTTGGGCAGCCTTGATCTTGGTACGGCCGATTACGTTGATCGTTTACCTTTTGGCAGGCCCTCAGCGCCGAGCCGTGATCGGTAACTTGAGCGCCCTGCGCCCAGATTTCAGTGCCGCAGGCCGCTGGTGGGCTGGTTATCAAATGTTCCTTCAGTTTGCCCTCACCTATCTGGACCGCCTCTGGCACATGCATTTTAAGAAGGCTGTGAACTGGGATATCCCACACCGAGAGCGATTCGACGCCATCCGCGCTCTGCCCACTGGCGTGATCATTTTCACCATTCACAGTGGGAACTACGACATTGGGGCTAGTTTGTTCGCAGAAAAATTTGGCCGTGCTCTGCACACGGTTCGCGCGCCGGAGCAATCGGCCGATATGCAAAAGCTGCGCGAGGCTGAACTCCGCCGCACAGAACAGGCCAATCCTCTGCTGAAAGTTCACTACAGCGAGGCTGATAACCACCTCGGCATGGAGCTCTGCCGCATTCTTCGAACGGGCGAGGCGGTCGCAGTGCAGGGAGACCGCGTCATTGGCAAAGTCTCACCGGTCGCCATGACCCACGCTGGCCGCACCTATCAGCTTCCGCGCGGGCCGCTCGTGCTGGCAGAAATCTCCCGTGCCCCCTGTTTCCCCATCCTATTGGAACGCATCGGTTGCCTCAGCTACCGCATCCATGTTTTGGACTGCTTTTACGACGGCCAAACCAAAATCCGCGCTGATTATCTCGGTAAAATCTGGCTGCCAATCATGCATGATTATATTCATCAGCACTGGGCACAATGGTTTGCTTTCGAGCCACTGATCACGAAGAATGAAACGCACTGAAATTCTGTCGTAGCCCTCAAAGAATCTGCGGCTTGATCACCATGACTTGCATGGGCTCCAGAGCTGCTTTGAGCTTTTCAAACATGGCCTCGTCTTCATAAGTGCCGACGATGGCACCACCGCTACCGGTGAATTTGGCGCTGGCACCACAGTCGCGGGCGGCTTCGACCATGGCAATGTTGCCTTGGCTAAGCTTGTAGAGGCGGCGGCGGAGATCGAAGTTTTCGTTGAGGAGAGGACCAATCTCGTGGCCACGACCAGCCACCAGCATGTCGCGCACGCGCTGGGCGAGGTTTGCCCACTGATACATGGCGCTGACGATTTCGCGCTCGCCACGGTTCCAGCGGCCTCGGATGTCGTTATGAAAGACTTCGGTGCCTTCACTCAGCTTTGTGGTGTAGGCTACAAAGACGGGCGGCAGCAAAGCGGGGTCCAGCTCTTCATAGATGCCGTAGCCGAGCTTCTCAATGCTGGCACGGTTGAAGTCCATGAAGACCACCCCTTCATAGCCCTGAATGACGCGGTCTTGCAGGCCTGCAGGAATGCCGAGCTCATCATTTTCAACGCTGAGGACCAGACTGGGTAGCAGGTGCTTGGGGACTTCGACACCGTAAAATTCAATCAAGGCACGCCAGCAGGCGGTGATGATGGCGCTGCTGCCGGCCATGCCGACTTGCGGCGGGATATTGCTGGAATAGCGCAGGGTGAAATTGCGTCCATGCAGCGGCAGATGGTGCTTGGTGCAGTATTCGTAAAAACGCTTCACACTGGCTTTGAGCAGGCGGATACCGCCGTAATAACCAAACTGGCGCACATCGCGTGCCAGAGCGTCGATACTGCCAAAGCTGGAATGATCCCGCTCATTGGGTTCAATGGTCAGCTCAGGAGTTTCGAAAAGCGTGACCTCGGCGCAGTAGTTGCGGATGATGAAGGAGATCGTCTTGCCGAAGTAACCGTCTGACGGATTGCCTACAAGACCGGCGCGGGCATAGGCTTTGGTGCTGATAAGCATGAAGTAGGTTGGGAAAAAGGGCTTTGCTAAGAAAGGGCAGCTGCCAAGGCAGCAGAACGGCAGTCTAAAAGCTAAAGGCTGGTGAATTTCAGTGCAAGAAGATTGGCTGTCACATACAGCTCAAAAAGAAAGGCTGACGTGGTGGACACGTCAGCCTGACTCAAATCACTTCAGAGGCTAGTCTCAGCCATCCTGCTGTGGACGGCCACGGAAGCCGCCACCTTTGTAGCCGCCGCCACCACCGCCGCCGAAGGGCTTGCGGAAGCCGCCGCCACCACCACCGTAATTGCCACCGCCGCCGCCTTTGAAGCCACCGCCACCACCGTAGCTAGGCTTGCTGCCAAAACCGCGTGGGCCAAAAGTACGTTTCGGGCGGTCGCCGCCGGCGCCATCTTGGCGATCGGCCAGATCGAGGCGAACACTGCGACCCCGGAAATCGGTTCCGGCCACCGTATTCATCACGGTTTCGACGTGATCGGAGGGCACTTCGATGTAGCTGCATTTCTCAAAGACTTCAATGCTGCCAAGGCTGCCGCTAGGGATCTGCGCGGTGTTGTAAATCATCCCTGCGATGTCACCCGGACGGGCATTGTCCATGCCGCCGACGTTTACAAAGAGGCGAACCATGCCGGAACGTGGACCCTTAGGACCTGCGGAGCGGGAACGCATCGGCGCTGGGCCAAAGTCATCACGACCTTGCTGATCGGCTGGCGGTGCGTCTGGGCGGCGCGGGCCTTCGTCTTCATACGAAAGAGAAGGATCACGCGGAGCCTGAGCACGCGCTGGAGCAGGGGTAAAGACGCGTGCGGGGAAGTCGCCAGCATTGGCGGTTTGACCTACGGTCGCAGGGCGTTCACTTGGCACAAATTCGCGCTGCTGCTGCGGGCGTTGTTGGGCACGATCCTCGATGATCTGCTCACCTTCACGGGAGAATTCCTTCATCCACAGATCCATCACGGCGCTCATCACATCCGTCGGATTGAAACCAGCATCCAGCAGGCGCTGAACAGTGTGCTCATGCTTGCCGTAAGTGTTGGCTTCCAGAGTGGCCTTGAGTTTTTCAAAGACCTGATCCACGCGCGTGGCTTCCAGTTCTTCCTGTGAAGGCACTTTGGTGCGGGTCACCTTGGCATTGGTGAAGCGCTGAATCCGCTGCATGAGATAGATCTCACGACCTGCGACTAAGCTGACTGCGGTACCTTTACGGCCAGCGCGACCTGTGCGTCCAATACGGTGCACATAATCTTCGGTGTCATAAGGCAGCTCAAAGTTCACGATGAGGTCGATGTCATTGACATCCAATCCACGGGCAGCCACATCCGTCGCGACCAGCACTTCAATGGTGCCATTGCGGAAATTCCGCATCACGCGCTCACGCATGATTTGGTTCAGATCTCCATGCAGACGGTCAGCGGCATAACCACGGGCAGTCAGCGCATCCACCGTGTCATCAACGGCTTTCTTGGTGTTGCAGAATACGATCGTCAAGCGTGGGGAATCCATGTCCAACACGCGGCAGAGGACTTCGGTCTTGCTGCGGCCCTGAACTTCATAATAACGCTGCTCGATGGTCGGCACCGTCATCGCTTTTTGCTGAATGGTGATCGTGGCCGGATTGTTCGTGTACCGATCAATCAGGCGGCGGATGCGCGGGTCAAAGGTGGCCGAGAAAAAGATCGTCTGACGCTCTTTCGGCACAGCCTGCATGAGACGTTCGATCTCGTCTGCAAAGCCCATGTCCAGCATTTCATCGGCCTCATCAAAAACGAGGGTTTTAAGATCGTCCAATTTCAGGGTGCCGCGATCGACAAAATCCAAGATACGGCCAGGAGTGCCCACCACGATCTGGGAGCCCATTTGTAAGGCGCGGATCTGGCGGTCATAGGAGGAGCCACCGTAGATCGGTGTGGCGCGCACACCTTCACGGAAGCTGGCGACCTTATGAATCTCAGCGCAGACCTGCATGGCCAGCTCACGTGTTGGGCACATGATCAGCGTTTGAGTCGAGCGGCTGGTAGCGTCGATCCGCTGAACTGCAGGCAGACCAAAAGCCAGTGTTTTACCAGAACCTGTCTGGCTTTGACCCACCACGTCGCGACCTGTGAGGGCAACTGGGATAGCTTCTGCTTGGATGGGGGAGGGTTGTTCGAATCCTTGGGATTCAATAGCTTTGATGAGCTCGGGCGAAAGGCCGAGATCGGCGAATGTCTTTTCCATATCTTATCTGTAAACCCGGCGCGGGTTGGCTTCCGTGAAACGGGCAACCAGTCGCCGTAAAAGCGTCCAGCATCAGCGGGACGGGATCACCGTCTAACAAAGACGGGCTACAAGACAAACATCGGCCCCAAGGGGGGAAGCCGGTCAAAACCGGCGGGTACATTTCCACAGGATAAAAGAAATGCAAGTCTGGATGTTAGGCCGACGGAGGGCCACGATGTAGACCCACGGTTAACCATTCCCGTTTTTAGCAACCTTCTCCTCAATCACCAGAACGCGCAAGCTCGAGGCAGCAAGCAGGGCTTTCAGGCTTTTGATCTGGTTTGAGTTGAGGAGCTTGAGCGTGGCAGGTGCTTTCTTGCCGCCCTTGATCCAGTGGCGTAGGGCAGCCTGAAATAGGCCGGAATGAGCCGCTGCTTCAATGCCCCAGTCCTCAGGAAAAACGGCATCTAGAATCGAAAGGCCGACATCGGAATACTCCTCCAGTTCGAGCGTCCAGCGCATGACTGTTTCTAGAGCCGCCTCTTCAGGAAAGCGTTGTGCCACGAGTCGAAGAAGCTCGGCGCACGTGGAGACATTCATGAGCAGGGCCAGAAAGAAACGGTGTTCGGGCTCGGCGATAGTGCCGCGCATGTTTTTGATGGCGTCTCGTCTAACACCTTCTTCCAGCGTCGCGGCAACACCTGCGGCTAAGGCTCCGTGCTTTTTCTCAAAGAGACCCAGTGCCGTCTCGAAGTCGCCCAAATCACCCAAAGCGCCCATGCAATGCTGCAAAAGATAAAAGCCGCGCTCAAAGTCCAGTTCTTCGACCATCTTCAGGACCAGCGCAGCATAGCCTGGCACCTGCATGTGTTCGAGCAGATCCAGCAGCTGCTTCCGGCGCATGGTCAATGTATCGTGAAACATGGGATCCACGGCCATGTGTGGCGGCAGGTAATTGAACTGCGGATTCATCCCAGGATCATTCTGCGTGCGCACCACCACAGTGACCGAAGGTGTATCCAAATGAAACAGGGAATGAATGCAGCTTTGGCCTGAAACAATGGGCACCGTGCGGCCAGTCTCCAGCAGCTCAATGTTCTGCATCCTTACCTGCCCCATGCGGAGATGCGGCGTCACCGACTGCGCGTTTTCAAACGTGTAATGCGCATGAATGCTAGAGCCCGACATGACATGAAAAGCACCGGAAAATTCATGCTGATGAATGTCCGTCGTCCCATCCATCCACACCAGGATCTGGATGTAAAAGCGCGGGTGATCATAGGCCACGAGCTCGGGCTGACCAAAGCCTGACTGGGTCTGCAAAGGCTGATCATCATTGAGCAGGAACTCCTGGATGAAAGCGGCCAAATCCACATGCTCTGAGGGTAGGCGCTCCTCAATGGCTAAGCGGGCGATTCCGGGGAACTTCTCCAATGAAAAGTTCTCCTGCTTCCATCGCTCGAGAACTTTGCCACCCAGCTCATTAAAAAAGGCATCCATCAGCATCCTTCCGCCATGGGATGCTTTTCACAACAGGGATTGATGTTTACTTGGTGCCAAAGCAAAACGCGGGCGATCTTTCGATCGTCCGCGCTTTGAGTGAGGGTGTTCGTAAAAGCGATCAGTTGCGCTGCAACTGCATCGGTTTAGTAGCGGTAATGCTCAGACTTGTAAGGTCCGTCGACGGCAACGCCGATGTAGTCAGCCTGATCCTTGGAGAGGACGGTAAGTTTGACTCCGATCTTGGCAAGGTGCAGGCGGGCGACTTCTTCATCCAGCTTCTTTGGCAGGACAGTGACGCCGATGGGGCGGCTGTCTTTGGTTTCCCAAAGCTCGATCTGCGCCAGGGTCTGGTTGGTGAAGCTGTTGCTCATGACGAAGCTTGGGTGGCCAGTGGCGCAACCAAGGTTCACCAGACGACCTTCTGCCAGCATGTAGATGCTGTTACCAGCAGGGAAGGTGTACTTGTCCACCTGGGCCTTGATGTTGAGCTTCTTGATGCCTGGGAGCTTCTCGAGTTTGTCCACCTGGATTTCGTTGTCGAAATGGCCAATGTTACAGACGATGGCTTGATCCTTCATGCCGACCATGTGCTCGACGGTGATGATGTCTTTGTTACCCGTGGTGGTGACATAGATGTCGCCAGTGCCAAGGGTGTCTTCGATCGGCATCACACGGTATCCTTCCATGGCTGCCTGGAGGGCACAGACTGGATCGATTTCAGTAACGATGACCTGAGCGCCCATGCCACGGAGGGCAGCGGCACAGCCTTTACCCACGTCGCCATAACCACAGACGACGCCGACTTTACCAGCGATCATGACGTCGGTGGCGCGCTTGATCCCGTCCAGAAGGGACTCGCGGCAGCCATAAAGATTGTCGAACTTGGACTTCGTGACGCTGTCGTTGACGTTGATGGCTGGGAACAGGAGCTTGCCTGCATTGGCCATTTCATAGAGGCGATGTACACCCGTGGTGGTCTCTTCGGAGACGCCTTTGAGATCTTTGACGATCGTGTGGAAGATGCCAGGCTGATTCTTGCCGATGTCACGCAGCAAGTCTTTGATGACTTTGACTTCGTGGTTGTCAGACGGCGTATCGATCCATTTGTCGCCGTTTTCCATCTCATAACCTTTATGGATGAGGAGAGTGACGTCGCCACCATCATCAACGATGAGTTGTGGGCCGAGCTCGCCTGGGAAGATAATGGCCTTCCAAGTGCACCACCAATATTCTTCGAGGGACTCACCTTTCCAAGCAAACACAGGTGTTCCAGTCGCAGCGATAGCAGCAGCGGCATGGTCCTGAGTGGAAAAAATGTTGCAGCTAGCCCAGCGCACGTCAGCACCCAGGTCCTTGAGCGTTTCAATCAGCACGCCAGTCTGGATGGTCATGTGCAAGGAACCAGTGATACGAACTCCAGCGAGAGGCTTCTTTGGACCATATTTTTCACGGGTGGCAACGAGGCCTGGCATTTCATGCTCAGCGATGTCGAGTTCTTTGCGGCCAAAATCGGCTAGGCCGATGTCTTTTACTTTATAGTCGGACATGTGTGGTAGGGTAGGTTTGGTTTAGTCTAAAATGAAACGAATCATCGTATCAGGATGCGATGATATGTTCTTTAGAAGTAGCAGAGTGTCAATCAGCGTTTTGCCCATAAATCGGGAATGCAAGATCGTTGAGTTGAGCCATGCTTGTAGAGCCAGTGACAAGCGCAAATCGGCGCTAAGCCGTTCCCATTTTAGAGGTTCCCTCGGTTTCCTATCGGCACCGATGCTAATACAACTGAAAATGCACAGCCGCCCAAATGAGAAGCCCGACAATGACAACAATCACTCCCAAGGGCAGGCGAAAAAAGATACTTTGTATTCCTGAATGAATCGCCATCTGGATTAATCGCTGAACAAAGCCTCGAAGTTCTGGGGTCATCTGCATATTAAAGTTTCTTTCTTTAAATAAGACAACCCCGAGAAACAACAAAGAGCCCTGGCTAGACACGGAACCACAAAAAAGCCCTGTGAGGATTGCTCCCCACAGGGCTTTTGAGAGGTGAATTACTTCACCGTTGTGGCGATCTCAGAGAGATCGCATGGATTATTTTTTCTTAGCAACTTTCTTAGCAGCTTTCTTGGCTGGAGCAGCCTTCTTGGCTGGAGCAGCTTTCTTAGCTGGAGCGGCTTTCTTGACGGCTTTTTTTGCAGCTTTCTTGGCCATAGTATTATTTCCTTTTTTTGTTGTTGTTGGTTGCTTTGCTTTTTTTGCCGGAGCAGCGCTTTTGGCACTACTACGGACAGTTTTTTCAGCGGGCTTTGCAGCAGCACGCTTTTCCTCGATCGCAGCCTGTGCAGCAGCAAGGCGGGCGACGGGAACACGGAAAGGACTACAGCTGACATAGGAAAGACCCACCTCGTGGCAGAACTTCACGCTGTCAGGATCGCCACCGTGTTCACCACAGATACCCAGTTTGATGTCTGGATTGGTCTTGCGGCCTTTTTCGATGGCGATTTTGATAAGCTGGCCGACGCCGGTGGTGTCCAACGTAGCGAAAGGATTCTTCTTGAAGATTTCAGCCTCTGTATAAGGCATGAGGAAGGCACCCATGTCGTCACGGCTGATGCCGAGAGCGGTCTGAGTGAGGTCATTCGTGCCGAAGGAGAAGAACTGAGCAGTCTGAGCGATTTCGTCCGCAGTGAGGGCACCGCGAGGTACTTCGATCATGGTTCCGACAAGGTAATCAAATTTGATCTTCCTCTCGGCCATCACTTCTTTGGCGACGCGATTGACGATTTCCACCTGGAGATCAAGCTCGCGCTTGAATCCGACAAGAGGAATCATGACTTCTGGCTTCACCTTGATCTTCTTCTTGGAGACGTCGGCTGCAGCTTCAAAGATAGCGCGGGCCTGCATCTCGGTGATCTCAGGGTAGGCAATGCCAAGGCGGCAACCGCGATGACCGAGCATCGGGTTGAACTCATGGAGAGACTCAACGCGGTGAGCGATCTTCTCGACAGTAATGCCGAGTTTCTTGGCGAGATCCTTCTGCTGAGCTTCCGTGTGAGGGAGGAACTCATGGAGAGGTGGGTCAAGGAGACGGATGGTGGCTGGCAGACCTTTGAGGGACTCAAAGATGCCGGTAAAGTCTTCACGCTGGTATGGGAGAAGCTTACCAAGAGCAGCACGGCGATCTGCCTCTGTGGTAGCAAGGATCATCTCACGCATAGCGTCGATGCGGTCACCTTCAAAGAACATGTGTTCTGTGCGGGTAAGGCCGATACCTTGGGCACCGAAAGCGATAGCGTTTTGAGTCTGCTCTGGATTATCAGCGTTTGTGCGGACCTGCATGCGCGTGGCCTTGGCACACCATGCCATGAGCTGGTTGAAGCTTTTGAACTTCTCAGTCGCTTGAGCGGCCTTGTCACCATGGAGCATGCCCGTGATGATTTCAGAAGGAGCTGTCTTCAATTGACCGCCATAAACGATACCGCTGGTGCCGTCGATGGAGAGGAAGTCGCCTTCGTTGAAGGTCTGACCAGAGACAGAAACTGTCTTCTTGTCATAGTTGATCTCCAGCGCAGCAGCACCGCAGATGCAAACTTTACCCATCTGACGAGCAACCAAGGCTGCGTGTGAAGAAACACCACCGCGAGCGGTGAGGATGCCTTCAGCAGCGATCATGCCGCGAAGATCTTCAGGGCTGGTTTCGTTACGAACGAGGAGAACTTTTTCACCGCGTGCTTCGGCCAAGACGGCACGGTCAGCGTTGAGGTAGATTTTACCGCAAGCAGCACCAGGGCCGGCTGGCAGACCTGAGGCAATCGCCTTAGCTTTCTTCACGTCTGCGAGGTCGAAGATCGGAGCGAGGAGCTGGTCGAGCTGATCGGCTGGATTGCGCAAGACGGCAGTTTCCCAGTCGATGAGTTTTTCCTTCACCATGTCGATGGAGAACTTCAGAGCGGCAGCGGCGGTGCGCTTGCCGTTACGAGTCTGAAGCATGAAGAGTTTACCCTGTTGGATGGTGAACTCGACGTCTTGAACGTCTTTGAAGTGCTTCTCAAGAGTGGCGCGCACTTTGAGGAGTTCCGCATAGGACTTCGGCATCTGCTTTTTGAGCTCGAGCACTGGCTCTGGAGTGCGAACGCCGGCGACAACGTCTTCACCTTGAGCGTTGATGAGGAACTCACCGTAGAATTCATTGACACCGTTGGCTGGGTTACGGGTGAAGGCCACGCCGGAACCAGAGTCGTTGCCCGTGTTACCATAGACCATGGCCTGCACGTTAACGGCTGTACCCCACTCAGCAGGGATGTTGTATTTGCGGCGATAAACGATCGCGCGGTCATTCATCCATGAACCAAAGACGGCACCAGCAGCACCGCGGAGCTGGTCCCAGGCGTCATTTGGGAAAACTTTACCTGTGCGCTCTTTGACCAGAGCTTTGAACTGTTTTACAAGCTCCATCTGGTCAGCAGCAGTGAGGTCGCTGTCCACGATGTCCTTGCCGTACTTCTCGTGCTTGAACTCTTCGATGACGGTTTCAAATGGTTCATGGTCTTCACCTTCGCGCTTTTGCACGCCAAGGACGACGTCACCATACATTTGAACAAAACGGCGATAGCAATCCCAAGCGAAACGCTCGTTCTTGGTTGCGGCAGCCAAAGCCAGAACCGTCTGATCATTCAGACCCAGATTCAAGATGGTGTCCATCATGCCTGGCATGGAGTCACGGGCACCGGAGCGAACGGCAACGAGGAGTGGCATGCCCTTGGCATCACCAAACTTGCAGTTCATGATTTTTTCCATGGATTTCACACCCGCTTCCATTTGAGCCTGGAGGCTTGCTGGATAGGTGCGCTTGTTTGCGTAATAATAGGTACAAACTTCGGTTGTGATTGTGAATCCGGGAGGAACAGGAAGACCAATGCGGCTCATCTCTGCGAGATTCGCGCCCTTGCCTCCGAGCAATGCTTTCATGGTACCGCCACCATCGGCTTTTCCGTCGCCGAAGGAATAAACATATTTTGTCTTGCTGCTGTTGCTCTCTGTCTTTGCCATAGATGTTGCCGTTTTAATCGGAGTGTGTTTGTGAATGTTATTGGATTGGGCTCCGATAATTAACAATTGATAATAGGATGCAAGCATAAGTTGACAACGAAAACTTAGTGCCGCTGCCGTTCTGCCTGACTGTGAAATGAGGTCTGTTCAGCCACTCTTCTCTGAAACCTAAAAGCAGCATGTTCATGGAAGGCCGATGGATTCAGGGAAGCCGACGAAACCTATCCAAAAGTATAGAATACTAAATTCATCCTCATTCGCGCTTGATGCGTTCACCTTATGACAAAAAATATTTTATGAGGAACGATCTTCAGACCACTTTTGACCGCCCTTTATCACTGTCCGCTGGATGCTCGAATGAATTTGGCGAGGTCTGTTTTCTGTTTTTTTAGATCAGGAATGTTGAGGTACATCATGTGCCCTGCAGTGTAATCATCATGCGTGATGTTCTTGTTCAGATCAGGATGAACGATGAGATGATTGAAGGTATAACGACTCGCGAAATAAGGCGTGGCCATGTCATAGTAACCATTGGAGACATGCACCTTCAGGAAGGGATTGGTAGACATGCTTTCAGCCAAGGTTTCTGAAACATCGGCAAATTCATTTTCGGCATCCCAGTTCCATTTACCGACACTGGCTAGGATGTTATAGGGGCGATCATCTTCAAACTTGAGATCATTGCGGATGTAGTGATTGAAGGTAGAGGCGAAGGCACTGAAGATCGCATCGGCACTTGGATCACGCTCAGCACCATCACCAAGGGGATCACGCATCGTGCTGGTGTAGCGGCTGTCGAAACGGCCAACAACTAGCCGTTGGTCACGGAGTAACTCGGCATTAAACCGACTCATGGAAACGCGCAGATTAGCCCCATCAATGTAGGCCTCTGATAACCCGATGAGACGTGACATCTTCTTCACAATGGCAGCACGTTGCTCAGCAGGAAGGGCACCACCGAGCAACAACGCGCGGTTATAGTCTCCGCTGGCAAAGGTCTCTGCCTCAGCCAACACTTCTGGCAGCGGCTTCTTCTGCAAGTCTGCAGGCAGCTTTTTGTGATACCATGCGGTGGCGGCAAAGCTGGGGAGATAGAGAACATGGGGCAGATCATTGCCTGAGCCACCCCACAGGGTTTGGAAATTCAGCACTGTAGAGACAAGCATGATGCCATTGAGATTCATGCGGTGGGAACGCAACAGTTCACCGCTGAGGGCCGCAGCGCGCGTGGTGCCGTAGCTTTCTCCAATGAGAAACTTCGGTGAAGGCCAGCGTGAATGCTTGGTCACGTAGAGACGAATGAACTCGCCTATGCTTTTGGCATCTTCATTCAGGCCGAAGAAATTCTTGGCGTCTTCGGGTTTCGCTGCACGACTATAACCCGTGCCGACAGGGTCGATGAAAACAAGATCGGTCTCATCTAAAAGACTGTATTCGTTTTCCACCAGTTGATAAGGCGGCGGCACAGCAAAACCGTCATCACGTAACTTCACGCGCTTCGGACCTAGCAATCCCATGTGCATCCAGACAGAAGAGGAGCCTGGACCACCATTGAAGGAAAAAGTCAATGGCCGTGCCGCTGCGTCAGGCGCGCCCTTTTTAACATAGGCGATGTAAAAAATGTCTGCCGTGGTTTTCCCCTCCGCATCTTTCAGAGGCAAGGTGCCGGCTATGGCGGTGAACTCGATCTTCTGACCACCAAGAGTGATGCTATGTTCGGTCTCACTTTGCTTGTCTGCCTTTTCATCAGGTTTCTTGTCCTCTTTCTTTTCATCCTTGGCATCAGCTTTTCCTTTAGTCTTCTCTTCTGTCTTTTCTTCTGAATTCGGCGCAGGATCCTTCTTGGCTTCTTGGCTAATCGCCAAGTTGCAACTGAGGCTAGTGATGAGGAGAGTCGTGAAGATTCGGCGGAACATGGGCAAATACTATCAAACGATCTAACCCGTCGTCCATAAGATTGATGATCCGACGATCCTGTGCCAAAATCCATCATGCCCAGCCCGCTTTCCTATCTGCTCGTGGACGGTCACAGCGTCCTGCACGCGTGGCCTGAATTGAAGCGCCATCAGGTGGTGGCTAGTAAGCGCCATCTGGCCAGGACAGAACTGCTGAAACGTCTGCGCGATTTCCAGGACAGCAGCGGCTCACAGGTGGTGGTGGTTTTTGATGGCACCCAGGCGCAAATGACTGAGGAGCGTGAGAAGGATGGACTCCAAATCATCTATGCCGATTCTGGGAACAGCGCAGACCACCTGATAGAAAAATTAGCCGCCAAATATGCCAAGACCCATCCCATGCGCGTGGTCTCAGCCGATGGCATGGTCGGCGAGACCGTCATGGCCTTTGGCGCTGATTGGATCAGTCCTGACATGCTCAAAACCCTGTGCCAGGGTGCCGATAAGGAGATCCAGCAGCAGATCGATAAGCTTAAATCACGCCGCCAGATCATGGCTTGGCTAGGACTAGGCGGAGCTAGCATGGCTTTGCCAAGCTGTGCCTCAGGTTCGAGCCCGCCCTCTCTAGCACTTCATGAAGCCTCACTCAGTCAAGCCGCCAGCTATTGCGCGACTCGGAAAAGCCGCGCGCTGCTCATCAAGCAGGACGGCCACATCCTCCACGAAAGCTATCCAAATGCAGGTCGCAAAGACGAACCCTATCGCATCTTCAGTGGCACCAAAGGTTTCTGGGGACTCGCCGCGATGGCCTCCGTCGAAGAGGGTTTGATTCACCTTGATGAAAAAGTCTCCAAGACCTTGCCCGAATGGAAGGAAGACAACAGAAAGTCTGAAATCACACTCGATCAACTGCTTCACTTTACAGGCGGCCTGGAGCGCTGTCTCAAACTGCATGAGGATGGACTGAAAGATCGCAATCAACTGGCCATGGCACGACCCCTCGTTGCAGCACCTGGGAAATCCTTCATTTACGGACCCAGCCAGCTACAAGTGTTTCATGAAGTCCTGAAGCGGAAGCTCAAAAAATCACCGACACACTATCTAGAGAAACAGGTTTTGAAACCTCTCGGTCTAGGCTCTCAACGCTATCTACCTGATGCAGCTGGGAATCCACTATTGGCCGCTGGCTTTGTCATGACCGCTCGGCATTGGGCTAAGATGGGTGACTTGCTACTGGAGAAAGGCAGCGCCGTCCTGAACTCATCCTCGTTTGAAAAAATGCTGCAGGGCTCCAAAGCCAATCCCGCTTATAGCTTTGGTTTCTGGAACAATCGCGCAGCCGGAAAAGCCGGGGCTAGAGAAATCGATATCGAAGATCAACTGGAGCGCGACTGGAGCAGCCAGTCCTGGGCGAACGTCTGCCTCTGTAAAGACGCACCGCCAGACCTGATCGCCTGCATTGGCAGTTCCTACCAGCGTCTCTACGCCATCCCTTCCCGTGGACTCGTGATCGTGCGCCTTGGCCAAAACGCCAACTTTTCCGATGCTGATTTTCTGCGTCTGATTCTAGCCTGATTGGGGAGTGCTGATTACGAATGAGATATCGGCTTCATGGGCTCTGCACTCCGAGATCATGGGTGTGATGGGTCAGAATTTCACCGCTCATTTTTCTGCCTTGCTTTGCTTTTTCAAAGGTCCGCCGGGGCGGGCGGAGGTGAGCTTAGTATGGCGGATGACGGGGATGCCTCTGACAAGAACGTGATGAAAGCCTTCGGCGTAATGATGGGGATCGCTAAAATGGCTGGGATCTTGAATTTCAGCCAAATCAAAGAGGACGATGTCGGCATGGGCACCTTGACGGAGTATGCCACGGTCTTTGAATTGGAAAGTTTGCGCGGGTAGGCTGGTCATGCGGCGGATGGCTTCTTCCAAAGGAAGCGCTTTTTGTTCGCGCACATAGTGTCCTAAAATGCGGGCATTGTTGCCATAACTGCGAGGGTGAGGCACGTCCTCGCCAAGGACGCGTGGACCACCATCGCTGGCGATCATGGTCTGGGGATGCTTCAAAAAGGTGCGGAGATCGGCCTCGTTCATACCGTGGAAGATGCCGCTGCCGCCGCCGCGTTTTTCAATGTCGAGCAGCAGCTCGATTTGCCCTTCTAAACTGTCGCTGCCTCGAACACGCTTGGTTGCTAAGGGCAGGCTAAGGCCGTTGAGGGATGGATCTGCAGTGAATCGTGCGATGACCGCATAGCTGTAGTCTTTTCGGCCACTGCGCTGAAGGATCTCTTTCATGCCCGCGATGATGTGGGCCTTCTTATGTGGATCGGCCAAGCGTGCGGCGAAGTCTGCTCGGCTGCCTTCCAGGGCCTGATCGGGGATGGTTTGCCGTAGGCCAGTGCTGGAGGCGGTATAGGCGTAGAGATCATGGGTGATACTTAAGCCCTCAGCGCGTGCTTTGTCGAGGTAGGTCAGGACTTCAGCGGCTTTCCCCCAGGCGGTGGGACCGGAAAGTTTGATGTGACTGAGCTGGGTGCGGACCTGGGCTTCACGGGCGATCTGTGTCAGCTCGCTGAGTGCGTCAAAAATGCGCACGGTTTCATAGCGCATATGGCTGGCATAGACGCCGTCATGCTGGGCTACGATTTTGGCGAGCGCGATGAGTTCGTCCGTCTTGGCAAAAGAACCGGGCACATAAATCAAGCCGGTGCTCATGCCGACAGCACCGTCCTTCATGGCTTGATCGACGAGGTTTTTCATGACCTCGAGTTGGTCTGCATTGGGAGCGCGGATGAATTTTCCGCCCATGCCTTGTTCCCTGACATCGCCATGACCGATCAGGGTCGCTACATTCAGGGTGGTGCCAGTTTTTGTAATCTCAGCAAAGAAGCGCGCCACGTCTGTGCGGGACATGCCACAGTTTCCAGTGACGATGGTGGTGACACCCATGCGCAGAAAATTCTCGGCAGCAGGGACGTCACAGATTTTTTCTGAGTGAGTGTGAACGTCGATGAATCCAGGCGCGGCATACTGGCCTGTGGCATCGATCACGTCTTTAGCTGAGCCAGTAACTGCGCCGATGGCAGTGATGCGCCCATCCTGAATACCGATGCTACCGGTGAATGCAGGTGCTCCAGTACCATCCAGGATCTGGGCATTTTGAATGAGCAGGTCATACTCGGCTGCTGAAATCAATGAAAAGCAGGCAAAGAAAAGGAAAAGGGAAAGTCGCATGATGCCAATGGCCAACGCTGAGGATGAATGTGGTCTTGCTCCGTGAGATGAAATCAGCCTAAACTGATTTATCATGGAAAATGTCGTCTCCCGCAAGCCTTGGTACCGTGTCCTCTATATCCAGGTGATCATCGCGGTGATTCTAGGGATCATCGTGGGTTTCCTAGATCCAACGCTGGGTGCCAAACTGAAGCCGCTGGGAGATGGCTTCATCAAGCTGGTGAAGATGATGATTGCTCCGATCATCTTTTGCACGGTGGTGCATGGCATCGCCTCCATGGGTGATTTGAAAAGGCTGGGGCGTGTGGGGGCCAAGACGTTGTTGTATTTTGAGATCGTCTCAACCCTGGCGCTGATCATCGGCCTGATCGTGGTAAATGTGTTGCAGCCTGGCGTCGGCTTCACGCCGGCAGATGAGGTCTATCATGCCACGACTCCTGCTGCAGCTATCGAGTCCAGCCATGGCTCAGTGGAAAAGTCAAAGACGCTGAGCACGGCTGACTTTTTACTGCACATCATTCCGGACACGTTTCTCGGAGCCTTTGTTTCGGGTGATCTTTTGCAGGTGCTCTTTATCGCCATCCTCACCGCCTTTGCCATCGCGAAGATGGGAGAGCGTGGCAAGCCTGTGCTCTTGGTGATCGACTATGGATCTGAAGTCTTTTTTGGTCTGATGCAGATGCTGGTGAAGGTGGCACCTGTGGGTGCTTTCGGGGCCATGGCTTACACGGTCGGGGCGCATGGACTGAGCGTGCTAGGTCGGCTGATGACGCTGATGGCGGGCTTTTATCTCACCGCAGGTTTCTTTGTCATCGTCGTTCTCGGTGCGATTGCTCGGGTATCTGGCTTCTCGATCTTCCGGTTTCTCAGTTATATCAAAGATGAGCTCTTGCTGGTTTTGGGGACGAGCTCCTCAGAGACCGCGCTGCCTGGGTTGATCCAGAAAATGAAACGCCTCGGTTGCGGCCACGCGACGGTGGGATTGGTGGTGCCGACGGGTTACAGTTTCAATCTAGATGGCACCAATATTTACATGGCCATGGCGGCGGTCTTTTTAGCGCAAGCAACCAATACGCCCCTGAATCTGAGCGCCCAGATCAGTCTTCTGCTCGTGGCAATGGTAACGTCAAAGGGCGCTAGCGGGATCACTGGAGCTGGCTTTGTAACACTGGCCGCAACGCTGCAAGCCGTGCCCGGAATTCCGATCGAGTCCCTAGCGCTGCTCGTTGGAATCGACCGCTTCATGAGTGAATGCCGAGCGTTGACCAACTTCATCGGCAATGGCGTGGCCACAGTGGTGATCAGTCGCTGGGAGGGAGAAGTCAGCGCCGAGACACTGAATCAAAATTTGCGCCTGATTGATCCGATTCCTCTGCCACCGCCGACTCACTAAGCGCGCTGACCCATTTGCTTGAGCTTGGCTTCTCCCTCAGTCCAGGGAACTTCGTGAGGCAAGCGTTTGCTGGCAGCGGCGAGGGCGGCGGTGACGCCTGCGGCTTCGCCCATGGCGACGGCGTTGCCCGTCACTCTGTAGCTGGAATGCGCGATGAAGTCTCCGCTGATACAGCGCCCAGCCATCATGAGACCGTCCACGTCTTTGGCGATCAGGGCGCGCAAAGGAATGTCATAGGGAATGACTTTGATACCGCGATTGGTATAACCCGCTTCTTTGTTATGTTCTGCAGTCAAAGCGTGGATGTCCACGGAGAAGGTGGGGCGGACGATGCCATCCTCATAGCGTGCACCTTTGATGAGATCCTCTTTGGTGACGGTGAATCGGCCTGCAATACGACGTCCATCTCGAACACCGATCTGCTCGGCCGTGGCAGCGAGTTGGATACCTGCCCAGGGACCGCCGAGTTTGCGCAGACCATTGACGATTTTATTCATTTCACTGCGGGCACGGATGGTGGCTTCAGTGACTTGAGCCGCATCATAAGGAATGACGCTGAACTCGTGGTTCATCATGACTAGCAGTAAATTATCCCGCACCTGCCAGAGCGTGGGTTTAGAGTAGGAAGGGAAGAAACCTGCGCGCTTGATCTCAGCCAAAAAGGCCTCCTTGGCGATGCCGTCTTGCTTGCTAGGATCGGCACCATGGATGAACGGAGTCAAAGCAGCCGCGTCCTTGGCCACGAGCAGCGCATTCAGCGACATGGGCTGGCAAGGGCAGGCTTTGGACTCGCCGATCTCAAAAGCGCATCCGGCTAGGGCACCGAGATCGCCATCACCCGTGGTATCAATGAACACAGGAGCCCGCCAAGCTTGGCGGCCTGATTTGGATTCGGTGACGATAGTGGTCAGTCGATTGCCTTCTTTATAGGCAGCGGCGACGCGAGTGTGGAGTTGCAATTTCACACCAGCTTCCACGCACATGTCCTCCAGCAGCAGCTTCATGCCCTCCGGTTCGTAGCAGATGCTTTTTTGACTCGTGCCACGGCGTGCATCGCGCTCATCCAGACGTTTAGTGAGTTCTTTGGCAAAGCCAGGTTTATCAAAATCCAGCAAATAGCCTAGCAACCCCGCCGTCCAGACGCCGCCCAGACAGCCACGCCATTCAAAGAGACGGACTTTGGCCCCGGCACGCGCTGCCGTGATGGCGGCGGTAACACCCGCTGGACCCGCACCGCAGACGATCACGTCGGCATCTTGGACAAGCGGCAGATCTTGGGCAGGCTCATGAAAGCTTTGACCGTCGGCAGAGAAAGCTTTCTCAACCTCCGCTGCAGACATCAGAGCTGGCGTGATGGTCGCACCTGAAAAGGCAGCACGCAAAAAATGGCGGCGGTTGAAATCAGAAGGCGAAGTGGAATTCATGGTAAAAAGAGGATGGACTTTACGAGCCAAATTGGCAATTTGAATCAGTTCGCGGACAAGAGACTGGAAGAGCTTGAATAAGAAAGGGCTGAAAAGAGTTTAAAATGGGGCATCTTTGCCTCGTCTTTGATCTTCTATGAAACTCACCGCTCTCTTTTTAACTCTTCTTGGCGCAGTGCCCGCTTTTGGCGAGGTCGAAATCAATCTCGATAAGCTCGGCACAAGTCTGGGCGGCTGGAAGGCGCGGAAAGGGAAGGCGGCGGAGTATGAGATCTCGGAGTCGCTTTACCGCACCTATCAGCCTGAAACGTCTCCATCGCCAGACGGTGGCATCTTTGTTTCGATCCGAATCGATCATCTGCGCGGATTCATGTCCTCTGACGACCACGCCAGCCTAGAACTGAGCTTTGCCAATGATGGCACCCTTGTCACAGCGCAAAGCAGTCTGGCGCTGCAAGGCCGTACGATCAGCAGTGAACTGATCAAAGGTGGAGCCTCGGCCTCCACCTCGGTGGCGGCGCCGTATGTGGATCGCGCGGTGAAGATCGGCACAGATCTGGTGGCTGATTTGTCGTCGAAACTGCTGCGTGAAAAGATTGTGGAGCCAGGACGAGTCTCCTTTCCAGCGGCGATCCGGCATAATTACAATCTGATCTATCAGTCTGTACAGGTGAAAGCGGATAAGCCCGCGATGCCCAGTGAGACCACGGGTGCGAAGCCGCCGGAATCGCTGCCAGATGAAAAAAAGGCTGCTGAAAAAAAGGAGGAGTCCGCTCCTGCCGCAGAAGAAAAGAAACCCGAAGAACCCGCCAAGCCAGGCACCAAGACCGTCTTCGATGCCCACACAAAAAAGGAGGTGCCACTGCCCAATATGACTTCTTACAATGGCAGCGGAGCCCCCCAGACACCTCTGCCGGCGAACACGAAAGCAGAGATGCTAGGCGTCGGCAAAGAGGCGCTCAAAATCGCTCGAGATGTGGTGAAGGAAGGCATGAAATGATCAGCCCAGATTCACGGGATCAACATCCCAGGTGACAATGATGTCTTGCGGTAGCGTGATCGACTCGACCACGGACTGAATGTAGCGTGCGAGCGGTCGGATCCGGTCACTGCGCATCATGAGTTGAAAGCGAAACTGTCCATGGGCTTTCGTCAGGTTTGAAGGTGAGGGGTCGCCCATCAGCGTGCCGGGTGGAAGTTTGGCCGCTAGCCGCTTATGCAAAGTGGTCAGGGTGAATTCAGCCTGAGCCTCATGTTTGCCACGACTGCTGATCAGAACGACGTGGCTGTAAGGCGGATATTTAAAGGCTTGGCGGTGCTCAAGTTCCTGCTGGGAAAAGCCTTCGAAATCATTGTGTCGACTAAACTGTATGGCCGGACTGTGAGGTGCGTAGGTCTGCACAAAAACTTCTCCTTTCACCTCTCCACGACCTGCGCGACCTGCTACCTGGATCAGCAATTGCAACGTGCGTTCAGCGGCCCGGAAATCGGGAATGTTGAGAGCTGTGTCCGCATTCAGAACGCCGACGAGGGTCACATTGGGGAAGTCCAGACCTTTGGCGATCATTTGAGTGCCAATCAAGATGTCCAGCTTCTGAGCGCGGAAGTCTTTGAGCGTGTCACGCAGTTGATTCTTCCGCTGCATGGTATCGGTGTCCACTCGGGCCATGCGGGCATGAGGGAAAACTTCCTTAACTGCAGCCTCCACACGCTCCGTCCCAAAGCCGCCATACTTCAGTGCAGGATCATTGCAGGCTGGGCATTTGGTGGGTGGCATACGGCGGGCTCCGCAGATGTGACAGACGAGCCGATTATCCTTTTTATGCAATGTCATCGGCACGGCACAGTCTTGACACTGCACGACCTCTCCGCAGGTGCTGCAGGACAGGCTGGTATTAAAGCCGCGTCGATTCAGGAAGAGAATCGTTTGTTCGCGCTTCTCCAATCGCGACGTGATGGCGTTACGCAGCTTTTCAGACAGGATGCCTGCGTTTGCAACTGAGACACCCATGCCTTTACGGCGCTCTAAGCGCATGTCCACGATGCGGATCAGCGGCATGGATTTGCCATCGGTGCGCTTGGTCATGCGCAGCAGTTCATACTTACCGATACTAGCATTTTGAAAGGACTCCAAACTCGGTGTGGCAGAACCGAGCAGCACAGGGCAGCGCTCGATGTGGCCGCGAACTACAGCCAAATCCCGGGCATGATAGCGAGGCGCATCCTCCTGTTTGTAGGAAGGCTCATGCTCCTCATCGACGATGATCAAACCCAGTCTCTCTAGCGGGGCAAAAATGGCACTGCGGGCACCGATGACGATGTCCGCGCGGCCTTCCTGGACCTTGAACCATTCGTCATGCCGTTCGCCATCGCTCAAGTGACTGTGCAGCACAGCAATGGCATCTTTCTTCTCGGAAAAGCGGGCTTTGAAGCGCTCGATCGTCTGCGGTGTAAGACTGATCTCGGGCACCAAAACGAGAGCTGTTTTACCTGATTTTAAGACCTCTGCGATGGCTTGAAGATAAACCTCTGTTTTACCGCTGCCCGTGACCCCGTGGAGCAGCATGGGACGGGCTTCTTTTAGTGCGTTGATGGCCTTCATCACCGACTCAAACACACTTTGCTGCTCTTCCGTAAAGGTGAGCGCTTGGCTTGGCAAAAATTCTTCGGTTTGAAACGGATCACGCTCCACACGAACTTCACTTCGAGTGATGTAGCCCGCCTTGAGCAGCGGTTTGATGATGCTGACCGCTCTTGGCAAATCTCGTCGTAAATCACTCAGCGTGGCCTCTCCACCATGAGAACGCAGGGTTTCCAAAATACGGGCCTGCATGGGCGCGGTCTTGTGCAGTTTGTCCATCACCTCAGCGGACAATTCTTTGACCAGTTTCAAATGGCTGTCGGTGAGGAAAGTCTCCGGCTTATCCCGCACTGCTTGAGGCAGCATGGTGCGCAAGACACGATGGACAGGCACGATGTAGTACTCAGCCACCCAGTCCGCTAGTTTCAGCAGGCCAGGCGTGAACATGGGGCGTGAGCCGACGATGCTGGCGATCTCTTTCAGACGATGCTGATGGGGCGAGGACTCCAGAATAGCCATCACCACAGCGGGTTGGCGCTGGTTTTGCAGCGGCACCATGACCCGCGTGCCGACAACGAGTCGTGATATAAAACGCTCAGGGATAGCATAATCCAGCTCCATCACCGCTGATCCTTCCAGCTGCACCCGGGCGACACCGGCTACATCACTCAGCGGCTCCGCCACTGTTTTGGCAGGGGAGGCTTCTAGCTGGAAGAGGGATGGATCAGACGCTGACACAGTCTCATCATGGAGCGGTCTATGGATTCATGCCACCGTACAACGGTAGAAATGCAGGCACCGAAAAAATATTTTCAGATTTTTTGAACTTCATTTCAAGAGGCTGGTCTGAAGTATCAGTCAGCTTTTCAATAATTCGTTCTGCGACCTGCTTCTGATTTCCGGGAGCCTGATGAGGTAGGCACAGGACAAACCTAGCGGATCGGGAGTTTTTCTCGATCCGCTTTTTTGTCGGTTGGCGTCCTTGGAGCTCTGCCCATGGGACCAGTCTTCATCCTAAAAACAGGAATGGCTGACCGCCGATTTGCATCCGTCATTGATTCCACAAGGCTTTTCGCCTCTCGGGCGGTGTCACCCAAGACACAGCCGCTTCGAGTCGAAGAACCCTTGTGAAACCAAGCCCTGGCGCAACTCAATGATCTTCCATTCCTGTTTCTAGGATCATCAAATTTTGTGGAAATTGAAAGGATCTGAGCTCCATGCGAATAGTCTTAGCCACTGGGGGTAAGCTGTAGCTACTTCATCAATTCAGTGACTTTTGGCAGAATGGCTTGGGACCATTTTTCATAGCCTGTTTCACTGAGGTGTAGCAGGTCTGGCATGATTCCTTTTGGTAGCACGCCGTCGGCTTGCAGGAAGGTATCGCTGATATCTTGGTAGTGCACAGTTTGATCATCCGCGAGTTTGCTGATGAGCCTATTTGTGGCGATGTTCTGTTGACGCTTCTCGTCATTGGCGTCAGCTCCACGCGGGAAGATGCCCAGTAGCAGTATCTTCATTTGCGGCTGTTTTTCACGCAATAGCTTGATAATGGCGCTCACGCCTTCGGCGGTTTGCTCGGCAGTGGATTGATACATTGCGCCTTTCAATTCCACTTGGGGGCGGCCCTGATGGCCTGTGTTATTGGTGCCGATCATGAGCACGGTTAGCTTTGGTTTCAAACCGTCGTAATTTCCATTCTGTAGGCGCCAAAGCACATGCTCGGTGCGGTCGCCTCCAATGCCAAAATTTGCAGCCTTGAGTGGCGCAAAGTGTTTCTCCCACGATGCTTTTCCTTTTCCACTCCAACCTTGGGTGATGGAGTCGCCCAGGAACACGAGCGGTGATTCACCCTGTTTGGAGATCGCATTAAAAGATTCATGGCGCTTCATCCACCCAGCATCTCTGGGAACCGGTGAAATGGCGTAGTTCACGGCTTCTTGAGCCGGAAGCAAAATGGCGGACCCAAGAGTGAGGGCTAAACTGAGATGGATGATTAATTTCATAGTAAGGGTGTTGATTGGAGCACGCGACAGGAGGTGTGCAATGGGATCGTCAAGACACTGCACCCAGCTCCTTGCCTCTCATCCCTCTGCGCTCCGAGCCTCATCATTCCGAGTTTTTAAACACACCCTAGATAAACAGGCTGCGTGGCACCCGTATTCCACCCATCATGCTAACCATCAACGGCACATCTCGCTCCAACTGCTCAGGCGTTACGCGTCGGGAGCTTTTGCAAATCGGCGGCTCGGGGTTGTTTGGTATGACCTTACCGGGCGTTCTCGCCGCGCAGGAGGCACAACAGGCTTTTGCGGGAGGGAAGGCTAAGTCCGTGATCTTTTTATTTCTATTTGGAGGTCCGAGCCAGCTGGAGACCTTTGACATGAAGCCGGGAGCCAAGAGTGAGGTGCGCGGGCCTTTCAAACCGATCAAGAGCCGCACGCCGGACCTGCTCATCAGCGAGCACTTGGGCCGTCTGGCAAAGATCTCGGACAAATACGCGGTCATCCGTTCGATGACGCACAACTACAACGATCATAGCGGTGCGGGGCATTATCTCCAGACCGGGCACCGCTGGCATCTGCCCGTGGGTGGTGGCTTTTCGGCCACGCCGCAGGATTGGCCGTCGATGGGCTCCGTGGTAGAGCATTTAAGCCAAAAAATGCCCGGTGGCATGGAGCGCGATCTCGCCTCGTATGCCGTACTGCCGAACCGGCTCGGCAAATTGCAGGATCGCGGGCAATACATCCGACCCGGCGAGTATGCAGGCTGGCTGGGCCAAGCTTACAACCCGATGACCACCGTCATCGACAAGAAAGACGTGAAGGACAATCCCTACTGGCGCGCCTGTGCCGATGGCGAGTTGAGCTACGAGATCGAAGGGCTCAAGCCAGTCATTCCTGTGGGCCGAATCCAGGAGCGTGTCGGTTTGCTCGATCAGTTCGAGGCCGTGCGCGCGCGGCTCGACATGGGCGATGGCGATGCGATGAACCTGCATCGCAAGCGGGCGATGGCGCTCATCTCCTCCGACAAAACGAGCAGCGCGCTCAACATCCGCGCCGAGGCCGAAACGATGCGTGATCGCTACGGACGCCACCTTTTCGGCCAAAGCTGCCTCATGGCACGTCGGCTTGTCGAGGCAGGCACGCGCTTTGTCACCGTCCATTACGATAGCCCCGATGGCTACGGCTGGGACTCGCATCGCACCAGCGATGACGTGCGCGATCATCTGCTGCCCACCTTTGATCAAGGTTGCTCTGCGTTGCTCACCGATCTCGACGAGCGCGGATTGCTCGATGAAACACTCGTCATCGCCATTGGCGAAATGGGCCGCACGCCGGTCCCAAATGCCACCTGGGGCCGTGGCCACTGGAGTACCTGCTTCCCCGCGCTCATCGCCGGAGCTGGCGTGCGCGGCGGCATCGTCTATGGAGCATCTGACAAAGAAGCCGCCTATCCCGACGACAAGCCTGTCTCGCCCGAGGACCTGGCCAAAACCATCTACTGGTCCCTCGGCATTGATCCCGATCTCATGCTCATGAACCGCGAGAACCGTCCGATTCCAATCGTGGATGGCGGTAAGCCTGTGATGGGCTTGTTTGGGTGACCTGGCTGTGAATTCCCGAAGGTGACGGCGACGCCAAGCCGCCACCGCGACAACGAGTCTCCTAGCTTGGGGAAGTGCCACGCAATATTTTTTGATTAACAGGCAGCGCTCAGTTATACCATGGAACTGAATGTCGTTTACTTCCTGGCAATATGCCCTCTTTCTGCCACTCGTGGTGGTCCTCTATTGGCCACTGCCGAGACTGGGGCGCATGGCGCTGCTTTTGGCCGCCAGTTACTTCTTTTACGGACTTTGGGATCTGCGCTTTTTAGCTCTGTTGATGGCTTCTACCGGCATCGACTATTTTTGTGCACGGTCGATGGTCGGCATCCGCGAAGGCCGTGCTAAAATTCTATGCACGACCCTTGCACCCATCGTCTGGCTGGGTGGCTGTAGCTTTTTGGGTCAGTCAATCATCAGCATCAGTCCAACTAGCCTAATCGTCGCTGGAATTTTCCCCGTGCTCTTTGTGCCGATGCATGAGTGGATCTGGACTTGGTCAGAAGAAAAACGCCGCCGAGGCTTTATGTGGTTGAGTGTTTTGACCAATCTAGCAGTGCTAGGATTCTTCAAATACTTCGGCTTTTTTGCCAGCAGCCTACTCAACTTGCTTGGCGCTGCAGGGATTGATCCTGGCTGGACTCTACCGCACATCATTCTGCCAGTGGCTGTGTCCTTTTACACCTTTCAATCCGTCGCTTACGCCGTGGATGTCTATAAGGGCAAGCTGCAGCCAGCCACGGATTTGCTGACTTTTTCCGCCTACTTAGCTTTCTTTCCTCAATTGGTCGCGGGTCCAATCGAGCGGCCTGCTAAATTCATGCCGCAGTTCACCCAAGCCGCGCGCTGGGAATGGGAGCATCTTCATGCGGGACTTCGCCTGCTCTTGATTGGGGCCTTCAAAAAAGTCTTCGTTGCTGACAATTGCGCGGAGATTGCCAATTACGTTTTTCATCCTGATGCCACTCCGAATGCTCCTTGGGCGCTACTGGGCATCCTGGCTTTTGCTTTTCAGATTTATGGGGACTTCTCAGGTTACACGGACTTGGCGCGCGGATCAGCCAGGCTTTTGGGGATCAACTTGAGCACGAATTTTCGTTTCCCTTATTTGGCCTCCGGCCCTTCCGACTTTTGGCAACGTTGGCACATCACTCTTTCCAGTTGGTTCAGAGATTACGTGTACATTCCACTCGGTGGGAACCGTTGTGGCCCGACTCGCACGGTGGTCAATCTTTGGATCACGATGGTTCTGGCGGGACTCTGGCACGGGGCTAGTTGGACCTTTGTTTTATGGGGTGCCTATCACGCCCTGATGCTGACAGCCTACCGACTCATTCCAGGACTGGGCGCTTTAGAAACGGCAACAACTCGTGGTAAGCGCCTGTTTGCCATCAGCTTCATGTTTGTCCTCACACTTTTTGGCTGGGCCATTTTCCGCGCCCAGACGCTCGGTGGACTGGAGCACTGGATGCATGCCATGACGATTTGGACCCCAACGGTCCCGTGGTTCCGTGCTGCTTGTTGGCTGTTCATACACATCCTACCGCTGATTTTACTCCAGATCGCCAGTCGGCATTTGGAGGATGAGTCCGAGCTGGGGCATCTATCCTGGTGGTCACGTGGGCTAATCTTTTTTGCCCTCTTTTTACTCTTTGCCAGCTCTAGCACCAGCGAACAGGAGTTCATTTATTTCCAATTCTGATGCGCGCCTTGACTCGTAGCTTTCTGCTTTTTTTGACTCTTTGGCTAACCCTTGAGTTGGCTGTTCGTTTTATTTTTGTATCGACCATGGAGGGTCGTTTTGATTACGGCTACCACCCCACGGCAGGATTTCAGGAGGTCGATGATAAGGTGAATCTCAAGCGCACCGGAGGTCGGAGATTTTTCCCGCAATCATTTCAAAAAGAGCGACCCAAAGATGTCTATCGCGTCATGGTGATTGGTGATTCTGTGGCTCGGGGCACCAGCGTCCATGAATCCTACACTGGTTATCTGCAAAAAGAACTTCTAGTAGCAGGGATCAAGGCTGAATGCTTGAACTTAGGATTGCCAGGTTTTGGGGCTCGCAGAAAAGATTTAGTGGTTCAGCAGGTTCTCAAATACCAGCCTAGTCTGGTCATTTTGCATGTGGGAACCACCAATGAGTACGAAGATGAAAGAGAGTGGGGAAAGAAGGAAAGCTTTAATAGCCCACATCCGAAAAACTGGCTTATGAGGTCAGTGGCCCTGCGGCAGGTGTACGGCATCAAGACGGAAAAGGTGGATGGTCAGCTTTTGCCACAGGAAGTGCGAGCCATTGGTTCTGCACAGGATGCGATGACAGAACAAATCGCTTCAAAAGATCCTGAAAAGCAACGGCAATGGACCCAGTTTGTTGAGGCCACCACGCGAGAAAGCATCAAACGTTTGCAGGATGCTGGTATTCCCACACTCATCGTTACCCAAGTGAATTTTGAAATCAATGCTCAACAAGTCACTCTCGATGATCGCTCAATATCCAATTGGATTGGTGATCTAGTTTCGGACAAAGTGCTGCTCCTGCCCATGAAGAGCGTTTTCATGCCAGATCAGGCTCGCAAACTCTTCATGGATTCGGCTCATGTACTGCCTGAAGGGCACCGCCTGATTGCCAGGTCTCTAGCGTCGCTTCTCAAGGAGAAGGGCTGGCTGCCGCTACCTTTGCAAAAGTAGTGACTGTCGATCTTCCTATCGGCTAAGCCTGATACAATCGTTCAATCAGGCCGATGGATTTGGCCCCGGGGAGAGCCCCAACTTCCATTTGATTCATGACGTAGGCGAAGGAGATAGCATTTTCAGGATCGGCAAAGGCTAGACAACCACCAGCGCCTGGATGACCAAAGGCCTTCAATGATGGACCGAAGTGCTGGCGCATTTTCCCAGGAGGCTGTTCGGGGTCTTGATGGATCGGGTCCTGCATGACGCCGGCGGCAAAGGCAATCGGGGTACATAGCACGCTGTCATCCTGCTGAGAAAGGGGCTCACTGAGCAGGGCTACCACTGAGGCGGGCACGATCTCGCGGCCATTCCAGGAGCCGCCTTGGGCTAGCATCGCGTAAAATTGGCCCAGGCCTCTAGCGCTGCCGACCCCACCCATGCTGGCATAGCCTGTTTTCCAGGTCTCTGGCTGATTAAAGTCACTGACAGCGTTTAGACCCATGGGTGAGGTAAAGGTACGTTGCGTCAGCGTGCCACTCGTGCTGAAGGCTTTGAGAAAAGGCTGATCACCCCCTGCGATGCTGATTTTACCTGGGTAAATGCAGGCCACTCGGTCATGCTGAGCAGACGGTAGGCCGATCCAGAAATCAAGACCTAAGGGGCTACCGATGGTCTCGCGGAAGTATTCGCCCAGCGACTCCAAGCCAGTGATGCGGCGGACGATTTCGTCCATCAGGAAACCAAAGGTGCGGGCATGGTAGCCCTGTTTGGTGCCGGGCTCCCAGAGTGGCGTCTGCTGTTCGATCGCATCAATCACGGCCTCGTAATTAAAGATCGGTACGCGCTCATCTATGGCACAAAGCCCAGCCGTGTGGGATAGCAAATGGGCAAAGGTCATGGCGGCTTTTCCACCAACAACAAACTCTGGCCAAACTTCTGAAACGGGGCAATCCAGCGGCAAATTTGCCTCATGCAAAGCCATCAGGCAGCACACAGCAGCTGGTCCTTTGGTGGCAGACCAAACGGGTGCCAAGGTATCGACATCCCAGGCTCGCGACCGTGACCGATCCATGTGTCCATGTGATAGATTCAGGATTTCGACCCCATTTTGCCAAATAGAGACAGAGGCGCCGAGCTCTCCTCGGGTGTGGAAATTTTCCTCAAACCAAGTGGTGACGTCTGCTAGGGCATGGGGTGCGGGTTGATACATTATTCCAATGAGCTTTGAAGATGGTGTTTAGCCTCGCTGCCAATGTGTTCGGTGGCTAGACGCGGACGAGGACTGTATTCGAGCAATACCTGACGAGGACGCAACGAAGCCAGCGGACATATTAGCAAGAGGATGGCTTCGTCTTGAAAGCTCATTGGAATTAGAGTTTGGCCAATTTTTCTCTCAAACTAGCTAGGTCCGGGTCTTTTCTGGCATAGCTACGCAGGCTGCCGTCCATTTCAAAAGATTGCTCTAAAAGCTTCAACGCCTTGTCTTTCTGCCCGAGTTTAGCCATGTAACAGCCGACATTGTAATAATAAACTGGCTTGGCTTTAAGCGCCGCTGGACCACGGGCCAATAAATCCAGAGCCTCATGAGTTTGCCCAAGTTCATGTAGGCAGTAGGCCGCATGGATGTAGCCTCCAGGCTCCTTGGGCTCTATTTGACAGAGTTTTTGGGTCAGCGGCAGGGCCTCTGCCCAGCGCGACTCTCCCATGAAACAGAGAGCTGAAATTTCCAGAGCGTCAGGCCTTTCAGCCGCTATGGCGGATAATTGAGACAGCTCTTCCCGAGCCTCTGAATGGAGGCCCAGCTCGACATAGCCCTGTGCGGCCTGAATTCGGCGTTCTGACTCGGTCATGGTGCGTAAGAAGCTACTTGAACAACAATGTGGGCGCTGCAACAAGGCATTTGTCCGACGATTCTCACCCAAAGCTTGCTTCCTGCACTCTTCTGCCTACTCTCACCTTCCCTTTATGGCCACCGCGAAAGCCCCTACCGCCGCCCAGCATCCTATCAACGCCAAGCTTACAGCTGATGAAAAAATCGAGCTGTATCGCAAAATGGTGCGAGTCCGCCGCTTTGAGCAAGTCTCCATGCTGCATTATCAAGGCGGTCGCATGGGGGGTTTCCTGCATCTTTACATCGGCCAGGAATCCGTTGCCATAGGCTGTGTCTCGCTCATGGGTGAGAATGATCACGTCATCACGGCCTACCGTGACCACGCCCACGCGCTCGGCGTCGGTATGAGCATGAACGAGTGCATGGCTGAGCTTTTTGGAAAAGCGACGGGGTGCTCCAAGGGCAAAGGTGGCTCCATGCATTACTTTGCTCCAGATAAAAACTACTGGGGTGGTCACGGGATCGTCGCCGGACAAACACCACTTGGTCTCGGTCTCGCCTACGGCTTGAAATACCGTGGGCTCAAAGGAGCTGCCATGTGCTTTCTCGGTGATGGTGCCGTGAATCAGGGTGCCTTTCACGAATCCCTGAACCTTGCCGGTCTCTGGGATCTGCCCGTCATCTACGTGATCGAAAACAACGGCTACTCCATGGGCACCAGCCAAGAGCGCTCCTCCGCCTTTGATGGCTGCCTTGCCAAGCGCGCCGAAGGTTACGGCATCGCCTGGGATCAGTTCATTGGCGAAGATATTTTTGAAGTTCGTGCCCGCGTCCAAACGGCCATCGACCGCGCTCACAACGAGAGCAAGCCGACCGTTCTAGAAATCGCCACCTATCGCTGGGAAGGTCACAGCGTCGCCGATGCGAATAAGCTCAAATACCGTACCAAAGAAGAAGTCGAGTGCTATCAGCGTGAGCATGACCCCATCCAGGTCATGAAACGCAATCTCATCGAAGCCGGCATCGCCACCGAAGAGCAGCTCAAAAGCATTGATCGCGAAGCCCAAGCCGAAGCCGAAGCCTCAGGCGAATTTGCCAAAGCCAGCCCCTACCCAGAACCCGAGTCCATTTTTGACGACGTGTACTGGGAAGTGGACAACAAAACCGAAGCTGGCGCGACGGGCAGGCATTTCTTCAACGACTGAGTTCTGCTATTGGCAGTCCTTGGAACGAAGATTCAATCCGTCTCTTGATGGATTGAACAAGGTGTTATTTGCGTTCATAGAAAGCCATGATCTCTCTCGCTGAACTCACTGCCCACCTTAACAGCACGCTGCGGATACCAGACCTGACGGACTACTCAAATGCGGTTAATGGATTGCAGCTTGAGAATCGTTCTGGCAAAGTCACACGCGTGGCTGCGGCGGTGGATGCGACTTTGCCGGTGGTCAAAAAGGCTATCGCGGCTGGGGCAGACCTGTTGATTGTGCATCATGGTATGTTTTGGAGTGGACTCCAGCCTTGGACCGGCGCCGCCTTTGAACGCATGAGTTTGGCCCTGCAAAACAGTCTGGCCATCTATAGCGCTCATCTGCCGCTGGATGTCCATGCGACTCTGGGGAACAACGCTTGTATTGCCCGCGCGATGCAGCTCACGCCGAGTGGCGGTTTTTTGGATTACAAAGGTCTGTCTGTCGGGGTGACCTGCGAGGCTGAGCTCTCGCTCGATGAGGTCATTTCTCGCTTCACCCGCGCGCTAGACGGTGGTCGTGTTCATGTCTGTGCAGGTGGGCCAAAGACTACTCGGAAGATCGGTATTTCCTCGGGTGGCTCAGGCTCCGAGGTGGCGGCGGCTGTAAAGGCAGGTGTGGACACCTTCATCACGGGCGAGGGCCCACACTGGAGTTACACCTTGGCTGAAGAACTTGGCATCAATGTGCTCTATGGCGGGCACTATGCGACAGAGACCTTTGGGGTGAAGGCGCTGGCTCAGCACCTTCAGACTCAATACGCTCTGCCTTGGACGTTTGTGGACCACCCAACGGGTCTGTGACCTCACGATTTTACTTTTCAGAAGATTTCACGACCTTGAGTTGGCTGAACTCTGCAAAACAGGGTCTGGTAGGTGCCCAGGAGGAGTCATTGCCGCCGTGGAAACTTTCGAAATACAGGCTATCCACGCCAAAGGTAGCCGTGCTGCGCCACTCCAGGTTTGATTGATCGACGACAAGGCGTTCTTTCTCATTCGGGAGCGCGATCCACACACGCAAAATGCCGTCGCGCTTTCCACTGGTATTCATGTGGACTGCCATCCCTACTTGAACTGGCTTACCGATGGGGAAACGAAAGTCTTCGGGGAAGGCAAAGCTCTCACCGTATTTTTCGGGTTGGTTTTTGTGATACACATAGGCCTCTCCTCGGCCATCTTTCCGCCACATGAGTCGGGCAGAGAAACCATTGCTGCCATCGGCTGGGCGACCGCCACTGACATTCTCGGGGCCTCCGCAAAAGCCAGGCAGCTTGCCGCCTTTAACAAAGTCGAAGTCTTTGCTAAATTGCAGCGTGTAATGAAGCTCCGCAGACTCATGATTTCCGATCGGCCAGCGCCAGCCGGTGCCGCCTTTTTCTGGGCCGATACCGCCCACGGCATAGTTCACTCGCAGGCACTTTACACCGTCTCGTTCTTTGAGTGAAACATGGCCTTCCTTGATGCCGTCTTCGAACTCGCAGCCTGGCCAGTCCTTTTTCCAATCTTCGACGGAATACTTACCGATTTCGCCAGTCAGCGCTATCGTGATGGGTAATTCCGCAGCTTGAAGACTGAGGGAGAGCGCTATTAAAATGAGGGATTTCATGAAGAGGAAAAGATTTTGGTTAGCAATCGCAGTTTTTCAACGCAGCATCAGTAGAGCATGATTGCGCGACTTTTCCCATACCTTCTTCCCCTCATTGCAGTCCTTTGTGCCCCAGTGATGACCACTGCCGCGCCACCATCTCCGCCCGGCTTTTTTGCGCTGCGAGATCTCGACTACGCCAACCAAAATAATCCACGCCAAAAGCTGGATCTGTATCTGCCTGAGAAGCCTTCGAAAAAGCCGCTACCCCTCATCGTTTACATCCATGGCGGCGGCTGGGAAAGCGGCAGCAAAAATGAACCAGGAGTGTTGCTGCACTTCATTCAAAAAGGTTATGCAGGCGCATCTATCGGTTATCGACTCACGAATGAGGCCAAGTGGCCGGCGCAGATTCATGATGTGAAAGCAGCTATGCGTTGGCTCAAGGCACACGCTAAGGATCACGGATTCGATGCCGAAAAAATCGGTCTGTTTGGCATCTCGGCAGGTGGTCAACTCGTGAGTCTGCTCGGCACCAGTGACGGCGTGAGCGAGCTGGACGGCACCGTCGGCACCGCAGGCACTTTGCCCAAGATTGCCTGTGTGGCTAATTTCTGTGGTCCCGCGAACTTCCTGAGCTTTCCAGGCAAGGGCAGCATTATCGACTCAGAAAAATCTGGCACAGCCATCACCAAACTTTTCGGCGGCCCCATGAGCCAGCATTTGGCAGAAGCCAAGGCCGCATCACCGATCACTTACGTGAGCCGCGACGATCCGCCGTTTCTACACATCCACGGCACAGCGGATACGTTAGTCCCACTATCTCAGGCAGAAGAGTTTGATGCCGCATTGGATAAAGCCGGTGTCTCCAGCACCCTTCTCACGGGTGAAGGAGCGCCACATGTGTTTTTCTCGCCTGATTTGGTCAGTAAAATGCAGACCTTTTTTGATCATCATCTGCAAGGCAAACCAGGCGATGTAAAGCAAGGACCGGTGCTTGTGAAATGACTCCGCGCCTACTCATCATTGGTGGCGGGCTAGCTGGAATGTCGCTTGCATGGCGACTGCATGAGCGTGGTGTTCCCTTCATGATGGTGGATCGTGATGAGCCACAGACATCTTCCAAAGTAGCCGCGGGATTGATCACACCTATCACTGGAATGCGGCTGGTTTTGAACTGGCGAATCGCTACGCTTTATCCAGAAGCCGCCACTTTTTATCAGCAGCTGGAGCAGGAATTGAGGGGTCGATTTTATCATGAGACAGCCATCGTGAGTCTCTTGCTGGATGAAAAGGCCGTCACCCAGTGGCAGAAGCGGCAGTTGCAGCCAGAAGTGCAGCCTTATCTACTGACTGGAGACAGCGCTGCCCTTGTGGATGAGTCCATCTTTACCAATCCCCACGGCGGTTTTGAGCAGCGCGGGGCTTGGTTAGATACATCAGCGTTTTTAGCTGCCAGTCAGCGCTATTTTCAGACTCTAGGTTGTTGGCAACAAGCTGAGTTTCCTTTCTCTGAATCGGGCGGACCCATCCAATGGAATGGCCAAATGTATACCCACACCATTTTCTGCATTGGCTGGGAAGCAGCCAAACATCCTTGGTTTGATTGGCTACCTTTTCGCAGTGGTCGTGGCACCGTTTTTGAAGTCAAAGCAGATACGGGTGGTGAGACGCGCATCATCAATCGCGGCTGCTGGCTGCTGCCTCGTGGCGACGGTGCCCTGCGGGTCGGACCGACTTATGAGTTCAACTTTGATCATCCGCATCTCCCCTCACCAGTAGCTGTAGCAGGCTTAGAAACGAAATTGCAGGCGCTGCTGAAGCGCCCCTATGAAATCACTGGCTCACAAACAGGAGTCAGGCCCATCATCCAGCATCGGCAGGCACTCATAGGTCGGCATCCTGCGCGGCCCAACATCGCCTTCATGAATGGCCTGGGATCCAAAGGCGTGCTGCGCGCTCCCTGGTTGTCGCGACAGCTTGTGGAGCACTTATTAGATGGGAAACCGATTGAATCGGAACTGGACCTAGCAGGGAATTTTTAACCCATCACTAGTTCAACGGGACAATGATCTGATCCGTGAACGTCATCACGAATGGTGCAGCTTTTCAGCGCTGGACGCAGAGACTCTGAGGCCAGCCAATAATCTAGGCGCCAACCAATGTTTTTAGCCCGTGCGTCCGGCGTGCGCTGCGTCCACCAAGTGTAATGATGCGGCGTGGGATCCAGTTCGCGAAAGACATCCAGAAAGCCTGCCTCCAGATGCTGAGTAAAACTGGCGCGCTCCTCATCGCTAAAGCCGGGGTTCATGCGATTGGACTTAGGGTTGGCCAGATCGATCTCTTGATGGGCCACATTGAGGTCACCACAGACCAGCACTGGCTTCTTTAGCTCCAGCTTTTTGATGAATTGGCGAAAAGCCGCATCCCACTGCAAACGGTACGGCAGACGCGCCAGTTCTCCTTGCGCATTCGGAGTATAAACCGTCACGACATAGAAGTCGGGAAACTCCGTGGTGATCACGCGACCCTCATTGTCATGATCAGCGTGATTCATGCCCAGATCATGGCTTATCCAGGGGACTCGGCTTAGAATGCACGTGCCCGAGTAACCCTTCTTCACCGCGCTATTCCAGACCGCCTGGTAACCCGTGAAAAACGACAAATCCACCTGCTCCTGCATGGCCTTCGTTTCTTGCAGACAGATCACGTCAGCATCACAGCTCAGCAAGTATTCGTGCAGACCTTTTTTCAGCGAGGCACGGATGCCATTGACGTTCCAAGTAGTGAGTTTCATGGCCCGCGATCTTCCGCAGCCCATCGAGCACGTCAAACCTCAGATCGGGAATGTTTGGTGAAAGCTTGCTAAAGCCCATGCCTTGAAAGTCGTGGCAGCGTTTGGGAGTGCTGTGACGGAGATGCACTGAAGGCATCGGCGACACCTTTTTCGCCAAAACGGATTATCAAAAGACACCGGATGTTTGCGATCTGATTCTGAAGCTCAGCGAGAAAGACGAGCGGCCTCTAGTTTCAGGTCACCAGCCTCGAAACTCTGTTATTGAAGTTCAGGAGTTTCGAAAACCAACGGGGCATACCTTTCAGCACTCACCCTAAACAACTGTATTGATTCCCCCGATTCATCTCCTATTGAGCCACGGCAAGGGGTAAAGAACGTCTTGGTCAGTAGAAATCCGGTTATGAAATTAAATATGGAGGCAGGATGGACCCAAAAAATGAATGGCACCTTATTGATTTTTTGAGTTCTGGGGAGCGGTCTTCGAGATCTTGCAGAGCAGCTTGGCTGATTTGGGTGCAGGTGTGATTTCTGCGTTTACGGCGAGTACTTCGATTTCGTGTTGGCCGGGATCGAGGCCGGCCAGCACGGCTTCACGTTCCTTGGTGGCTAAGGACCATTTCCCGCCGTCCACACGCCAGACATGCCATTCCGCTTTTCCTAGACTGATCGTGGCCGTGTCGGCACTGACCTGTGCCAGCTTGGCCTCGCTGACCGGCGCGGGAAACCGAGGGCGCACGCAGAGATAATCCTCGTCACTGTCCCAGCTCAAGCCGATGCGCAGAAAGGCGTGCCCAGAGTCTGTGACCTGGGTCTCGTAGATGCGGCAGCTCTCGCCGTGCAGAGGATCATCGGCGCTGCCTGGCTCCAGGAACACGGCCGCCGCTCCTTGAAAGCATTTCCACAGCCGACTGTCGTAGTCCCGCATCCAGCAGACGCCGTGCCGGTCATAGGCGGTGCAGGTGACCCGGTGCGGCTCCACCGGGCAGACCTCCGGTGGTTGAGGATCGTCGGTGTTGTTGAGCCGTAAATTTTCGATGTCGCTGCTTCCGATCTCCTCCCAGCGTTTTCCATCCGTGAGCTGATGGTCCATGAAGCCGAGGGATAGGGTGAGGAGGCCTTTCGCGTTAAAGAAGGGGCCACCGGTGGCTTTTGCATCTGCTCCACCGATTTGATTCGCCTGCCAGCTCTGCCACTGGCCACCATCAAACAAGTGCAGTGAGCCATCCATGCGCAGGAAGGCAATCTGCTGTGGCTTGGCGGCAGAGGCAAAGGGGGCGTAGCCAGGCCAGTCGTGGATTTGCAGCTTCGATCCGGCGCGCATTCGTGTTTCCAGAGCTTTCCGTGGATCTTGGAAGACCTCCCACTTGCCACTGGTCTGATCGAGCACGGCGGCTGGGCCGCCCTCCCGAGGCCAAAGCCAGGTCTGCCCGGCACCGTCGTTTGCAAGCATGTTGGTCCGCAGAGCCAGCACGTTTTCCGGCACCTCCAGGGGCTGCCGAGTACCGTCCTGATCCCAGCGACAAAAGCTGCCATCAGGCAGGCGGCCTAACACGCGGCCTGCGCCATCATCGACGAGGAAGGATCCTGTCTTCATCTTTTCGATGCGTGCCACGGTGCTGCTTTCTTCTTTTACTGCCTTTAACGGCCTCAACGTGGCGTCTCCATTTTCTGAAAGCATGAGCATGTGATTTTCATCCACCTGGATCATTCGGACCACCTGACGTCCACCCAGCACGATCGGTTCCGCCTTGGACTCATTGGGGAAAAACATCGCCCCATCGCGTGTGCCGCACCAGAAACCATCGGCAGTGGCCAGAACCGGCCTATCCGACCAGCCAAAGAAGGGCTCGGAGTCCAGCTTTACGGTCCTTCGACGTAGAGTGATGCCGCCTTCTTGGTTCTTCACCATAGCCACCAGCACACTCGTCTGTTTTTCAGGATCGTAGTAGCGCTCCCGTTTGACCATGAGCTGGTTATTGATGCCGCCGGAAGGCTCGATCTCCACCAAATCCGGTCTTGGAACGCTGAGGAAGTGCCAGGTATCCCCTGCTTTAAAAAATTGCTCGATGAATTGCAGGTCCTCATGGCCGCTGAAGCCAGTTTGATCTTCCCGCCCTTCGATGTAGTCCATGACCAATAGTCCGGCCACGGCGATGGTCAGCTTTCCTTCACGCGGAGTGACGGCCGAGATGGCTCGGTATTTGTCCGGCATTTTGAGATCAACCAAGCTAAATGAAGACCCTTTGCATTTAACCAGTCCGCGGAGCCTCCAGCGGTGGACAGGCTCCCGCAGGGCTGGATTCCAAAACCAGAGAGCCCCTTCATGCTCGACGGCATGGAGCATGGCATATTCAGCATCATTCGAGCTACCCGGCTTGCTATCGGGCGACACTAGCAGGCGCTCCGGCAGCACCAGCGTCTCGGTGTCAGCACCGTCTTTGCTGATGCGCAGCACCTCACGGCCCTCGTGAGTGATGAGCAGGCCGTCATCCTCCAGCGGCAAAAGACGCGGTTCCCGCAGCTCCATCTCCACTTTGACCGGCAGTGTGTTTTTGGCACCGGTATGCCAGCTCACTTGATAGAGCTTCGGAGCAGAGGTGTCCTTCCAAAGGCAGGCGATGGATCCATCTTTAAGCTTCGTGATGGCCTTGGCAATCAAGTTGGCTGGAAGGCCCTTCGGTTTCACTGACCTCCAATTGGCGTTTTCCAGTACTTGAAGTTCAGCACCCTGCTTCTGAGCTGCCCAGATCCTACCCTCTGCATCCGCCACGATGTCGAGCAGACCATGACGGATTTCCTCAGGCAAAACGGATACTCTGGACGCTACCAAACGAGACCAAGCCAGTCCTACTGGGGCGATATCCCTTGCCGAAAAGGACGCTACAAGAGCGGCAGATTCATCGGCGGCCTTTTCAGCCCTGATAGGGTCACAAAGGCAGGCAACGATCAGCAGGATAGCCGTGATTTTTTGCATGGTAATTATAATTTTATATTTAAATTATAATAAAATAAAATAAAATCAAGCTTATCGCGAAATCCTTCAAGGACACAAGAAGACCTAAACGGACCCGAATCTAGCAAATTCAAGCCATTGATGGATGAGCTATCCAGCGCTTATGGCAGATTTTGAGTTACCGCCTCTTCATTGACCGGAAGTGGCGCGGTATCACGGCGCCAAAACGCACTGTTTGATGCCGACTTCGCCTTCAAAGGCAATGAAGTTGAGCTGCTCTTTGGTTTCTGCCAAAACGGCATGCTTTGCTTTTGTTGTCGTTCCGGCGAATTCCACGGTGAGTTCGTCTCCGTGGAAGGTAAGGCGCATCGTTTGCCAGTCGCTGGCTTTAAATTTCACCCGCGTTTTAGCCAAGGCCAAAGTCTTGTCGGCTTGTTCGCTTTTATTAGGGTTCTTGGCGATCTCCATGAAGGCATGTGAAAGCACCACTCGGAAACTGTGTGCATTGTCGGCGGTGTGGATACGCAACGAGTGGCGATCCGCTTCGCCTAGACGGATTTGCAATTCGATCACTCCATCCTGCATCTTCACCGGACCGGTCAGTGAAGTTCCTTTGTCGTTGGCCTTGCCAAACATCGCGTCACCCCGCGCGGCCCAACCTTTGCCGCTGAAGGCTTTCAGATCGAGTGGTTCGGCGTTCTTGAGTGGTGGCAGTTCGGCGAAGACGGGCTTCGGCTTGGCGTCAGCAGGCGGCAATTCACGGCTGTAACCACCATCGCGATAACGGATGAGCAATTTTTCGAGATCCTTCACCACATCCGGATTCTGAGCAGACACATCAGTGACTTCGGCAATGTCATATTTGAGGTCGTAGAGTTGACGCTTAAATTGCTCGGCATGTGCTTTCTTCGCCGCCGGCTTCACATCATCAGCGGGCACGCCTTCGATCCACTTCCAGGCACCTTTGCGGATGGCAAAGTTGCCATCGGCGCTGTGGACGATCACATCGGGTCGCAGTGGGCCTTCATAGGTTTCACCAAGCCAGGCCTTGGACACATCGTGGCTGTCTTCTGCGGCAGCGTCAGCCTTTGGCAGTTTGTAGCCAGTGATCGCGGCAAGGCTAGCGATGGTATCGACGATGCTGACGGTTTCATCGCATACGGTGCCTGCGGGCACATGGCCGGGCCAGCGCACGATGTAAGGCACGCGGAAGCCACCTTCCCACACATCATGCTTTCCACCGCGAAACGGTCCAGTCGGCTTCAATCCAGCCTTTTGCGCATCGGTTTGTACGAGTTTGGCGTTCTCTGGCTTGGATACGCCGCCGTTGTCGCTGCTAAAAAGCACGAGGGTGTTCTTCGCGAGGCCTTGTTTGTCGAGAGCGTCGAGCACTCGACCTACGCTGATGTCGAGATCGCTGATGAAGTCGCAAAACGGTCCGCCTTTGCTTTTCCCAGTCGTCTGCTTCGACGGCGTGATCGGGTTATGCACGCCGACCGGCGTGAAATAGACGAAGAAGGGTGTCTCCGCGCTTTGTTGGCTGATCCAGTTCACGATCTTATCGGTGAGCGTGGCCATGACTTCGTCGTCGATGCGTTTCGGCGCATTCAACTCCAGCGTTTTGACCGTCTTGCCCTTCTGCTGGCCCATCGTGACATACGGCGGACTCGGCGAGGTCGGACTGTCCTTGTTCAAGCCATAGACCCAGTGATTCTCAACATAAGCGCCGGTGATGTCACCATGATTGCTCGGCACACCAAAGTGATAGTCAAAGCCGATTTCGAGCGGCCCAGGCTTCAGTTCCTTGGTGAAGTCGCAACGCTCTGCTGTGCCGTAACCGAGGTGCCATTTGCCGACGGCGGCGCAGTTGTAGCCCTGTGATTTGAGCATCGACGCGATCGTGAGTCGCGTAGTCTCGATGTGCAGCGGTGCCACGGTGCTGAGGACTTCGCTGATGAGCGGGGTTCGCCAACAGTAGCGTCCTGTGAGCATCGCATAACGCGTGGGCGAACAGACGGACGAGGTCGTATTCCCATCCGTGAAACGTCGGCCTTCCTTCGCGATGCGGTCAATGTTCGGCGTCTGCACCAAAGTTGGATCAGCCCCGTAGCAACCCGCGCTACCCCAGCCAAAGTCGTCGCTGAGAATGACGACGACATTAGGACGATCCGCAGCAAGGCTAGTTGAAATCAGAAGAATGAGAGGGAGCAGAAAACGCATGACCCGTTGACGAAGCAAATGATCGCCGACTTTCACCGAATCAACTCATTGGGGTTTTTGTCGTTGGGCTGATGGTTTTGTGGTTTGGCTTTCGTACTTCGCTTCCATGAATCTGCTGCCGTGTTTTGTTGGAATGAAGATCATGCGGTTGGAGCAAAGCGCTCTGATCATAGGCTTCTGCTGCTGCGTATCGTTCGCTAGAGCTGAGGCGACAACGCAGATGCCGCCAGCGTCCGATGATGGAGCAATTCCTCAAGTCATGAAGGGCGAGGACTTTGAAGCGCTTCTTGCGAACTCGCCTTTCACACGTTCTCTGGGCGTGTCCGATTCGATCATCCTCACCGGTATCGCACACATCGAGGGCAATGTCTTTGCCACGCTTTTTGACACCCAGACCATGGAGTCTCAGGTGGTCTCAAAAACGGCCAATCTGCGAGGATGGCAATTGATCGGCGTCGGAGGCAATACTGCTGAATCCCGAACCTGGATCGCCAAGATCCAAGTGGCCGGGGGACAGGTTATCTCCGTCCGCTATCAACAGCCGCCGAAAAAGACTGTTCGTTTAGGATCAGGCAGTAGCGGCGACAGCGGCAATTCTGGTGGCAATTCTCCGCCATTGAATTCGTCTCAAATGGCAGAAGCCAAAAACGCTGCTGTGAACTACAAAGAAGGCTTCACCTCCGATGGCTACCCAAATGCCCCACCACCTGAGATGGTGCAAAAACTCTCGCGCCTGAGTGTGGGCCAGCGTGAGGACATCAATCGACAAATGCTCGGCCTACGCAACCAAGGCCTCGGCATGGATGAACGGCGGAAGATTTATGAGAACCTCGTGGAGAAGGCGGGTCAGGGAAGACGCTGACGGCCTTTTACACTTCCGTCACACTGAACGGTCATGAATTGACTCCTGGCCCTTTCTTGCTTGAAGAGACATACCGCGTTTACCAAATCATCGCCAATGCGTCCGAGAATGTGGAGCTAAACTAACTCCCGTTTTCAATTTCACCTCAAACAAACCCAAACATTATGGCAGACTCCTACACCGAAGTAACAAATCAAAGTTGGTTCAGCCGCATCGGCGACTCTATCAAAGGCATTCTCTTCGGAATCATCGTCATCCCTGTGATGGTGATCCTCCTGTGGTGGAATGAAGGGCGTGCGGTGACAACAGCCAACAGCCTCGAAGAAGGTGCCGCTGCTGTCGTCAGTGTAGCTTCCGATAAAATCGATCCTGCCAATGATAAAAAACTCATTCATGTCATGGGCGAAGCCGCTGCCTCCAGCCCCGCCAGCGATCCAGACTTTGGCATCAGCGCACCTGCCCTGAGATTGCTGAGGACGGAAGAAATCTATCAATGGGTCGAAAACAAAAAATCCGAGACCAAACAAAAGGTCGGTGGTGGCGAGGAAACCACCACTACCTACACCTATGAGAAAGATTGGGTCGATGAACCCATTAAGTCTTCTGAATTCAAGCAAGCTGCTGATCACGTTAATGAAGGCGACCTGATCGCTGGAAATGCTGAGTTTACCGCTGAAGATGTTACTCTTGGTAGCTTTAAAGTCCCATCTGAGTTTGTTAAACGCATGGGCAATCCTGAGAAATTCAGCCTCAAGGAGGAGGCGCTGGAATCACTCACAGGCGACCTCAAAGACGTTGCGTCTATACAAGCAGGCGCCTTTTACTTTGGAGAGAAACCAAGCGCGCCTCAGATCGGTGATGTGCGCATCTCCTATGAGATCGTCAAGGCAGGTGCCTTCAGTATTCTGGCTGCTCAATTCGGAGACACCTTCGAAGACTATGCCACAAAGGCTGGTGACTCGATCAGCTTCATCGAAGAAGGCAGCGTCAGCGCTGAGACCATGTTTAAAAATGCAGCCAGCGCAAATACCATGATGACTTGGTTAGTCCGCTTTCTCGGATTCCTCTTCATGAGCTTTGGCTTTATGGCCATCATGCGCCCCCTCAGTGTGCTTGGCAGTGTGATCCCATTCATTGGCAGCATCATCGGCATGGGCACGGGGCTGATCTCCTTTGTCCTTGCGGGCACCATCTCGCTGTTGGTCATTGCTATCGCCTGGATCTTCGTTCGTCCTATACTCGGCATCATCCTTCTTGCGCTTGCCGTTGGGGGCTTCATCTACACTAGGAAATTGGCGGCAACCAGCAAATCAGCAGCCGTCACCGTTTAACTTCTTTTCTATTCTCACCTTAGATTGCTGAATTTTTATTCATCCATCAGCGTCCATCAACTCCCCATAACTCCCATGCGCCTACTCACACTCCTTTGCGGATTTTGTCTTCTTAACTTCACTGCAAGTCAAACTTTGGCCCAAGCACCTGTCAGTAAGGTCCGAGTAGTCACTCGTAATCTTGAGCCCTTCTCCTTTGATAAAGATGGCCGCCGACTCGGCTATGCAGCAGAGCTTTGGGATCAACTCGCACGAGAATCTAATCTGGAGTATGAAGTCCAAGTGGTCAAAACTGCACAAGAAATCATTGATGCGCTGAAAAACAAAACTGCAGATATCGGCGTCGGTGCCTTGAGTGTCACCGCGCAGCGCGAGGCAGTCATTGATTTCACGCAGCCCTTTTATGAGTCCGGCCTGCAAGTCCTCGTATCTGGTTCAAGCGGGAACTTTGCAGATAACATTCTGTCACTCATTACAAACCTGTTTAATCTTGAGTTGATCGGTATGTTCCTACTGCTCATCGGTACCATGTTCATCATATCCCATCTCGTCTGGCGTTGTGAGCACAAGGTGAATGAAGATCAATGGCCTGCGGATTATAAAGCAGGTCTATGGGAGTCTTTTTGGTGGACAATCAGCACCCTGCTTGTTGGCGGAGCCGATAACAAAGGGCCAGTTGGAGTTGGTGGCCGTATAGTGGCCATCGTTTGGATGTTGTTGAGCATTGTTCTAGTGTCCTTACTCACAGCTTCTTTTACAACCACCCTAACCATCAACACCCTCAAAGGTGACATCAATGGCCCAGGAGATCTTCCTGGGCGTAAGGTTGCCACAGTGAAAGGTAGCACGACAGAAACTTGGCTCACCGCCAAAGGCGCAAAGGTGCAACCTTATGCTACAGTCACCGAGTGCATCGCCGCCCTTAAGGATGGTTTAGTCAATGCTGTCGTTTATGATGCGCCAGTCCTCCAGTATGAATCCTCCAAAATGAATGACGAAAAACTGCAGATGGTTGGTCCTGTGTTTGAGCGACAAAACTACGCCTTTGCCCTCCAGCAGGATAGTCCTCTCCGTGAAAAGCTCAATCAGGCACTTCTTACCGCATCCGAACGCGGTATTGGCAATGAACTGCGCAAAAAATATTTCGGAGAAGATCAATAATTCTGGCCTTTAATCTGCTCTGAGCGGCAATTATCTAACTGGTCTTTTGTGTCGTTTGACAAAGCATTTTCCTAGGTCAAAACTAGCAAAGTTAGACCTCATCTTTATCTAACGCCACCCATCATGAATACTCCCGTTCTTATATGCCTTGCCTGCATCATGGTTACCTCAATCTCCATGGCCGAGCAGCCCATCAGCTACCCTGAAGATAAACCTATCATCGACATCACATTCCCGGATGGTTGGGACGTCAAACCTAAAGAAGGTGTTCTCTATGCACACCCCGCAGACGATGCCAGTTTTTTCATGTCATTGGCCCCTCTCGAAGCCACCAGCGATGATACTGCCGCCGGTGCAGCTGAGGTCAAAGAGGAGATCGAAGACCTCTTCAAAAACGTCGTTTATCAAGAACCCGAGGAAACGGAGATCGGCGGACTGAGTGTTCTGCTAATCAATGCCAAAGGCGAGGATGAGGACGGTAAAGCGAATATCAATCTTTGGATGATCACCAAAAAAGGTGACCCAACTCTGATGCTCCTGAAATGCATCTCATCCCAAGAGGCTTTTGAAAAACATGGTGAAGAGGGTTTAGCTATCATTAAGACAATCGCCGCACATGAAGCTGGAAGCACTGCGCAAAACTTCAGCTTTCCGAGCAAAGAGAATCCAGAGTATTCCATCGACTTTCCTGCCGACTGGAAAATGGAGAACAATGACGAAGGCACCTACGTCGAATCGCCTGATAAACTTATCGCGATGAATGTGCTCTTCATTGATGCCGCCGATGTCGAAGTCGCTCGTGAGAGCATGAAAAAGAAGGTCGGTGATAAGTATGCTAGCATTGAGTGGAATCAGGGCGGTGAGCCTGAAGTCAATAAGGACGAAGCTCTGGGACTAACCGCCATCTTCGATAATGCCGTCGCCGTAGATTCAGACGTGAAATACAGCGTGAACTTCGTCCAGTACGTCCGCAAAGGCAGTGACAAATTTCTTCTGTTGTTGAGCCAGCAACCCCTGAAAGCTCTGGACACCCACGGTGAGGCCATGTCCGGGATCATTAAGTCCATCAAGGTTAAAAACCAATAGGCTCCAAAAGCTCTGTTTTGGAAGGCATGACATGGAAATACAAATCGTGTCATGCCTCACAAAAAGTGAACTGGAATCGTTGCTAGAAATTCAATCTTATGGAGCAGCCGCCTGCACTTCCCAGTGACACTAACGATGCGCCAAACAAAGGGAAAATCTTTGGCGGCATGGTCATCATGGCTGCATGGATTTTTCTGCATGTGGTGCTGTTTTATCTCTTTGCCGGCAGCGGTGTTCTCGTGGAGATTTTCGTTGGTTTTGTTAAAACCATCCTGCTGAACGACAACAATGCATTTCCCTCAATCGGACATGCTTGGGAAGGCACTCTCAAAACTGGTTTGGTCCTCGCAGGTTCTGCGGGCATTCCTCTTGGCTTAGCCAAGTTTTGGATCACTTACCAAAAGCATCTCAAGAAAGTCTTTTGGTTATTACTGATCCTCGGGTTCCTTTTTGAACTCTACGCTTTGTTTATTTTTATCTCAACGGCCTTCACCGCGCCGACCTGATGATCTCCCTTCAGGTGGCACGATCAGGCGTTGTTGGTCCATTGTTATCTTGCCTTGTTTTATGAATCCTAAACCTGGAACTGAAGATTCTGGGAAAAGCGTCTCTATTGGGATGATTTTCCTTGGTCTGATCTTCATCGTTCTTTGGTTAGCTGGTGCTTTTGTCTTGGGCACTATGAAGCTCATGGCCAGCATCATGGCCAATGATTCAGGCGTTGCCAGCGCTGATGCACACATGACCTTAATTGGCGGCATGATGGCAGGGCAGGTGCTAACCGGTCTTGCTGGCATTCCTGCTGGCTTGGCTTTTTTCTGGCGCAGCTGGCGCAAGAGACTTCTATGGACTTTCGGCTTACTGCTGATCGTTGGTCTTGCCCTCCAGATTCTATCCTTCACTTCCTTTTTCTGATGAAAACCCAACCTATCCTTATCCTCTGCTTAACTCTAGCAGCCTTGTTTGCCAAAGCAGAATCTAGGGCGCTCTTTTTCGCCAAAGAAACCGACAAAGAATACACTCGCATTGCCCTGAGTATTGACGATGATCAAAAAGTCTATGGCACAAAGGTTTGGCAGCCAAAAGGAGAACACGGTGCCAGTGGAACGCTTGAGGGAATTGTCAACGGTGACGTCATCCAAGTAGTTTACGATTACATGATCGAAGGCTCCGAGCAGAGCGAGGAAATGGTCCTCAAACTAGATGGTGACACACTCCTCATCGGGGAAGGTGAATTGGAAGATGCAGGCAAAGGACGTTTAAATCTCAAAGAGCCAAACAAGGTAAGCTTCACCAATGCACTAAAGAAAGTGCCCGTCAGCGAACCCAAGCCTGGCACACCCGAGCGAAAGGAGATGATGGATGCCATGCGTGGCCCAGTTTCTGAATATGCAGGGAAGCCTGTCACATTTACGGGTAAAATTCGTGCCATGGGATCGTGGGCACGCTTCTTTGGCTCAGTCGCACCAGCTGATGGTAAAAAAGTGGATGTTGAAGGCATCGCGGCTGACATGGAACTCGATTTTGTGGCTATCCTGAAAAAGAATGCCGATGGTAATTGGACGGCCCCACATTGGGGCTTTGCGGGCGACACCGGCGTACTTGAAGAAGCTAAGGAGAAATATCCCAAAGCCCCCTGGCCATTGTTTGAGTGGGTTCAATAACTTCAGACAATTACTTCTATGATCCAAAGACTCCTCGTCCTTGCCGTTGCACTTACGGCCTCAATCCTGCATGCCCAAGACAAAGCAGCCTTGAAGCACATCTCCAGCGTGTTTAATACCGTGGAGGAAAACTACAAATATTGGCCTCACCATAGCATCACTGGTGAAAATTTAGAAGGCGGTTATGCCTTTGAGCACCATGTCTGGAAAAGCGAAGATGAGCCACCGCTTTATCGTGTCGAATCACTATCATTTGACGATCACGGACAGGCAAAGAAGCAATTTCTCTTCAAAGGCAATGAACTTCTCTTTGTTCTGGACCGTTCGGAGATGACACCCATGCAGGAAAAGGCAGCCACCAGTGTCGTAGAAAAGCGCCTCTATTTTGCCGAAAGTAGTCTGATCCGTTATTTGGAGAAAAATGGTAAGTTCCCCGAGGGTAAGCCCACCGACACGACCGCCATCAAGAACAAGGAAACCCCAGTTGAAGAGGTCTTAGGCGCAGGAGAACTCTATGGCGACCTCGATCGCGAAGCTCAGGCAATCATGGCCAAGATTCAGCAAATTTCCTCGGATGACGCACCTTCTGCTCCAGCAGCTGCGTCTGGTTCAGCCAGCTCCGGTGACGGCTGGCGCTTGATTCGTGGCTCTCAGTCTCGCAACGGTCAGTATGCGTTGGCTTGGGGAATGCAGGGGAAATCTGTTCCTGAAGGCGATAGCGATGAGAGTGGTGCACTTTCTGCAAATGATCCAGAAGCCGAAGGCCTAACTAACTATGTAATCGACCTGAGCAACGGAGCCATTTTGGGCAAAACGAATGGCATGCATGCCAGTGACAAACCTGACAGTGGCCACTACACGCACGAGGTTGCATGGAGTTCTGCGAGCAACTACCTGGTTCAAATCTGTAGCGGCAAGTGGGCGACATTCTCCGCCAGCTTCTATGAGATCAGTCCCGTCGATGGAGCGCTCTCAGAGCCGATAGACCTCTTGGAAATGGCCAAAAAGGCTGCTTTTTCAAACCTCAAGGGTGGTGACCTCCTGAAAAAGTTTGATAAAGATGACTTCACCACCACCCTTCATGATGTGAAAATCGCCCAGCGTGGTTCCAAGACCGTCGTCATTGTCGAAGTCGCAGGGCAAATTCCGAAAAGCGAAGAAGACGGAGCCTACTTCAATCTCACCCTGACCTTCCAGCTTATGCCTGATGAAAACGGTGGTCAGTCCCAGCTTCAATGTACAGGCACAGAGTCCCATTACGATTGATTCTCGCTAAGCTGCGTTTTCCGCAGTTCTAAATTCATCTCATCGACCTTCTCCCGCGAAAGAGCATTGCTCCTCATTTTAGCCACTCTCATCTCGGTGCTTATTGTTATCTTGGTTAGTGCTCTGGGTGGATGATATCCGCAACATACGCCAGTTTATCGTCACTTTTGTTGTAATGGTCAGAAGCCAATAAACTCGTGTGATATCAATCTTCCCAAGAATCTTCGGTCAAATGAGGTGCCCTGCCTAGGCTCTGTATTTTAGACTTCCGATTCACGCTCAGATCCCATCGAGTTAAGCCACAAAAAAGCGCATGGCGGTTAGACCATGCGCTTGATTCATTCAGGAACAGTTGGTGTCTGTATTAGCAGCAACCACCCTCACAGCCACCGCTGCAGCCGCCTTCGCAGCCACCACTGCAGCTCTCTTCACATTCTTCAGAGATGCCGTTGCAGTCTTCTTCTTCCATTTCTTCGGCTTCTTCTTCTTCGGTATCAGCGTCTTCTTCATCGGCGACGCCATCGCAATCGTCATCTGTGTCTGCACAGTCTGCGGTGCCGTCGTTGTCGTCGTCCGTGTCTTCTTCGTCATCGACGCCGTCGCCGTCATCGTCGCCGTAACTTTCGCCGACTTCTTCAAAGAGGCTTTCGTCTGCCTCACATGACTCCTCTTCAGAGAGCTCTTCATCGGATTCCTCATCGAGTTCTTCGGACTCCTCTACAGCCTCTTCTTCGTTGTATTCTTCGATTTCCTCTTCGAAAGCCGTCTCTTCCTCTTCACTTACCTCTTCTTCGACAACCGCTGTCTCTTCGTAGTATTCGTCATACTCTTCGATGGTGTCTTCGGTGTAGTCCCAGGATTCGTAGCTTTCAAACAACTCCTCTTCACTACCAAAACAGGTGTTCATGACCTCAATGTCAGACTCCAAGATGCTCCAGGATTCATAGAAATCTGCATAGTTCACGCTAATAATCTCAGAGTAAGCCCACATAGCATTTTGAAGGCGGCTCCACTGATACATGTAGGAGGCATAACCAAGACGTCCCCTTCCTTTTGTGCGACAACGGTCCAGATTGTTGATCAAGTTAACGATGTCATGAACCATGCGTGATTGGAAGGACTTGGGCTTGGCCTTACCATTGACTTTTTTCAGGTTGGCGAACAATGTATCCAATTGCTTGCTACTCTGCGCCATATGCGCTTTTTCTTTAGCGGTCAGAGGACCCTTCTTTTTGAAGCGTGCGACGTGTGGGCCGTAGTGTTCCTGATACATCTCATAAGCACTGTGCAGAGAGCTCACTCCGCGCCCCACGGTGGACTTTGGATACGCTCCACGAATCATCCCCCATGAGGCAGCGAGCTGGGTGATACCGCGACCAGTGTCTTCCAGCCCTTTGATCATGCTGGCATCCTTTTTCTTGATGCCTTCTTCCATGACATCAATGCCATCCCAAGCGGCATTCAATGCCAGCCAATAGGGCTTGGTCTGCTTGGCTTTTGGATTCACTTCGTCCGAGTGCTGAACGATGTAAATCAATGACTTCCGCATGTCACCCACAAGACTCAGTGGGCCTGGTTGGTCGCCTGTTTTGTTGGAAACTTTGGCTGGAGTCTTGGTCGTTTTAGCCTGAATCGTTTGCACGTTCATGCCGAACATGCTGAGGCACGCTAGTATTTGGGTTAACTGGAATATTTTCATTGGGTTAGAGCGTTTTTATAAATGAGGGACTTGATTTTGTCATCTCATTTAAGATGCCAATGTCGCAGCAAAATCTAAGCCAACTTGCGTTCAGGCAAGTCTCTAGAATTCTGATCAGTTCGTTTATCGAATTAAAAGATCAAACCACCCGCTCCAGCTTTTCATCGAGTCAGGCGTCCAATGCGTCGAGAAGCCCGCTGATGCCGCGGGCTTTGAAATAGAAGATTTCTTCGTCGCTGATTGGGCCGCTGAAAATGCCGCGTGCGGGATTGGCCCTAGAGGGCGTTTTATACGGCAGCAGATGTCCGTGGAGTTGACCGCTCGCCGATGCATTTGCGCGAGTTTCAAGAAACGGGGTCCAACCTGACAAAAAGTAACAAACATCCCGCCAAAGATTAGATCACCATTGATGATAGCTCTTGAACATGGAGATGATATGCCTGCCAGCTAGGATCAGCATGATAATCAAAGCCACCAGGTTCCAGCCCTTAAACCTCGCTAAGCGTGGCTTGAGCCTTTATCCATGCGGGATAAATCAACGACTTCCACTGCCGTATTTTGGTTTCATGAAGAATCACTTGGCCTTTGGATTCTTCAGGAAATAGAGGCGGCCGTCTTCGGCGCCGATGAGGAGGTCGGGGAGGCCGTTGGCGTCCCAATCGACGGGGGTGGGGCTGGTGTCATGGCCTTCGATGTTGCGGTCACTGACGTTGCCTTCATCGGTAAACAGCACGAGGCCGTCGCGTTCGCCAGATTGGCGTAGAAACTGGGCGTTTTCGCTGTTGATGAGGATGTCGAGTCTGCCATCGCCATCCCAGTCCATGAGGCAGAGTTTGCGCCGGCCACTTTTGCCTGCGCTGCCGTTATTGAGATGGAGCAGTTTGCCGTTATGATCGGCAAAGATTCGTTGGGGTGGCTGCAGGCCATTCTGGGTTCGTGGAAAAAAGCTGAGGTAACCTTCGTGATCCAGCATCACAAGATCCATGAGTCCGTCCTTGTTCCAATCAACGGCAACGGGTGTGGTGCGCCATTGGGTCAGGAGAGCTTTGCCTTCAGGCCTGAGCCAACCCCAGGCCAGGTGGGGCGGGTCGCCTTTCCATTGAACTTCGATCGGCTTTTCTGTCGCGAGCTGGGTGCGGTGGCCTGTGTTTTCAAACCAGACGACTTTGCCAAGGATGCTGTTGGCGATGATGTCGAGATCGCCATCATGATCCCAATCAGCGACGGTCTGGGTGGTGTAGCCCCACTTGGCTTCGGCGGGCCCTTGGATGCTGCCGTTTTTACCGGCCATGATGCGCAGTGTTTTGTCGCCAGCTTTGAATTTGATGGGTGCAGCCCACTTAGGCTCAGCAACGCGGGGACCGCTTAAGTTTTCGATGAAGGCGATGTAACCGGCGGTATTGCCCGCAATGATGTCGGTATCTTGGTCGCCATCCCAATCACAGCCGAAGAGGGTCACGAGGGCCCCGAAATTGATCTCGTGAGCTTCCTGTTGAAAGTAACGAGGCTTGTTAAACACGGGCGTTTGATTGGGCCCGAGGAGGCCTGTGTTTTCGATGAAAGCCACGCGGCCATCTTCATCTCCGCAGATGAGATCAGAGTCGCCATCTTTGTCCCAATCAAAGGCGATGGGATCGATCATTTCCAAGTCCATGCGAAGATGCTTGCCGGCAGAATCAAGAACGCGGGTGCCTTTGGAATACTTGGGCTCGGTGCGGGTGCCGATGTTTTGGAAGTAGGTGAACTTGTCTAAAAACTCACCACAGAGCAGATCGAGATCGCCATCATGATCAAAATCTTCAAAGTTAGGCGATGGGCAGCCATAGGTGTCCACGGGCTGCACGCGGAATTCTTGGGCGTAGTTGGGTTCTTCATTGCTGCCGGTATTGCGGAAGATGAAAACAAACCCATGCAGGGGGCCATTTTGCCATTCGCCTTGAGCATTCCAGGCATCATCCCAGCCGTAGTAGCTCCAGTCTTCGACCGCTGCCACGAGGTCTGTTTGACCATCGCCATCATAGTCGGTGTAGCGCCACTGGTGGTGGCGTAGTTTGGGGCCTTTGGTTTGTTTACCCTGGGGCTTGTACCACTTGCTGCTGGGATTTGGAATGGGCTTTTTGACGAGCGTGCCTTGGGTAGTGAATTCCGGGAACTCCACGCCAGGTCGCATGACGCGCATTTTGCCGTTCACGTAACTGGGCATGATGTAGGTTTCCGTTTTGCTCAGGAATTTCCCTGGTTTGAAAACAGGCATCGCCTTCTTGGCCGTGTCACCCGTGGTGTTCTCAAAGAGATAAACGCCGTTATGAGGTTTGTCCGGGCAGGAGACGATCAGATCAAAGTCGCCATCGCCATCGGCATCACAAGGCACAGGCCAGGCCCAAAGGCCGACTTCTAGATCCACGACGAGGCCGGGGTGATTGTAGAGGATCGGGCGTAAACCTTCGGTGGCGAAGGTGCTGGTGCAGAGCAGCGCAAGGAGTGGCAGGTACTTCATGATGGAACGGAGGTTAACGCAGTGAATGCACAGGATTCAGCAGAAAGACTTCACGGAATCTTGCCCGAATCATGACGAAGCTTGACCTCAATGCCTAAGACTGGGATAAAGAGCGTCATGAAGCATAGCGAGAAGGCCACACTCTATCGTGAATTGGCAAAATTGACCGACGCAGATTTTCATCTGGACCGTTCTCTGGCCTTCCTGCTCGGGCAGAATCCCTCTCCTCAGAAACGCGTTTTTTTAGAAGGCCTGAAGCGTGGGCTGGAAAGCGGTCAAAGCGTTGCGGAATCCATTCAAACGCACACTGCTGGTTTGGTCGGAGGATTGGAGATCGCACTGATCGAGGCAGGGGAACGCAGCGGTCAATTGGCGAATGCATTGAATCACCTCACTCGCTATTTTTCGGCAATGGACGGGGCCAAGCGACAGGCCAGCAATGCCTTGATCTACCCGTTGATTCTGCTTCATCTGGCCATCTTTTTGCCCGAGCTGCCTGCGATCATCGTCGCGCAGGAAGAGGATCATCCTTTGCGCCGCCTGGTGCTGGCCCTGATTGGGCTGTGGGTGACTCTTTTTGCCCTCACGGCTCTGTGGCGCTGGCTAACTCAAAAGGCCACGGAATCAGCGACCGTCGATGCTTGGCTAAATCGTGTGCCTTTTGTGGGGACAGCACGTCAGCACTGGGCTTTGGCTCGCTTTACGCAGGTGGCTCATGCCTGCTTATTGGCCGCCATCAACATGTCGGAAACCATACGCATTTCTGGCAATGCCAGCCAGAGTGGGGTTTTAAAACAGGCCTCTCAGCTAGCCGCAGAGATGGTTGTGGAAGGTGAGCAACTATCTCTGGCCTTGGCCGAGACGGGGGATTTCCCGGCGGAGTTTGTCCACGGCATCGCCACCGCAGAGGAGGTGGGTCGATTGGATGAAGAAATGGCGCGCTGGACGGCAGCTGAGACCATGATGGCCAATGAGGCTATCACGCGTGCTTCACTCTGGCTCCCCAAGATCGGTTATGCTCTTGTGGCGCTTTTTACGGCCTACCGAATCATCATGATGGTGCAGGGCATTTATAGCGGGATGCTGAAGCAGTTTGAGTGAGTTTTACTTCACAATACTAAAGCTGCGCTGACCGACTAAGGGCGGGATACTGCTGATCTCGCGTTCTTTGATCAGGGATCCGAGATTGCTCTCATCAATGGCGGCCAGGAAGTCTTCCAGTTCGTCGCTTTCCTGAGACATGACCTGCATTTCGACACGACCATCAGGCAGATTTTTGACGGTGCCGACCACTTCATAACCAGAGGCGATTTGTTTGGTGCTGTATCGAAAGCCGACTCCTTGAACGCGGCCAGAATAGATGATTTGTTTGGTGGGCATGGGTTTTACAGGCGGCTGGCAGCCTGCGCAAAAGCAGGTGTGGCAGCATCAATCAGAAGGACGCCGAGGCCATTGCGGCTCCTGATAAGGCGCACGTCGCGTCCTCCGGCGGATAGGGTGAACGTTTCAGCTGTGTCCAAAACGGGTTGAATGTCATAGCGCTGATGCAGGCAGTTGCGCATGGCTTTGAAGAATGCGGCACTGTCTTCCTGGGTCAGCCAAAGTGTCTGCCAGACAGCGTGATCACGCGGGGCCTCGGGTGCAGGATAGGCCAGCAGACGGTCGCCTTTCCAGCCGCGTGTTCCTTGACCGGCTTCTTCGTCGCTGTTGTAAGTGCGTAGGGCCGTGAAGATGGCAAAGCGGCCTAGTCGATCGTCCCAGTAAGGAGTCGTCTTTTCGATCTCGGTGCTGGCCAGATCGACCGTTGCGGGCGGCAGACGATTCGGATCCAGAAAGCGCTCGGGTTCGATGACTTCCGCGCAGGCTGTTGGTGGGCTCGAGTAGGCGGCATTGAGTTGGGCGAAGTTACCCGCACTGTGCAGCGATTGGCTAAACTCAAAGCCGCGACTGAATGGAAAGAGCGCCAGTTCTTTGAGATACACGGGCATCGGCACCTGATTGAGGGGATGATCAGGATCGTCTGCGGGAAGATCGTTGGTGCTTTGCGGAATCGGATTCTGAATGCTGAACAAAAAGCGTGTCAGCGTGGCATCGCCAGCGATGAGCGATTCACGGGCGAGCCGCTCATCGGTCGTGAGGGGTTGTTTGGCGTTTTCAGGAAAGAGAGTGGTGCCGTATTCACGCAACAGCTGGCCAAAGGCTAAGGCCAGCGGGCGATCCGGCGCTGGTAGTCCCGGCCCGGGTTTGTCATCTGAAACCAGCAGTGTGCCGGATTCCATGCTATACCAACCACCGAGCTGACGCGCTAAAACGGCTGCTCGCAAAGGCAGGGGATCGACCGGCTTATCGATCCAACCCAGGGCTGTCAAAGCGAGGGCAAAACGCGGGGCTTCATCCTCGGGTTGTTGCTTGCGCAGCCACTGCAGGATGGCTTTCTCCACCTGAGCCTGGCTGGCGCTAGTCGTAGGGATGGGCAGCGCCTTGAGTTGGCGGAATTTCATCATGTCCAGGCCAATGCCGACAAAGTCAGGCGGATCGTCGGTCATGGGAGGGCTAGGTTCCGTTTTAGCCACTCCTTTCATGCCCAGCGTGCCCAGCTTTTCCAGCAGCTTGGCGTTTTCATCTTGAAGCGCACCGACCTGACCTTGCAGATATTCGACTTGGCCTTCTAGCAGGACGATCTGCTTGCTTAAATCTTCCGCTTCCGGCGGATCGACTGCGGGTGACTCTGGATGGTGACTGATCCACCAGCCCAAGCCTGATCCGCCTAGCAGAAGCAGGAGTAGCAGGGCGGCAGGGGAGGGTTTGAGCATGGTAGATTGAGATTAAAGAGCCGTGCCAGCTCCGCAAGATCACGGATTAAGCCGCCGTGAAACGATATAGGGTCGTGCTCCGCAGGGTTTCTCCAGGACGCAGGATGCAGCTGGGAAAGGTTGGCTGATTCGGCGAGTCCGGGAAGTGCTGGGTTTCCAGACAAAACCCATTTCGGAAGTGATAAGGACGGTCTGATTTTCCAGTGTCAGCACCGGTTAAGAAATTGCCCGTGTAAAGTTGCACCCCCGGTTCCGTGGTTAGCACTTCCATGACACGACCGCTTTTCGGTTCCAGAACGCGAGCTGCTAAAGTCAGGGGGCCATCGGCATGGTCGAGCACGTAATTATGATCATAACCGCGCGCGAATTTGAGCTGTTCATCGTCGGATTCGATCCGATCCCCAATCACGGTTGAGGTGGTGAAATCCAGCGGACTGCCGATCACGGATCGCAGTTCACCTGTTGGGATGAGGCCGGCCGTCACGGGGGTAAAGCGGGTGGCGTTCAGCTTCAATTCATGGTCGAGAATCGTTCCCTCGCCTTCGCCCTTCAGATTAAAAAAGGCGTGTTGAGTGAGATTGACCGGCGTTGGCATGTCCGTGACAGCCTCATAGTCGATCTGCCATTCATTCTGATCTGTCAGCCAGTAGGTGAGGTGAACTTCGAGATTGCCTGGATAGCCCTCATCACCATCCGCACTTAGATGTCGGAAACGCACACCTTGAGCGTCATTACGGGCCACGCCTTCAGCTTTCCAGACCGCTTTATCAAAACCTTTCAGGCCACCGTGCAAGGCGCAAGGAATGCCGGCAGGTTCGTTATTGATGGCCAGCTGAAAGTTCTGTCCATCCAGAGTGAACCGGCCCTGAGCGATCCTGTTAGCAAACCGACCTGCCACTGTGCCATGAAAGCCAGAGCTACTCAGGTATTCCTCCAAGGTCTTAAAGCCCAACACCACATCCGCAAGCTTCCCCGAACGATCCGGCACCTCCAGGCTTAGGATGACGGCTCCGTAGGTCATCACGCGCATCTTCAATCCATGGCGGTTCGTCAGGGTAAACACATCGACCAACGTGCCATCTGGCAGCGCACCAAAAATTTCAGATTGAGGAAGGATCATCGTCCTTACTCTCAAACCGCTGAGAGGCCTTGATGCAAGGAAATCCAGGAAACAAAAACCCGAGTCGTTTATTTTGAGCGTCTAGCTGGACGATCTACATACGTGCAAGAGAACTCCGTCTGCACACATAGCCGTGCCATTAGAACGCTCTAGGCTCCTCCAGTCTTCTTTTGAAATGCCGAGAGCTTTAGCTAGCGCATACTCGCGGTCATGATAGGCAGAGCGAATGTCATCAGGGGACAATCCTGCTTGGTGGTCTCGAAGCACGGCCTCGTGCACCTCCTGGATACGCTGTCGATAGGTCGCTAAATGAGCTGCCACATCGCTCACCTCCCCAAAGTGGGTCAGGAAGAGCTTTTGAAAGTTCTCCGCAGCTAGCCGATCTACTGAGGCGACATACGCCTTTGGCTCGAACTGCGGCGGCGCAGCGGTCACAGAAAGGTAGTTGGTGCCTGCTAAGCGCATGCCGGCGACATCTCCGGTAAAGCAGACATCTCCCACGACAAAGGCATGATGATGGCGCGCATGACCTGGTGTATCCCAGGCTGTGACGTTGACAGCGCCTAGGCGCAGGCTTTCCCCGTCTTGCAGAGCCGTTACGCGCTCGGCTGGCGCTGGCAGCATGTCTCCCCAGAGTAACTCCATCCTTTCGGCGTAAACCTGTCGAGCACTGTCCATGAGCCGACTGGGATTGATGAGATGTTGGGCTGCTTTCGGGTGACAATAAACTTGAGCTCCCTGCTGAGCCCACCAGCCTGCGGCACCTGCATGATCGAGGTGGATGTGGGTGACGAAGACATGACGGATCTTGGTTTCATCCAGCCCCAGTCCCCGAATGCCCGCCCGCAAAGTCTCCAGCGTGGAGCCAGGTCCCGTTTCAATCAGGGCCAGTTCACCTTCAGATTCGATCACGTAGGCGGCGATCAGGCCGGGCATGTCTTGGAAATGCAGATCAAGGGTATGGACGGTCACAGGCAGGACTAATAGACGATGGCTTCGTATTCGATTTTGACGCGTTCTTCAGTAAGCGTCGATAAAAGCTTATCAGGAATGGGCGGGAATAAAGTCTCAGAAATGGCCCGCTTTGTCAGCTTTGACAGAAGCGAATACTTGCCGGAAATTAATGCTATTCGGTCAGGTGAGCCATTTTTATCAATGTAAAAACGATACCTGACTTTACCAAATTCAAGTTCGTCGCGATGAGAATAAATCAGCTGCTGCCAACGAACTCCAACACGCGAGGTTGACACTTTAATGTAATGTTTAAGAAGGTCCGAGTCGTCTTGTCCATCCACAACTTTAAATGGGTGGATCTTGGCTGCGTCCTTTGCTTGAAGAGACGAAGGTTTACCGCCTCTTACTGATTCGGTAGACTTGCTAGCACAACCGAGCTGTAAACAGGCAATTAGAATCAAGAGTGCAAGAGGAAGAACACAATTCATCACTTAATAGACGATGGCTTCGTATTCGATTTTGACGCGTTCCTCATCCAGGTCTGGCAAAAGATCATTTGGGATGGGCGGGATTTGGGCATCCAGGATGGCACGTAGGGTTAGCTCTCTCATTCTGGGATCAGCGTCACGGGCATCGGAGAGGATTTGCAGATCCTGCGGCACGCCTTTGCGATCCACGTAAAAGCGGAAACGCACGCGGCCAAAGTTCACGGAGTCACGGGCTAATTTGACATAGAGATGCCATTTTTTACCCACGGCTCCGGTGACCTCTTTCATGTAGCGCCCCAGCGGTGTGGCCTCAGAGTCCACGGCATTGTCTCCTTCACGGCTGATGGCACCATCCACTTTACTGGTCCGAGTAAAGGGGACGTAGGAGTCTTTTTCAGCCTGGCCAGCTGTCATTTTGATCTCTTCCTCAGTGACTGGGAGCGCTTTAGCGATCTGCGGTGGCGGCATATCTGCGGGAGCACGGATTTGCGGCTTGGCGGGGGCTGTTTCGGCCACGGGTTGTCGCTCAGGCTTCCGTACTTCTAGCGGCAGACGGTTCATGTCGAGTCGAGCTGCATCTTTGTCCATCTCCTCCATCATTTTCACCAGGGGCGTGCCCTCTGTCGGCGTGAGCTTGGCCACCTGTGTGGGCGGTGGTGGAGCCTCCACGGGCTTGAGAATGCTTGGCGGTGCAGGCTGCGTCTGGGGTTGTGGCGGGCGCATGTCAGGTGGCGCAGCTGTTGTTGGCAGCGTGGCATCGTTTTTCACCTGGCCATCTTTGTAATCGCGGTTGGCCAGTTCCAGCTTAGTCGGAGCATTGCCTTCCATGGTTGGCATCATGAGGGTAGCGCCGGATTTGGGTGGTAGCTTGCTGGCCGCTTGGGTATTGCGATCTGATTGAAAGGCTGCCTGTTTAGGGGCCGCTGTTTCAGCCACATTCTGAGTGGTTCGGATGTACGCTTTTTCTGGCGGCTTGGGCGGTGTCGGAACTGGAATGATCTGCTCTGGAAAAATCATCGTCACTTCTGGCACAGGTTCTTCCTCGACGACCGCTGACGGCTCTGGTAATGGCAATCCAGACTGCAAACTGAATCCCCATAACAGAATCATGAAGGCGATCGCATGGATCACCAATGATCCCACGAGGCCTGCCTGAGTGTTTCTGTCCTGAGCGATTGTCACAAGGCTCAGACAGTGTGCGCAAGGGGGCGCGTTGGCAAGTCGCACCACGACCCTCAAAGACTTTAGCGGTTGGCGGGGTTTTAGTGGTTAGTTCCAGACAGTGTGTTTCAAGTAGGCACCTGATCATCGAGCCCAAAAGAACAGAGAACCACCCCATGCCCCTTCCCTTCAACAGCTACCTTAGACTAGCCCTATCCCTCTTCCCCGCTTTCGGTGTTTTGGTGGCGCTCCTGGCTGATTGGTATGCACCAGCAGGGCTCCTGTTCCTGGTCACGTCTGTGGTCATCACGGTTGGCACACTGGTGCCGCGTTGTGCGTGGTTTGGACCGCTGACCAGCGCTCTGCCAGCAGGTTCAGAAGGTGTCTGCCTGACGATAGATGACGGACCAGATCCTGAACACACGCTAGCTTTACTCGACATCCTCGATCAGCATCAGGCTAAGGCGATCTTCTTTCTCATTGGCGACCGTGCAGCGTGTCATCCTGAGTTGGTCAGAGAGATTGCACGGCGGGGCCATGTCATCGGCAATCATTCACAGACCCATCCTGCCGCCACGTTTTGGGCACTCAATCCTTGGCGCATGTGGGCAGAAATCGCGGGCTGTCAGCAAACACTCATTCAGATTACCGGCACTGCGCCACAGTGGTTCCGTCCGCCAGTCGGGCATCACAATCTCTTTGTCGCTGCCCCGTTACGTGCGCTTGATTTGAAGATGCTCATGTGGAACTGCCGAGGCTACGATGCGGTGGAAAAAGACCCCGCCTTGGTACTAAGACGGATTGAAAAAAGTCTGCGTCCCGGAGCCATCATCCTTCTGCATGATGCCACGCCGATCTGTGAAGAGGTGCTGTGCGGCACTCTCAATCTCCTTCAGCGCCGTGGGTTAAGCCCACAATTAAAGATCGATTAATCCTTAAAACGCGAATCACCCTTTGATCCAATCGTTGCGCAACATTTGGCGCGATTCAGGAAAACGATTTCCTGAGATGACTTGGCAAGATCCCAAGGGCTTCACGATACTTGGCGACGGTGCGTCTTGCGACCTTAATTCCCTGTTTATCAAGCAATTTTGCGAGCTTGTCATCGCTGAGCGGCTTGTTTTTGGGCTCCGTTTTGATGAGATCAGAAATAGCGTTTTTGACGCTGGTATTGCTGAGATCTTCGCCTGAATCGGTTTTCACACCATGACTGAAGAAGAATTTGAGCTCAAAGACGCCATGAGGCGTGGCCATGTACTTACCGGAAATGGCACGACTAACCGTCGTCTCATGAACCCCCACTTCATCGGCAACCTGAGCCATGTTTAATGGGCGCAGCTGACTCGTGCCGTTTTCGAGGAACTCCTGCTGATGTGCCAAGATCTTCACGGCAATTTTGTGAATCGTTTGCTGGCGCTGCTGGATGCTGCGAATGAGAAACTTTCCACTGCGAATTTTGTCTCGGATGTAGTTCCGCACTTCCGTGCTGCTATCTGACTGACCCAGCATGTCTTTGTAGGCATTGCTTAGGCGCAGATGGGGAAGCTCATCCCCATTCATCACAGGCACCCATTCACCAGCCTGGCGCTCGACGATGATGTCGGGATTGACATAGTTATTGGAGCTGACACTGAAGCGTGATGCCGGTCTGGGGTCCAAAGTGCTGATGAAATCGGCCGCCCGTGAAATCTGCTCGATCGGCATGCCCAGCTTTCTCGCCAAGATCGGATAACGCTTATTGGCCAAATCTTCCAGATACATATCGACCAAGCGATAGGCTAGGCTTTGACGCTTGCTCAGTCGATCCAGCTGAATCAGCAGACACTCACGTAGATCTTCAGAACCGACCCCGACAGGATCAAAGGTGATCAGAGCCGCTTTGGCCTCATGCAGATCATCGACAGGGATGCCGTGTTGAAGGCTAAGCTCTTCAACCGTGCTATGCAGAAAGCCGCGATCATCAATACTACCAATGAGAAACTCGAGATTCTTGATCAGAACAGGATCTTTGATTTCAGACGTGCGGAGCTGCGTGGTGAGATGCTCCTGAAGAGTCATCGGGACCACGATCGAATCCATCAAAAATTGCCAACGCTCCTGATCGTCAGTGCGGCGATTCGGAGACTGCATCATGCTCTGAGCCCAGTACTCACGCCACTCTTCATCCATTTGGGACATGGAATCGAGCTCATCACGATCCGCAGGATCTTCAGGGGCCGTGTCTTCCAAGGAAACCTCTGGGCTCTCCAATTCCAAAACAGGATTGATATTGATCTCTTGCTGGATGATTTGGCGCAAGTCCAAGGTCGGCGCCTGCAGGATTTGCAGGCTCTGCTGCATCTGCGGGCCGATAGCTAGCTTTTGAGTCTGTGACTGATAGAGTCCTTGGTCGGCCATTGGTGAGTTAGCGGCAACCTATTCACCGATGCCTTTCGATGGCAAGCAAAGATCAGGCCAAGTTGGAAATTTATTCTTAATAGAAGGTTACTTACTGCCAGTAATCAAAAGCCCACGCCATTCTGAGACGGCGTGGGCTTGCGATTGGAGGCTATTATCCGTGATGCTTTCTAGCTGATTTGGGGCAGCTCGAAGCCTGCTGCGTATTCGTCTTGAGCCATCTTGTTGGCCTCATCGGCGAATTCACCAATGAATTTCTCGCTAACGGGATCGAAATCGAGCCAAGGTCCCACAGCTGCCTGCTGGGCTTTGGTGTCGATTTGATTGGCTTCGAGGTTGGCGATGAAGTGCTCCAGAGTTTCCTGGGCGGCCTTGCTGTTGCTCAGGCGTTCTTTGATTTCGTCGTTGGAAAGTTTCTTACCAAGGCGGAAAGAAACGTTGGCCATCTGAGACAGCGCCGCTGCATGGAAGCCGTGGGAAACGTGAAGGTTGCTGTTGACCAGCTTTCCTGCACGGACGGATTCGATGAAGTTCTTCATGTGGTTTGGACCTTCGAGAATCTCGAATTTCTGGATGGTTTTACCTTCATTGTCGTAGGCCTTGGATTCGGCGATGTATCCACCTTCGCAATGAACAACGTTGCCAATACGCGGGGCCGAGGTTTTACCGTTGATGCGATAAACAGGTTCTGCGCCCTTGGTCCAGTTCATGTCTTTTAATGGCAGACCGCGATTATCAAAGAGCATCGGTGCGCCTTCAGGATATTCAAAATAAGCCATTTGGTTGTTGGCGGTTTGACCATCGTCATCGTAGCCCCAGCGACCACCAAAGCTCATGACACGTTTGGGCAAACCAGGATTGCCGAGCATCCAGCGGGCGACGTCGAGCTGATGTGGCCCTTGATTGCCAATATCACCGTTGCCATAAGCCCACTGCCAATGCCAGTCGTAGTGCATCTGTTCGCGCTGAACAGGGGCGACAGGACGTGGTGCTGACCAGAGTTTGTAATCAAGATCCACGATTTGCGGCTTGCCGCCCGTGTCACGGAAAGTGCCGACAATACGGCCATTCGCATCTGGTTGAACAGGTGCGGAAACTTTACCAATGCTCTTACGGGCTTTGTAATTGATACCACGGCTCAGGTTGGTTTTACCAATCTGACCACTCTTCAAGTACTCACTGGCGGCGGCCCATCCGAGATCGGATCGGCGCTGCATACCGTGCTGAACAACGATCCCTTTCTTTTCAGCAATCAGGGCAGCATCGAGAAGCTTGCGGCCTTCCCACATATTGTGAGAGACAGGTTTCTCAACATAGACATGTTTGCCATTGGCAATGCCTGTCATGGCAATCAAGGTGTGGCTGTGATTCGGCGTCGCAATGGTGATGGCGTCAATGTCTTTGTCGGCACAGCAGTCGCGGAAGTCTTTGTATTGCTTTACCTCAATACCCTTCTTGGCTAAGGAAGCCACCTGCTTGGCCATGACTTTGTCATCCACGTCACAGAGAGCAACGAGACGCACGCCTTTGATCGCCAATAGGCTGCCGATGTGACCACCTCCGCGGCCATTAAAGCCGATGACTGCGACGCGGACGTCGTCATTGGCACCGATGGTTTTTGCCCAGGTCGGCAAAGTGGCGATACCGGCTGCGCCGGCGATGGTGCCGCGCAGGAAAGTGCGGCGTGTGGATGGCTGTGAGTTCATGGCAGGGGTTTTACACTACGGGTTCTCTGTTTCCGCCAGCGATTCGCGGGCAGGTGAATAGGAAGGCTATCAGATACGATGTCTTCGATGCAAACTTTCTTTTGAGTGCACTCAGACCTTTTTAAATACTGGCTTCAATCACTCTCGTATTCGTCTTCCTCTTGGGCATCGTTCAGGATGATGCGGATGCTGCGCTCTTCTAGGGCGTCGCGCACATCCAGAATGTCTTGTCCGTCAATGCTCAGCCAAAGTTTCGCATGATCACGGGAACGGCCATTGTGATCGGCATTGTAGGTGAAACCAAAGCGCCCATAAAAAGGCATCGAGGTCACATTCGTCTGCGCCCAAACATCGACAGGTCGGTCATCGACCTCAAGCAAAGCCAAGCGCGCCGCGAGAAGCGTGGCCCCAAATCCGCGGCGGTGATACTCGCCATGAATCATGCCATGGACGAGCGTGGCCGCATCTGAATCACCGACGAGTTCAAGTCCACCACAGCCCACGATCTCTCCATCGTGCTCAACAACAAGGTAGTAGGAGGTGCCCAGTTCCAGAAACTCGGTGAAATTCGCCAGTCCTTCAGGGCTGAGAAAGTCCGGTGTATTGGAGCGGTAAACTTCCAGACAAGCCTCTAGATCGTCTGCTTGATACTCGCGAATGCGGCAGGCGACGAGTTTGGGCACGATAGCTTCCATGAGAGGAGAAAGATCATCCAGCTCGGTATCGTCTTCGTTGTAAGGCATGGCTTTGAAAAAGGTGGTTGGGGGTTAGAAAGTAAAAACGCAGAATGGTCTCACACGCCGATAGCCTTAAGCGCCCAGGCGATGGCAAGCGGTGTGGTGATGATGCTGACGAGTGTCGTGGCAATCACACACTGCACCGCGGTGGGGGCATGGCCACCATAATGGCGGGCGATCATGATGTTGAAAACGGCACTTGGCATGGCTCCTTGAACAATCAGGATGCGCTTTAGCTCAACGGTCAAAGGCAGATACCAAGCTGCCGCCAAAAAGGCAATCGGGATCAGGGCCAGTCGTAGTAACGGCGCGAGAATGGCAATCGACCACCTCATGCGTTCTTGGCCCCAAATATCCGCGATGGAAGCTCCGATGATCAGCACCGAAAGAGGCACCGCACAGGCACCCAGCATGGCAAAAGTGTTGTGCATGACCTTGGGCACATAACCATGCAGACCTGCGAAATTCAGCAGCAAAGAAAAGAGGATCGTCAGCACAGGCGGATTCAGTGCCAGCTTCCAAGGGGCGTGACTGAGCCCCGTCAACAAGCCGACTCCGACCGTCCAGCAGGCTAGTTCGACGCCAAGGGTAAAGGTGAAAAGCACGCCTAGAGTCCCATTGTCAGGAAAGAGCGCTGTCACGATGGGGATGGCGACAAAACCATAATTTTGTAAGCCACAAGAAACGGCAAAGCTGCGTCTGCCCTCATGCTTGCGCAGGCCGATCAGCGGCGCGGCAAAATAAGAAACCGTGATGCCTAGCGCTACCAGTCCAAAGCCTAAACCGGCCGCGATTAAAACTGGCAGCGGATGCATGACTGTTTCATTGCCGACCACACGCTCAATGATCAGGCAGGGCGTCAGCAGCATCACGCAGAGACGCATCACCCCGGCATCCACCTCTGCGGGCAGCAAACCCGTTTTCCGCACAGTAAAGCCCGCCGCCATCGTGAGATACACGGGCAGTACAACGGTAAGAATGCTGGCGAAGTCGAGCATAGGAAGGGCCTACGTTGGCGCGTTCAATGAATCAGGCAAGGATGGAACGCGGGGACATCCACTCCAAGCATTGGTTAAGCGGAGCAAGTTCGCCATTTGGAGATGGCGAAGGCTAACACAAAAAGCAGTGTTTGAGCCAAGACGATGCAGGCACCGGTGGTGCCGTTGATGAAAAAACTAACGTAAACGCCCAGGCAACTCGCTAGCACCGAGGAGGCTGTGGCAATCATTAACATCCGATCAAAACGGTCGGTCAGCAGCCTAGCCGTGCAGCCCGGAGTGACGAGCATGGCCACGACCAGAATGATGCCGACTGCCTGCATGGAGGCAACGATGGTCCCAGAAAGCAAGGACAGCAGCACGTAGTGCATGAGCGTGGTATTCAACCCGATGGCACGGGCATGGGCGGGATCAAAGCAGAAGAGCATCAGGTCTTTCCGCATGATCAAAACAACGCTGAGGGTAATCACGGCGGCGATGATGGTTTGCAGAAGGTCAGCGCGCTCAATGCCGAGGATGTTGCCAAAGAGGATGTGATTCAGGTGGGCATCTGTCTGGACTTTCGTGAAGAGAACGAGCCCAAAGGCAAACATGCCTGTAAAGACAATGCCCATCACGGTATCTTCTTTGATCCGTGTGCTGGCTTTGATCCAGCCTGTGGCCATAGCACAGAACAGCCCGGCGGCAAAGGCACCAACAGCAAGCGGCAACCCGAGCATGTAGGCGATGACAATGCCGGGCAGCACGGCATGAGAAATCGCATCTCCCATGAGTGACCAACCTTTCAGCACGAGGTAGCAGGAAAGCACGGCGCACACGCTGCCGACCAGAGCACTGATCATGAGTGCTTCGACCATGAAGGGATATTGCAATGGAGTCAGCCAGTTCATGACGCGCTGCCAGCTTTTGCCCTGCTGGCTGGGGTGAAGCTCTGTGTGGCAAGACGACGCAGTCGACGTGTGGCCAGCAGACCATGCTTGGGTGCACAAAAGAGCGCGATGAGGAACACGAGCGTTTGCAGTACCACGATGCATCCGCCGGTGCTGCCATTGATGAAATAGCTGACATAGGCGCCCGTGATGCCACACAGCGCGCCGGTGACGGTGGCAATGCTGAGCATTCTCCCAAAACGATCGGTTAGTAAATAAGCCGTGGCACCCGGAGTCACGAGCATGGCGACGACGAGGCAGGCACCCACGGTTTGCAGTGCGGCAACGGCAGTCGCCGCAAGCAAGGAGAGCAGGAGGAAGTGCAGAAACCCTGTATTCAGACCGATGGCACGTGCATGGGCTTCATCGAAGCAGTAAAGCAGTAAATCCCGCCACTTGATCGTGAGCACGAGGATGGAGAGTCCAGCAATGATGAGCACTTGCAGGATATCAGGATCAGAAATGGCTAGGATGTTGCCAAAAATGATGGTCTTGAGATTCAGATGGCTCGGATACAGGGAGAGTAGCAGCAGGCCCAGTGCGAACCAACTCGTAAACACCACGCCGATCACGGCATCCTCACGCAGCCCAGATTTCCTTTTGATCCAGCCCATGGTCAGTGCTGCGAGAATCCCTGCGATGAAGGCGCCGACCGAAAAAGGCAACCCGATGATCCAAGCCAGCGAAACGCCTGGAACCACGGCATGAGAAAGGGCATCCCCCATGAGTGACCAGCCTTTCAGCGTGATAAAGCAGGATAAAAATGCGCATACGCCACCGATCAAGCCGCTGACGAGAATGGCTTTCAACATGTAGTCGTATTCGAAAGGAGTAAGGAGGTCAATCATACAAAGGAGCCTCTTGAAATGACGAATGAATAAGCACGAATGACGAAGGAATGACGAATCCAAAAGGTCGAAAAATTTGGCCAAAGCTGCTCAGTTCGTTGTGCGGACTTCATTCTCATATTGTCATTCACCCGCCCACTTCCTCTTTTCTCTTCTTGACCAGTTCCTCACGCTCGGAGCGGTCCTTGTATTCGAGATGCCCGTCTTTGCCAAACACCAGGGGCCGTTCGTCGTCGGTGAGAAGTTTAACGGTTTTTCCATCATGATCCTGGATGGTGCTACTTTCAAAATGGAACTGGCGCAGCACGCCGCCAAAAGCCCGGCTAAGGTTGTCTTCCGTGAAGACCTCTTCGAGTGGCCCTGCGGCTAAAACAGTCCGATTCACAAGCACCACCTGATCACAGAACTCGGGCACACTGCCCAGATTATGAGTGGAAACGAGAATGATTCGGCCCTCGTCACGCAGAGCCCGCAAAAGCTCGATGATGGCCTCCTCCGTCGTGACATCGACGCCGGTGAAGGGCTCATCGAGCAGGATGATTTGACCATTTTGAGCCAGTGCTCGAGCCAGAAAGACGCGCTTCTTTTGACCGCCGCTGAGTTCGCCGATCTGGCGTTCTTGGAAGTCGGTCATGCCGACCCTGGCCAGGCTTTCGCGCACCATTCGCTTGTCTTCACCACTGGGGATGCGCAGAAAATTCATGTGTCCGTAGCGACCCATCATGACCACATCCCAAACGCTGACGGGGAAGGTCCAGTCCACTTCTTCACTCTGCGGCACATAGGCCACGAGCTTGTGTTTTCGAGATTCTTTGACCGTGCCACCCGCGAGTCGGATGCTACCGCTGACGGGCTGGACAAAGCCCATGATGGCTTTAAAAAGGGTGCTCTTGCCACTTCCGTTCACGCCGACGAGAGCAGCGATGGTTCCCTGCTTCAGAGTGAAAGTGGCATCACTCAGCGCCGTATGCCCGTTCGGATAGGCAACGGTGACATGGGAAACTTCGATGGAGAGTGGGTGCGTCATGGGTCAGTAAACGCCTTCACAATCGTGTCGGCGTTGGTTTCGAGTAGCTTCATATACGTCGGTGCGGGGCCGCTGGCGTCCGTGAGTGAGTCCACATAAAGCACGCCACCAAAACGGGCACCAGTTTCTTTGGCCACTTGTTGCATGGCCTTGTCACTGATCGTGCTTTCGCTAAAGACAACAGGGATCTGGTTGCGACGTATGGTATCGACGACTTTTTGAACCTGCTGCGGAGTGCCTTCCTGATCGGCATTGACAGGCCAGAGATAGAGCTCGTTCATGCCGTAATCACGGGCCAGATAGGAAAAGGCTCCCTCACAACTGACGAGCCATCTTTGGGCCGCAGGCAGAGTCCCTAATTTTTGCCTCACCGGGGAATCGACCGCTTTGAGCTTCTCGGTGTAAGCGGCTGCATTGGCGTTGTAGGTCGCTGCATTTTTAGCGTCGATTTTCACCAGCGCCTGACGAATGTTTTCGACATAGAGAATGGCGTTTGCTGGCGACATCCAGGCATGGGGATTGGCCTTTCCGTTGTAGGGACCTTCGCCGATACTCATGGGCTGAATGCCTGCGCTGATTACGGCAGATGGCACGTCACGCACTTGCTGGAGGAATTTCTCAAACCACCGCTCCAGTCCGAGTCCGTTCCAGAGCACGAGGTCGGCATCCTGGGCTTTGACGAGATCGAGTGGCGTGGGTTCGTAGTCGTGAATCTCTGCGCCAGGCTTGGTGATAGAATCGACCACAGCTGCATCGCCTGCCACGTTTTGAGCGATGTCCTGAATGATGGTGAAGGTCGTGAGAATGCGCTTTTTCCCATCTGCACGCACGGAAGATGGCCGCTCGCAAGAAGTGAGGAGCGCCAAGACAAGGACTAGGGAAAAAAGTGGACGGAACATGGATGAGGAAAATTAAAACCGGAGGCTCATGCCAGTAAAGAGGCCGATATCAGGCGCAGCGCGATTAAGTCCGAGGCGCAGCCCAGCATCGAGAACGAGTTCCGGTGTCACAGCATAGGTCAGGCCAGCATCAAAGAGCGCTTGAAAGGAGGCGTCTTGTCCGGCAATGCCGACGACTTCGATGAAAGCACCCCATTTTTCGGTCAAACTGAAGCCGAGCGTCGCCGAATGCAGCCACTCGAGATCATAGCCACTGGTTGTCGCATCGTGTACCACATCCATCTCAGTCATCAGCCCCAGGGAAACGCGATCTGAGAGTGTCATGGCAAACGGCATGATCAGTCCGCCTGACCAAGCCTGATCACTGACATGGGTGTGCGTGGGGATCGTCACATAGGGCATGATGGCCAATGCCGTGCTGCCCTGATCATTACCCCAGAGATTTTTTTTGAGTCGCAGTGTGATGTCACCAAAGCCCGAGGTCCTGGTGGAATCACCGCGCTCGGACTCACCGGCAATGGCGTGACTGTTGACGATCATCTGAAAGTCCATGTCCGACGAAAGACCGGTCTTGAAGTTCACTTGGCCATAAATCCACTGCTCTGAAACAGCGCCAGGATGCGAATCGCGGCTATAATCGAAAAAACTCATCTCGATCTGAAACATCCCAGCGGGCACAGAATAAGCGGATTCTGTCGTGTCAGGCCGGTCTGTGCTCATCTCCCGCACCGATTCGGCACTGAAACTGCGGCTTAGCGCCAGCAGCAAAAGTGGGGAAAGGAGTTGGACACGCATGGGAAAGTTAGCCTGGACTAAGAACATCAGCCCAGACTGTTGATCAAGCGGAAGTTTAGCCTGGGCTAACTTTTCTTGCCTTGGCCAAAGATTGGACTTTGCCGCGGCTCCGTTCTGGCTATTTCTCCGCAGATGCCAACCAAGCGCCAAGAAACCACCGCGCATGTCCATTCACCGGCCATTGAGGATTATCTGGAGCAGATTCATAACCTGATCGAGGGGAAGGGTTATGCCCGCGTTGTCGATATTGCCAAGAATCTAGGCATCTCCCAGGCCAGCGTGACCAACATGATTCAGCGCCTGGATGCTGAAGGTTATGTGATTTACGAGCGCTATCGCGGTGTCGTCATGACAGAAGCTGGTCGGAAGATTGGCCAAGAAATCGCCCGACGTCATGAGGTGCTCACGCGCTTGCTGGCCAGTTTTGGGCTAGACCCACAAACAGTCCATGAAGATGTGGAAGGCATGGAGCACCACATCAGCCGCCAGACACTGGAAGTTCTAACGCTGCTCATGGAGGAGCTGGAGGGAAATCCTGAATTGCTCATGAAGTTGAAGCGTCAACTAGGCTAGAATTAGGAAATTTCGTCCGACTGATTGCACACGCCCCTCAGCGTGCTAGGCTGCACGTTCACCACCAAAAAATCATGGCAAAGACACTCTTCGAAAAAGTCTGGGAATCACACGTCGTCGGCACACTCGCAAACGGGCAGGCACAGCTGCTCATTGATACGCATTTGGTGCATGAAGTGACCAGCCCACAGGCTTTCGGCATGTTGCGTGATTTGAATCTGAAGGTGGCTTATCCCCATCGCACTTTCGCCACCGTCGATCACATTGTGCCGACCGATAGCCAAGTGTCGCCTTTCTCCGATCCCCTCGCTGAGGCAATGATCCAAGAGCTCAACAAAAACGCACGCGACTTCGGCATCACCTACTTCAGCCTTGCAAGCGGTAAGCAGGGTATCGTTCATGTTGTCGGGCCAGAACAAGGGATCACTCAACCAGGAACAACCATCGCTTGTGGTGACTCCCACACCGCCACACATGGTGCCTTTGGTGCCATTGCTTTCGGTATCGGAACCACCCAGGTGCGTGACATCCTAGCCACGCAAACGATGGCTTTGAGTAAGATGAAAGTCCGCCGCATCAATGTGGACGGCCAACTCCGTCCAGGCGTGTATTCCAAGGATGTAGCTCTGCACATCATCCGTCTTTTGGGTGCCAACGGTGGCATTGGTTACGCTTATGAATACGGTGGCAGCACCTTTGACGCCTTCACGATGGAAGAGCGCATGACCGTCTGCAATATGAGCATCGAAGGCGGTGCCCGCTGCGGTTACGTGAACCCAGATGAAAAGACTTTCGAGTATCTCAAAGGCCGTCCTTATTCTCCGAAAGGAGCTGAATGGGAAGCCACCGTGGCCAAGTGGCGCGCTGTCGCTTCGGATGCAGACGTGGTTTATGACGATGTGGTGAACATCCGTGCTGAAGACGTGCCACCGACTGTGACCTGGGGCACTAGCCCAGACCAAGCCATCGCCGTCACGGAAAACGTTCCGACCCCAGAAAGCGCCACCACTGAGCCAGGCCGGGTTTCCATTCAAGAAGCGCTGGATTACATGAAGCTGCCTGCTGGCCAGCCCATCAAAGGCACCAAGATCGACGTCGCCTTCATCGGCTCCTGCACCAATGGTCGCCTGAGTGACTTCCGGGAAGTGGCGAAGTTCATCAAAGGCAAAAAAGTCGCTGCTGGTGTGAAAGCCATCGCCGTTCCAGGATCCCAAATCGTGGACGGACTGGCACGTCAGGAAGGCCTGCATGAAATCTTTGAAGCCGCCGGCTTTGAATGGCGTGCCGCAGGTTGCTCCATGTGCCTTGCCATGAATCCTGACAAGCTTATCGGTGATCAGCTCTGCGCTTCCTCTTCCAATCGCAATTTCAAAGGTCGCCAAGGCAGCACCACAGGCCGCACGGTGCTCATGTCCCCTGTCATGGTCGCCGCAGCTGCCCTCACTGGCAGCATCGCTGATGCCCGTGACGTATTCACGATCGCTGGATAATTCAGGTTTGATCAGGACTACCTGATTGAGCTAATTAGAGCTCGCTTTAATCTTCAAGCACCTTGGGCTTCCATCCTTAGGGTGATTTGAGCATTCGTACGCTGCCTGAATCTTTCGGGCTGGTCGTTGGTGTGGTGCTGCCATCTGCTTTCGGCAGAGCATCCCGGAGGAAGAAGCCAAAACCTTTTTGGACGCCGTTTTCACGCACAAAGATGCCTTGGTAATCAACCTTGCGGGTAATCATAGGAGGCACCAGTGCGGTGGAACGGGGATCATTGTCCTTCGTTGTGTAGCTGCCTTTGAATCGACCATCCGTGGGAGTGACAGAGAAACTGACGAGCTTGGTATTGGGGTTCACTGTAGTAGCGCCGGCTGCTCTGATGTTCAGGGTCACATCAGCGTTTACCGCGAGTGGGTCAGTCCCGAGTGTGGTGGCAAATTCAAGCATAGCATTCATTAGCGGAACACCACTGGCGGCAGGCAGCTCCATGGGGATCACCGATTTATCGGGAGGGGCGTAGAGGCCACCAAAGACCTCCATTTGCAGCAAACCGAAGCCATTTTTATAAATTCGTGAGGTAGGTTTATCCTGCGGTTTCATCCACAATACCGAGCTGGTACTGGCAAAGGCGTGGCCTGTGGGTCCAGGCGCAGGATCGAGATCGAGAAGTGCGAAGAAGATGCCTTTGTCGGGAGTGTTGTAGAGAGGCTGGTAAACGTGAACTTTGCCTTCAGGACTGAGATGAGAAGTCGTGGTGAAGCTCTCTCCATCCGCCAATCTGCCTGTGGCGATGGTCTTACCGTTCGCATCAATGGTCACCGAGCCGAAGCAGTGGCCTTTGGGGGCATCGATCTCGGTGGGAGACTCGAAGGCAAAGGTGTAGTAGCCGCGCATGGGATCCTGGAACTCAGGAGGCAGCCATTTGTTCCGCCAGGCAAGGAATTGTGGGTGTACGATATTAGCCGTGGTGGGGTCGCTGTCGCCCGCATCATTCACTTCAAACAAGAGGTTAATGCTGGAGGTGGCGTGCTTGGGCTTCAGCGTGAAAGAGCCGGATGCCCAAGTTGCCGCTGGATTCAGAACCGAGAGCGGGCCACTAAACGACAGTATCTCCGTGCCGATGAATGCCTTTCCGCTGTAGGTTCCAGTGCTCATCACTGTGAGGTCGATCCGGCCCCCTAGAGGACCACCGAGGGCGGAGCCCCGCGTGATGGAGCCTGTAAACACGCCCTCAATGAAAGGAGGCAGCGACTTGACGAGCAGTCGGATTTTCACCGACACTTTGCCAAATTCATTGCCGACCGTGAAGGTGATCTCGTCGCCTAGAGCTTGGTCTTTGGAAGCCTTCGTCGGGCTCCCTGTGATCCGGCCAGTTTTAGAATCGATCTTCAAACCAGCGGGCATCACGGCGGTGAAGCTATTGGGAGTGTGAAGAATATTAGCGGGCATCGGGAAGAGCTCATTAACGCTTTGCCCAATGATGAAGGTCGGCAGTGTCGGTGTGGTGCCCGTGTAGTCAGGCTTGTTGGTGACGACTAATAGCTGCACCTGACCGCCGGTGAATCCGCCCGCCCCAAAAATGTAAGTACCGCTGTCTCCGGCATCCAAATTTTTGATCTGGAGAGACTTAGTTGTAGCACCTGCGTAGCGGGCATTGTTGGACAGCATCGGTCCACTGGCAAAGGACCAAAAGGCCAAGGTCACATTGGCTGAGGCGGTGATGGGTAGTGTGGCAGTCCTGCCTCTGCCTACGACGACCCGTGGAATGCTGGGCCGGATGACGCCGAGCATGCTGCTGTGAGAGACCGTGGCTGCCGGGTTTGTGACCTTCACTGTGTAAGTGCCAGCGGCCGCCAAAGTGACGGGACTCACAGTTAACGTCGGCGTGGTGACGGCAGGATTAAGTTCCACGTTGTTTTTAAACCAGCGGTAGCTGATGGGCCCAGGGCCAGTGGAAGTGGCATCCAACTGGAGGGTGTAAAGTTCTTGAATCACCATCATTTCCGGCAGCGGTGTGGTGATGGCGGCCGTGCCGACCTGATTACTGAGCGTGAGGGACCAGGTGATTTCATCCACAATGAGCCCAGTGGGGTCACGCCTCACCCAGTTCGTAGGATCACGCACCACGGCTTTAATCTTGTGGACACCATTACCGATGCTCGCACTGGCGATATTCAGCGTCGTTCCCGTTTGTCCTGAAATGGGAGCATTATCGAGCAGCCACTGAACCGTCAGTGCTGGGGCCGTGCTGGGCACCTTCGGCGTGACGCTGAAGCTCAGTGGAAACTGGCTGGTGACTGTTCTTGACAGTGTTTTGGGGCTATAATCGTCAATGGGAGAAACTCTGCTGTAATAGTTCAGTAGAATAGCCTCACGGGTCACACTACCCGGAGGGGCATCAAGAAAGCGCATGAGGGCTGCGTCATGGGGTCGAAACCAGCCGCTCGCGTGATAGTTGGCACCCTCAAAGTGGCCGACCTTGTCATTGTATAGCGGATCATATTCGGGCGTTCTGGGAACCGGCGTTCCAGACTCGATCCACATGTTCCAGCGAATCTCTGAGAGCACGGTCTTGGCTGTGGCATTAGGATACTCCGTGTTCGGGTAGCCAGGAAGTTCCTCGTCATATTCATCCGTCAGCTTGGCAAAGGAGTGCCCCAGCTCGTGCTCCAGAATCTGAGCACTGAGGTAATTGGTCGTAGCGATCGCGATGGGGCCGCCACTGCCTCCGTAGGTGTCATCATTGACGATCACGATCGGGATGTCATACTCCGGGACATGTTTGTTTAAGACAGCATAGGCCCGGCTACTGCCAGTGGAAGAGATCGTGTTCAGCCTATCAAAACCCTGCCCGTTGGTGACAAAACCAGTTTGGAAATAGGTGTCCTTTAGCACGATCGGTGTCGTGCGCGGGTTTGGGGTGGGCACGTGCGTGTTGTCGGTTCCACTCTCGTTGGAGGCGACCTCGATCCGGTAGATATTGAGATAACTGCGATAGCGGTTCCAAGGCTCCTTGCTAAGGAGGAACGTGAGTGTCGCCTGAACATCGGTGGCGAATTGGCCCATCTGGCCGCTTGTGTAGCCATCGGGCAAAAAGACCATGTTTACACGCGTGCTTCGGCTGCCATTTTCCTCCACCACGACAAGGGTGGAGGTCTGCGCACTCAGTACCGTTGCAGTGATGAGGGTGAGGAGCAGGATCAGGGATTTCATGAGCGTGGCAGGGATATGGAGCCGAGTTGGCCTTCGAGACCGGGCTGGGTGGAGTCAGCAGGTTGGATGATTCGGGAAATGTCGAGCCGGACTGCCTCTTTCACTCGCGGCAGCCGCACTTGGAAAGTCACAGGTCCTGCTACGGTATATTCGACAGGTTTGTCAGAGCCCGACTTTGGGTCAATCACAGCACAGAGGTGATCCGGTGCTGGCAGCAGTTCTTCGGCCAAAACGACATTGTTTTCAGACATCAGTCGGCAGCGTAGCATCCCAGACCATTCCTCTGGCTTGCGCCGAGGTTTGGAAAAATCACCCTCAATGTCCTGTGCTTCCAGAAACGACAGCTTGCCCTGATCGAGGCTCAGCATGTAAGCCCGCTTGAATCGCGGTCCTGCCTGGCTGTCATTCTGAGGCATTATTCGTTCAGGCTCAGATGCTGGAACAATTGGAACATCCTTCACAGACAAAGTTGGTTTCATGCTTACCTTGGCCGCAGATTCGGATTCTGAAAGAATCTTTGCCGTTGATATCTTCTCGCTCTCTGCAGAGTTCGTTAGCTGCAGCTCCCACCAAGCTAGTAAACCAGCCAGTAGGCAGAAGATCATAATCAGCCAAGGTCGCCGCATGAGTCGCAGATTGCCACAACGGGTTTGATTTTACCAGCGGTAAGGAATCCTATTTCGAGATCAATTCTCGCTGAATGATAATGTGGATCACAAAAACACCATCAGTAGCTGCATTCAGACGAGCATCGAATCCGTGTAGGCCGTTAGAGTCTTCTTGCCTTTGCCGTATCTCTCTCATGCGCTGCTCCACATTCGTCCCCTTGGTTCTATCCGTCGCATCGGCCCTGACAGCTCAGCCGGTCACTCAAAAAGTGGATCTTCTGGAGGTCATCAAGTCCGGCAATGTCGAGCACCACGTGAATCCGAAAATGGATTTCCATGATGATCCCAAAGACATCTGGACCTTTGCCAAGGACGGCAGCTTCAACATCTCCGGCCGCGGCTACGGCTATGTGGCCACAAAGGAAAACTACCGCGACTACCATCTCGTCCTTGAATTCAAATGGGGCACGAAGACTTGGGGTGCGCGCGAAAAGAAGGCCAAGGACAACGGCATCCTCCTCCACGCCTACGGCCCGCACGGTGCCTACAGCGACACCTGGATGGCCAGCATCGAGGCGCAGATCATCGAGGGCGGCGTGGGTGACATCTTGGTGCTCTCGCCGAAGCTCGCGGATGGCACGGAGCTGACGACTTCGCTCTCCGCCGAGTTCGTGCTCGACCGTGATCAGGAGAAAATCTGGAAACAAGGCTCCCCACGCCAAACCGTCACCAAAGGCCGCATCAACTGGCGTGGCCGCGACGAGGACTGGAGCGACACCGTGGGCTTCCGTGGCAAAAACGATGTCGAAAGCCCCAGCGGCGAATGGAACCGCCTCGAAGTCATCGCCAAGGGCGACATGCTGCAATACTTCGTCAACGGCGCGCTCATCAATGAGGCCTTCGATTGCAAACCCGCCGAAGGCAAAATCCTTCTCCAGACCGAGGGCGCGGAGATGATCGTGCGTCGTTATGAATTGTATCCGCTCGGCGAGTTCCAAGAGAAATGGTCCGCCATCCAGGCCAGCGGCGGCAGCGACATCGGCGCGGTGCGCGATGGTCAAAGCGAAGCCCTTTCGCCTGAAGAAAGCATGAAGCGCATTCAGCTCGACGGGCCGTATGAAGTGCAACTCGTCGCCGCCGAACCGCTCGTGCTCGATCCCGTCGAGGCCACCTGGGACGAAAAAGGCCGCATGTTCGTCGCCGACATGCGCGACTACCCGCTCGGCCCGCCAAATCCCGGAGATCCCTGGCTTTCCCGCATCCAACTCCTCACCGATGAGAACAGCGACGGCCGCATGGACAAAGCCGTGACCTTTGCCGACCACATGGACAATGTGCAGGGCCTGCTGCCTTACGATGGCGGCCTCATCGCCACCACACGCAGCCAGATTCTCTTCCTCAAAGACACCGACGGCGACAACAAAGCCGACCTCATCAAGCCCCTCATCCGCGGCTTCAATCCGAAGCACAGCCAGCTTCAGGTCAGCGCTCCGCGCTGGGGTCCGGATGGCTGCGTGCATTTCAACAACGGCCTCGACGCGAGGGAAATTTATCCCGCCGATGCCCCCACGAAGGTCGTCGGCATCCCCGGCTCCAACTTCAAATGGAACCCCAAGACCGGCGAGATCACGCCCACCGGCGGCAAAGGCCAATACGGCGGCGCTTTCGACGACTACGGCCATCATTTTTACTGCTCGAACCGCAACCCGCTCATGTTTACCGTCATGCCTTACGAGGCCATGCTGCGGAATCCGCACGCCGGCATCACGCAGGTGCATGAAGACATCGCTACGCCCGGCGCGGAGACACGAGTCTATCCGTTGCAAATCACCCACACCACCGCCGATGCCCATGCTGGCACGAACACCGCCTGCAGCGGCCTCGGCGTCTATCGCGGCCACTTGATGCCCGAGCTCAAAAACAACGTCTTCGTCCCCGATCCCACCGGCCAGCTCGTCACCCGCTACAAGATCGAACCCAACGGCGCTTCATTGAAAGCCACTCGCGTCGGTGACCGCACGGAATTCTTCCGCAGCAGCGACGAATGGTGCCGCCCCGTGAACTTCACCACCGCCCCGGATGGCACCATCTACATTTGCGACATCTACCGCCGCTGGATCGACCACGCCCGCTTCTTCCCCGAGGAGTTCGTCAAAACCCACGACATGCGCCAAGGCGAGAACCATGGCCGCATCTGGCGTGTGGTGCCGAAAAAGAGTGGTCCAGCCGTCCCGGCTGGTTCTGTCGCAGCCGGGACGGCTGCACCACACTTCCCAGCCCTCAAAGAGCACGCTGGACGCATCATCTTCAACAA